>JBLIRN010000014.1:0-71262 GCA_049472315.1 bacterium
CGTACGTCTTGAAATAGGCCCGCACCAGGTGGTCGGAAGAGGCCTTGGAAGCGGAATAGGGGCTGTTGGGCCTGTAGGAAGTCGTCTCGGTGAAGTATCCGTCGCTCCCCAGGCTTCCGAAAACCTCATCCGTGCTGATATGATGAAAGAGGTGCATGCGGTTGCTGGCCCGGGCGCATTCGAGGAGATTGAAGGTGCCGATGATGTTGGTCCGTATGAAGTCATCCGGCCGTACGATGGACCGGTCCACGTGTGACTCCGCAGCGAAGTGGCACACGGAATCGATGGCGTGTTCATCAAAGACCCTTTGCAGGAGGTCCTTATCGCAGATATCCCCCTTGACGAAGGTGTACCTGGAAGGAAATCCCTCCGTGATATCGACAAGATTCTCGGGATTTCCCGCGTAGGTCAGCTTGTCGATATTGAGAACATGCCCCTGAAAATTCGATTCCTCCAGCAGGTACCTGATGAAATTCGATCCGATAAAACCGCACCCGCCGGTGACCAATAGGCTCTTCATGACATCCATGACGTTCTGACCTTAGCCGTGTGTTCTATCGTGTCGACCGGAGCGCATTGCCGGCTCCGATTTTCCCGGTACACGTCGAACAACTTTATGTCCCGAGGCTTCCTGAACACGTCGAAGATCCGTGCATATCTCTGATAAATCCCCATGAAATTTTCGTGTATGTTCCTTGCGATGCCTTCGCACTTCTTCAACGATTGGATCTTTCATTTCTCAGCCTCCAATAATTCGTCGGGTGAGCATATCTCTGGGCAAATATAACCCCCGGCTTCGACAATCCTTCTTACCTTATTGCGAGTAAAGGGATTATTGAGATGGGCAAAGTTCCATGCAACGACAACTTCAATCCCATCGACTGTTGCAATAATACAAGAATAGCATATTTCCCGTTTGTTTCAAAGAGATTCGGTCAACGCAATGCGGTGAAAACATGGATACAGTCATGTTGCAGGGAGATGCCCGGTGTGAGGATACATTTGGCAGAAAAAATATAGCCCTTTCGGGAATGCTGCCCTTAAGCCAATAGCCTCAGCGATTGGAGAGCTAAAATGAGATGTGTACCATCACCTTATGATTGGCAAAGCTCGAGAAGAGGTTATAGAGCAGGGGTCTTTTCTCGATGAAGTTCGCCAGCGAGGAGGCCGAATCCTTGTCCTGCGCCGTATCGATGAAACAGATGTTCTTTTCTTCCGCCTGGATGGGGGTGAGGTTGGCCACCTGGGCGGGGGTGCCGATCGCCTCCACATCGGTGTCATCGGTAAACACAAAGCGGTAGTGGATGTCACTCACCCCGTCGGAATTCAGGGTGACATTCGCGTAGTAGAGCTTCCCGTTCGTGTAGTCGGTGTCGTTGAGGTCTGCAGCCCTCATGTCCACCTGCTCCCCTGCATCATAGAAATCCCCGTCGGCGTTCAGATCGATCCAGACTTGGGTCTTTAGCGGCGCGTTGCCCAGGATATGGGTATATTGGACCTTGAAGGTCAGGTTGTTCTCGCCCACGAAGATCTCCTGTGGGTATACCGCATTCATCTTGTAGTACTGCTCCCCGGTCCAGGTGAGACTTGGCCTGATGTTCGGTTCCGCTCCGTTGTACTGAATGTCCAGCCTAGGCCGCTTGTTGGGGTCTTGGGCATTCGCTGAGTAGATCTCCACATATTCGGGTGATGAGGGTGACGGGGGTAGATTGCCTGCGGCCGTCCTTGAGCTAATGAGAACAATTTGTGTGGCATCACCCTTTTCTATGAGATCGTTCAATGCGAATGCGTTACCTTCGTCCAATTTTATGACATATTCTTCGTCGTTATTTAGATACGATGTATTTACAGATCCATGCACCGTTGCGGCAGCAATTGCTCCCCAATCGGGATTCCACAGGGGCTCCGTCCATTTTGACTTATATACCTGGACATCAAAATTTTTTCCAATATCAATATTTTTTACCTTGCAGCAGAGTGTCAATGTGGCACCGGTTATAACCGAGCCATACGGAATGCCTGTAGTGTCGAATGTAAGGTATCCTTTGTAGATTTCAAAACTGGATGAATAGAACTGTCCGACCTTTATACTATCTGTCTGTATTGTTGTGGTAAAAGTATTTCCTTTTCCACCAGTATCCGGCTCTCCGTCAATGGCGCTCAGCGCACCACGTTTTCCCGGGGATTTACTTGGATTGGTCACCCACTCGTATCCACGGCTGCCCCCCCCGAGCGCCCCTCTGTTTAGCTCCTTGCCATCATAGATATCATATGCACCGTAGTCACTGCCTTTTGATTTCAGTTCCCCGTCCAGGGAGCCGCTTTTGACTTTGTATGACCACTGCGCCAGAAGAGGCGCGGATGCAACAAAGAGAATGGCGATCGCTGCAATGACGATCGTTATTGTTTTTATTGCTACTGCCTTTTTCATGTTCGTTTGTCCCCCTAAAAGAGCCAAGTTAACGGAGCCGTATCGTTTCACATTCTCGAAAATCACCCAGCGCAACCGTTTCCTAAAACCGTCCTTGAGCGCCCAGCGCGTCCGCATCAATAAACTCCCTGCGATCTCCTTCGGTCCGACAAAGAACCCTATAGACAACTCGGGTATTACTCTTATTATCGACCTTCAGGTGAAAAACCTTCACCCACCGGTGCGAATCCACGAGTCTGCGATCCCTAAAAATCATGTTCCAGGCTGCTTCCCCCCAGATGCAGGTCCTAGGTCGCACAGCATATAAAGCAAAATCCAGGCCATTGCCTTGTCAGGGATTCATGCAAGCGAATCGCTTGAAGGGCAAGCAATTCAGAGGAAATAACATCATTTTTCATCCCTTCGTGACCGGGCAATCATGCAGAAAAGTGTCGGCCTTGATGTTAATTAAAAATAAAAATAAATAAATAAATTCATATTTATTGAATTAATTTCCGGCTTTTTCGATGACATTGGTCGTGCTGCTTGATAAATGGACAGAGTTGTGGTATTAGGTGGTTTCTTCACGTGAATAACAAACATGCCCGCAAAGGCAAGAAAGGCGGCAATGCAAAGGCGGCTTGAACCAATCCGTAGTATCGCCATGGTGATGTTCATCGTCACGATGGTATTTTTTGGAACACCGCTGCGCAAAATCTGCGCTGAAGAGGTGTTCTTTTTGGGGGCAGGATTCGGGGATGTCGGGATACGGAATCGGAATGAAGGGTTCCAGTCCGATTCCCATAACACGGCATACTCCACGGGTATTGGCCTTGATCTGGACAAGGAGGGGTCTCCCCTTCGACTTTCGTTTCGCTTCACCTACCTGATTAGGGACAAGGATGATGAATCATGGGATGCCGCATCGGGCGGGATCCATCACGAGAATCAGTTGGATATCCATGGGCACACGCTGGAGGTCCATGGATACAGAATGTCGCGAACCTGTTCGCTTGGGGAGGAGAATGCGGTGAACATCACCCCCTACCTGGGGGGAGGACTGGTGTACCGGAGGCTGAAGCTGGAGCGGGAATCCTTCCGGGGTACCGGGTTTCCGCTTTCCTTCCTCGTGGATACGGCATACTCATTGGATGATCAGTGCATTATTGCAGTCGGGGGAATGCCTGAGGCAGGGATTTCGGTGGAATTTCCGCGACACGGCATTGAATGCGTGGTGCACCTCGGATGGGCCTTTCTTGCGGCGAAGTCCGACGTCAACTATCGGGTCTCCATTGCAGGGACCGAGGATCGCAGGTATACCTTCAGGAGTGACACCTCGGGCTCCTGGTATACGGCGAATGTGCGGATCATCAAGAGCGTGGACTCACTGTCGTTGATGCTCGGCATTGCCTGGGAGAGGATGACCATCGATGACGAAACGATCCTCCTGTTTGACACCAGCAGCGATGACGTATACCTTCCCTTACCCGAGCTCGAGGTGACCCAGACGACGGCCTGGATCGGCCTCAACTACCCCTTCTGACGGCTTACTCGCTGTTGTAGAGCTGCCGCTTGTCGATCACCCGTTTTGCCTTTCCGATGGTGCGCTCGATGCTCTTCGGTTCGACCAGTTTGATCCTCGCGCTTACCCCGAGGCCGGAGGATATCTCCCGGTGTATTCGTTCGATGAATTCCTGCTGGCGCTTCATTTCATCGAAGAAGATATTCTCGGAGACCTCTACCAGGATCTCCAACTCATCCATGGCCTTTTTCCGGTCCACGATGATCTGGTAGTGAGGCTCTGTCCCTTCGATGCCCATGAGGATCTCCTCCACCTGTGAGGGGAATATATTGACCCCGCGGACGATCAGCATGTCATCGGTCCTTCCGGAGACCCGCCTCATGCGGATCTGTGTCCTGCCGCAGGGACAGGGCTCCTTGATGAATTGCGTGATGTCCCCGGTCCGATAGCGGATCAGCGGGAAGGCCTCCTTGGTGAGGGTGGTGAGCACCAGTTCCCCCTTCGCTCCGATGGGGAGCGACTTCCCCGTGGCGGGGTCGATGATTTCCGGGATGAAGTGGTCCTCGAAGATGTGCAGCCCGTCTTTTATTGCGCATTCCCCCGATACCCCCGGCCCGATCACCTCGCTCAGGCCGTAATTGTCCGTGGCGCTTATGAAGAGCTTCTCCTCGATCTGCTTGCGCATCGCCTCGGACCAGGGCTCTGATCCGAACAGGCCCAATTTCAGGGATAGGGGCTTGGGATCGATCTCCATCTCCTCCATTACCTCGGCGATATACAGGGCGTAGGATGGGGTGCACACCAGGGCCGTGGTCTTGAAGTCTTTCATGATCTGGATCTGACGCTTGGTGTTGCCGCTGGAGGCGGGAATGACCGATGCCCCGATGCGTTCGGCACCGTAGTGAAGTCCGAACCCGCCGGTGAACAGTCCATAGCCGAAGGCGATCTGGATCACGTCATCCTGGGTGACCCCGCCGGCGGTAAGGAACCGTGCCACCAGGTCGCTCCACAGGAGGATATCGTTTCGGGTGTACCCCACCACCGTTGCCTTGCCGGTGGTACCTGACGAGGAATGGATCCTGACCACTTCCCTGAGGGGCACGGCGAACATCCCGTACGGATAGCTCTCCCTGAGATCGTTTTTTGTGGTAAAGGGAAGACGCGCCAGATCATCCAGGGATTGGATGCTCTCCGGATCGATTGTCAACTCGTCGAATTTTTTGCGATAGAAGGCAACGTTTTTGTAGCACCGGTTTACCAGGGATTGGAGTCGCTCCAGTTGCAGTTGGGCAATGTCCTCCCTGGGCATGCATTCGTTTGCAGGATCCCAGATATTCATATCCTTGTTTCCTCCGTTACTCCCAGACCTCTTTATACCCCTTGCCCAGATAGGCCCTCTGTACCTCTTGGTTTTCCTTCAACAACTCGGTTGTCTCCTGAAACACGATCTTGCCCGTTTCCATGACATAGCCTCGATCCGCAATATTGAGGGCGGCCTTTGCATTCTGTTCCACCAGGAGAATGGTGGTGCCTTCCTGTCTCAGCGCTCGTATCTTGTCGAATATCTCCTTTATCACCATCGGGGCGAGTCCCATAGACGGCTCATCCAGGAGGAGTATGGTAGGCCGCGACATGAGCGCGCGGCCGATTGCCAGCATCTGCTGTTCGCCCCCGCTCAGGGTGCCGGCCTTCTGCCGGGCCCTTTCCTTTAGAATCGGAAAAAGCGTGAATATTCCCTCCATATCGTCGTGTATCTGGGACCTGGTCTTCCTCCCGTACCGGTGGTAGGACCCCAGAAGGAGGTTGTCCATGACGGTCATGGTGGCAAAGACCTGCCGCCCCTCAGGTACCTGTGATATCCCCATGCCCACGATCTTTTCGGGGGGCAGACGGGTGATCTCCCTGTCCTCGAAGAAGATCTGGCCCTTTCGGGGATGGAGCAGTCCCGAGATGGTGTTGAGGGTGGTGGTTTTTCCAGCGCCGTTCGCACCGATCAGGGTCACAATCTCCCCCCTTTGAATGTGCATGGAGATCCCCTTCAATGCCTGTATGGCGCCGTAGTAGGTACTGACGCTGACCAGTCTGAGCACCCCTACACCTCCTCTCCAAGGTAGGCGCCGATGACGAGCGGATCGTTCTGTATCTCCCGGGGGCTCCCCTCGGCGATCTTTTCGCCGTAATTGAGCACCATGATATGATCGGATATGTCCATCACCAGGCTCATGTCATGTTCTACCAGGAAGATGGTGATCCCGCGGTCCCTGATCCGTTGGATGAGCGCCGCCACCCTCTGCGTCTCGTGGGTGTTGAGCCCTGCGGCAGGTTCGTCCAGAAGGAGCAGTCGTGGCTCCGTAGCCAGGGCACGGGCAATCTCGAGGACCCGCTGCTCTCCGAAGGGGAGGCTTCCTGCACCCTCCCCTGCATGCTGTTCCAGACCCACAAATGAGAGCATCTCCATGGCCTTCTCCCTGATGCCCCGTTCCTCCGCGAACACCCATGGAAGGCGGAGGGCCGAGCTGATCATGGAGCACCGCGACCGGGTGTGACGGCCCACCATGATGTTTTCCAGGACGGTCATGTTTTCAAACAGGAGGACATTCTGAAAAGTCCGGGCGATTCCCATGGATACGAGCCGGTGCGGCCTTTTCCCGTCGATGCGGGTATTGTGGAAGCTTATCTTGCCGGCGGTCAGGTGCGAAAATCCGGTGATGAGGTTGAAGATGGTGGTCTTTCCGGCGCCATTGGGACCGATCAGGGAGTGGATGCGGCCCTCGTATACATCCAGGGTCACATTGTTCACGGCGATCAGACCGCCGAACTCCTTGCGTATGTTAAATGCCGACAGTATCGGATTCATTGTTTTCCTTGAGGATCTTTCCCTTTATCCACGCGAATGCATCGATGGACCCCGAAAAGAGTCCCTTCGGCATCAGGATCATGATGATCATGAGGATGGTGCCGAATATGAGGATTTCGTAGTCGTGAAACACGTGCAGATACTCGGGCAGAATGGTAAGGATGAAGGCCCCCAGACAGGCACCCCATATATCGGACATCCCGCCGATGACCGTCATGGTGACCAGCATGACCGACTGCATGAAGCCGAATGAGCTTGGGCTGATGAAGGTCACGAAATGGGCATACAGGCTCCCTGCAATGGAGGCAAAGGCCGCGCTTAGTACAAAGACCTGCACCTTGTAGCTCGACACATTGACCCCGGCTGCCTGGGCGGCATCCTCGCTGCCATGGATGGCGAGCAGGGCGCGCCCCACCCGGGAGTTGACGAGATTCAGGGAGAGCAGGATGGCGGCAAGCACGATGGTCCAGGTGAAACAGTAAAAGCGCAGGTCCTTCAAAGGCATGCCGAAGAGCGAGAGCCGTGGGATGTCGGTCATGCCCGAAGGGCCGCCCGTCAAGGGGATAAGCTCGTTGAACACGATGAACATGATTTCGCCGAACCCCAGTGTGGCCATGGCCAGATAGTGCCCCTTCAGCTTCAGGGAGGGCACCCCGATTATGTAGGCAATGATCGCGGTAAGGACAACGCCGCACGGCAAGGCGAGCCATGGGTTGAACCCGAACCTGGTGCACAGCGCACCGGATGTATAGGCGCCGATGCCATAGAATGCCGCATGCCCCAGCGAGATCTGGCCCGCGTGTCCCATGAGCAGGCCCAGACCGATGACAATGAGCACATTGACCCCCACCACAACCATTACGCTGATGTAATACTTGTTGCGCACCAGTATTGGAAAGAGGATGAGCCCGATGAGCACCAGGATGAATATGATGGCGTTTCGCTTGTTCATCCTACCGTAATTCCGATCTGCCCATGAGGCCGGTGGGTTTAAAAAAGAGCACCAGGAGGAGCACGATCAGGGCGATGGCATCCTTGTATCCGGAGGAGATGAATCCCGCACCCATCGATTCCATGATCCCTATGATGAAGCCTGCGATGACCGCCCCCGCGCCGCTTCCCAACCCTCCCAGGATGGCGGCGGCGAATCCCTTGATGGCGAGCATGGTGCCGCGCTGGTAGTCCATGAGCGAGATTGGGGTGATAATCACCCCTGCAACGGCGCCGATTGCGGCGCTCAGGGCAAAGGAGAACATCACCATATGCTTGACATTGATGCCCATGAGGCTCGCTGCCTTTCGGTTGGTGGCGCAGGCGCGCATGGCCTTGCCCAGGAGCGTTTTTTCGAAGAAGACCGCAAGGCCGAAGACCACGAACAGGGTGATCCCCAGAACCCACAGGGATTGGGGGATAATCACCGCGCCGCCCACAATGATGGGGGTTTCGCCGGAGAAGGCGGGGATGATGAAGGTGTCCTTTCCCCAGATGAGCATGGCTAGTCCCTTGAACACGATGGAGGCTGCGATGGTGATGATGATGAGGGTGATGATGGAGGGATTGGACAGGGGATTTATTGCCAGCCGCTCGAAAAGAATCCCGACAATACCCACAATCACGACCGTCAGAAAGAAGGCGGGGATCATGGGGATGGCGAGGCCCTTGGTGAGGGAGACCATCACCAGTCCCCCGATCATTACAAACTCGCCTTGGGCGAAATTGATGATGTCCGTTGCGTTGTAAATGATATTAAAACCCAGGCCGACCATCGCGAAGATGCTGCCGATGGTCAGCCCGGTGAAGATATACTGAAGTATCTGCGTAAAGATGAACAATTCAGCTAACTACCTAATCAGCTAACACAAATTTGCCGTCCCTGACCGTAAGTACCTCGAAGGATTCCCTGGTGAGGCCGTTATGGTCGAGGGGTGAGAAGTTGAACAGACCGGCCGTGCCCACGAAGCCCTTCATGTTTTCCAGGTAGTCCCTGATCTTTGCACGGTTGGGTCCCACCGCCTTGAGGGCCTCGATCACCATCCACATGCCGTCATAGGCGTGTCCTCCGAAGGTGCTCACCTCGCCGCCGAATTTCTTCTGGTACTCGGTTTTGTAATCCATGAGGACCTTCTTCTGGTAGTGGTAGTCAGGGAGCTGATCGGCAACCAGGAGCCTGCCGATGGGCGAAAGGACGCCTTCAGCCGCCCCGCCTGCCTGCTCGATGTTCTTGGTGTTGCCGAAGCCGTGACTCTGGAAAAGGGGTATCGTGATCCCGAGCTGTTTGACATTCTTGGTGACGATCACCTGGGTAGGGCCGATGGACCAGTTGACGATCGCCTGGGCGTCGGTCCCCTTGATCTTGGTGAGCTGAGCGGTCATATCGGTGTCCTTGTTGCTGTACCGCTCATCCGCCACGATGGTGATGCCCATTCGCTTTGCCGCCTCCAGGAGCTCGGTCCTGCCGCTGTCCCCGAACCCGTCCGATACCGTGATGATGGCCACCCTGGTGATCCCCTTTTTGAGCATATACTCGAACATGGCCTCCGCACAGAACTCGTCGGACTGGGGGGTCTTGAACACCCATTTACGCTCGGCAACCGGAGAGATGATCCTTTTTGAGGCGGCGCAGGAGATATTGGGCACCTCCGCCTCCTGAACCACTGGAATGACGGCAAGGCTCGAGCCGCTCCGGGAGGGGCCGATGATGGCGAGCACCTGGTCCTTTTCGATGAGCTTCTTTGCGTTCAGGACCGACTTGGTCTCGTCCCCCTCGGTGTCATAGATGATCAATTCGATGGGATGGCCGTTGATCCCCCCTGCTGCGTTTACCTTGTCCGCGATCATCTGTGCGGTGTTCCGCTCCGGCTCCCCCAGCCATGAGGCAGGTCCGGTTACGGAAAAGATCGCACCGATCTTGTAGGGCTCCTTGGCCGCCTGACCGATCCTGCACAGACCGAAACAGAGAATGATCATACATACCGCAGCAAGCACCATTTTCCTCTTCACCACGCTCACCCTCCTCTCCTTGTGTTCCCTTTACGGGACTGTTAATGGATAGTGTGCGCAAGGCCCGCCGAAAGGCGGCCCGCACACCGGTCTTAAAAGACTATGGCCGGAATTCATTCGGCAAGGGCGAAACTGCCGTTTCTCACCTGGAGCATCTCGAATGCATCCTTGGTCAGTCCGCAGTGGTCATCGGGTGAAAAACGGTAGATATCGGCAATCCCCATAAAGCCCTGCAGGTTCTCGATGTAATCCCTGATCTTTGCCCGGTCGGGACCTACCGCCTTGAGGGCATCGACGAGGATATACATGGCGTCGTAGGCATGGCCCCCGAAGGTGCTCACCTCGGAGCCGAACCGTTCCTCGTACTCTTTTTTATACCCCATGAGGACCTTTTTCTGGTAGTGGTCATCCGGAAGCAGGTCGGCCACCAGGATACGTCCCACCGGGACCAGCACCCCTGATGCGGCGGGGCCTGCCTGATCGATATTCTTGGTGCTCCCGAATCCCGAGCTTTGGAACAGCGGGATCTTGAGGCCGAGCTGGTACACGTTCTTGGTAATGATGACCTGGGTGGGGCCGATCGACCAGTTCACGATGGCCTGGGCATCCGTACCCTTGATCTTGGTGAGCTGAACGGTCATATCGGTGTCCTTGTTGCTGTAACGCTCATCCGCCACGATGGTGATGCCCATGTTTTTCGCAGCCTTCTGGAGCTCGATCCTTCCGCTGTCGCCGTATCCGTCGGACACGGTGATGATGGCGACCTTGGTGATCCCCTTCTTGAGCATGTAATCGAACATCTTCTCCGCACAGAAGGAATCGGATTGGGCCACCTTGAACACCCAACGCTTTATCGGCTCGGTGATCTTTGCCGATGCCGCGCACGAGATGTTGGGCACCCCTGCCTCCTCCACCACCGGTATGACGGCGAGGCTGGAGCCGCTCCGGGAGGGACCGATGATGGCGAGCACCTGGTCCCTTTCGATGAGCTTCTTGGCGTTCAGGACCGACTTGGTCTCGTCTCCCTCGGTGTCATAGATGATCAATTTGAGGGGATGACCGTTGATGCCGCCTGCCGCATTGACCTTATCGGCGATCATCTGAGCGGTGTTGCGTTCCGGCTCGCCGAGCCAGGATGCTGGGCCGGTTACGGAAAAGATGGCCCCGATCGTATACGGCTCCTTTTCGGCGCGGCCTGTTCCGGGGAATACCATACAGGCGATGAAAAGAATGATAATGACGACGCACTGCCCTTTGTACCGGATCTTTGATACAGGTATCATGGCACACCCCTATACAAGATTGTTGATGACAGTACTGCTCGGAATGACCGGGATCTCCGGTACGCACGGCTTAGAGGGTGTAGACATTCTCCCCCTTCAGAACGGCGATGCCGGCATCCTTGAGGAGCTTTATGGCCCTGTCGATGTTCTGATCGTCAAACCTGAAGATGATGACCGCATTATTCCTGCTCCGCTCAACAAAGGCATACATGTACTCGACATTGATGGTTTCCTTGTTGAGGATCTCCAGTATTTTGGCAAGCCCTCCCGGCCTGTCCTCAACCTCCACGGCGATCACCTCGGTCTTTCCCACGGTGAATCCGTTTTTTTTCAGCACCGCGCTCGCCTTTTCCGTGTCGTTGACAATCAACCGAAGTATGCCGAAATCGGTCGTGTCCGCAAGGGAGAGCGCCCTGATGTTGATCCCGTTGTCGCCCAGGACCCGGGCCACCTCGGAGAGCCTTCCGGACTTGTTTTCCAAAAAGATGGATATTTGCTGGACTCTCATGATTCCACCTTCCTTTATGGTTTAAAAGAGGTCATGATCCACTGTTTTCTTGTGACATGGTTCGTTTGTCGATCACGCGTTTCGCCTTTCCCATGCTTCGTTCGATGGTCTTTGGCTCTACCAGCGTCACCTTCGCGGTTACCCCGAGCATCTCCCTGAGTTCCTTGGCAATCCTCTTCTCCATTGACTCGAGGGCCTTGATTTCATCGGAAAAGAGCCGCTCATTCACCTCCACCTGGACCTCCAGGGTGTCCAGGGAGCCCTCGCGGTCCACCACGATCATATAGTGCGGTTCAACTCCCTCTATCTCCATGAGCACGCTTTCGATCTGGGATGGGAACACATTGACGCCCCGAATGATGAGCATGTCGTCCGACCTGCCGCTCACCCGATCCATGCGGACCAGAGTGCGGCCGCACTTGCATGGCTCCGGATGGAGGGCGCTGATATCACGGGTGCGATAGCGGATGAGAGGGAATGCCTCCTTGGTGATACAGGTGAAAACAAGCTCACCCCGCTGCCCGTAGGGAAGGACCTCGCCGGTTTGCGGATTGATGATCTCGGGTATGAAGTGGTCTTCAAACACATGGAGACCGCATTTCGCCTCCTCGCACTCCGAGGCGACACCCGGGCCTATGACCTCGCTCAGGCCGTAGATGTCGATGGCGCTGATGTTCAGCTTCGCCTCGATGTCCCTGCGCATGTTGTCGGACCATGGCTCTGCGCCGAATATGCCCACCCTCAGCTTGAGGCCCTTGAAATCCACCCCCATCTCCTCTGCGGTCTCCGCCAAAAACAGGGCGTATGAAGGGGTGGAGGTGAGCACCGTGGAACCGAAATCCTGCATGATCATTATCTGCTTTTTGGTGTTCCCGCCGGACATGGGGATGACCGATGCACCGATTCGCTCGGCGCCATAGTGGGCCCCCAGGCCCCCGGTGAAAAGCCCGTAGCCATAGGCATTCTGCACGATGTCACCCTTTGCCACGTTGCCGCAGGTGAGGGTGCGGGCCATCAATTCGGCCCAGGTGTTGATGTCCCGCTTGGTATAGCCGACCACCGTCGGTTTGCCGGTGGTCCCCGATGAGGCGTGAATCCTCACCACCTGGTTCATGGGAACGGCGAACATGCCGAAGGGATAGTTGTCCCTGAGGTCGTCTTTCATGGTGAAGGGAAGTTTTGCCAGGTCCTTCAGGCTCTTGATGTTCTCCGGCTTTACTCCTGCCTGATCAAAGGCCCTCTTGTAGAAGGGGACAGTATAGTAGACCCTCTGTACAACCTGCTGGAGCCGTTTAAGCTGGAGCGCTTGCATTGCTTCCTGTGGCAGGGTCTCGAATTCCTCATCCCAGATCATGACCTTCCCTCCTTTGTAAATTTTAAGCCATTGAAATTCTTATTTTAATAACATTTTTTGCGCAACATGTCAAGATAGTCATGAATGCTTGTTATCCTACCACATATTGAAATGATACAGAAGGTTGAATATACCGGTGAACATGGTATTGTCCGGTTTCTATTAACAACACCTCTGTTTTGTGATACCATTCGTTGCGATGCGCCGAAGGTGGTGCGCACCCATCTGACAGGAGGGAAGATCGAGAAGGGGCTATGGTGTCATCGACGATGAAGGATCATCGTGTAGCGATATCGAAGTGCTTAGGTGCGGCAGGCGTGCTCATCTCCACCGGGCTTCCTTCGGTGCTTCTGCGCAGGCCCCTCTTTCCCTCCCAGCTCAATCTGGTCGCATGGTCCGGCGTGATATTTTCCTTTCTCCTCCTGTGGCGGGATGGCACTATGGTACATAAGAAGCTGGCCTACTGGGCTGTTGCCAGCATCATATGCATCCTTGCGATCGTTCGCAGCCGCGTGCTCCCTCCCGCCCACGTTACCCGATACGACATCCTGTTTATAATCGTCGCCCTTTCCCTGGTCTACCGGGGGACCATCCGGGATCTCGCCTTGTTTATGATATGCGTGCTCGCCCCCCTCGCCCTTGCCGAACTGTATGGGTTCATGCCCTCATTTACCGCCGAAATCCTCCTCATTGGCGTCGGCATCGGCATGGGGCTCCTGCTTCCCATGGTGCGGTCCCATTTCACATCAAAAGGGGGCGCCTGCGCAGCAGGCCTCGGCGTAGTGCTGGTCGGGCTCATCGGCGTTGTTTCCTATCTGATGGTATGCTTGCCAATAGGAAACCCCAAGAACAAGCGGGTCATATTCGACACCGGCCACGGGACCACGGAGAGTCCTCTCATCGATTACACCAGGAGCATCGATACCGGCACCGAATTCGGTCATGCACACCTGGTGCGGTACCTTTCCATGCACGGTTTTCGCTGTGAGATGGCCGATTCCATTGCCGGAGATACCCTTTCCGGGGCAAGCATCCTGGTCCTCATCATGCCCTCCCTGCCCTATTCCCCGGAGGAGATTGAGTCGATCCGTGCATTTGTGGCGGAGGGAGGGGGGCTGTTGGTGATCGGGGATCATACGGATATCAGCCATGTCCTCTCATCCCTCAATCCCGTTATCGAACAATTCGGTATCCGGTTGCGCTTTGACACCATATGGCTTCAAAAGAACGACCGCATAAATCTCGACTACCGGCCCCATCCAGCAACCTTTGACCTGCCCATGGTCAACTTCAGCGTCGGCGCATCCCTGGACCTCACACCGCCCGGCCGTCCGGTCATCGTATCGCCGTTCGGCACCTTCTCCGATACGGGTGACCCGGAAAACGCCGCCCACGCCTATCTCGGCAATTCCCTGCGTGATCCGGGCGAGAAAATGACCGACCTGTGCCTCATAGCCGATTGCCTCTACGGCAGGGGAAGGGTATTCGTGATGGGTGATTCGGCCTATTTCCAGAATGCATCCCTTCACAGAAATGCCCTGTTCGCCTATCGGCTCTTTGACTGGTTGAACCACAGGAATGAGGAACGAGGGGTGAGGATGATGTTTCTCATCGTGCTTTTCTGCCTGGTAGCGGCGCTCACCGTCCTGACGGGGTACGGGAGTGGATTCCATGGATCGCTGCTGCCTGCGGTCTCCCTGATTATCCTGTGCTCCCTGTGGATGGGAACCCTTCGAAACCTGAAGAGATTGTCCAGGCCGGAGCCTTTGTTTGCAACGATCTTCATCGATATGACCCATCAGAATGAGTATTCCCTTTACTGGATCAACCGGGAAAAGGCGGATACAAGCCTGGACGGTTTCACCGGGCAAATCATAAGGTCGGGGATGTTCCCTGTCATAGATACCAAAGGCCCTATCACCTCGGAGACCCTCCGGGGGCATAGGGCGGTTTTCGTCATCTGCCCCAATGCCCCTTTCGATGAGGAGGAAATAGCGGCGATCGAGGAGTTCGTGGAGGAGGGGGGCGGCCTGCTCCTTGTGGAGGGACCGAGAAAATGGGCCATCAGCACCGCCCTGTGGGAGCGGTTCGGCCTGATCAAGCATCGGTATCCCTTGAGTGTGAACAGACCGATTCTTTCGCCCTTCGGCCTTCCCATACGCCTGCAGTATGGGAATTTCAGGGCGTCATTCATCCCCCATCCCATCACCCGGGGGATTACGCAGATCAACATGGTGAACCCCTGCGCCGTACAGGGGGGATTCCCGGTGGCATTTATCGACAACGTTCCGGTGGTCAATTTTATGGAGTATGGCAAGGGACGGATTGTTGCCATCGGCGACGACCGGTTTTTTGCCAATTATATGACGGAATATCAGGAAAAGGTTATCGACCCGGAGAAACTCCGGCTTACCTGGAACCTCATCGACTATTGTGCATATGAAACGGTTCAGCACTAAGGGCATGGGTGATTTTATACGGTATTTTTCACGGGTGGCAGGGCTCTGGCTCGTGGTCGTCCTGTGGTGGGGCCTGATCGTTCTGGCCCCCTTGCAGATCCATAACGGGATCGTCATCCGCGACCTCCCCGCCATCGCAGGGGGGATCTATATACTCCTGCTCATGGGATTCTGGAAGAAATGGAGGATATCATTCCGTTCCATGAGGCAGGAGTGGCTTCTTCCCCTTCTGCTCATTGCAGCACTCGATGCGATTGCCATCCTGTATTTCCGCAGCATTACCTTTTCCTTCATCCTTACCTCACTATGTATCCTCTTGACCGGTCATGTCTTGAATCTTGCGTCGTTTATCGATGCCGGATCCCTCCTCTTTCTTACCAGCGCGGGATTCGGAATCACCCACCTGATCATGCACCTCGTGCGCGGGATTCCCACCCTTGGATCCAGGTTTTTTGCCCGTCAGATCGCCTTCCTGCTCACCCTGTTTGGAAAGGACGCCCATGTGGTCATGGGTACCCTTTTTTTTCAAGGGAAAAAGATAACCTGCGACCTCATGAAGATGGGGTTTTTCCCGTGGCTGGCATTGAGCCTTGCCTTTCTCGCATTCATCGCCACGGCCCGGGGAAGCAGGAAAAAAAAGGCGTATGCCGCCGGAATCGGCATTGTCTTACATTATCTGTATCTGGTGGGAAGGGCCGCGCTGCTCTTTGTGTTCGTACCCGATCGCATGTATGCGGGCGCTGGAACGTTCAACCTCTTTTATTGGCGGATACTCGTTTTTTCATGTATCCCCCTGCTCCTTATATGGCTGTTCATCCTCTATGAGGCGGATCTGTCCGAGCCGGAAAAGGGTTTGTCCGGGCTGTTTTCTGCAAAGCCATCCCGGATGGACCCCCTGCTCTTCGCAGCGACTGTGATAACGGTGCTTTTCATGACCTTGTCATTTCTGTTCCACGGGTTTGCCAGACACCGGGACATCCACGTCATCATCGACGAGGTACACAGTGACTGGGAATCGAGCCTCATCGATTTCAATCAAGACATCTTCGGCACCCTTGCGGAGAACAGCTACCACTCCCTACTGGACTACCTGAGGCACTTTTACCCGGCAACAATCCTGAGCAATAAACCGGGCATGGCCCCCAATCTTGAGGGAGTCGAGTTGATCCATACCCCCATCCTCACCGGCGAGGTTCTGGACGGTGCCACGAGGATCCATCCGGAGCGGCACCCGGTGCTGGTCTTGAAATGCATCACCACGGCGTTTTCCCCCTATGAGATCGACATCATAAGGGATTTCGTCTCCCGCGGCGGAAGCGTACTGCTCATCGGCGACCACACGGATGTGTTTTTCATGAACAAGAATCTCAATGAGCTTGCAGGACACTTCGGCATACGGTTCGAGCAGAATTCCGTATATTTCATTGACGGGGGATGGGTCATCACGGATCCGCCGCACTACGAGTCGCATCCGGCAACCCACTTCCTGGGCCGGTTTATCTGGGCCACCGGGGATTCCGTGACCCTGAAATCGCCTGCGTTTCCCCTGATTACCAGCTCTCCGGTCTGTTTTGCCGATGAGGTCAATTACTTTTACGAAAATTTCTTCGGCAACACCACGATCGATGCCGACGAGGTGTTCGGAAGCTACTGCGTCATGGCCGGATCACGGTATGGCAAGGGAAGGATCATTGCCTTTACCGATTCGACCTGCTTCAATAACTACCTGATGTTCAGCGTGGGTCGAAGGCCGCTCATCGCGGGAATCTTCGGATGGCTGGGTGATACGGACTCGACGAATCCCTTTCCCCTGCTCACCTACCTCTCCTTTTGCGTGCTGGGGGTGATTATGCTGAAACGATGGCGAGGATTCGACTCGTTCCTGCGCACCTGCATCCTGGGCGTGATCCTGGGGTGGGGTGCAGGATACCTTTTGGCTATGTCCATGAACGCCCTGCTCTACCCTCCCCCCGCACCCATACGTCCCTTGCCGCAGCAAGTGATCATGGATGCAAGCCATGACCCGCTCCATGCAATGAGTTACGGGAACAGCGAATCATTTCTTGCACCGACCAGTTACGACAGCCTCCTGTTCAATATCGGGAGGATAGACCTGTTCACGAGGATACACTATGAAGGATCCCTTGGGAAGAGGGCGCTTGACGGATCGTCCTGCCTCATCATCGCCTCTCCGAGGGAGCAATTCTGCGCACGGGAGAGGGATGCAATACGATCGTATGTTCAGAACGGCGGATCGTTGCTCCTTATCGAGGGTGCGCATCACGATTCCACCGTCAATCAGATCGCGCATCTCTTCGACATGCATGTGCGTCTCGACCCCTATCGCAACACGATCGATGCAATGAACCAGCGCCTGGCGAGGAACGGGCGTGATGCCCTTCGCACCAATCCCGCATGGGTGGATGGCGGCACCATGCTCTTCGGCTACGAGGGAATGCCTATTGTCATCTTCAAGCGAGAGGGCAAAGGAATGATTCTCGCCTTCGGCGACGACGGACTTTTCATGAAGGAGAACTTTCAGGCATTCGGCCGGGAACTGGTTACCATGCAGTGCTTCATGGTCGAGGCGCTCGTGGGCAAGGACGAAGAGCTGCTGCGGTCCATCCGGTGGAATTATGTCGGCGACGGGGACCCTTGACCTAGCCTACGCCCTTAACCTCCTAATACCGAGTTTCTCACGACGAAGGGGGATGCGCCTTTTGTTTCGGCTCCCTTGCACACAGCCTGTATGGCTCGCTTCGGGCACGCCTCAACTCGCCCTTCGGGCTCGAACAAGCGGCGTGCTTTTCCTCAGCTTCGCCGACAGGCTGTAGTGCTCGTCCGCAGGCACACAGGCGCATCCCCCTTCATCCTCACCGCACCCAGAACCCGTACCCGTTGAGCAATGAGAGTGCATAGGCTAAGGGAAAAAGCTGATACGGGGAAATGGGAGATGACCACCGCGACTGCGATGCGTAGGGAGAAGCCGTTGAGGCTATGGAGGACTCAACCTGGTATCCCCCTGCATTTGCCTGTGCATACCCCCAGCCTGAGAACGCCTGCTGCCCGATAGTGGAAAGGCCCTGCGCAGCAAACATCGGGGTCAATCCATAGGACGGCACAAACGAATTAGCCCCTGCTACGGATGGATAGAACAATGACCTCCCGTTTGTGGCGAGGTATCCCTGGACGGTGGAGAACGACTGCTGAGAGACAGAGGGCTGAAATGCCTGGATGCCCGCTTGCACGGCGGAGAGAAATCCTGCATTGCTTTGATATATTCGGTCTTCAGGGACATTCACGCCCACGGGAAGGGATGAGCCCTGATAGACGGCTGAAGGCACGATTCGGGACGTGACCGGCTGGAACCCGGTCCGGGTGCCGAAGATGCTTGCCGTGGCATATGTGCCGGCAGCCTGCGTCGCTGCGAGGGGATTGACCAGCCCCCACCCGTACCATTGATCCCATCCCGGGTCGCCAAGGTCGCTTGCGGTGGTGCAGAGGATGTCCCGCACCTCTGACGGGGTAAGGGGCCGTGCCGAACGGGCAAGCATCAGCGCAGCCACACCGGACACGAATGCACAGGAGCATGAGGTGCCCTCGGCAAAATAGAAGTCGAAATCCTTGACATCGATCCCGGTATGGGTCTGCTGATAGATGCCGTCAGGATACCCATCGCCGTTCACGTCCTCGTCCAGGTCACCACCCGGTGCACAGATGTCCACATCAGGCCCATAGTTGGAATAGGAATCGGCAAAGGAATGATCGAACCGGGTCGCGCTGACAGAGATGGCTGCGTCGTATGATGAGGGATAATGGGGCTCGCTGGTCGATTCGTTGCCCGCCGAGCATATAACCACCACTCCTTGGGATACCGCGAAATTGATCGCCTCCTCCTCGCTCGATGAGGGGCTGGTGACAAATCCGTAGCTCATGTTGATGACCCTGGCGCCGTTATTGACTGCAAAATATATGGCATCCACGATATCCGCCACCGTCCCCGAACCCGTATGGTCGAGCACCTTGACCGGCATGAGAATGCACTCGGGGGCCACCCCGGCGCCCCCGATGAGATTGTTGGTACTCTGGGCGATGATGCCTGCGATATGCGTACCATGACGATTGTCGTCGTCAGGATAGGCATCGTCGTTCACGAAGTCGTATCCCGGCATGAAACTCGTCTCCGCCAGATCGGGGGCAAGGGCGAACCCGCCGCCGTTTCGATAGGCGACCCCGGTATCAAACACGGCAACCACCACGTTGGTTCCCAGGGATTGATCCCATGTCTGCTGGAGCATGGGATTATAGAGATGCCACTGAAGCTTGTACAGCGGATCATTGGGGATAAAATTCACCCTTCTCACATAGTTCGGCTCTGCCAAGGCTACCAGGGGATTCTGATTCAGATTTGCGGAAACGGCATACACGTTGGAATTCGAAGGAACCCTCACCCTTCTCAACCCGCTGTAGGCACTGTATCCGACCTCGTTCAATCCCAGGTTGACATACGTGTTATTGATATCATTTGTGGATGCCTCGGAATGGTAACGAACCAGGACCTCCTGGGAGAAGTAGCCCTGGGTTTGCCTCCCTCCCCCCATTCCCCAGCCCCAGGAAGGAATCGAAGAAACATGGAAAAGAATGAAAAGACAACAAATCGTTATACAGCCTATCAACACACAAGCCCTGAACCGGCACCAGTACGCCATAACTCCCCCCCAATTTTAACGTAATATCCAGTACATCCCTTATCCGGGAATAAAATGCAGAATCCATTGAAGCAAGATATATACCAGTGGGGCTGAAAGGGAATTGATCGAAGCATCATGGGTATGTGCCCGAAAAAAAAGGGGTTGATGGAGGCTTGAGGGGTCAAAGCAATCGGATGGGGCTAAGGAATGTGAATCATAATGCTATCTATGAAATTCTTTGCCTAATAGCAGCTTTTATGCATTAAATTGCACAAACACACCTTAGAATTGGTAACTCGCCCTGAAGACCAGTGCGGTTTCATGGAGAAACCGTGCCTCCGCCTGAAGGTGAAGGATATTCATGAACGGATAGCTGGCTCCCAGGAAAACACCCACGGGATTCGCCTCGCTGTAGTCATTCTCCAGGCGCGAGCCCACAAGGTCCAACTCGAAGGTGGCGTCAACCTGCGTAAAGGATAGTCCGCCATAGGGAACCAGTTTCGGGTATCCGAGATACCGTGCCGCGAGGGAGAGGTTCAGCTCCGTCCAATCAGCGGTGGCCTGTACCCCGTTTTGATATTCATCCTTGTTGGAGCCCATCAGGAAGGAGAGGCTGGCATCGAACAAAAGATCCCGTTCATCCCAACGATGGATCATCGCATTGACCCCGGCGCCATAGGCAAAACCGAGTACTCGTTTGAAATCGACACTGACGGCGCCGAAGTTGATGGTATCATCGAACCCCAGGTCGGTCACACCCAGATCCAGAAAGAGGCGGAACCTCTCTCCGGGGGTATATCCCAGTCTGAATATGGCCCTCTTGTACTGAGAGCCTATATCTACCGTTCCGCTCGGTATATCCATCTCCACGTCGCGGGCAAGTCCGGCCGCGGCGTCCAGTTCCAGGGAGAGTTTCTCCTTGATCCCTTTTCCCGCCACTGTAGGCCGCTCGGGCGCGGGTGCGGGGGTAACCTTCACCAGGCGTTCCATGTTTTCTCTGGCCATGGGGTAATCGGGTCTCACG
Organism: bacterium; assembly: GCA_049472315.1. GTDB lineage: Bacteria > SZUA-182 > SZUA-182 > DTGQ01 > JAFGSM01 > JBLIRM01. The sequence goes on from JBLIRN010000014.1 coordinate 21,109, forward strand.
GCCAGGGCCTTTTTGTACATGGCCACTGCGGTATCGACATCCCCTGTCTCCTCCGCCAGGTATCCGAGATTATTGTAGGCCTCGGCCATTGTCTGGTCCAATTCCAGGGCCCTCAGGTATTCCTTCCTGGCCTCCTCCATACGGGACAGCTTCATGAGACTGAGTCCCATGTTGAAATGTACGGCGGCATCATCGATGCCGTGGCGCATGGCCAGCCTGTATTCCTGAAGCGCCTTGTCCGGCTGGCCGGATCGGTCGTAGACGACCCCCAGGTTGAAATGCGCCTCTCCGAAGTCGGGTTTCAGTTGAATCGCCTTTACATACGCATTCACGGCCTCCTGGTACATTCCCAACTCATACGAGGCCAATCCCAGATTATAATGGGCTTGCGGAGAATCGGGATCAGCGGTCACGTTGGCCTTGAACTCATTCAGCGCCCCCTTGAAATCACCGGCCAGAAAGAGACGCTCCCCTTTATTCATCCGCTCCGTATCGGTTTTCTGGACATCCGATGACCCCTTTTCGCCGAATGGACGTTTGAGTAATGACGAGGTCTTCTGCATCATTCCGCCGCAACCGAGCACGAATCCCAGACAGATAACGATAAAACCCTTCGCAAGCCGGTTCATCATAGTTTCCTCCTGATGGCGATGTGGATGAATTAAATCCTCATAATTTATCTGTGTAATTTTATTATCAATATTCTATTTTATCAAGCCCGTGTAATGCGCATCATGCAAGAATCGTGTCACATAATCAACATTGTCAAAGGATTCGGTCAATCGAGCGCTGTAGCCGTATGCCCGGCTCCTTCCTTTGTGCGCGACTGTGCGTGAGCGCAAGGCCGGGGGCACAGGCATGAGGTGAGGTTGCATTGCAAATCTGGTTGTTAGATATAAGGGCACCATAGAACTTCGCTTCGCTCCGCCTGGCACGCGTGGTTTCCCCTTCCCGCAATGGTTAATAATTACTGGATACATCAAGTTACAGTTGTTATACTATAAAATAGTGAAGTATCAATTCACGGCACATAACGATTGATCGTCATGTGCGTCAATTAAACGTGTTGATGTATTCCCGAAAACGACATCTATTCAGTCCGGAAGGAGTCAGTCATGAGCAGGTACAAGATTGCAGCCATATTCATACTCGTCGTCATCATGTCCCTTTTTTCAGTCCGGGTCTTTGCGGCAATTGACCCAGGCGGCTTTTACTATGACAAGGAAGTGACCCTGTTCAACGGGGGCACCGCCAGGCTTTACTTCCCCCAGGCAACCGGCGACCACGGGGAGGGCAACCATCACCTCATGTCGAACCCGAACGATCCCGGTTCGCTGTTTGACGAATTCTTTGCCAATGCCCAATCCGGCAAGTTTTTCCTCATGTACGACGGGAACGATGTGGTGGATGACGAGATATTGATGATCGCCCTGGGTGAGCAATTTGACAACTATTTCTTTATGGCCCTTCAATGGCAAATAAACGACGGGCCCTTGTCCCAGAATATCTCCATCGAGAGCGCCGATTTCAACAGCAATGAATACGGCTACTATCCACAATGGTGGAAGGTGGCCCGATCGGGAAAGCCACTCATTTACAGTGGATCGGACGAAGACGCCTACTACGTCATCTACGTCCCGCTCGAATTTGACGGCCAGTCAATGGCAAAGGGGGATGTCCTGTCAATCACCTACGCACTCACCCAATTTGATGCCCCTCAGGCCAGGATTGTCTTCAATGTTTACGGCTCAAGCGATACAGAGTATTTTTACCAGTGGACCAACGCAAACGACAACACCTTCGGAATAAACTCCCTCTATTCCTCGTCTCAACAGAACCAGCCCTCGATTTACCCGTATCTTTTCGGCGGGATGGGCTACGGCGGATACTATGGGGGATACTGGCCGGGGATGGGTTCGTTTGGGGGATCATACGGAGGATGGGGCTTCTCCTCTCCTACGGGTTCCTACTACGGGTATGGATACGGCATCCCATATTCCTTCTATGGCTCCTCCTTTGGCGGCGGGTATGGGTATTCACCCTATGGAGGCGGTTTCGGCGGCTTATACGGGGGGTTTGGCTATCCTTACAGCAACTTCTATTCCGGCTGGTCCTACCGGCCGTACTCGTTCGGATACGGGAGTGGTTACGGATGGTCACCCTATACCATGGGATGGGGTTCCTTGGGTGGATATTATTCGAATTACTACGGCGGGTACAGCGGTTTCTGATCCTCCCTATAGGGATGGGATGTGGCGGATGTGCGGGTGCAACGACCGATCACGCGGCAGTTAGGATGGAGGCTATGAGGGTCGTACATTGAGCAGCCGGTTTACCTCCCCGATAAAGGCGCTCGCTTCAAACGGTTTGGTGACAAAGGCGTTTGCGCCCAGTTCCTTGAGCTGATACGAGTATTTTCTCTTGGTGTACACCGCCGTTATGATCAGGATGGGGATATTCTTCAATGCATCCATCTTCCGAATCTCGCTGCATACATCGAATCCATGCCTTCCGGGAAGCAGAAGATCCAGGACGACGAGGTCCACATTTTTTGACTTCAGGATGCTGATCGCCTCATCCCCCTTACATGCATGGAGTGTGGAATAGTTCGACTGTTTCAGGATCTCCTCGATAAACTCCCTCACCAGGGGATCGTCGTCCACGATCAATACGGTGTACGCTCGACTGGATTGTTTGGTGTCAGATTTCATGGCTGTTGATCACTCCCGCAAAGATTAGGCGTTGCATTGTATGTGACATCATCTCTGGGCAAAAGCCCTGACTCAGCACATCCACACGTGCTCATCCGGAGGCATGAACCACGCTGCGGCCGGCCGGCTTCAGTACCTCGTAGCATTTGACCGGCTCGGTTTTATTCTTTGCAATGATCTCCCCCTTTTTCTGCAAAGGGAAGAGATCCTTTACCTGCCGGTATGTTTGTTCGCCGATCACGATTTCCCCTCCCTTTGCCATCTGCTCAAATCGCGCAGCAACGTTCACACAGTCGCCGATGACCGTATAGTCGATCCTATTGACCGATCCCACATTTCCGGCGATGGCGATCCCGGTGTTGATGCCGATTCCGATCTCAAATGTCTCCTTTTGTTCCTTTGTGCGCTCCTTCATCAATCGCTCCGTGGCCTCCTGCATTTCTATGGCGGCCTGTATGGCATCGGCGGCCGGCGCATTCTCCGAGGGGATAAATCCAAACAAGGCCATGAGGTTGTCCCCGATGAATTTATCCAGCACCCCGTTATTCTTGAAGATGATATCCACCATGTCGCTGAAGAACTGATTCAACATGGCCACCACCTCCTCGGCGTCCATCCGCTCGGTAATGGTGGTAAAGGATCGTATGTCGGCAAAGAGAATGGTCACCTCTTTGCGTTCATTTTCAAAGAGCGCACCGCTTTCCGGATTCATGAGCTTTTCAACGAGATCTTCCCGCACGTACCTGCTCAAGGTAGTGCGCAGTTCCACCTCCTTTTGGTTGAGCTCAAACGCCTCGGTAAGGTCCTTGGCGTAGGTCATGAGTTGTATGCCCTGCTCCTTCAAATTCTTCAAAAGGACATTGAAATTCTGCGCGATGTCGTTCAATTCCTCGTCCGCCTTGATCTTGATCGATTCGACCTTTTCCCAGGATCGAATAATTCCTGTGGCCTTGGCAAGCTGAGCAAGCTGTTCCGCCGATCTCCTCAGGAGCACAAATCCAAGGAGGATTGAGAAGGCCGCAAGTGCCAGGAAGATGATGGTGATATCGAAGGTTTTTATATTTTTTTGGAAAAGGAGATAGATGATCAGCACAAAGGGAATGATACCCATCAGGGCGAAGATGATCCGTGACTTGACATGAAAGCTTCTGAAATTAAGATAGCATGATCCGCACAGGTGACTCAGAATCGCTGTCAATTTGTTTTGATTCATGCATGCTCCTTTTGTTTCGTGTCGACACGCTCGAAATTCAGGAGACTGTCAAACTGCACCGCCACCTCCGTCTCGCCGTGGCCTGCGCCATCGGATATATCGGAATCCTTATAGATCCGCACGACCCGAGCCCGCGCCTTCATCCGGGCATGTACACTGCCGGCGCCGGGAAGATAAAAGGTCATCTCCAGTTCCTGTCCGAGGAAGTAACGATCCGTCCTCTTGGTAGCAAAGCAGGCCCCTCCTCCTGAGATGTCCTTGGAAACCGTCTTTTCATACCACTCCTTTCCCTCACTGTCCTCGGTGGCTATCTCAGTCAGGAACTCTATGTTGAACCGCTTGAACTCCCGTCGTTCTCCCGCGCTCCCCATCTTCTTCACCGCCATGTGCGTGCGTGCATCCTGTTTCACCGGTGTGTGTTCCATGACGCCCGCCTCATTGACATGGGCGCCTCCCATGCCATAAGGGCCGGCGCTTTTTCCCTGCCCTCAGACTCATCGTTGACGATATCATTTCGGCCTTTCGGGTTGTTGCTTGATGATCATTGTTCCCTCTTTTGTCCACTTCATCTGCGGTTGATTCTTGAATGTGATCATGCCTTCATCGGATGTTTCCAGGTAAAAGGGGAACGTACACTCCTGCTTGTTCATGTTTTCATAGCATACGGTATACAGCACCTTCGTTCCTTCCTTTTCTTTCCCCTTTTCCACCCTTTCCATTTTCTTTTTCACACTGGTGATGAAGTTGACCTCGATATGCTTGAGCAAAAAGGCATCCAGGACCTCAAGGTTGTATCCGCTGGCAAAGATAATGAGGTCCTTTGTCAGGCCCAGGGAGCAGTCCTTGTAGGTTGCATGGCTTGTCTTCCAGACACCCTCGAGTCCGTCCTTGACAATGAGATCCCTCCCATCCCCGCACCCTGCGATAAGAAGGAGGATAATGAACAGCAATATCACTGACTCTATTCGAGAAATTATCTTTTTTTTCATTGTCTGCACCTCATTTCTCACGGTGATTTCACGGCAAGTTCGACGCCCTTCTGCATGCCAGGTCTTCTCCGCTGCACTATCTTTGTTTTCTTATCGGTATCTCGGCCGGTTTTTTTCTCCTCTAGTACCTTCAAGAGGGCATTCACCACCTGCGCATCGAACTGAGTGCCCGACCCCTCCTTGATGATCTGGAGGGTGCGCTCCTTTCCCATTCCCTCCCGATAGGGCCTGTCCGAGATAAGGGCATCGTATACATCCGCCACGGACAGGATACGCGCCCCAAGGCAGATGTCTTCGCCGGAAATACCGTGGGGATATCCCTTCCCGTCAAACCTTTCATGGTGCTGCAATCCCATGGGGATGATGTCTTTATAGGCAGCGATGGGTTCCAGGATGCGGGCGCCGGTCGCCGGATGCTGCTTTATGATGGCGAATTCCTCGTCCGTGAGCCTTCCCGGCTTGTCGAGGATCTCAGCAGGGACCCCGATCTTGCCGATGTCATGGAGCAACCCTCCCCGATGGAGGTCCTCAAGTTCCTTTTCACTGAGGCCCATGACCTTCCCCAGCTTCAATGCCATTTCCGTGACCCGCTCCGAGTGGCCGGCGGTCCAGGGGGACTTTGCATCAACCGTGCGGGCAAGGGCCTTCAAAGCGCCCCAGTTCAGATTATCCAGCTCCTCGATGAGGTGGGCGTTGGACAGGGCGACCGCCACCTGGTCAGCAAGCTGCCTGACCTGGAGGAGATCCTCATCACTGGGCTCATGGACCTCGAAGGTGCCGAGTGCGATAGTCCCTGCCATCCTTTGACTGATAAACAGAGGGAGCAGTATCGCCGATTCGACCCCTCTGTTTTTAAAGGATTCGAGCAAACCGGGTAACTCCTCCTTTGTTTTCAGCGTGAGCGTCTCTCGATGCTCCGCAAGCATCTCCAGGTCGTCCCGCTGTATCTCCACATCCTCGCAAGCGCGATTCGAGGCCCCGTGGCCGGTGTACACACGGGCCATGCAGCAGCCCTTGGATTGAAGGTCGAACAAGAGGACACTCACCAGATCATAGTTGCATACCTTGTGCATGGTGGAGATGACCGTGCCGATGATCTCTTCCGTGTCCAGGGAGGACAGGATGGCGCGGTCGATATCGGCCATGGTGGTCAGGGCGTTGAACTGCCTGCCGAGTTGCCGTGCCATGAAGTTGAAGGATGATCCGAGTTCCTCGAATTCATCCTTGCTCGTTACCGTGACCCTGGTCTCGAAATCCTTCATGGCAATGCGTCTGGTCCCCTCCTTGAGCTTCTCGAGCGGGGTCATGGTCTTGCGTATCTGTATCACGCTCAGCAGCACGACCACCAGGAGGGAAAGCAGGATAAAGAGGGGAAATATCTTCTTGAAATAGGCAAGCGGGGCGAAGACGTCATCCTTGGCGGTGCTGGTGATGATCGTCCACTTCGGCTCAAAGAATTCATATTTCAGAAAGATCGGCCAAAAACACCCCAGAAACTCCCTTCCTTTGTAATCCCATTCGAACTGCTCCGAAAAGTACCGGCTCGCCTTTGCAGCCAGTGTCTTGCGAAACGAGGGGGACACCGGATGGGAGGAAAAGATCACGTTCTCAGACTCGTCCATGACACACAGCTCGGTGAGCCCGGGCAGCGAATCGGACTCTAAAAGGCCCCAGAGGTACATGGAGTCGACTTCCGCATGGATGAGCCCCTTTGCAGGATCCTCGGGGTCAACAGGACTGATCATGAACACGCACAATTTGTCCTTGTTCCCATTCTCATACTCGGTTACTATAAGCGCCTTACCGGAGCGCAGATGTTCACGCTGTGCATCGGACAGCCGGATTGGTGCATGTTGATCACCGAACACCGGGATCAGTGCGCCGGCATGGGTCTGCAGCGCCAGCGTGATGAACCGCCCCTTCAACCCCTCGATTCCTGCATGTGATGGAAGCGGGGTGGATGATCCGCGTATCTCATTCATGCCCGAGGAGAGGACGTTCAACTGGGTTTCAAGAAACAGGAGACGTTCCATTACGGACATGCCGATGGATTTACTCGATCTGCGCAGCCTCAACCGGCTTTGCGACTCAAGCTGCTTCGATACCTGGGTGAATGAGATGACGGAGATCGCTACGAGCGGGATCAGTGCGCAGAGTATAAACAATGCGAATATCCGGCGTGCAACCTTGCTCTTCAGGAATGTCTCGTCGATTCGTATCCCCATTAATCCCTCTTAGAATTCGGATGCAAGCCCCACGAATGCCCCATTGCTTGCCCGAATGACGTCGTCGTAACTCACTTTTGCATCAATGCCCGGCTCGCTCAACCCATCCTTCCCCATGCTGAAGAGGTCGTAGTCGGTATTGAGCGGCTTGAGAAAACGGCACTGTCGCATCTTGCCCTCGACCCCTTTATGGGCGCTGTCATAGGGGTTATACTGATAAAGGTTTCCCCAGGGATCTCTCTGGCTCCCGAAGTGGATGTCATCGAGCGTCTGCGGCAGGTCGTCGTTGTTCAATTCGAAGGTGGGGTTGTCGGTGTCCACCTGGTATGACCAGATATCCCTCTCCATGACCCGGATCTCGGTGATTGCCCGCGCCACCCGTGTCTTGTAGAGGTAGTTGGTATATGAGGGAACGGCAATGGCGCCCAGGGTGGCGACGATCGTGACGGTGATGAGTATCTCAACCATGGTGAATCCATGCGGAGATCCCTTTCCAAGGAATTCCGTTAGGGTGAATCTCCTTCGACATATATGCCGTGTCCGAGCGGCAGTGACCCCTTTTAAAAGATCACCCCTGCTATGAAGCCGGTTGTTTCGATCCACCATTGTCCCTCCTTGTATCGCTCCGACGAAAAGGCACCGGAGCGGAGAACTCATTGCCCTGCGCTCGATGGATATATCTTTATATTTATCGGATAAATCACCCGGTTGTATCGGCATCCTCTTCACAAACAACCGATTTTGGGGTAATTGTGAGATGATCGGCATGCAGTGAAGTTATTTTCATAGAAACTGGTTCTGTGGTAATTTTTTCACACTCCCGCGAAAAGTATGAACACCCGACATGGCAATCCCTGACCCTTGTGGACGCAATCTATTCTTTGTAAATCAGCATATTATGTCGTTTCCGCCATGGGATGCACAAACACGGAATGCTTCTTGCATATAATCCATCCGATCCGTATCACTGGGTTTAACCGATAAAGAGATAACGTGCGACGGATTCCTGATAAAGGACATGCCGCACTATCAGAGATTCTTACCGAAGGTTCGAGCGTGCATTCCTTAGGATTGGCATTGCGCCGGCCAAGGAGGTTGCAGCATCGGCCGGCCTATCACGAGCCTGTTTGGGTGAGGTTGGGAAGAACGTCCCTGGAGAGCTTTACAACCGGCGATCTTAGTGACGGAGGAACCATATGCACGCGGACAGGCTGGACGATTTCAACTGGAACCAATCGGTGCCCCACATCCTGGTGGTGGATGACGACTTTTCCGTGAGGAAATTTCTGGGGAAGGTCCTTCAGAAAGAGGGGTACACGGTTTCCACCGCGGAAAACGGGGGAGAGGGATTTCACAAGGCCCTCACCCTGAATCCCGACCTGATCATCCTGGATGTCATGATGCCCGACATGGATGGTTTCGAGGTCTGCAGCAAGCTCCAGTCGGATGAAAAGACCAAAAACATTCCCGTCATCTTCCTGACCGTTCGAAATGAACACGAGGATAAGCTCCGCGGCTTGAACCTGGGGGCGGTCGATTACCTGGAAAAACCGGTGAATATCAGGGAGATGCTTGCGAGGGTCAATACCCAGATTCGCCTGCACACCCTTTATAAAAGAAATCTCGCATACGAGCAGGCATTGATCGAGACCGAGAATCTGAACTGCAACCGGATCTTCATCAAGGGGGTTGCCCACAATTTCAACAATCTCCTCACCGTGGCGGTCGGGTATATCAAGTTCATGCAGGAGCGATCCAACTTTTCCGAGAAGGACATGGAGTATCTCCATCGGGTTGACACAAGCCTGGAGCGGATACAGAGCCTCATCCACCAGATGTTCTATCTTACGGAGGTTTTTGCATCGGATGTCAAACGATTCGATGTGGAGAAGATACTCAACGATTTTCTGTTCGCCGCACGACTTCACTGGCCGAATATGGTGATCAGCGTGAACAACAAGCTTAATCCAAAGACCGAGCTGTTGTGTGACCAGGCGCAGATCATCAAGGCATTGACCCTGCTCATACAAAATTCCTACGAGGTGGCCGGTAAGAAATGCGAGGCGATTATCGAGGTTTATGAATCGGACGAGGATTTGGGGAATGGCTACTTTTTAAACAAAACAAAATCCATATGTATTGCCATCAAGGACTTCGGGCCGGGTTTTACCGAAACCGCACTTAAATACGCCACCCATCCCTTCTTCAGCACCAAGAATACCGTGGGGGTGGGATTAGGCCTCTCCATCGTTCAAAAGGTAGTCAGGGACTACGGCGGGAAACTGAGCATTGCGAATGATCCGAAGGGTGGCGCAGTGGTGACCATGGCCTTTCCCGTGAATGCCACCAAGATCGAACAACTGGTAAAAACGGAGGCCATGGAGCCCTATTGATACGGTCCCTGGAAGGAAAACTCAGGAGCACATTTCCATTGATGGGCATGAGACACAAAAAGGCCCGGGGTCATCAGACCTCGGGCCTTTTTTTACCTTGACGGGAATTAGTATCCCAGGATCTGAGCTGCAGTCAGCAGTGATGAAAAGGCCGGCGTTGGATTGATCAAGGAGGCCAGCCACGGATTCAACCCAGTGAGATTCGGAGGCAGCGTGAGATTGTAGGCAGCAAGGGCCAGCGTCGGATATTGTGCCACATAGGCCAGATTGGCTGTCGGCAGGTTCGACTGGATCCACAGGGGATCGGTTGCCGGGAGCAGATTGAAACCCGTAGGCAGGCCCAGCGGTAATGCACCGCCTATTGTAGGATTCAACGCATATGACGGCGGCCAGGCGTTTATTCCGTAAATGATATCGTAATATTGCATCCCTACCGGTGAATTATACAGGAAGTAGGGATAGCTGATCGCCGGGTTCCACGCCAGTCCTGGCTGTACAGGAAGCGTTGTCGATGGAAAGAGGTTGCTCACGATGGGTGTCGGCAGCCCGGTGGTCGCACTGACCGGAGACAGGGCGGGTGACCAGAGGGGCCACAAGAAATTGTAGGGCGGCATTGCGGTCCATGTCTGTGCAGTTGCCAGCCTGTTTCCCAAAAGCCCAAAGACAACCATGACAACACAGATGAAAACAACGGTTCTGATAGTGCTTTTTAATGACATACCATATACTCCTTTTGTTTTATCGTATACCCCAACCAACAGAAACAACTCGTCCACTGTTCCTTTCGTGTTCTTGTGTTCATCTCCTTTAGGCAACACCCCCTTATCAATTCATCTTGATCGGAGCACCTTACCATCGAAGGCGCCGCAGCCTTTCGGCATGTCTTTATGGGTTATCGGTAACCTGTTACAGCTACTGGAGCAATACCCAGCTCAGGTAGAAGTCCGGTGTTCCATAGGTATACGAAGGATAACTAAACCGCGTGTAAGGAAGCGGGGTGCCGGGCAGCGTGGTAAAGGGATATGTGGTCGTATAGGGTGAACCCATATAAGGATATGTCTCCTTACCAAAAAAGTTGTATAAATAGTTCTGATATGGGTTTAAAAAGGGATTAGCATAGTAATATCCAAGCAGGTTCCCCGGAATGGGGGGAAAAAATCCGTATCCGAGGTTATAAAAGGGATCGGTAATCGAGTTGAAATACCCATAATTGCTGAAGGCCAATGGACTTGTGTAATAATAGGTAACGGGCGGAAGGTATGTCGGATCGTAGTTTCCCGGATACACCTGCGCGGGTGCCTGAACGGCCAGCAGGCACAGGACAATCAAAACAAGACCCGTCAACCAGACCCTCTCGCAGCCCCCTTTTTTCATAATCATCATCCTCTCTCTCCCATCAGGATCTCCGAATGTTGATTCCTATATCTTCAACACTCTATGCGTTAATCACGTTAATGGGTTCTCATGACGTAAGGATTGCGTTTAAGGATTTGCATGCGTGAAAAGGTATGCGCGTATCACCTCCAAACATCGATCATATTGATTTAAATGATAAAATCTATAACAATTTAAATTTTGCGCTCATTATTGAGATGAGGTAAATAGGCATACGTCTACAGTTCCCCATTTATAATAATTATACCATACCACCATGAATTTGCAAAGAAATTACCTTAAACTATTTCTTTAACGAATGGCCTATTTTATCTTCCAGTGATTCAAGTTTTCTGTCTATTCTCGATGCTGAATCCGACCGGTCATCAATCGTGATGGTGGTGACGACCCGGCAACCTTTCTTTCTCACCGCATCATGGCAGCATTTTATAAGGTCCATGATCTCGTCCCAACGACCCTCCACAACTGTCCCCATCGGATTCACGCGATACTCAAGGCCGCTGTTGTGGACGATTTCTACAGCCAGGGAAACCAGGCCGCTCAGACTTTCACCCTCGCCCACGGGAATGATGCTGAATTCCGCCAACATTGCCTCTCCTCCTTTCAATGATCGGTTTCCATACAGGAGTGATCAAGGGCTCCCTGCCGGCATCCAGGGCCTCGCTATTGTTTGCCGACCCGTTGCTATAGTAGCATAAGGAGTGGCCATGAATAAAGGACATTCAATGCTCACCCTTGTGCTCAATGGGTTGTTTCTCCTCGTTGTTGCAGCAGGCCTCCTGGGCATCGCGCGCTCTGCCGTACCAGGTGCGGCATGGTACGGGGGGATATGGGCGGCGTGGAGCATGGCGAATTATCTCTATATCATTCGAATAAGACTCTGCCGCAATTGCTCCTATTACGGCCTGCCGTGCCCCTTGGGATGGGGGAGGATCGTTCCCCTTTTGTGCGACCGGGGTGATCCCCATATGTTCGGAAGGATGCGCTGGCCCGTGGTCTATCTTCTCTCCTATGCGGGGATCCCTCCTGTTTTCATGACCATCTCCCTTTTTTTTGAGCCGGATCCCTATGTCATCGGTGCATTGATCGCCTTCACCTTCGTAGGTGTCCTCATGTGTATAGCCGCCCGAAAATGGTGCTGCACAAGATGCCTGATGGCATCCCATTGCCTGTTGAGCAGGATCGGTCGCGTGGTGAGACATCCCTTCAATATCACACAATACCACACCTGAAATCCCAGAAATCCCAGGATCTGTTGCCTGAATGGGCAATATCGTGTACACTGTAAGCATATGGGGCGTTCGGCCGCGGGGCACCTGGAGGTGCCCTGCCCCAGGGCAGGATTCGATTGCGGGCGCACCCGGCATGCCTGGAGGATGACACCGTGGCGGTCGTTACACGAGAGCTTACCCTTAAGACAAAGGGGAACACAGACATCCTGGATATCACCCCCTCTGTTCGGGAGGAGGTGAAGGAGTCGGGCGTCAAGGATGGGGTTGCGGTCGTGTTTGTCCCCGGTTCCACTGCGGGTGTCACCACTATCGAGTATGAATCGGGGGTATTGCAGGACCTTTCCGAGGCCATTGAGCGAATGGCCCCCCGATCCATCCGCTATCACCATGACGCCCGGTGGGGTGACGGTAACGGATTTGCCCATGTCCGCGCGGCGCTCCTGGGCCCGTCCCTGACCATTCCCTTCAGCGACGGAAGGCTCCTTCTCGGCACATGGCAGCAGATCGTGATCATCGATTTCGACAATCGCCCCCGCCAGCGCACCATCCTGATACAGATCCTGGGCGAATAACGAACCGACGGCCTGCTTTACCCATGTATGGCACCAAGGGGTTATAACAATGACGAGAAGGATCGCGCAGGCGATTGCGGCCTCCCCACCCCCTGCCAAGCTTTTTATGGGGCTTATCCTTTCGCAACACAGCAGCCTCGACGAGATCGCCGCACGCCTTGCCGACCGCTTCGGTCCGATCGACGCCGAGAGCCCGGTGCACTCCTTCGATCATACCGGCTACTATTGCGAGGAAATGGGCCCGTACCTGAAGAGGAAATTTGTGTGTTTTCACACCCTGGTCCATGCAGACCATCTTGCAGACATAAAATGCCGCACCAACGAGATGGAGGCATTGATCGGCGAGATGAGGGGAAAAAGGCTCATGCGCAGGGTAAATATGGATCCCGGCATCCTCACCCTTTCGAATGTCGTTCTGGCCACAACCAAGAACCACGCACACCGCATCTATCTCTCGCAGGGGATTTTTGCGGAGGTCACCCTGATCTATTCGAGGAGGGCGGGCTGGCAGCCGCTTGACTGGACATACCCGGACTACCGGACGCCCGTGGCCCTTGATTTCTTCAACACCGCTCGGGAACGATATCACCGTCAGATAAGGGATCTCACCGGCACGGACGGATCGGGCAATCTTGACAAACACCAGGACCGGGATTAAACTGCTTTTTGAGAGTAATTCCATGATGTTTTGCTGACTGCCCACCCTGCGCTGCAAGTAATATGGGATTATGCGGGAAAGGGGGATGCGCCCGTGTGCCTGCAGACGAGCACTACAGCCTGTGGGCAAGCTGAGGATTAGCACGCCAACCGAACTTTGTCAGAGCGGAGCGAGGCGAAGCTACTATAAAAAGGCTTCTTTTGAAAAGCTGAAAGGCTTGCTTCATTTCGAGCCCGAAGGGCGAGTTGAGGCGTGCCCGAAGCGAGCCTTATAGGCAAAGGTGACTGGAAGGAGCAATATAGCAGCTCCGATTCGCTCCGCCTCACGAAGTTTTTTTGGCGCATCCCCCTTCCCGGAGAATATTGAGCAGTCACATTTTTATTAAGAAGCCGGCTATGCTCATCATTTCTCATAAAGCCCCGCTGTTCTTCTCGATCATGGGGATGCTGATCACCGTAATCCCACTGAGCGTATCCTGGGCCATGGGCACGGGGCGGTCCGCGCAGGACACCGCCCGTATCCCCCTTCCCTCCCCCGCCCTTACGGGCACGGTCTCGGTGGAAGAGGCGATCAAGGCGCGACGCACGCGCAGGAATTTTTCACCAGACCCCCTTTCCATGGAGGAATGGGGCCAGATCCTGTGGGCGGCCCAGGGCATCACCTCCGAGGGGGGTATGGGGATGAGGGCTGCCCCGTCAGCCGGGGCACTCTATCCCCTCGACATCTATCTCATTGCCGGTGAGGGCGGCACCGGATCCTTGAGTGCCGGTGTGTACCACTACGAACCGCTGCAGCATGCCCTGATGCGCCTCTCATCCGAGGATATGAGGAAGAAGGTTGCCGAGGCATCCCTCTATCAGGGCTGGATGGCCGAGGCACCCGGCATGATCCTCATAGCCGTCGAATATGCGAGAATAACCGGGAAATATAAAGAGCGGGGGATTCGCTATGCCCATTTCGAGGCGGGTCATGTGGCCCAGAACTGCTTCCTCCAGGCGGAATCCCTCGGCCTTCACGTGGGCATTGTGGGTGCATTCGAGGATGAGACCATGAAGAAAATCCTCCCCCTCCCCAAGGGACATGAGCCCCTGCTTATTCTGCCAGTGGGGAGACCTCGATGAAGAGGAGTTTGAAACGGATCGGGATCGTATCCCTCCCTGACCCCCAAAGGGCCGGCCCCATGCTTTTGGAGATCATCGGGTGGCTTTCCACCCGGTCCTTTACCATCTTTCTGGATACGAATACGGCACAGGTGGTGGGTGAAACGGTGCGGGCAGGGTTTTCCGTGTGCCGTATCGACGAGCTCCCCGGGGTCGCAGATATCGTCCTGGTCCTGGGAGGGGATGGGACACTGCTGAGGGTCGCCCGTCACATAGGACACTCGGGCATTATCATGCTCGGCGTCAATCTCGGCAGCCTGGGCTTCTTAACGGATGTAAAGGCAGATGACGCCGTTGCCACCCTGGAGCAGGTCATCAACGGCAGATATACCCTTGACGAACGCATGGTGCTGCACGCAACGGTCAAGCAGTACGACGGAACCATCAAACAATCATCGTTTGCGCTCAATGACGTGGTCATCAACAGCGGGCCTCACAGCAGGCTCGTCAATCTCAGCATTTCGGTAGACGGCGCGTGGATCAACACATTCCTCTCCGACGGCCTGATCATTTCCACGCCCACCGGCTCCACCGCCTATTCACTCTCCGCCGGCGGACCTATCGTTCACCCGAAGCTCCACGCCATCCTCATCACCCCCATCTGTCCCCATATCCTCACCAACCGACCGATTGTCATCCCCGATGACGAAAGGATCGTGGTGGTGGTACAGGAAAAGGGGATCGGAAACGGCTCGGAGTGTCTCCTGTGCGCCGATGGTCAGGTGGTGACGGGATTAAAGCCGGGCGACACGGTCCAGGTCACCAAGGCTGCGCATACGATCAAGCTCATTCAGCCGGAAGGGACCGATTACTACCACGTGCTCAGAACAAAGCTGAAGTGGGGGGAAAGGGGATAGCATTTGTGCTCAAGGAACTCCATATCAGGAACTTTGCCCTCATCGACCAACTCTCCATCAGTTTCGATCCCCACCTGAACATCCTCACCGGGGAGACCGGGGCGGGAAAGACCATCCTGATCAATGCCCTCAATCTTCTCCTCGGAGGACGTGCCTCAACGGATTTCATACGCACCGGAGAGGAATCGGCTGAGGTGGAGGCCGCCTTCCGTCTCGACGAGGGGCATCCGGTCCACGCCTGCCTTGAATCGGCGGGATGTCCCTGCGCCCCTGAGGACGACCTGATCATCAGGCGGATCATCTTTCGCTCGGAAAAGGCCAACCGGTGCTATGTGAACGGCCACATGGTTCCGGTGTCCCTCCTGGATGCCATCGGTTCATGGCTGGTGGATATCCACGGACAACATGAACATCAGATCCTGCTCAATCCGTCACGCCACCTGGATATCCTGGACCGCTTCGGCAATCTCGAGGGGGACGTGATGCAGGTGAGCGATTCCTTTCATGCCTACCAGGCATCACGCAACACATGGGAGGAACTGGTGCGTCGGCGGGAAGAGAGCGCGCGGGAGCGGGAAATCCTCGCCTTCCAGCGAAAGGAGCTCGAAGTCGCCCGCCTGGTGCCGGGTGAGGAGGAAGAACTCCTCGGCGAGCAGAATATCCTGGCTCATGCAGTCAAGATCCGTGAGCTGACCTCCTCCCTTCTCAACACCCTGTATCAGTCCGAGGGATCGGTCACCGAGACACTGGGTGATGCCCTGGGAAGATTTCAGTCGCTTTCCTCCCTTGATCTCCGTTTTCGCCCCATGGAAGAGACCCTGAACGGCGTACTCATACAGATCGAGGATATCACCCACCAGCTCATGGAATATGAATCCAAACAGGATTTCAGTCCCGATCATCTCGAACGGGTGCAGGAGCGACTGGATTGTATCAGCAGATTGAAAAAGAAATACCAGCGGACCTTTGAGGAATTGATCGGACTTCGGAACACGATGGAGGAACGATGGGAATTGCTCGAGAACTATGAGGAGAGAATTCGGAACGCCGAGGATGCGATGCATGAACGCTGGCAGGACCTGCGCCGGCATGCACTCGATGTGTCGGAAAAGAGGCGCCGGGTGGCAAGGCGGATCGAGCAGGGTATTGAGGCGCAGTTGAATGATCTTGCCTTGGGGCAGGCACGGTTTGTGGTGTCACATTCCCATCCCCCGGTCTCCGATCAGGGTCCCCCGAAAAACATGACCGCGCGGGGCTTCGACGAGATCGAATTCCTCTTTTCCGCAAATCCCGGGGAGGATCCCAGGCCCTTGGCACGAATTGCCTCAGGCGGGGAGATATCACGGGTGATGCTCGGATTCAAGTCATGTCTTGCCATGGCCGACCAGGTGCTCACGTTGGTGTTCGATGAGATCGATACCGGCATCGGCGGGAGCGCCGCAGTGAAGGTTGGTCAGAAGATGAAAGACCTCGCCTCCAAACGCCAGATCATCTGCATCACCCATTTGCCCCAGATTGCGAGCAACGCATCCACCCATTTTCTGGTATCGAAGCGGGTCGAAAGGGGAAGGACGCTCACCGAGGTAACCCCTCTCTCCACCGGGGAACGGATACGAGAGCTTGCGAAGATGATCGCAGGCGACAGCCAGTCCGAAACCGCCCTGCGGCATGCCTCCGAAATACTGGAAAAATCAGGGACAACTCTATAACACTCATCATTGTTGATATTTGACGTATCTTCGATCATAATAGGGTATGTAGTTCCTATAGAGTAAGTTATTTAATTACTTAACAATATATGTTACTATGTAATCATTCAATATTCTCAATGCGGCGCCGCTCGCTGCGCGTATTGAATCGATGTGAGCGGATGGAGGTCCCGCCGCCGGGTCTATAGAGCAGAGGGCAAAAAAGGAGCCATTTTCATGAGAGGCAAGATTCTTGAGAAGGACCACTTCACCAAGGAGAATACAGTGAACCGCCTGCATAAGGGGATCGGGATCGCGCCCCGGCTCTATTTCGTTATCCTCGCCCTGCTCGCCTTCATGCTGGTCAGCGGGATGGTGGTGTACCGTCAGAACAGGAACGTGCATGACGCCTTTAAAAAGATCCTCAACGAGATC
Source organism: bacterium (assembly GCA_049472315.1). Taxonomy (GTDB): domain Bacteria; phylum SZUA-182; class SZUA-182; order DTGQ01; family JAFGSM01; genus JBLIRM01. Next base: position 38,637 of record JBLIRN010000014.1, read on the forward strand.
CCCCACGAGCGCGCCATCTATGATGCACAGACCGCCATCACCGACTATATCATGCCTGCGAATGACTACCTGATCACCGGTGATCCCGTGGAGCGGGAGAACAGTATCAATCTCGAGAAAAAGGTGGGGAAGGCGTTGGATCACTGCTACATGCTTGCGCGGGAAGATGAAAGGCACCTCATGGAACTCGTGGAGAGTGACTTTCAAAAGATCAAGCGGCTTTCGGACGATATTTTCTCCTTCAATGCGGTCTCCGACCGTAAATTGGCCGGCGAGATCATGAAAAGGATGGATAAGCTTGCCATCGATTCGCGTGATCATATCAGGGAGCTTTTGAGGATGCACGATCTGCATATGGCCTCCGCCCGCATGGCGGCAGAGCAGGCCTGGGATCGGTCCCACCGGTGGATGTTTGGGATATTCGTCCTGGCGGTGGTATTCGGCCTCACCCTTATCACCTATATCTCCACGTCCATCCTGCGTCCCTTGCGGATACTGGATACCTCGGCAATCAGGATCGCCGCCGGCGACCTGTCCGAGCTGCTGGTGATCGAGCGAAAGGGGGAACTGACCAGCCTGGCCGAGTCATTCAACCAGATGATCATCTCCCTGCGCCATCAGGTCGAAACCAGCAAAACGATCCTCAATGCCATCGCCGATCCGGTATTCACGGTTGACAACAACATGACCATCACCTACTTCAGCAAGGCATGTGAACGTCTCACCGGGTATACAGCCAAGGACGCCCTCGGCAGGAAATGCCGGGAGATCTTCAAGAGCAATATCTGCGAAGACCTCTGTGCCATAAAGAGGTCGGCACGGGAGGACCGGCCGATCCTGAACGTGGAGATCGAGACAAAGGACAAGGTAGGCGACACCATGCCCATTATGGCCAGCGCATCCTGCCTCAAGGACTGGAAGGGAAACATCATGGGCGGGTGCGAGGTGTTTCGGGACATATCGGACTGGAAAAGGATGACCAGGGAGTTGAAGGAGACGGAGCAGCAGCTCATCCTCTCCGAAAAACTCGCCGTGCTGGGCCGTCTTGCATCATCGGTTGGGCACGAGCTGCGGAATCCGCTCGCGGTCATACAAAATTCCGCCTACTACCTCAAGAGCAAGGTGGGATCGGATCAATCCAAGCTCTTGAAGCACCTTGAGATCATTGAAAACGAGATAGAAAGCTCGAACAAGATCATCGGGGATCTCCTGGGGTTTTCGCGACGCAAGAAGCCGGACCTTGCCCCCCTCGACCTGAATGCGACCATCGACTCCTCGCTTCACCGGATTCGGGTGCGGGAGGACATCACCGTTGAACGAAACCTGGATGCAAGCCTGCCCCCCATTATGGGAGACAAGGACCAGATCCATCAGGTCCTGGTGAATCTCATCTACAATGCCGAACACGCGATGGGAAAGTCGAGCGGCCAGATCACCATCACCACGCAGAAAAAGGGAAACACGGTGGAACTGAGCGTTTCCGATACCGGGTGCGGCATACCGGAGGAGGATCTGGATAAGCTCTTTGATCCCTTCTTCACCACGAAGGCCAAAGGGATCGGTCTCGGGTTGGCGATCACGAAGTCCATCATAGAGCATCTCAGCGGGAGGATAGACGTGGAATCAACCATGGGCAAGGGCACGACCTTCACCATCACCTTTACTATGGAGCCGGTTGAAGACCTGGCATGAAACAATGCGGTGCTATCCATGAAAGGAAACAACGAGGTAAAGATCCTGGTCGTGGACGACCAACCCGGCATGTGTGAAACCCTCCTGGATATACTGGAGGACGTCGGCTATAACGTGGAGTCCGCTCAGGATGGGTCCGCCGCCATTGAAATGAACAGACGGGCGACCTTCGACATCATCCTGATGGACATCATCATGCCGGGGATCAACGGGGTGGATGCATTGAAGCTCATCAAGCAGATAAACCCGGATACCACCGTTATCCTTATGACCGCCTATACTGCACCCGACTTGATCATGGAAGCCCAGAAGGCGGGGGTGTATGAATGTCTCACCAAGCCCTTCAAGCCTTCACGACTTCTGGATATCATCACCAGGCTGTGCCAGGAACGAAAGGTCATGCTTGGCATGAGAGGAAAAAAGGGCCATGCGGAATAACAACAACGCGATATTGGTCATCGATGATGAACTGGGCATGCGGGAGACGCTCACCGATATCCTCCAGGACGAGGGGTATGATGTCTCCACCGCGGAAAACGGCACTGATGCCATCACCGCGGTACAAAAACGCTTCTTCAATGTGGTGTTCATCGACATCAATCTTCCGGATATCAGCGGTCTTGACGTATTGAAGACAATCAAAAAAATCACTACCGACACCTATCCGATCATGCTCACCGCATCCGCCACCATCGAGAATTCCATAAAGGCGCTCAATCAGGGGGCCTATGCCTATATCGTCAAGCCCTTCGATGTCAAGACCATCAAGGAAACCATCCAGCGTGCCATTGCCGAGCAGAGGCTGGTGCTCGAGAACAAGCGGCTCCTCCAGGAATTGAAGACCTCCAACAAGGCGCTCTTACAGGCAAAGACAGAGGTCGATACCATGAACAGGGAGCTTGAGTCCAAGATCCGTCAGCGGACCAAGCAGCTCAGGGAGCAGATGACCTGGACGGAGACCATCATCGACAGTCTGGCCGATGGACTGTGCACCGTGGACAAGCGATGGAAGATCACCCTGTTCAATCGGCAGGCGGAGCTGATTACCGGATACAAGGCTGAAGAAGTACTGGGAAAGGATCACACGGAGATCTTTCAAAGCATGTGCCACGACTGCACGAAGCTTATCGAAAAGACCATTCGAAAGGGCGAACGGGTATCCGGGCTGGAGATCTATATAGAGGACAAGAACGGACGCCTGATCCCCCTCCTGGTCAGCGCAGCCCCCATCCGGGGCAAGAACAGGGAGATACTGGGCGCGGTGCAGAACTTCAGGGATATCACCGATCACAAGCAATTGCAGGAGCAGCTCATTCAGGCCTCCAAGCTGGCGTCGATGGGCGAGCTTTTGGCCAATTTCACCCACGAGATCAAGAATCCCTTGAACGGCATGATACTCTTCGCCACACTCATCAAGGCAGAGGCCGCACCCAACAGCGAGATCTTCAACTATGCCGAGAGGATACTCGAGGAAGGGACCAGGATCGGAAGGATCGCAGGGGACGTTCTGACCTTTTCACGACAGAACATCCAGGAATACAACTACGAGAACATCATCCCCATCGTCGAGTCCACCCTTTCCTTGACCGAACAACAATTGAACCTGGACGGAATCCAGGTGGAGCGGGATTTCGATGACTCCCTTCCCCGGCTGAAGGTGAACATCGGCCGTATCCAGCAGGTGCTCCTCAACATGATCAACAATGCCCAGTTCAGCCTGAACAAGCGGTTCGGCCAGTTCGACAGCAAGGGGAGAAAGAAGATCAAGCTCTCGGTACACAATATGACCGTCGACGACAAGCCATGGGTCCAGATCCGGATCGAGGACAACGGTATGGGGATCAGTCAGAAGAACATGAAGCGGATATTCGATCCCTTCTTCACCACCAAACCCGTCGGTCAGGGCACCGGCCTGGGCTTGAGCGTGAGCTATGGCATCATCAAGGACCATCATGGAGAGATAGGTGTTCAAAGCCAGGAAAAAAAAATTACAAGATTTATCATCGATCTGCCAGCCTTCGAAACCGAGGCCGTCACCCCATAAAACAATGCCTTCCTCATTGGATATCCTGATCATCGATGATGAGATCTATCAGTGCGAAACCCTTAAAGATCTTCTGGAGGACGAAGGGTATACGGTGGCCACCGCCACGGATGGAAATACGGGGCTTGAATTTCTGGACGGGAACCGGTGCCTGGTAGCGATCATCGATATCATGCTCCCTGATACCAGCGGCCTCGATATTCTCAAGATCATCAAATATAAAGGGATCGATTGCCTTCCCATCATGCTGACCGCCTTTGCAACCTTGGAAACCAGCATCAATGCCCTTAACGAGGGTGCCTACGCTTACATCGTCAAGCCCTACAAGGTCGACGAGGTGAAGGCCACGGTGCGCAACGCCATAGAAAAGCAACGGCTCGCCCATGAAAACAGGGAATTGCTCCAGAACCTCAAAAAGGCCAATAAGAACCTGACCAGGGTGACCAAGGAACTCGAGGAGCTCAACCGGGACCTCGAGGACAAGGTCTTTGAACGCACCCGGGAGTTGGCCGAGGCAAAGGACAAGATGGCAAAGATCATGTCGAGCATTGCCGAAGGAATCATCTCACTGGACAAGGAATTTCACATCACCTCCTACAACAGGGCAGCCGAGCAGATTACCGGGTACCAGGCAGAGGAGGTACTGGGCAAATTCTGCTGGGATGTCTTCAAAGACGCCGATTGTGAGAATTGCCTGAAGGCTGTGATCTCGTTGAACCGGCCGGTGGTCAATCTCGAAAAGATCATCCATACCAAGAATCGCGGCCCCATTGCCATTCTCGCGAGCATCGACGTGCTCAAGGACGAAGAGGGAAACATCATCGGCGGGGTCAAGACCTTTCGCGACATCTCCATGCTCAAACTCATGCAGGAGGAATTAAAGGAGACCAACCGCGAACTCCTGTCGAACCAGAAGGCGCTCAAGAAGGCCTATTGGGAGTTGGAGAAATCAAAGGAAAAGCTGAGCGAGTGGGCCCAGGAACTGGACCGCAAGGTCCAGTTGCGCACAAGGGAACTCGAGGAGGCAAACGAGAAGCTCAGGCAGGCAAACATCCGGCTGACCGAGCTCGATCGCCTGAAGTCCAGGTTCCTTGCCACGGTGAGCCATGAGATCAAAACCCCGCTTACCTCCATCATCGGGTACACCAACCTGCTGACCGCCCAGGACAACCAGCGGCTTGCCAAGAAACAGATCGACAGCCTCAACCGCATCAAGCGCAACAGCAGCATACTCCAGGACCTCATCGAACAACTTCTCGACCTGTCAAAGATCGAATCGGGCAAGATCGAGGTACACATGGAAACGGTCCATCTGAATGAGGTGATCGACGAGGTCATATATATCACCGAGCAGATCATCAATCAGAAGGGGATCACGGTCACGACCATCGTGCCCGACAATCTCCCGTGCATACGTTCGGACCGCAGCAAGGTGAAACAGATCCTTCTCAATCTCCTTACCAACGCCGTTAAGTACACGGAACGAAAGCACGCCGAGATCGTCATCCGGGTGAATCAGGAGCCCAAACGACTCGTTGTCTCCGTCCAGGACCAGGGGATCGGTATCGCCCCCGAGGACCAAAAGGTCATCTTCGATCCCTTCCGGCAGGCGGACAGCATCATCTATCGAAAATACGGGGGTACGGGACTCGGATTGAGCATCGTGAAGGAATTCGTGAAGCTTCATGGCGGAGAGATATGGGTGGAGAGTGAGTCCGGCAAGGGGTCCACGTTCTCCTTTTCCCTGCCCTTGTAATGGAGGAAACCTGATCATGCAGCGATTAAAGGGTATTCACCTTACCATAGAAAAGGACTGGTGCAAGGGGTGCGAGTTGTGCATCGAGGCCTGCCCGCATCACCTCCTCAGCCTGAGCGAGGACCTGAATGCGTCCGGGTTCCACTATGCCGTGCTCACAGACCCGGAAGAGTGCACCGGTTGCGCCTCGTGTGCACTGATGTGTCCCGACCTCGCCATACAGATCCGCATGCTGGAATGACGCATGCCTGACCGCTATAGACCAATAAAAATGCAATTGCTCGATGGTCTTTGTCGCATCTTTACGAATGAAGGATATGTGCTATAATGAATACGTTTTTTTGACGAGGCATGTGAACTATGAACAAAAAAAGGGGATCGAAGACAACACGGATACTGATGAAGGGGAATGAGGCGGTATGCGAGGGTGCCGTTCAGGCCGGGTGCCGGTGCTATTTCGGGTACCCCATCACCCCCCAGAATGAAATCCCCGCGTACATGTCATGGCGGATGCCCCAGACCGGAAATGTCTTCCTGCAGGCCGAAAGCGAGCTTGCCGCCATTAACATGGTATTCGGAGCATCCGCGGTAGGAGTGCGCGCCATGACCTCCTCCTCGAGCCCAGGGATCAGCCTCAAGCAGGAGGGTATCTCCTACCTGGCAGGGGCGGAACTGCCGGCGGTGATCGTGAACATCATGCGGGGGGGGCCCGGCCTCGGAAACATTGCAGGCTCCCAGGGGGACTATTTCCAGGCCACCAGGGGCGGGGGCCACGGGGACTACCGCACCATATGCCTCGCCCCCGGCTCCGTACAGGAGATGATGGACTTTACCCGGGAGGCGTTCGATCTTGCCGACCGTTACCGGACCCCCACGCTGGTGCTCGGCGACGGGATCCTGGGGCAGATGATGGAACCGATCGACTACCCGGAGGAGGCGCCCCCTCCTCCCCTGCCCGAGAAGGATTGGGCCCTCACCGGGGCGCAGGGAAGGCCCCCCAGGGTGATCAAGAGTCTCTTTATGGGTGAGGGGGAGCTTGAGGAGCGCAACTGGATGCTGTTTCGGAAATACCAGCAGATAGAGGAGGAACTGCCCCGGTATGAATCCTTCATGACCGAGGATGCGGAGCTGTGCATCGTGGCCTTCGGCACTGCAGCGCGCGTTGCGCGTTCCGTGGTGTACATGGCACGGGATGAAGGGCTCCCGGTGGGCCTCCTGAGACCCATAACGCTCTATCCTTTTCCGAATAAGGCCCTCCTCCGGCTGGTACAAGGCAACGAAGGCCATATCCGATTTCTTGCGCTGGAGCTCAATCTCGGACAGATGATCGAGGACTGCCGTCTGGCGGTCAACGGGCTCGCCGAGGTCTCCTTCTACGGAAGGCCGGCGGGGAGCATCTTCGACCCGGAGGAGGTTCTGAAGGTGGTGAAGCGTCATTTCTAATCACAGCGCAGTGAACACATCCCGTGCCATATTCGTGAGGCCGGCCGCACTCAAGCCGGTTCCCTTCCGTTTCTGTCCCGGCTGTCACCACGGCATCATTCACCGCCTAGTGGCTGAGGCAATCGACCATTTCAATATCCTGGACAGGACCATCGGGATCGCCCCGGTGGGATGCGCCGTTTTCGCCTACGATTATTTTGCCTGCGACGTGCTGGAGGTAGCCCACGGACGTCCGCCTGCTGCATGCACCGGCATCAAGCGAGCCCGTCCCGACCTTGTTGTGTTCAGCTACCAGGGGGACGGGGACCTTGCCTCCATCGGTACCGCAGAAATCGTGCATGCGGCGAACCGGGGTGAAAACGTTACCTTCATCTTTGTCAATAACGCCGTTTACGGCATGACCGGAGGACAGATGGCCCCCACCACCCTCCCCGGTCAGAAGACCAAGACAACCCCCTTCGGACGGAAGGCCTCCACGGATGGATATCCGCTCAGGGTCTGCGAGATGCTCGCCACCCTGGAGGGGACCACCTACATCGAGCGGGTGGCAGTGAACACCCCCGCCAGGATTCGAAAGGCTGCACAAGCCATCAGAAAGGCCTTCCAGGTCCAGCTCGAACACAAGGGATTCAGTCTCGTGGAGGTCCTCGCCACATGCCCCACCAACTGGGGGATGTCTCCTGTAGAGGCAAACCGCTGGATCACTGAGTGCATGCACAAGGTCTTCCCCTTGGGGGTGTTCAAGGACGTTTCCCGTGAAGGGGGATGTGATTCATGAACCAAGAGGTGATCATGGCCGGATTCGGCGGACAGGGCATCATGGTTATGGGGAAGCTCCTCGCCATGGCCGGCATGCTCGACAACAGGGAGGTGACCTGGTTTCCCTCCTATGGTGCTGAAATGCGGGGCGGCACCGCAAACTGCACCGTGATTATCGCCGATCAGGCCATCGGCTCGCCTATCGTGGCCCGTCCGTGGGCATGCATTGCCATGAACCAACCATCCATGGAGCGTTTTGCCCCCCGGGTAAAACCCGGCGGATTTCTCCTGGCGAATTCCTCCCTGATCACCTGCAATTCCCTTCGGGAGGACATCGAGGTGCTGGCCATCCCCATTACGGACCAGGCGGACCGGCTCGGCTCCATCAAGGTGGCGAACATCATCGCCCTCTCCGCCTTTTGCACCAGGACCGGAATCGTCTCCCCGGACAGCCTGGAGCGGGTGATGGAGGAATCCTTTGCCGGGAAAGGGGATTCCGCCCTCATGGAGATCAATCGCGCGGCAATCCGGGCAGGCCGTGAAATGGCCCTGTGTATCCCATGATCAGAAAGGCTCGTATCCGGGATGCCCATGTCATACGGAATCTTATCAACGAGTATGCCCATCGGGGACTTTTGCTCCCCCTTTCGCTCTCAGAGATCTACGACCGCATAAGGGACTTTTTCGTATACCAGGAAGAGACGGGAGATGGGGCTCTTGCCATCCTTGGCATCTGCGCATTGCATATCATATGGGAAGATCTGGCGGAGATCCGTTCGCTTGCTGTTACCGAAAATCACTGGAAGCAGGGGATCGGCTCGCGGCTCGTACAGGCCTGCCTCAAGGAGGCTACTGACCTGGAGGTGAAAAAGATCTTCTGTCTCACCTACAAAAGGGAATTCTTTTCCTCGCAGGGATTCACGGAGATCGACAAATCCCAGCTTCCTCACAAGATATGGTCCGATTGCCTCAAGTGCTCCAAATTCCCCGAATGCGAGGAAATCGCCATGATGTACGAGATACCCCGCCGATAGGGCCGCGGCCGATCATCAAATTTCACATCGTTTAATGTAAGTACCTTATATCCAATACCATATGGAGGTGGTAAAAAATAATATATTATCCCGCAGCAGACAGCGGGCATCCACAATCATAAAATTTAAGTATTTGATATTTATAATCGAATATATAATGTTTTTTTTGACACGCATGTGCCGTGCCTGCTATACTTATATTGAGTAGTGTTCACGGCATCCGGCGCGCATGACGTTGTCTGTTGTGCGCCCCCATCAATCGATTCCGCACCTTTTTGACCGATGCGCAGGTGAACCCATCTTCGTTTATACCCCTTGAGCATTGCTGGTCTGTTCGGAAAGGAAGAATATGCGCCCTGCGTTTATTGCACGTGGGACGGTCGAGTCACGCGTGCGGCCCACGGGATTCACCCTTGTCGAGATGGGCATCGTACTGGCCACCATCAGCATCATGTCCGCCATTGCATTCCCGAATATCAGTTCCATGATGGCCAATTACCGCTTGAAGGCCGCGGCCAGGGATGTGATGTCACACCTTCAGCGGGCAAAGATGGTGGCGGTGAAAAACAATTCCCTCTGTACCCTCACCTTCAACCAGCACGTGGAAGGTGTCCCTTACGATTACGTGGTGTATGAGGATGATGACCGGGATTACGAGTATGACGCGGGCGAAAGGATCCTCGCGTCGGTGAAGTTTTCGGATTATAAGAGCGGTGTCGGACTCGATCACTCAAAGGGAGGGGGTGACGGGGTGACCTTTGCCGAAAACGATGCAGGCCGGCCTTCCATAGCATTCAATTCGCGGGGGCTCCCGGTGAGCCCTGGGGGTGTTGCGGGCATGGGCATGGGCTCCGTGTACCTCGTCAATAACCGCGAGACAAAGAAATGGATCAGTGTGCACAAGGCGGGAAGGATACGAATTCAATAATGTGTCAGGTAAAACGGTCAGCGAAGGGCATTGCCCCCGGGAAGGACGCCAACCGGCTTGCAGGCGGATTCACCCTGGTGGAGCTCCTCCTTGCCCTGTTCATAAGCGCGGTCATGGCGGCAGCCATCTTCAACTTCTTCATCGCCCAGAACAAGTCGTACTCCGTGCAGGACCAGGTTGCGGAGATGCAACAGAATATGCGCGCAGCCATCAACCTCATGGTAAAGGAGATCAGGATGGCCGGCTACGATCCAACAGGCGAGGCAGGGGCGGGAATAGTCGCAGCCGAATCCCGCAGCATCACCTTTACCCTGGACCTGGATGGAGACAAGGGGCTCACGGATTATAACGAGTACATAACCTATGGACTCTATACCCCGGCTGACCGCATACAAAAGCTGGGCAGAAAGGCTACCCAGAATGAGAACTTCGCGCCGGTTGCCGAACACGTGGAGTCCCTTGGATTCGCCTATGCCTTTGACAGCAACGGGGATGGCATCCTGGACAGGGATGGCCCCCATGTGATCTGGGCGATCGACAAGGACGGCACCTGGTACGACCTGGATACCGACGACGACGGTGACATCGACGATGACGACTCCATCCCCGCCGGTGAGGATACCGGGATTGCTGTGGACCTGGATGACATCAGGGCGGTGCGTATATGGCTCCTCGTCGAATCGAGCAAACCTGATGAGGCGTATGCCAATCGCAAGACCTATGTGGTGGGAAGCAGGGTGATTCGCCCGGCAGGTGACGCCGATACCGGAAACGACTTCCGGCGCATGCGGATCGTAGAGACCGTGGTCCGCTTGAGAAACATGGCGATCAGGGAGGGATGACCATGTCGTCGGATATACGTGAATCGAGACTCCAGCAGGGATTCAGCCTGCTCGAGGTGCTCATTTCCATTGGCATCTTTGCCATCGGAATCCTCGGGGCGAGCGTCCTGCTCATCAATACCATCAAGGGCAATGCCGTGTCCATACGCCTGAGCACTGCAACACAGCTTGCCTCCAAACAGATGGAGGAGATCATGCTCATAGACTATGCCTCCCTCATGGACCATGACGGCGACGGCCTCGCAGGGCTTGATGATACAGACGCCTCCACCGCTGACGGCATACGCCTGAACCTAAAGGGAGGGGGGGTGGGCGAGCGCTACAACCTTTACTGGAATGTGGCGGAGAACGCGCCGGTAGCCGGGACCAAGACTGTTCGGGTCATTGTGGCCTGGCATGGCGGCACTCGGGACAAACGCGTTGCATTCGACATGGTGAGAACCAGGGGGGAATGATATGAAGGCACTATTCGATATACTCCACCGCGAGGAGGGCACTGCATTTCTCATCGCGATGCTGGTCCTTATGCTCCTTACCCTCATGGGCACCTTTGCCATCATGACCACCGATATCGAAATCCAGATTGCAGGGAACGAAAAGGAGTACATGAGGGACTTCTATGTAACCGACAGCGGCTGGAAGGAGGCCGCCCCCTGGCTCAACAACCGGGCCACCCCACCCCGGCCGGTGAACACCTCCCTGGAGGATAACGTGGTCAAGAATTTCGGCGGAGGAGGAGACGGGGTCACCAACGAGGACTTCCCTCCCGGCACCCAGGACGGGACCCTTGCCGGGATCCCCTACTGGAACAGGATCGAATACCTCTCCAACAGCGTGATGCCCGGAAGCGGCAAGGAATACCTGAGGTTCAACTACCGGGTGACGAGCAATGCCGGGGGCAATCAGGAAATCGACGTAACCCTCTATAAGATTTACAAGGTGGGGTATTAATCCCGTGATGAGAGAATGAACATAATGGGCGATCAAAAACTCCCTCGGGCGACGTGCGGCAGCCATGTTCGCAAGAAAGCATTTGTATGTGCCATTGCCGCGGCATTCCTCCTGTGTGTCCTGAGCCCCCGTGCGTGGTCTGAATCCCTTGATATCAGGGTGAGTTCATCACAGGATGACGCCGAGGAGCGCGTGAGCAACGGTGTCGTGGATTGCGGCAGTACGGATCTTGAAATGATTCAAGAAAGTTCAGCCCAGATCGTGGGTATCCGTTTCAGGGACGTGACCGTGCCCAATGGCGCTGCCATCACCAACGCCTACATTGAATTCGAGACGGACGAGACGAACAGCGGGTCTACTACACTATACTTCAAGGGGGAGGCTTCCGATAACGCTGCTGCCTTCTCCGAATCGGGCCATCACAACATCTCCGGCCGAGCCCGCACAACCGCCGTCGTATCCTGGGCGGGCGTACCTGCCTGGAATCAGAATAATAAAAAGCACCAGACCCCGGACCTCAGCCCCGTCATCCAGGAGATCGTCGACCGGGATGGGTGGACCGCCGGAAATTCCCTTGCGATCATCATCACCGGCTCGGGCAAGAGGGTTGCCGAGTCCTATGACAAAGGTAACCATACGTCAGGCCCCCTCCTCCACCTTGAATACGAATCGGATGCCCTGGATATCAGGGTGGCGCAGAACAGCGATGATGCGGAGGAAAAAACGGACGGGAGCATGAGGCTTTACAGCGACGATCTGGATCTCATCCGCAAGCAGACCGACCAGACCGTGGGCATCCGCTTCCAGGGCATCAATGTGCCCCGTGGCGCATGGATCACCACCGCCTATATCCGGTTCGAGGCGGCGGGGACAAACTCGGAGGCAACAAATCTGACCATCGCCGGGGAATCCACCGACGATGCAGGGACCTTTTCGAACACGAGCGGCGATATCACCCGCAGGTCCACCACCGCTGCCTCGGTCTCCTGGAATAACGTACCCGCATGGAGCAGCGTGGGTGAGCGTCACTCCACCCCCGATCTCAGCGTCATCGTCCAGGAGATTGTGGGAAGGCCGGGATGGGAGCCGGGAAATGACATGGTATTCATTATCAGCGGATCAGGGAAAAGGGTGGCGGCATCCCTGGACGATGATCCGGGGAAGGCGCCCATGCTCCACATCGAATACTCCGACGCTACGTTCCCCTTCATCATGACGGATATAAGCAGCCTGGGTGCTGTCTGCTATAAGGAAAACGACGCAGCACCAGACGGTTTCACGATCACCAACAGCGGCTCCGCTGCCATGCACTTCACCCTCTCGGATGATGCCGAGTGGGTCTCCGTATCTCCGGCGAGCGGGATGCTGGACCCGGGGGATTCCGCCGAGATTGCGGTGAGCTTCAATACATCGTCCCTGGATGTCGGAACGTACGAAACAAGCATCATGATCATGGACCCCAATGCACCCAACAGCCCTCTTGAAATCGACGTGAGCGTCACCATTCAGCCGATCCCCGAGTCCGCGGCCTGCGGCCATGTGCCGGTGTATACGGAAAACCTGGTGAGCCCTGCCATATTGATCCTCCTCGATCTCTCCGGGAGCATGGGAACGAAGATGGCCATATCCGATCCCGCCGAGAATCCCCGCACCCCCGACCTTTCGCAGATCGTCCAGGAGATTGTGGACAGATCCGGATGGAACTCGGGGAATGCGATGGCGTTCATCATCACGGGGAGCGGGTGCAGGATCGCCGAATCCTATGACGGCGAATCGGGCGCCGCCCCCCTCCTGCACGTAGAGTATATCCATTCCGGTACCCACGTCCTGGATGTCAGGGTCTCCCACAGTCATGACGATGCAGAAGAGGCATCAAACGGGAATGTTTCGCGCTCCAGCAGCGATCTCGAGCTGGTGCGTGACGGCTCCGATCAGATCGTGGGCATCCGTTTCCAGAACGTCACCATACCGCCGGGGGCCGACATTGCCAATGCATACATCGAGTTTGTCGTGGACGAGGCAAAGAGCCAAGCCACCTCCCTGACTATCCGGGGGGAGGCAATGGACGATCCCCCCAAGTTTTCCAACTCAAAGAGAAACATCTCGAACCGGACCACTACTGATGCATATGCGGCCTGGCTCAACATCCCCGCCTGGAGCCTCCCCACCCAGCAGACCAGGATCGCGATCGCACGCTCCGTGATCAGCGAGCTCGTCGGGGACAAAAGCATTGCGTGGGGATTCGGCACATGGCGCTCAAACGAGAATGCCGGGTATACCGCAGGTATCGACTACACCAAGATCCACGTGGGGTGCGGGCCCAATGACCCGAACCAGCAGTTGCTGCTTCAGGAGAGCATCAGCACGAAGACGGAGATCGGAGGGTCCACCCCCTTTGGCCCCTCCATCCTGGCAGCACAAAAATATTATTCCGGTCAAAAAAAGGACCGGGAGGGCGACGGTGAGTACTACGTAGACATCCCGTGCCAGCCGAGATTCCTCGTCGAGATCACCGACGGTCTGGGTAACGTGGATTCGAACAATGAGACGGTGAGGCTGCGCACCAACGACCTGTGCGATGAAGGGGTGACCCCCATCGCCGTAGGATTCGGCATCGACGACGCCACCCAGATACAGATCATGGCGAGTATCAGCAACGAGCGCGGGCATGCATCTGATGACCTCTATGCCCTGCACGACGAGGTGAACGGAGTCGGACAGCCCTTCCTGGCATACAGCGAGGAGGCCCTCAAGGAGGCATTGGCCGCCATCACCGAGCGGATCAAGGGACAGATATTCCATGGCGCAGCCCCGGTGCCCACCACCTCCTCGGATTACGGGGACATCGTTATCATGGCTCAATTCGATGCCACCGACTGGTCCGGCGACCTGGTGGCGACCACCTTGGATCAGACCACCGGCGCATGGGATCGGGTGGTCTGGCGGGCAAGCGAGGCCATGCCCGCCTTCCGCACGGTGTTCACCGTCGATCCATCCGACCAGGAGAGGGTCATACCCTATTCCGATTCGGTGCTCCCTCATGATCATTGGCTATGCAAGGACCTCGGGGATATCATCCGCTCCACTCCCATTATCGTGGGGGAACCTCCCTTCTATTACCCCTTCGACGGATACACGGCATGGAAGCGGGGAATCACCCGGGATCACGTGGTATACGTCGGTGCAAACGACGGCAGCCTGCACGCCTTTCGTCTCTCCGACGGAAGGGAGATTTGGGCGTTCGTGCCCCGCAGTTCACATGAGAAGCTCAATCGGGCGGACGATCCGGTGTACGATCCGTGCGGCAATCGATACTGCCACCAGTACTTCGTGGACGGCTCGCCCCGCGTCGGCGACATCCACACCGGAACCACCTGGATGACCTTGCTGGTGTGCGGTCTGAGGGAAGGAGGGGGATCCTACTTCGCCCTGGACATCACCCATGGCCAGCCCTTCGGGGTGACAAGCGGCGCCCGATACCTATGGGAATTCTCCGATACCGAGCTTGGTCAGACCTGGGCGGACCCGAGCATCGACCGGGTTTCCGACGGAGACGGGGCAGCATGGGGGATCTTTTTCGGTTCCGGATATTCCTCCACCGCGCAGCAGGAGAAGGAGGCGTATCTGTACGGCATTGCGGCCCATAACAAGGCCCCCTTATGGAGGGACGGATCAACGGACATCAACCGAATCAAGGTCTCCTCAACGACATTGAAGGATGACGCCCTTGCCTCGCCACTGGTAGCCGATCTTGATGCGGATACTATGGGGGACCACCTGTATGCGGGAAATCTGTACGGGACCATGTACCGCATCACCCACATCGGCAAGGGCCAACTGCCTAGTGTTACGAGACTTTTCGGTTTTGACACCCTCACCCGCTCACACCCCGTCAGGGCGCAGGCCACATTCGCCTATGGGGTAGACGAGGGAAGCGTCTGGGTATACTTCGGCACCGGACGCTACGAGACCCAGGCGGACAAGACAGCCATGGGGCAGCAGTACCTCTTCGGCCTGAAGGACAGCCTGTCCGATCCCCCGATCTATTCCCTGGATGACCTCGTACGATTGCGCTCCACCCTTATGGAATATAGGGACAGCGAAACCGGTGAGACCCGGCCCGTCAAGGTCGTGGAAGGGGGAAACGAATCACGCAGATCCTGGGCACTCACCCTGGATGCCTCATCACCCGATCTGGTTGGCAGCGAGCGCGTGCTCGAGCAACCCCTGGTGGTCGCGGGGATCGTGTACTTCACCACCTTTATCCCCGATCAGGACATCTGTGCGGGAAACGGGGACACCTGGGTCTACGCCCTGGAGTATGATACCGGGCGGCCCCCCATCACCCCGGTCTTCGACCTGAACGAGGATGGTGTCTTCGACGAGAGGGACAAGGCCACGGACGAGGATGGCGTGGTTCACAGCATCGCTGCGGTGCAGGTGGGAAGCGGCCAGGGATCGAAGCCGGTCCTGCACAAGGACACCCTGTTCGTCACCACCACCAATGAGGATGTCGCCGCACTGAAAATCAATGTCGACGAGACCATGGCCACCCTTACCTCCTGGAGGGACAAGACGATATAAACATATTCCTCCAGCAGTCTTTATTTTTCGCACTTCATTCAAAAATCTCCTGATTTCCAAAATATTTCTCCTTTCCCTCCCTCCCCCTCCTTCCGCGGCAATTCTCATTTTAACCTTGTATTGCCCCGATCCTTTGATGACATTCAAAATAAGAATTGCTCATATCCCTCCGATCAATTTTTTTATTTTGCCGATAAAAGAATAAATAACTCCATGGAGGCATATTTATGATGAAGACACGCTGGATTGGGGGCATGACCCTCATCGAGGTAGCGGTCGTGGTGTCGATTATCGTCGTTGCCACTACCCTCGCAGTTCCTTCCATAGTGGGCATAATGCCCCGATTCCTTCTCAATTCACAGGTCTCCGCCCTGCACAACGACTTCCAGAGGGCACGCTTCAAGTCCATCAGCCTCAACACCCAGTACCGGATCAGCCTCGCAATAGACATTTCGCCAAACCCGGATACCTATAAAGGGGAGTACTACGACCTCGCCACCGCCAAGTGGGTGGCGGATACGGAGATGAAATCCAGGCAGATCCGCGAGGGGGTGGATATCGCCTATATAGGAAGCGCGGGTAAAACCAAGGACATCTTCCTCATCCGGTTCAATCCCGACGGCACCGCCGATGACGAAGAGATATTCCTGACAAACTCAAAGGGGCTCCAGCGGCGGATCGAGATAATCGACACCACCGGCATTATAAGGGTCCATAACTCATGGTAGGTGAACGCACATGACGATGACACGACATGCAGGGTTTACCATCATCGAGGTGATGGTGGCGCTGGTATTCCTGGCCGTAGGCCTGCTGGGAATCGCAGGGCTTCACTATGCCACCATAGCGGGGAACAAGTCGGCAAACTATGCCACCCTCGCGGTAAACCTTGCCGAGGACAAGCTCGAGGAGCTGAAGCGACTCACCTATAACCATGGGGACCTTGCAGATACGGATAACAACAAGAATGACATAAGCACCGAGATCAAGCAGAATCCCTCTTTGTTCACCAATCCGGACCATGCCAACGATTCACCTGACTCGAGGCTGACCCGCGTGTGGAACGTGGCAAACGACACCCCCGCAGCCCGCTTGAAAACGGTGACGGTCATAGTCGGATGGGAGGATACCCGGTGGCACTACATCGCCCTTACAACCATCATACGAAATGAGGGATAAGCCATGGACCACCAGTGCACCAGGAAAACGGACCCCCGCTGGTCCCAGGGATTCAGCCTCATCGAGCTGATCATCGCCCTGGTGATGTCCCTTGTGGTGATGAGCGGGATTTATGCCTACTGCAACAGCCATCACAAGTCCCATAACATCCAGACCAGGGTCAACGAGATGAACCAGGGCATTCGGTTCGCCATGAACCGGATGGTATCCGAGGTCAGGATGGCGGGATTCAAGACGGGCTCGGGTACTCAAGTGTTCCACTCCGTTGCATCCACCGCGTGGTGGACCTTCGGTCTTGCTGCAACGATACCCTACAACACCCCTCTTGTGGCCGACAACATGGTCATCAGGCAGGGGGCGTGCGACCCGCGGGATGACATGCTCATCTTCATGTACGCGGATTCGGACCCCGAGATACAGCTTGCAAATGCGGCAGGCAAGGGCGATGTGTGGATCAAGCTGAATCTCGACACGGACGAGGTTGCCGAACGCTTCCACAAGGGAGACATCATATACATCGGGTTCGGCACGGTGCGCTTCCCGGAGGATGACCTTGAATACGCCAAGGTGATCTCCATCTCATACAGTTGGCTGTATATCGACACCAATCCCTTCATAGGAGGGGTTCAGGGACTGGCTAACCTCAATGACTACCGGGTCGGCACGGAGGTGGGAATCGTCAACGTGGTGACCTATGCGGTGTTCAACGACAAGAACGATTCCACATTCTCGAAACACGAGAAGGGGCACCCGGTGCTCGCCAGGAAGTGCAATATGGACGACTTTGAGGCCTTGGTGGAGGACATCGAGTCGCTCGAGGTTACGGCGCAGGGAAACGACGTCCAGATAAGCATCATCGCCAGGACCTCCAAGGAGGAGCCTGAGTTCACCAATCCCCATTTCGGGGACCACTTCCGGAGAAGGACCATGACCTCCATGGTCAAGGTCAGAAACAGAGAGTGAGGTGCCACCATGAAAAGCCCGGCACGGATATACGCCATGATCCTTGGCAACCAGCAGGGGGTCGCCATTCTTGCGGCGCTCGTCGTCATGGTGATGCTGACGGTTCTGGGACTGGCGGGCATCTACCTTTCCACCACCGACATCATGATCTCGCACAACTACCGCGTCATCAAACAGAAATTCTATGCGGCCGAGGCCGCACTTCAGCAGGGGATCAACATCCTCCGGGGCACCTCCATTGAGGACTGGAACGACTATATCAGCACCGCGACCGCAAAAGACCCTGAGGTGGCGCTGCCGGGGATGTCCGACGTGGAGTTCCAGGGGATGCGTTACACCATAAAGGTAAAGAACAATCTCGACGATTTCGTATTCGGTGACGCGAACTATACGGTCGACGAATGGTACAGCACCAATCTTGACAACATCATGGTGGTCGTTGCCGAGGGCATGGGAGACAGCGGTCAGCCCAAAGTCCTGGAGGCTGCGGTGGAATGGGAACCCGGAAGCGTGCACTCGTACGGAGGAAAGGACATCACCTCCGACAACGTCAACGTGACCGTGGCCAATATCGACTGGAACTGAGGGACGGCTCACGTCATACAGCGTGACATGTACGGGAAGAAAAACAATTTAACTGGAACATCCATAATAGGAGGTGCACCATGATTTGCAACAAGAACTGGCAATGGATGATCGTTGTCTGCCTTGCGGGTGTCCTTCTCTTTGCATCCGTTTCACATGCAAAGATGAAGCCCCTGAAGGCCCTCGAGGACATGGTGGTCCCGCCGAACATCATGATAATCATGGACACCTCAGGGAGTATGCAGTGGAACATCGACGGGAAGACCCTGACATGGCCCGACGGCGATGGCCATGTGTACGGGTCCCACGAGGACAGCCGCCTTTTCATCGCCAAGACGGTCGTCAGGGACGTGCTCAACGACTGCCGGGGACTGGCGAACTTCGGGCTCATGTCCTTCCTGCAGACCCACTACCAGAGGACCAGCAGCGTAAAGGGGTACTTCCCCTACTACAAGATAGGGTCGGCAGTACCGGTGTACGAGAAGAAATTTTTCACCGTTAATGAACTCTCGTTAGAAAAATACGTGGTGAACGGCAAGCCCAAACAGCC
This sequence comes from bacterium, assembly GCA_049472315.1. Lineage (GTDB taxonomy): Bacteria > SZUA-182 > SZUA-182 > DTGQ01 > JAFGSM01 > JBLIRM01. Next base: position 57,947 of record JBLIRN010000014.1, read on the forward strand.
CGCAAACAGCGGAAAGCCCAACTACCGGCCGGTTGATGTGTTCGAGTTCAACGGGGTGGAGTACCTCCTTATGGGAGGTACCAGTGCCAAGTACCAGAGAAAGTCAGGCAAGAAACGGCACAATGCCTGGCATGCTTACTGCGGGTACCAGTGCGACTTCGCCGACCCCGTTACCGGTAAGACGTATACCTGGACATACCAGGGAAGCAACTACAAGTACGCGAAGAAACTGCAAGACGATGATTCGATCTACTATTTCACCAAATTCTACGGCAAGGAGTTCATAGCCACCGGCGACGAGGACTTAAACAACGGGTGCAGCGGCACCGTGGACCCGAACGACGTGTTCCTCTACTACCATGGCATGGACGGCAAGAACTTCAAGTACTCCAGCGTTTCCGGCTCGTGGAGCGATTCGGACCACCCGGTGGGCGCACGCGACACCTATGCGGTGTATAGGGGCGGGATCGTCCTTGTTCCCATATCCCTCTCCGCGGACAAGGAAGTCCAGTGCCAAAGGGTCGACGATATCCTCCAGTGGATGGAATCGCAGGATGCAGGGGGGCTCATCTCCATCGGTGCCACACCTACCGGCTCAACCCTGCGCAATGACACGGTGGTGTCAGGATACTATAACGACTACAAGGAATACTTCCTTGGCGAGATCGACAAGAAGGATACCCTGTCGTGCCGCAGAAACGCCGTCATCTTCGTGACCGACGGTGAGCCCAGCCCGACGGAGGAGGGGGGATACGCCAAAAACGCAGCGGAGGACCTGTACAAGAACTATGGGGTCAAGGTCTTCATGGTCGGGTTCGGCGCCGATACCGATGGGAGCACCACCCTCAACGAGATCGCCATCAAGGGGGGCACCGAACATGCCTACTATGCAACCTCCCAGGAGGAACTCGAGGAGGCACTTCTGAACATCATCTTCGAGGCAGCAGCAGGCGACTATGCCACCTCTTCGCCCACCTCCGGTTCAGGGGGCTGCACACGCCTCATCGGGAACGTCGGTCTCCTGGGCACTGCGGAGTTCCCCTCCTGGAGAGGGCACCTGATGGCCTACGACCTGTCGAAGGACGAGACCTTGTGGGACGCAGGGGAATTGCTGAACGCCGACCACGTCCAATGGAACGAACGAAAGATCTATACATCAGACTCCGCGAACAACCTGGTCCCCTTCTTCGACGGCTCCGGTGCGCCCAATACCGTGAGACTCCTGTCGCTCGGCCTGGGACTGAGCGCCGGCGAGACCCTTGAGATCATCGAATTCATCGCCGGAAAGACCCGCTCCTGGCGGCTCTTCGACATTACCAACTGTACCCCTGTCGCGGTGGGCCCTCCCTATACACCGCTGTATCCGGTGGCCATGCCCGGGCACGACATATACGAGAAGACTTACGAGCGTCGAAGGACCCTCGTCTACTCCGGGTCGAACGACGGCATGCTCCATGCTTTCGACATGCTCACCGGCAGGGAGGCGTTCGCCTATGTGCCGCCCGACCTCTTCCCCAAGGTGAAGGAGCTCTACCTCAACCGCGGGCAGCCGGTCGATCCCCTGGAGCATATCTTCGGGGTGGCCGCCTCGCCCAAGGCATACGATGTCCTGCTCGAAGATGATGACTACGATACATGGAGGACCGTGTTGATCTGTGGCGAGGGCCCCGGGGGGTATAACTACTTCGCCTTGGATGTCACGCATCCATCCCCGGGGGACATAGGCTACGATGCGGATAAGCCGTTCAAGGTGCTCTGGCACACGCGGGACCAATACCTGAGATCCAAATACGAGCCGATCGTCGGCGAATCCTGGTCCACCCCCGCCATCGGCCAGATCTCCTTCAAGATATTGGATTACAAAAAGAGCATATACGCCGCCTTTATGGGCTCCGGATACGACGACCCAACAAGCCCGGATGCAGAGGGCCTGACCTTCATGGCCATCCGATTCGGTGAAGATCTTTATGACAATGGAGGGCTCCTCTTCTCCCAGAACCTGGGCGCACCGTATACCATCGTGCACCATGGGTTGATGGCCGACGCCGTGTGCTATGAGGATAAAGGGCTCATCACCGACGCCTACATGGTGGATACCGCAGGGAGGGTATGGCACATGGACACGGTGGGAAAGCCGTCGGACTGGAAAATGACCCAAATCTATGACGCATCCGTATGGCATCCCTTCTTCTACTCGCCGGCGGTACTCAAGATCGGCGAGGGGGATACGGCGTGCACCAACATGGTGATTGCATCCGGCACCTATGATGACCCGGGGATCAACTACGAGGGGTGCTCGTTCGTGTCCGGCCTCTTTCTCCTTCACCTGAACAGCGGCGACCAGGTCGTGAACTCGCTGTCCATCCCCTTTACCGACATCGTCATGGATGCCAATACGGGCGAGTACTTCCCGGCTCGTGCCAGGGTGAACGCCTCACCCGTTATCATCCAAAACGAGAGCACCTCGCAATACGAGACCATCTTCCTGGTGTACGTGCCACCCGTGGATGTCGGGTGCCAGCACGGGAAGAGCTACCTTGTGGTATACAAGCTGGGCGCATTCGGGGAATGCGGGTTTGCAAACAGTTCTCAGTTTCTCACCATCTACGCGGGTGAGGGGAAGGTCACCGGTGTGGACATCGTGGGAGACCCCAGCGCAGTGCTGGTCGGGGTGTCAGGCCTTGGGAGCGGAGAGCGAAGCAGCCTGAAGGCCGTGCCCTCCACCCCCAGCTTTGTCTCAGGGACCGTGAAGGAGCTCTATTGGAAGGAATACATCAATCACTACTAAGAAAGGTCAATCATGAGCGATTCATTCAACCTGGATTCAAGGGGGCATCAAAGGCGATTTATTGCACGAACAAAGGCAAAAAAGGGGACGGCCGGCCCCCGGGGACGGGGCGCCGGCTCCCCCAGCGGGCACGGACTCCTGTGGAACCTCTCCCAGGGATTCAAGCTCAGGTTCAAGATCGTGTGGATCATGCTCGCTGCGGGAGTGATTGCGGCAGGATATTTCCTGTTCCTGGGGGTATCCGAAAGGCCGCAGCAGACGCTTTCCGCAGACATGACCATCACCAGGAGTGTTCCTGCAATCAGTCGGGTGTACATCACCCCATCGGAGCCTACCGGAAGGGACTCCCTGCTCGCCAATGTGGAGATAAGGGGGAAGCAGGATAAGATCCTCTTTCGCTACCAATGGGAGCGCAACGACTTTGTGATCGAAGGGGCAACCGGAAGAACATTGAACAGCGCCCTGTTCGAACGTGGGGATATCATTGCGGTGACAGCAGTGCCGGTCATGATGGCGGTGGAGGGGAAGCAGGTGAGGAGTGCGGAGGTGAGGATCGCCAATACCCCGCCGGCCATGCTGTCCGCCTCGATCAAACCGAAGGTCCTCTTTACCGATACGGAGGTGTACGTGGATGCCAAGGCCGAGGATAAGGACCACGATGAGATCGAGCTCATCTACCAATGGGTCAATAACGGTGTGGAGATCCATGGACAGAATGAATGCCGCCTCGACCCGGTCCACTATGCAAAGGGGGACCGCATACAGGTCAAGGTAACCCCCTTTGACGGATTCGACCATGGCACGACACTCCTGTCAGCGGTGGTGATCGTGAACAACTCGTCCCCCCGGATCGTGTCCTATCCGCCGACCACCCTCGCGGAGCCGGGAACCTTTGTGTATGAGGTGCGCGCGGAAGACATAGATGAGGACCCCATCTTCTACTCCCTTTCCCCAAGCAGTCCTCCCGGGGTGACCATCGACAGGGAGAGCGGGCTCCTGGTGTGGAGAATCCCGCATGACGTGGAACAGGGATTGAACCGGATAGAGGTCCTCGCTCAGGACAGCGAAGGGGGTGAAACATCGCAGTGGTTTACCCTGAACCTGCAGTTCGAGGTGAGTCAGCGCTGAGGCGTGGGGCACTTGACAGGGGTAGGGATTTGATATATTTTTCAATGGAATTCTTTTATTCTCATCATCGCCCGGGTGCATTGCAGCACACCCGGGCATAATCACAGCAGGCACAAGGCCGGAAGGAAGGCAGGTGGCGTAGAGTGAATCCGTTCGAGAAAAAGGATCTGGTAGGGTTGGATATCGGGGCGAGCGCCATCAAGGTGGTGGAGTTGAAGAGGCTTAAGAAGGGAAAGAACTACGAATTGGTGAACCTTGCCCTCACCAAGCTACCCCCCGAGGTGATCAAGGAGGACGAGATCACGAAGCCGGAGATCGTTGCGGAGAACATCAAAAAGACCTTCCGCGACAACAAGATAGAGAACAAGAACGTCGCCGTGTCCATTTCAGGAAGGTCGGTGATCGTCAAAAGGATCAAGTTGCCGAAGATGTCGGAAGAGGAACTGGAGGAATCCATACAGTGGGAGGCCGAACAGTTCATCCCCTTCGACATCAACGATGTGAGCCTGGATTTCCAGATCATGTCCGGCCTCGATGCAGCCAGCGAAAACATGGATGTCCTGCTGGTAGCAGTCAAAAAGGATCGTATTACCGATATAGTAAATATAATAGAGCTTTCAGAACTGGTTCCAGCGGTGGTTGACATCGATTCGTTCGCCCTGGAGAACCAGTACGAGATCAATTATACGCCGGAACCGGAGAAGTACGAGGCCCTGGTGGACATTGGCGCAGAAACGATGTGCATCAATGTGATCAAGGATGGAGCCTCTGTTTTTACCAGGGATGCCTCCATCGGCATCAACCAGTTCCACAGAACGATACAGAGGGAAATGTTTCTGGATTTTGCACAGTCAGAGGCGCTCATGAATGGGGTCGAGGTCGAAGGGAGAACCAAGGACGAGATCATCCCCTACCGGGATGGATTTTACGAGGAGCTCCTTGCGGAGGTCCAGCGCTCCTTTGATTACTTCCGTGCCACGGCCGAGGAGGGAATGGTTTCCGGCATATACCTGAGCGGGGGCGGATCGTTGCTGGAAAACTTCACCGATTTCCTGACCGAGCGCCTGGGGATCTCCGTGCAGCAGATCGACCCGTTCAGGAACGTCCAGATCAATCTCAAGAAGTTTGACCGCGAGTACATCACCTCCATCGCGCCTCTCATGGCGGTGGGGATCGGTCTCGCGTTGCGGAGGATCGGGGATCGATGATCAGAATCAACCTCCTTCCGAGAAAAGCAAAACCATTGGTCGCCCTGTGGAGGGACGGAACGGTCCTCGGCGCCGTGATCGTTCTCCTTTTTATCGTATGGATGGTGGTGCTGGTGAGGATGAACAGCAGGCTCAACGCCACCCGACGGGAATTGCAGCGGGTGAAGAAACAGATCGAGGATTCCAAGCTCGACCTTCAGAAGGTGGAGAAGCTCAAGGAACGGAAGGCGATGCTGGAGAACAAGATCAACATCATCCATTCCCTGAGGGAAAAACAGGCAGGACCGGTGCATATGCTCGACGACCTGAGTATTGCCATGCCAGAGCAGGTTTGGCTGGAGACCCTCAACAACACGGGCACCACCCTCCGCATCGATGGGTATTCCCCCTCATACAATGCGGTATCGGAATTCATGCGCATGCTTGCCCAATCACCCTATTACGACAGGATAGAGCTCGATAACATCCAGCAGTCCATCATCAAGGGGAAGAAATTCCAGAGATTCAAGATCTCCTGCCAGGTGCTTTTTACTCCCAAAATTCAGGAGGAGGCGCCGGAGGGGGCAAAGGAGCAAACGACATAAATGGATGCCAAAGAACTCAACAAGGTGCTGGCCACCACGCCCGTATCCAAGAAGGTCTCCGTCCTGATGCTGGTGGTCCTTGTTTTTTGTCTGATGGGCTATTACTACGTCTATAAGCCTAAAAATAACAAGATCCTTGTACTGCAGCCGGAAATACAAAAGCTCAAAAAGACCCTCCGGGAAAACCTGGAAATTACCAAGGGGATCAAGGACATCGAGGAGGAGCTAAAAAAGATCGAGGGCAGGCTCTCCCAGGCCCAGGCCCAGTTGCCGACCGACAAGGAGATACCGAATCTTCTCACCAAGATCTCCGACCTGGGAAGTGTGGTCGGGCTCGAATTCCTTCTGTTTCAGCCAAAACCGGAGGTTCCCAAAGATTTTTACAACGAAGTGCCGATAGATATCCGTATAAAGGGGAATTTTCATATGGTGGCACAGTTTTTCGATATGATCGCGCATCTTCCCCGAATCGTCAATATAAGCAACATAACCATGCGGAGTCCCACGATGGTCGGATCGCACATCGTTCTGGAGACAAGCTGCCTTGCAACGACCTTCAGGTTTACGGCAAAGGCGACTCAACCGGCCAACCAACCAGGCAAAAAGGGGGGGAGGAAGAGATAATGCCGGCTCAAACCGGGAAGGGCATGTATCGATGCATGCTCCTCCTTGTTATTGCGATATGCCTCCTTCTCCCTGCTTCCCGGGGTTTTTCCCAATCCCCTGCCACGGAATCGGCACCACAGCATGAGGAAGGAGTCATCGAGGGGCGGGAGGTCCAGGACGACCCAATGACAGAGATGAATAACGACAAAATCGCCGAGGGCGGCGAGGATATTCCCGCCGAACCGTATGAGTTAACAGGAGGCCAGGAAGCGGAGGGATTTCCCGGGGAAGGGGAAGACGCTGCAATGGAGGACCCGAACGGTCTCGCAATCGCAGACCCGAACAGCCCTGCCACCGCGGAATCCTCCATGGAACTCAAGGAGGATGATTACCATTACAATCCCTTTGGCCGCAGGGATCCCTTCTATTCGAAGCTTTGGGAAGATAAAAAGGAATTACAGCCGAATAAGAAATTGATAGGTGTTCAACGCTATGACCTCAGTGAATTGAAACTGGTGGGCATAGTCTGGGGGGCACTTGGCAGGAAAGGGGTTGTAGAGACCCCCGAGGGCAAATCGTACCTCGTCAAGGACGGCACCCCCATAGGGGATGATAACGGCATGGTAAAGGCGATTACCAATCAGGAGGTGGTCATCCAGGAATTCGAAACGGATTACCTGGGGAACCGCATTGAAAAGATCACCGTCATGAAGATAGAACATAAGGAACAGGACGAATAAATGCCGAAGAACACGATGGAGAAAAACCGAGGAGGTATCATACATGGCGCAGAATGAATCGCATAATCTATTACGGATCGTATGCATGATCACCAGTATCTCGTTCTGCCTCCTTGCGTGCGCGCCTGCGCGCGTTCCCGTGGATACCACCTCTATGCCCTCTTCCGAAAGGATACTCATCACGGATATCGGGAGGGAAATGGACGAGCAGACAACCACCCTCATCATTTATTCAACCCAAACGGTCAATTATACCTCATTTGCCCAGCAGGACCCTCCCTCCATCGTGATCGAGATGCCCGACACCTATGTTCATTCCAACCTGAGGCCCCTGGAGTTCACCGAGGGCCCGGTCACAAAGGTCATCCCCGAACAGGTCGTATCGGACGATTCGGTCAAGGCCCGCCTGACCCTGGAGATGCGCAGGGGATTTCCTTATGAAATTCAAAGGGAGACGAACCAGTTGCGGATCGGCATCAAATCATACACTACCTTGACCCCCCCGGTGCAAACGGCCAAGGCAGCCGCAAAGGAAGAGGGCATTACTGAAAAAGAATCCGCAAAAGACACAACGGTCCGTAAGCTGGCGATGCCCGAGCGTACAATCCTTCGCACCATTCCCGATGAAAAGGGTGCCGCGCCGGGGGAACCGATAGAATACGTACCGACCGCTGAACCTGAAAAGAAAGAGGCAACGCCCGCGGCGATTCCGCCTTCACGGGAAAAGGCCCTGCCATCCAGAACAGCAGCGGATACCGGCGAGCGGGATCTCCTCCTCGGAAAACGGGTGTATAGCGGCAAGCCCATATCCCTCGATTTCCAGAATGCGGACATCCGCTCCGTGCTGCGCATCATCGCCGATGTGAGCGGCCATAACCTGGTGATCGATCCCGAGGTCAAGGGAAAGGTGGATATCACCCTGGTAAAACCCGTCCCCTGGGACCAGGCCCTTGATGTGATCCTCAAGACAAACAAGCTTTCGATGAAGATGGAGGGTAATATCATCCGGGTAGGCCTTCCCCAGACCTTTACCGCAGAGAAGGAGGCGGAGCTGAGTGCGATTCAGGCCGCGCGCAAGGCCAAGGAGGAGGCAAACAAGGTGATCCCCCTGAGCACGAAGATCGTTTCCATCAACTACGCATCCGCCGAAGTGCTCATGAGCAAGCTTCAACCCATGCTCAGCAAGAGCGAAGGGCTTGCCGAGCCCCCTTCCATCATGGTGGATGAGCGCACGAACACCCTCATCATCAAGGACCTGCCTGAGGTCATCGATGAAATCCAGGGTGTCATAGCGACACTCGACCGCCCGACACCCCAGGTCATGATCGAGGCCAGGATCGTGGAGACCAACAAGAACTTTGCAAAGGACCTGGGAATCCAATGGGGAGGCACCTATTCAAAACAAACCAGCTACCGGTTCGCCAACAGCATCGAGGTGAGGGGCACCACGGGCACAGATACCGGCCTGGGCGGTCTTGGGCCAACCGGCCGTTCTGATCAATACATGGTGAATCTCCCCATCTCCTCGGCTGCATTCGGGGCCATCGGGATCAACCTGGGGCACGTGAACGGGGCCACCGCCCTGGATATGCAGCTTAAGGCAATGGAGACGAGCGGCAAGGGACGCATCGTGTCGAACCCGCGAATCGCCACCCTGGATAACGAGCAGGCAACCATCAAGAGCGGCCACTCCATCCCCTATCAGACGACGGACTCAGAGGGGAATCCCAGTACGCAGTTTGTGGATGCTGCCATCAACCTGACGGTCACCCCTCAGATCACCCCCGACGACAATATCACCATGCAGATCCAGGCCGACAAGAGCGAGCCTGACTGGAGCCGGACCGTTGCCGGGGCGCCCTCCATCATCACCCGTACCGCCACCACGAAGCTCATCGTGAGCGACGGGGATACCGCGGTGATCGGCGGGCTGGCCCAGGCGAACGAGCAGAGCAATCAACGAAAGGTCCCGCTGTTCGGGGATCTTCCGTTGATCGGCGTCTTGTTCAGGACCGAGGACAAGACCGACGGCTTCGACGAGCTCCTCATCTTCATCACCCCGCGCATCATACGGGAAACACCCCTGAGCCAGGCGATGATCGAGTAGTCCATAACTGCCTTTCTGCCCGTTTCCCGACCGTACGTTCCCTTCCTCCATATTCCACTCAACAAGTCCAATTTTTTATTTGAAATTAAAGCCCTTTTGTCAAAACTTGCTGCAAAGTTTTTTTAAAAAAAGGTCGATAAATGTAAAAAAGGCAGGGAGGTATGCCCTGTTTACGATATGGTGTGTGCGGTGAGGTTAACAGAAGATTAAAAGGATGAAAAAGCAATATGTTAAAGACGATTAGTTTATATTTCACACGACAGGAGGACATGAAGAAAACAACACACGTGGGGGATCAACCATGAATACCGTAAAAGGGATTTGTTCATTAGGAGGGCTTTTTAACAGACAGAAATCACTCGTGTGGATAATGTGTATTCTTATCCCTTGCTTCCTTTTGAGCGCCGGTCTCACCGGCTGCTCGAAGGTGGAAGTGGAGCCTGATTCCGGCACATCCGGCGGCGGCACCACTACCACTACCCAGCCTGCCGCAATCACGCTCTCCATTAGTGATCCGAACATTGTTATCGGCAGCAGTTTTCCCATGATCACCGCCCTTGTTTCGGATATCAACGGGGATCCGGTCGGCTCCGGATTTATGATCAATTTTTCCGTGTTTCCCATCACAGCAGCCACGTTGAGCTCATCCTCCAATACGACGTCCCTCACCGGCGAGGCATCGGTGTTCCTCAATCCACAGGAACCCGGAGGCGCGGTGGTTACCGCCATGTATTCGGGCGGCGTAACGGAATCGCTCCCCATAACCATTGTCGGCGATCCCAATGCCGCTGCAGACCCCAATTCCACTCCAACCACCCCCTCTTCCGGCGCAACCGGCGTCATGAATTCCATTCAGATTGCAACAGGCTCCGAACAAATCGTGGCGGATGGGGTTAGTATTGCGGCCATATCCGCGACCGTTCTGGACACGGCAGGGGTGTTCATGCCTGACGCCACCACCTTCGTTACCTTTACCACCACCGCCGGTGATATTGATCCGGATATTGCAGGGGTGCAAAGCTCATATACCACGAACCCGACAAACGGCGTAGCAAGGACTACGCTGAGGAGCTCCACCAACAAGGGGATCGCGACCATCATCGCCTCCTGCGACGGGTTCAATGACTTTGACACGATCGAGTTTATCGCCGGGCAGACGGCAACACTTCTCGTCAGCGCAAACCCCGATACGCTCATAGCGGACAGCAATAATGTAGTAGGAGAAAGCTCAATCATGATTGCTGCCTACGATGCCTTCAACAATCCGGTGGAGAATGAAACAGAGCTTACCCTGAGCGCCAATTACGGGTCGCTGTCGACCTTTCTTGTCTTCACATCCGACGGGGAGGCGGGGGTCACCTACACGGCGCCCGGCACATCCCCTCCGGGAGGCACCGCCACCGTCACCGTGGAGGCTCCCAATGAACTTACAAACAGCGTGATCATTTATTTGAGCGCCGTCTCGGGTGATCCCAACGCCCCGACCTACCCGATCGGGTCCATAACCATCAGCTCGGGATCCCAAAAAATCGTGGCGGACGGAACGAGCTCGCTTACCGTGAGCGCAACGGTAAAGGATACATTGGGGGTAAATATCCCGAACGGAACCCCGGTCACGTTCACCACCACCGCAGGGGACCTCGATCCCAATACCGCATTGGTGCAGGATACGGTCACCCTGACAACCACCAGCGGCATTGCCCGGGCCACCCTGCGAAGCTCCACCCGGACCGGAACGGTGACCATCACCGCGGAGACCGGGGGATACAATGCAAGCACCACGGTCAAATTCATCCCCGGACCGGATGCCTCGGTCATAATGGATGCAAGCCCTGCAGACCTGATGGCGGACGGTGAGACCACCAGCACGATCACGGCGACCGTGCTCGACCTGTTCAACAATCCCGTTCCCGATATAACACTTACCTTCGATGCCATGGATGGCACCCTGGAAAAAAATATCGGGACCACCGATACTGAGGGACGGTGTACGAATACCTACACCTCCCCAGGGTATGTGCCTGCAGGAGGGGTCGATACCGTTACCGCAGAGACAACGAACAACATATCAGGAAGCGCCCTCATCAACCTGAGCGGCGCCCAGGTCGCCAGCATCACGTTGACCGCCGAGCCCTCCAGCCTTCCGGCGGACGGAACGAGCAAGTCCACGATTACCGCCTCGGTCACCATCGTGGGCGGGGGCACCACGCCGGATGACACCCCCGTTGCATTCTCCATCGTATCGGGCGGCGGATCCTTCCAGGTGACCGGCACCACCACCACCACGAGCTATACGGCCGGCGGCGAAGCCCAGGCCAGGCTGATCAGTGATCCAAATGTGGGCACGGCAACCATCCAGGCGACCAGCGGGGGCATCACCGAAGAAATCCAGATAACCTATACGCCGGGAAGCGTTACCCTGACCATTACCCCGAACTCCCTCCTGGGAACCGGGGACGAAACCGCCAATGTCATCGCCACCCTCACGGACGCCACCGGCTCGCCGGCAGCGGACGGGGAAGACGTGGTATTCTCCCTCAGCGACGGCACCCTGGGAAGCCTTGTGGACCTCAGCGGGGTGAGCATCACCGATCCCAACGGGGTTGCGACCGCCGCCACCTCAGGGGGGCAGGGCAAGGTGAATGTGGTCTTCGAGGCCTCCAATAAGGACGGGACCATCACCATCACCGCCACATGGAGCCCCGGCGGGATAAGCATCAGCGGCTCGGCAACCGCCACCATCCTCCCCTCTCCCGCGGATATCCGGATGGCCGATGGATTTCCGGATCCCACGTCCATCAGTATAAAGGGAACCGGCGGGATCTCGACCTCCCGGCTGACCTTCGATGTGTCGGATGCACACAGCGAACCGGTTCCGGACGGCTACCGGATCGATTTTGCCATACAGAGCGGACCCAACGGCGGCGAAACGATTGTTCCCATGAGCGCGTTGACCCAAAACGGGCAGGTGACCACCTTGTTGAGGAGCGGAACCAAGGCGGGTCCGGTGAGCATCAAGGCATACTATTACAACGACAGCAAGGTGACCACCACCACCAGTTCCATCGCCATCAGCGCCGGTCCCCCGGTGGGCGAGGAGTTCGGGATCTCTGCGGAGTTCAAGAACGTATCGGGCTACTGGATCATCGGCCTGGAGGATGACATCACCATCCATGCGGGGGATATATCGGGAAATCCCGTGCCCGATGATACGGCGATCTCCTTCAAGACATACAACACCGGAGGGATCATGGTGCCGGGAAGCAGCCAGACCGTGGATGGTGCAACAACCAGCACCCTGGTAAGCACCTCCCCGACCCCGCAGCAGGGGTTTCTTCCGGTGACTGCAGAGGCCACCAACGGCGGCAGGACTACCCATGTGACCTGCATCGAGGTGACGCCTTCCCCCGATAACGAGATAATCTATGCAGGGACGGATGGCGGCGGGGTGTATAAATCAACGGACGGCGGGTATTCATGGAATACGGTCAGCCGTTCCTCCGCCCCCACCATGTCCGGCCAGAACTGGATAGACCCCTATGTCAACGACGTTGCCGTGGACCCGGACAGCTTCAACACGGTGTATGCGGCCACCGGGTATCTCGGGAAGGGAAACGTGTACCGGAGCCTGGACGGCGGCCTGAACTGGAACAGCGACGATCCCGAGGAATGGAACGGCATCCTGAGTGCGGGCAAGGCGGTCCTCACCATCCTGTGCGACGATGGGGGAAGCCCATATGTATGGGTAGGAATCGACGGCCTAGGCGCGCTCTTCGCCTCGGATGGCGAGGACTTTGGCTGGGGCGGAGTAGTGAATCCCAGCGGAGGCACCGCTGAAAACGTTGGTGGCGACTATTTCTTCGACGCGGCAAAGGGGGTTATGAGCAAGCCCACCCTTTCCCAAGCCTCCAAAACGGAAACGTGGACGGTCATCTTCAACAAGACCGATGCCTATCTCGACGACAATCCGTATTCGGACCCCGAGGATGCGATCTACCTGTACGACTCGCCCCTGGGAAGCAACGCGAACGGATACATGGACACAATGGACGCGGATACCCCTGCTGATACGGAGACCTGGACGGTCACCTATGTCGGCGGCTACGATCCCACCGACCCGGTGAACAGCAATCCGGCCAATTACCTCCTCGCAGG
>JBLIRN010000015.1:0-67093 GCA_049472315.1 bacterium
TACCCGCTTATGAAAAGTATCCTGATATCGGGTTTTAGTTTTTTTATCTCTTCATAGGCCTCCTTCCCATTCTTCTTTGGCATGATTTTTACCGTCCCAGTGGCAGGATTTAGAATAGACATGGCTCATTGGCTGTCTGCTAAATTCTATTTGCGTATTTCTCTTGACAAAGATTGAAAACCCTGCCTATAATTTTATCCAGAAAAGCAAGTTCTTACAAAAGCTTAGAAAAGCAAAAGTATACAAAGGAGGTGCGGAATGCCTAAGATTACTACTCAAGTTCCGGAAGATATTTACAGAAACATTAATGAAGAGATAAAACTTGGCATATTTTCTGATACTTCAGAGGCTGTTGTTTCAGCGCTGAAAAAGGTTTATGCCCGCAAAAGCAGATCATTCCTGAGATGGCTAATGAAAAAAGAAGGCATCACAGAAAGTGAAATGTTAAAAGAACTAGAAAAAATACGCAAATGAGATACAAGGTCTTTGTGGATACAAATATTTTACTATCCGGGATCTTTTTTGAAGGAAACGAATCTAAAATTTTAGATTTAGTTGAATTAGATCTTGTAACATGTGAGGATGTGATTGATGAATTAAGAAAGGTTGTAAAGAAAAAAATAAAATATCTTAAGGAAAGGACTTTGGAAATTGCACTTGTTGAAACGGAAAGAGCATTGAGCGATATAATGATAATACAGCGAGCAAAATACGATAATAAAATGCGGGAGACTGAGATTCTTATAACACATAAAAAAGATATTTCTATTCTTGCAGCGGTGCTTTATTCAAAACCCAATTATTTTTTAACAGGTGACACCCATTTTTTTAGTGATAAAATTAAGAATATTGTTAATGTTATGACCACCAAGGATTTTCTTTCGAAAATTAGCTGATGGCTGATAAGCTGAATCTGCTTTTCGGTGTCAAAGCATAGACAGAGTTTTTTGAGTTTAAACAAATATTCGGAGAGAACTCAGCAGAAGGTGAAAATGGGAAAATGTACCAGGAAAGGTGACCGCTTGCTTGTCCTGGTTGTTAAATCATCTCAATCTCGTGGTTCTGGTTGTAAGCGCAGAGCATCCAAGACTAATCAACCGAGACACAGTTTATTCATCGCCTCTCGTTAAGGCCATTATCTCGTCTGTTGTCATTTTTACAGTGGCGATACCTCTCAAGGCATGGAATCTGCCCACTTTCGCGCTTTGTTCGGATTTCTTGATCAGATATACCCGACCCTTTTCCTCGATGAAATCAACGTCCGTATTCGGTGTTATGCCGAGTTTTTCTCGTATACGTTGAGGTATTGTAACCTGTCCCTTTGTAGTCACCTTCATGAGAAGCCTCCTTTATTCAGAGTATTACTTAGTAATAGTAATACTTTTTCTGCGATATGTCGACAGGTCACGATTGGCATCGGGGGCCATCGGCATAGCCACGGGGCGCTCATCGGCTACTCGGAATCCTCCGGTACCTTCCCCACCGGCGCGAGGTAGATGGTGAATTCATCCTCTCCGTCCACCCGCAGGAGCTGGTCGATGGCCTCCTGGTTGTATGCGGCGATGCCGCAGGTGCCCGCGCCTATGGCCTCGCATGCAAGGTAGAGGTTCTGGCACACGTGCCCGGCATCCAGGGCGATCACCCGGTGGGCTGCAAGGCCGTAGCGCCACTCCATGCGGTAGGGGACGGCGGTCCAGATGAAGATCACCGCGCCCTGAGCAATGAATGACTGCCCGAAGGTGGCGGCTGATATCTTTTCAATGGTACTCTCTTCATTGAATTCAAACACGAGCTGGTGCTCGAGGGCGAGGTAGCGGTAAAAGCCCTGGTCCAGCCCTTCGACGTTGAGCACACACAGATAGGTCTCCAGGGCGTGGCGGGCACCTGCGGAAGGCACGGTGCGCAGGGCGGTGCTCTTGTCCAGACGCCTCCGCACACCCTGGGTTGACCAGAGCAGGAAGGAGATCTCCTGCAGGCTCAACGGTGCGTCCAGGTAGATCCTGCGGCTTTCTCGATTCCCGATGGCCTGAATGAGCCCGATATCCTTGATGTCTTCGTGTGAAACAAGGTTGATCCGCTTGGCGCCGGGGGGGCAGGGTTTCTCCACGGGCGGGGGAGGGATGCCCTTGCTCTGGTCGGTCTGGGAAAAGTCGATGGTTTTGCGAACGCTGTCCTTGAGGAAATAGCGGTACTTTTTCAACTGGTAATCCTTCATAGGCAGTTCCTTCCTTTTTGTATGGTGGTAATATCCCGATTTGCGGATGCCAGGGCGATCCTGCCGATGGCCTTTGTATGATCAACCGTTGCACATGGTAGACGGGTTATTGGTATCGACGTTTCATCACCCGATGTATTACTCACCACAGGGATGACTCTCCCTATGACCGCATATGGCTCACCCCCCGGATCCTATGAGGCCCACTACGGCCGGGAGGTGTATATCGTGGAGGAATAGGGGATGCAAAAGATGCTGTCCGATTGCCCCGAAAAGATTCGGTTCTCCCCGTCCCAGTGCTCGTGCGAATTCTTGAAGCAGAACTTGAAGTGTGCAGGCGCGTCCTCGATCACGAGCCTCCACCAGTGCCCGTTGTTGAAATTCCCTTCGTACTGCATCGGGAAATCCCCGGATATGCCGTCCCATGTATGGATGAAGTAGTTGGTTGCTGGCTCGAATTCCCTGTAGTGGATGGTGACCGTTCCACCTCCATTCTCTTTCTCCACCCCCACCACCTGTTTCATATAGCTATCGAAGGTGATGACGTAGGTGCCCGGTCCTGCGGTGACCGGGTAATCGGAGGGGGGATACGCCTCATCCCAGGAGTCTGCACGGTGCGAGATCTTGAACCGGGGATTGTCCGCGCCGAAGGTCTGGGTGGTCTCCCACAGCCCCTCCGCGTTGAGCATCATCGGCGTGGCCCCCCAGTTGTTGGGGGTTCCCCGGAAGTACCAGATATCCTGGATGTCCACCGCATTCTCGTACGTGGTGAAGGTGCCCCCGGAATCGGCATACCCGTCGATGTCACCCAGGAACACCGCCTTGGAGCAAAACCCGTACAGGGTCCCCAGGCCGTAGTCATGCCTGTTCGAGTCGGATATCGCCGGATAGGTTCCCCCGCCCATGAGGGCGTGGGCCGGGGTGCCGGAGGGGATGTCAATCCCCGAGTCCCTCAGATTGACGTGGATATTCAGGGTATCGCCGCTGAAGTTGTGGCTGACCAGGATCATCTCCCCATAGTATTCCCTGATGATGGAGAGGGTCTTTGATTCGCCCTGGAGCCCGTCCCACGCGTTTCCCGAGCGGGTGGGCACCACGTAGATGATACCTCCCCCAAGTGCGCGGTAGGTGTTCCTCAGCCTTAGAAGCCTCCGGTAATGGTTGAAGAGGGATGCAGGGTCCGTTTCCTGCTGTAGTGCCCTGGACCAGTCCATGGGCAGGCGGATGGGCTCGTCCCCATCCCCGGCCCCGTTTGCCATGCCTATCTCTTCACCGTAATAAATGGCCGGGTTGCCCGAGAGGAGCAGGTACAGGGATGCGACCCCCTTCATCTTCGCCGTGTTGCCGTTGAGCTGGGTGGCCACCCGGTCGCCGGCGAACCGGTCATGGTTGCTCAGGAATATGGTGTCCTGGGTGCCGGGGGGGAGCCTCCCCTGGATGGCGTATACCTCCTGCATGAGGTCACCGGGCCTGCGTTCATTTTTGAGGCAGGCCATGAGCTTCCCCTGGAGGTTGAAGTGGAAGGCGGTGTGGAACTCATCTCCCTCACCGTAATACGCGATCATCTGATCGGGACTCTCGGTGGGGGCCTCTGCGAGCAGGATCGCGTCCTGCTTGATGCGCCCAAGCCTCCCCCTGAGGTCCTTCCATATCCGGTGGGTTTCAGGCTGGTCCTTCTGGGATCCCCTGCCGTTTTCCACAAGGTAGCGGACCGCGTCGCAACGGAACCCGTCCACATCCGTTTCCCTGATCCAGTGGCGCATCACGTTTTCGAACTCATCCAGGAGTTCCGCCTGCGAGGCGGGTGCATTGAAATTCAGATCCGGCATGGTGGCACCGCCGGCGTCGCCGAACACGCTGTAGTAGTAATCGTCGTCATGGGGCTCCCCGTTGTGGTTTCTGTCCAGGTCCGCCTGTGGATCGAGGAACCATGTCGCACCGGAGATATGCCCTGACCGGTTCTCCTCCCAGGGGTCCGGCCACCCGAGGTCGGATGCGGTCCATATGAACCAGTGATCCTTGCGCACTGCGTCGTCCGGGGAGGAGAACCAGGGGTGTTCCGTGCCGCAGTGGTTCATCACCAGGTCGAGGATGACCCGCATCCCTTTGTTGTGGGCGCCGGCTACGAGATTATTGAGATCATGTGCCGTTCCGTAGCGTGGTTCGATGGCGTAGTAATCGGTGGTATTGTATCCGTGCTCGCTCATGGCCTTGAATATGGGCATGAGCCAGATGGTCTTGACACCCAGCTTCTCCAGGTAATCGAGCCTGTTGGTCACACCCTGGAGATTCCCTCCGAAGCGGTCCACAAACACCTCGTAGATACTGGTCCGGGTGACCCACGGGGATTCAAATTCCAGGGCGGCGGAAGATGCCGACGCTTCACCGGATGCAGCGGCAGGGGCTGATCGCGCCTCCGGGCGGCGGCGCTCCGCGGCAAGTGTACCGGGCTCTGAAGGAATGCCGCCGGTTTCAAGCACCTCGCTCCCGCGGGTAGCCTCACGGTGTCTGACCATTGACTGCCTGCAGGCGGTGAGGGAGACGGAAGAGACACAGAAAAAAAGCAATGCCGAAAACAGGACAATCCGGTTTTTCCCCTTTGTTCTCATACACGGTGCCATCATGCCTCTCCTTTTTTGTCTGAGATTGAGCACAGTCCTGCCGCATCACCGGTGTGCATTCCTATGGCCGCTGACCCTGCACATGATGATCCGATCACCGGCAAGGGGTGGGATACCTTCACCGAAGGTACATTATCACCCGGTTGCAGCCCCTCTATAATATAAGAAATCCCATGTATTGCAACACCTGCCTTACACATACCCGCCTAATGTCAAACGGAGATATTCGTCATCCTACACGTGCCCGGGGTGGAGGCAGCGATTCAAATTTTGAAATTGAATAATCGGAGTCAGAAGGTATGTCCGACCATGCTCCTTGACCAACGATACGACTTTGGAATTGGCAAGGGTGCGGTCGTTGTTATTTTGTATCGGGTTTGTTTATAATAACGTGATATCATTTTTTCATGTATCGTGCATTGAACTGCCCGGCAAGGATGGAGCAATGGACATCAAGTGTCTTTTCAAGAGGATCAAGTACGGCAAACCCATCATCATTGTCTCCGGCCTGCCTCGGTCAGGGACCTCAATGGTGATGAAGATGCTGGAGGCAGGGGGAATGAAGATCGCCTCCGATGGCATACGGGCCGCAGATGACGACAATCCCAAGGGGTACTATGAGCTCGAGAGGGTGAAGACACTGGACAAGGAAATGGACAAATCCTGGCTTCGGGAGCTTCGCGGCAGGGCGGTGAAGATCATCTCCTACTTTCTGCGGTATCTGCCTGACAGCAATTACTACAAGGTGATATTCATCGACCGGAATCTGGACGAGGTGGTAGCCTCCCAGAACAAGATGCTGGCCAATCGGGAAAAAACCCATGATCCATGCGACGATGAATGCATCATCAAGAATTTCGAGAGCCATCTATGGAAGATACGGAATACGATTCTTGCCAAATCCTGGTTTGAGCCACTGTATCTCAACCATCGCCTTGTGCTCACCAATCCGAGGGAACAGGCCCGGATAATCAAGCGGTTTTTGGGCGGGTGCCTTGATGAGGAGCGGATGGCGAGTATCGTGGATCCCAAGCTCTACCGGAACCGCAAATAGGACGTTCTCAGGGGATCGGCACCAGCTCGACCCGGCGGTTTTTGGCCCTGCCGTGGATGGTCTTGTTTGATGCGACGGGCTTCGAAGAGCCATACCCTCCGGCGAAGAGCCGCGTGCTGTCAACGCCCTTGCTCACCAGATAATCCATCACCGCGCAGGCGCGCCTGTGAGAGAGAACGAGATTGTGCGCCTCGGATCCGGTGTTGTCCGTATGCCCCTGGATTTCAACCCTGAGGGAGGGATTCCCCTTCAGTATCGTAACGATTTCGTCCAGCAGCGGATACAACCCTTGCTTGATCTGCCATTTCCCCGGATCAAAATGAGCCCCGGTGATCACCCAGCAGCCTCGCTCGTTGATGGACGCCCCTCGAGGTGTGTCAGGGCATGCGTCCAGGTAATCGGGGACCCCGTCCAGGTCGGAGTCGACCGGACATCCCCTGGTGTCCACCGATACACTGGAGGGTGTCTTCGGGCAATCGTCCAGGTGATCGTAGACCCCATCCTGATCGGAATCAGCCGGGCATCCCTTTCTGTCAACAGGGATCTCCCGGGGGGTGCCGGGACATACATCGGCCATGTCTGGCACACCGTCTGCATCCGTATCCTGCGGGCATCCGTTGGCGTTCACGGTGATGCCCGCAGGGGTGCCTGGGCAGCGATCGAATGCATCGTAGATCCCGTCACTGTCCGTATCCGCAGGACAGCCGCTCGGGCCGACCTTCATGGAGGACGGTGTTCGCGGGCACAGGTCGTGCTCGTCGGAGACGCCGTCCCCATCCTCATCCGCAGGTTTTTCTTCCCCATCCGGTAGCTGTATCCTTCTTCTGCCCCCGGCGGATAGAAGCGTCCGGTGACCTCTCTCGGTTTCTACGGGATTCTCATGCAGGGAATCGTTGCAGAAACCGCTGTTCAGGCCTTCCACGAGAGGTGGCTGCTTCTCGCCGATACGGATCTTCGAACTGGCGATACAGGCAGGGAGAGCGGTATTCTGCATGGCCCATACCCGTGCGGCGCATGCGGTGGTGACCGCACCTGTGATGATCATGGTGAGCACAAGGACCTTCTTCATGCCGGGTTCGTCACGCCTCCTTCCCTAATGTAT
The DNA here is from genome assembly GCA_049472315.1 of bacterium. GTDB lineage: Bacteria > SZUA-182 > SZUA-182 > DTGQ01 > JAFGSM01 > JBLIRM01. The sequence continues at coordinate 6,993 of JBLIRN010000015.1, forward strand.
ATATCGATCCGAATCGCAAAGACCATGGGGGTGAAGGGTGCTGATGTGACGAAGGGGGGATGTGATGGATGCTCAGGATGGGGAGGGAGTCCCTTTTTCGGATGCCTGGCTTACAGGTTTCATCGGTTCGGGCGCATGCGGTTCATCCGGGGACCTTTTTTCAACCCCGCTCAGTTCATGGAGGTATCGGGTGAATTCCTCCTGGTCGGGGGTATTGGCAAGGGCGATCTCATCGCATGCGGCCCCGATCTCGTGTTTTCCCGGGGCATCGGAAGGGATCTGTTCGGCCCAGAGAATGAGCGCCGCAAGGAAGAGGGAGAGGTCCTGCTGCTGTTTCAGGGCGATCTTCTCCTTGAAATAGGAGGCAATCCTGTGCATGGTGTTCCTTTTTATTCCCCTCAATATCGGGAGGAGTATCGCCGCTGCAACAAGGAAGGTGAGTGCCCCCACTTGAATCCCGGGGATACGATGCCCCATCTTTGCTGCGAACATGGCAATAGCGATGGCGAGCAATGTAAAGAAGATGAAGAGAAGGTGGATCACGCGCCGTGCGCCCCTGTCGTCCGCCTCCTCCCTCGATCCCTGGTACAGGTTGGAGAAATAGGTAAAGAGCTTGTCCTTCTGAGTTTGCAGGGTAGATGCCGCGCCGGGCGGGGGATACGTGCCGACGATATCGGATTGTGTTTCGGCAGGGACTTTTCGGCCCTCCACCTTGTCATCTGCGGTCTCCTTCACCCCTTCGGGCAGAGTGCCGGTTCCGGTGGAACTCCCAGCCGCCTGGGATGGTGATGATGGGGTCGGCCCTGTCCGGGGAGGGGTGACCTCGGTGATCTTAATCTCATCGGTTTCTGGCTCCTGCCGCACCTCTTCCTGTTTTTGCCTTTTTTTCATGAACTCTATATAGCGCGCAATGATGATGCCGCACCTGACGCATTCAGGTCCCTCCTTTTGCTCATATCCGCATTTCGGGCAGGTCATGAGGGGTGAGGGTGCGCCTGTCGGAGGGGATGCGGGTGCGGAGGGACGGGATGGGGTTGTGCCTGCCGAAGGGTGCGGAGGTGTAGACGATTGGGGCGAGGAGGCGCCTATCGGGGTTTTGGGGGGAGCGGAAGGTGATGATGAGGATGCACCTGTCGGGGCACTTGGCGGGCTGGAAGGGCGGGATGCAGGTGTATCTGCCTGAGCGCGTGGAGGTGTGGAGCCCTGTGATGGGGAAGCTCCTGCTGAAGGGTGCGGGGGGGGGGATGGTTGTGATGAAGAGGTGGAAGGTCTGGATGAGGCTGCACCCGACCCAGGGGATGGGGGTGCGGAGGGACGGGATGGGGAAGCTCCTGCGGGTGTTTGTTTCGGGCCGGCGGGCCGGGGTGAGGCCGGGGGACCGGTTGTTTTCCGGGGCTCGCCGATCCCCTTTTCCGGGCGAAAGATTTTGCATTGTGCCCCCGCTTGCTTGAACGGGCCGTAGATTTTGAGCGCGGTTTGATAATCGATGTTCTCTGCGATGGTGATCGGGGCAAGGGAAAAGAGGTTGTCCACCCTGCTGCGGCTCCATTTGAAGATCCTGCACAGCTCGTTTTTGACCTCCTCCAGGTCGCGCCCTTGCAAGACCTTTCCTTCAAAGATGATCTTGAAACATTTCTCAGTCATGAGACCTCCTGTGCCGGGCGATCATCATTCCCCTGCCGCATCCCCATCTCGTGTTCCCACCTTTTCCCTGATTGCGTCGGCATCGAGATCCTCGATGAGCTTGACGAGATGGGTCCAGATCTTGTGATATCCGAATCCCCCGGTGGTCATCTCCGCTATCGCCTCCTGTTTTGACCAACCGCAGACAACGACCCGGTACGCCGCCACCATCACCCCGGTGCGGTCCGCCCCGTGCATACAGTGCACGAAGACCGGTGTTCGCGCCTTGTCGGTCACGATCTGCAGGAAATGAACGATATCCTTCTCGCTCGGATACCACGCGCCGACCCGGATGTGCTCGTTATCAAGCCCTGTGTCATCGATTTCATCCTTGTCCGAATGGAACGTGCGCAGGTTTATAACGGTTTTGATCCCCATTTCCTTAAGCCGGCGCATCCCTTCTGCAGTAGGCTGGGCGCCGCGGTACAGGTCATCGCACACCTTGTGCAGGTTGGGAAGTCCCTCGTATTCGAGGGGTTGCGCCCAATGAGCAGGACGTGGCTCTATCCCCGAATCTCCCATGGTTTCAGAAATCCCGGGAATCATGCCCACGAGGAGAACCGATACAAGTACACACCCCCATATTCCGTTGAGTCCGGGAAACCATGCCCTTGTGTGACAATTGGCGATGATTCCAATGGATTTCACCCTTGTCTGCTATCCCCTCCGCAATGCCGCCCTTGTATCATTGCCGGACGTTCTGCGCTGCCTTCACCCCTCCCCGCTCACAGGAATGACCTCACCGGGTGATGCCCCTGTGACGGGCCGTTTCGCAGGGCGCCGGAATGCATTGTGCATCCTGGATTGCATCCGGCGTCCCGGATTAAAATTATCGCATCCTGCAATGGATTTGTAAACACGTGAGCGGCTCGTGAAGCACTTATGATTTCGGCATTGCGTCATTGTGGGCGGATATTCCGCACCATTCGATGAACGAGACATCATTTGCCCTCGATAGGGTACCGGGATCTCATCCACTCGTCCCACCCCCCGGAGAGGGTGTAGACCTTTTTGAATCCCTTCGACTTGAGCCTTTGTGCCAGTCCCGCGCTGGTCGAAATATTCGGGGATGCGCAATAGAGGATGATGGTATCCTCCTTCGGATATTTCTGTAGCCAGGAGTTTACCTTTTCGGCGGCTTCCCGCAGCGCCCCCTTGATCATGAAGCCGCTTTTTTTCCAGTCCGTTTCGGTGCGTACATCCAGAATGGTCGGATCGGTATATTCAATAAGCACCCTGAGTTCCTCTTTGGTGATTCTGGACTCTGCATCGGCAGCCAGGGTCGTACATGCGCTCACGGCGAGCATGAGCAGGAGGAACGATATAACCCTGCACCGCATGAGAGTTTCGTCCAACATGATTCATCCTCCCTCAAGGTAGTCATTATGCCGAGCGTGGACTGTTCCCTTCTCCTGCCGATGTTGATCGGTAAGCAGGAGCAGCCTCTCGCGTGCCCGATTGAGGAGTGACGGTGGATCCGGCCACTGCTCCAGTATGATGGAGCCGGAAAAACGGCGTTTCTTCAGCCGGTCGAGGAAACCCCGAAGTCCGCTTTCATCCCGGGCAGAAGGCCCTGAAAAGACAAGAAGATGGCTGTCCCTGTCCCCGAAATTTTCGTGAAGGTGGACATGGATGATGGGTATCGCCGGATCGAGCCGGTCAAAGAACCGGAGGTAGTCGTTCACCGTGGAAGGGGAGAGGTTTGCGTGCCCCAGGTCAAGGCACATGCCCACGTGAGAGGCATTCCGGGCTCGGGATGCGTGCAGGCGAGCGAATACCTCGTTAATGTCCTCGGGTGAGGTGTGGGGGGTGTTCTCGATGGAGAGACTGATCCCCATGGCAGCGGTAAGCCCTATAATGTCCTCTATTGCCGTAGCGAAACGCCCTGCCTCGGCGCTTAGATGGATGTTGAAGAGGGTGGCGCCGATTTCCCGGGCAAATGAAATCCCCTGCAGCATATGGTCATGCCCCACGGGGGTGAAGGGATCTGCTTCCCACGGTGCATGCACGGAGAGGGTTATGCCGCTGGCACGAGCAGTCTGCCCGATGGAACGGCGGGTCCGGTGGTTGATGTCGGGGATTAAAAACCCCGCGCCGGTCTCCTTCTTGTCTGGAAACCACTCGAACGCATCGAAGCCGCTGGTGACCGCATACTCGAAGGGGAGCAGGGGGTATCTGGCCGTATACGAGGTCTGGTTGCCGATCCTGAAGGGTTTCCGTTCGCTATCGATCCCTTTCATCCTTCCACTCCGTGAGCCCTACCTGGGGACGTGCCTGAACCACGAAACATTCCCCGCGGGCATAGGCCCCTTCGATATCCTGGGGGAGGCCCAGGGCATGCTCTGTTTCAATACCGGTCCTGGTGATCCCCAGGAGAAGGTCTCTCCTGAAATTCTCGTCCTGCACCAGTGGTTCGTGGGAATAGTCGAGGACCACCCTGCGGGAAGGCCTCGACAGGATGCTGTCGTAGAGCCCGGCTCCCGCGTAGCCGGCAAGGTCCTCGGCGTTTGAATCCGAGCGGAAGATGAGCCCTGCGCCGAAGATTCCGGTGCCCTTGCTCGGATACGAGAGCACCTGCGGTTCGGGATGCCCCTTGTTTGAGACGAATCCCAGTGCCCTGCCAGGGTGGTTTCCGACCAGGGTTTCGCCCAACCCTACCACTACCTCCGCATAGAGTTCATGCCTGTTCCCGGTGAAGGGACTGGCGGTGTGGATCACGAATGCGTAATCCGCTTTTACCACCTCCTGGATGAGCACCGCCATGAACAGATCCCGGTGCCTCAATCCCCATGCCCTGCGACTCAGGTATGCCCGTTCGTTCCACTTGGATGCCCATACCCGTTTGATGCATTCCCATATATGATTCCAGTCTCCCCTGAAGCGAAGCCCCGCTTCCTCCATGGTTCCTTTGAGCGAGGGCATGAATCCCTCAGGCTGCTCGAGAAGCATGAGGCAGGAGCGAACCTCCTGGAGGGTTTTGGCCGGATGTCTTCCGATCCTGCCGGTGAGATCCGCATAACGCTGCGCAATCACATGGTTTTTTCGATCAGAGAGCACCATGTCGAATGTACCGAAGGGAAGGGCCACGGATGCGGGGATGTGAATCCATGCAGGCAGTGCATCGGCAAGGCGTTTCAAGTTGAAGGACTTCCCCCCTACGACCTCTCTTCTAAAATATTCCAATCCCACCGGCCGGGCACGGGTATCCACCTGTAAAGACATATTCGGCCGGGTAAGAAGGGTGCGCCGCATGCGAGGGGATGCCTGTTCAGCCTTTCTTTTCTTTCCTTGACCTTCCGCCATAAGCACCTCCCCGGATGCGGAGGAGGTGAGCCGGATGTATTGTCCCTCCAGGGCGGCAATACGATCCATCGTGTCCTTGTCGTAGCAGGCGGCAAAGAGAAGGCCGGTGTTGCGTGCCCGGATTGCTATGTGGGAGACACAATCGACTGTCTCGGCGGTAAGAAGGGCGTTAATTCCCTCGGGGATCTCCTCCTCGCCGGTGATGCCTCGGGCAACCACCACGGTAGGGGTGGAAAACACCCTTCCCTGTATCGATCGGAGGCGGTCCACCACCATGACGGTTCCTTCTCCGCTGCCGGGACTGATGATCTGCCAGTTCCCGAGCTCGGCCAGGGTGCGCAGCACCGGGGTGAGATGACGCACGAATTGCGACAGGATAAAGGCGAGTCCCCCCCTGACCACCTCCTCGCTGAACAGGGTGATGCTCCAGGACTCTGCGCGGAGGGCATCGCCCAGCGATTCCGCCACGGGCTGGATGTGCTGGGAGAGGGCATCGATGAACGCGCCGAGGGCACGCTCCAGTCTCTCCAGCACGGATGCTGCCTGGAGGGACCATTCCCGGTCGAGGCGGCGGTCTTCCATGAGCCGGTCCCAATGGCGGCAGCATGCGGCGATCTCCTCATCATCCCGGGTAAGGATCATGTTTGTGAGCACCAGGCCGATGATCTCGACAAGCTGGCTCCTGTCGAAGTTATGGTGGAGGTTTCGCTCGGCAGCCGAGCGCAGAAGCCCTTCCAGTGAGAGGTCGAGGAAGAGGAGATCGCGGATCTGTTCAGGACTTTCTCCAGTGTGCAAAGACTCGTTGATATGAGTGCGGACCATGGTGATTCGGGAGAGGAGGTCCGTCAGGGATGCGGCTGCGGTATCCCGGTGGCGCCAGATAAACCGGAGCTGGGCATTCGTCCTTTTATCGAGGTGCGGTTCGGCCGATTCCATGGCATTTTCAAGGTCGGTGGCCGAGTAAACCGATTTGAGAATCTTCAGGTAGCGCTCGAAGTCATCGATCAGCGCCTCCTGTATATCCGGATAAAACTCCGGCTCCGTGAGAATGGGCCGCTCGAAGCCCCCCAGGCGACTTCTTCCGACCCCGCCCTCCTCGAGTGTTGCATAGAACAGGTCGAGATCCCCGCCGCTTCTGAGGAAGTCAAGATATGCCTCGCTGATGACGATGTCATCCGGCGTGGCATTGTTGTGGAGCTTCTGGTGCCACTCCTCCAGAAAATTACCGGCCACCTCCTTGATCCGGTGTCTGTGCATGATATTGAGGAACTCATCCCGTATTCGCTGCCCCTCTCCACCCCTGCCCAGTGTGGTCATGATCAGACGGATCCATTCACGCAGCTTTTCTCCGCCCTTGCGGAAGTTGTCCGCAAGCCTCAGGGTGAGGCGGTCCAGGGCATGGCTCAGTTCCCGGGGCTGGGTGTTGTAGTGGCGTTGCCAGGTCAGTTGCCGTATGGCGGAAAGGCGCAGCCATCCGTAGAGCAGGGCCAATCCCTCGATATCCTCACCCACCCGCTCCAGGAGGTCGAAGGCAAGATTGTACCGGTGCATCAGTGACCAGGAGCCGCTCCTCGTTTCGGCATGGATGATTTCGGCGGCAATACCGGAAAGGAGCGGGGATGCGCCCCACGACGACTGATACGATATATCACGGAGGGGCATAGAGAAATTGCGGCCGTTGTTCCTGATCCAGTATCCCGTATCGGGCTGCCACAGCAGGAAGGAGATGCCCTGTGGAGCATGTGTCCTTCCAAATTCCAGGCGGATTCGATTGATCCCCTCCCGCTCGGAAAAGGGGGTGCGGGCTGCGGATCGTTGAAATACAATGGTGCCGGGAGGGCGTATGGAGGGAGCGGGCAGGGACCATTCATCTCGACGGTTCTGCCGCGTTACGCCCCAGTGGAGAATAAGGGGGCCGGGCACGTTGGTCACCAGGGTTACCCGCAGGACGTCCTCCTCCCGGGTGACCGCACCTGCCAGAAGGCCATTCTCGAACCGGTAGAGGTGCTCGAACATCACGGTTTTCTGAGCGATCTCCCCTTTAAGGACATTGGATGGGGAGGACGGCACCTTGAGGGCGGGCAATTCGATACGGTAATTCTCTCCGTTGTTGTTATCCCAGGATTCCTCCTCCGGAAAGAAGAGGACAAAATCGATGAGGGAAAAGTCCGGGGACAGGGGGAGCCGAATGTGGATACGCCCCTCGCCGTCATCGAGACTGAAGGGGGTTTGTACCGCGTCCGGGCCGATCTGCCGTGTGCCCTCGGGCCAGTATGTGCGTGGCGGAATTCTCCATGGTGCTTTGGGGTAGCGGCTGAGCCCCCAGTGAAGGAGACAGCGCCTCCTGGGATTCAACCGCAGGAATACCTCGATCCCATGGGCGGCAATGTGCTTTTCCACATGGAGCCTGAGCCCCTTTCCTGTTTCTATTTCCTCAGTCACATCTTTTATCCTAATGATTCCTTGGAGTTTTTGACATGCGGGAGCACACCACACATATCCCGGATGACGGCCGTGCAAGGGTATACGGGGTCCGAGGAATGACGGAATCGCATTTATTCTATAGCAGCGGAAAAGGAAAAGTCCAGCATACACAAAATGCATGAAACAGCCGGCGAGGATGGGAAATGGGGTCAGGTCTTGAATTGACAGTTTTTTCCCGGGTAAAGATTTTTATTTTTTGTTGCGAAAATAGATTTTCATGCTTCGTGGTGCCACAAAGTGGCATGAGCGTTTGCTCCGAAAATAGAATCATATTTTCATGCTTCTTGGTGCCACAAAGGGATATGAGCGTTTGTTGTTAAAAACTGTCAATTCAAGACCTGACCCCATTTTGTTATGTCTGATTATTTACTATTTCGCCCGGGCACCCGGATGCGGGGCCAAAATGCACAGAGAGGCCCCTAGAGAAAAGGAAAAGGAATGCCCTTCCCCTCCCGCAGCACCTTCACCTCTTCGCCTGAGAGATCCACCAGGGTGGTAGGCTCGGTCCCGCAGAATCCACCATCGATGATGAGATCCACCTGCCTGTCCAGCCGCTCCCGTATCTCCTCCGGGTCCCTCATGGGGGATTCGTCTCCCGGGATGATCAGGGTGGTGGTGAGCATCGGCTCGTGCAACTCGGCAAGCAGGGCTTGAACGATGCGATGGTCGGGGATGCGTATCCCGATGGTCTTTCTCTTCGGATGCAGCAGCCTTCGGGGCACTTCTTTGGTGGCCCTGAGGATGAAGGTGTAGGGACCGGGGGTATTCGTCCTGAGGAGGCGGAAGACCGGGGTATCGAACCGCGCGTATATCCTGGCCTCCGAAAGATTCCTGCAGATGAGGGTGAAATTGTGTTTTTCGGTAAGGTTGCGAATCTGGCAGATCCTCTCCTGTGCGGCCTTGTCTCCGATGTGGCATCCGAGCGCATAGGTCGAGTCGGTGGGATAGACCACCACCCCGCCGTTGCGTATGATCTCCACCGCCTGATCAATGAGCCTTATCTGGGGAGTGTCAGGGTGGACCACCAGGAACTGACTCATCTTCTGACCTCATCCCTTTCATCTGAACATCTCCCGTCTTTTCTTTATCGTAATCCGGGGATTGCTCCGCAAGCACGCCGGGCATCATAACGGCTTGTGGTCCGATCGTGCTGGTGTAAGCTGTATCCCCCGGTTATGGCCTCTTCAGCGAATGCAGCGATGATTCTCCGCCTGTGTGCCCACGGGTGGATGCGGATGCTCAGGTCTTCCCTTTGGACCCCAAGGCAGTACAGAGGGACTCCGCTGCAACAGAGATCCGGTTGCGCCCACCGTTTTTTGCCTGATAGAGGCCGTGGTCCGCATCAGCAATGACCTCTCTCCAGGAACCCTTGGCTGTGCAGTCGGCGATGCCTCCGCTTATGGTAACAACCTTAAAAGGGGTTTTGCAATGGGGAATGGCAAGAAGCTCTATATCCTTGATGACCCGTTCGGCAAAGGTAACGGCGCCTTCCGGCAGGGTTTCCGGCAACAGGAGGAGAATTTCGTCACCGCCGTAGCGGTAGAGGCGGTCGACCTTACGGGTGTTGACCTGAAGGAACTCGGATATTCGTTTGAGGAGACGGTCCCCAGCGGGATGTCCATAGTGGTCGTTGTAGAGCTTGAAATTATCGATGTCGAAGAGCACCACGGAATAAGGGCGCCTGTACCGAAGGTTCAGGGCATGGGTAAGTTCCAGGTCCACCTCCATGGCACGGCGGTTTCCGATATGCAGGAGGGAGTCTTCAAGGGAGAGGGCCTTGAGTTTTTCATTTGCATCCATGAGTTCCCGTATCCGCTGCTCGATGGATTCCTCGATGGAGGTTCGCTGTGTATCCAGTATGTGGAAATAGGCCTTGACCAGATCCGACTGGGTGATGAGCCCTGCAAGCTCACCCTTTGAGTCCACCACGATGAGGTGCCTGATCTTCTGTACCCGGGTGATGGAAAGGGCATTGAAGAGCGTTTCGGTATCGTTGATGGTTATGGGAGGCGATGACATGACGTTGTATGCCTTCTTGGTGGGTTTTTTTGCCTTGTCGACCACATCCGTGAGAAAGCGCACCAGGTCCCTCTCGGTGATGATGCCCAGGGGGACGTTTCGCTCCTCGATCACCACGCACGAGCAGTTCTTTTCCCTCAGGACATGGAGGATATCCTGTATGGAGGTGTCCGGAGAAACGGAGACGACCTGGCAGGTCATCAGGTTTTTTATGAGAATATCCTGCACCTTCTCCTCTCCTCGCTTTACATTGCAGTGTCGAGGTGCCCTTGATCATTGATAGGGCTCCACTTCTTGTTTCGGCCATTTCACGCGGAATGGACGAGGGGGGGGATCATCCGGGGATTATTCTTCTCCGGATCAGGCAGAAGAGGAGGAGCATCAGGACGGCGATCGCAGAGGGCCAGAGATGGAAGAGGCGCTTCTTTTTATAGATGATAACGAGCGCATGGGTGGTGAAGATAAAGGATACCAGGAGGATGGCATAGCTGAGGTATTTCATCGACAAGTCGGCGGTGGCGGTGTTGGCCTGCAGCATCAATGCGCGTTCGGCGCACCATATGAAATAGAGTGTGGTGATCCCTTGTGCCGACAAGGGGATGAGGAAGTGCCGCCTGCCCCATCCTGCCCTGTAAAAGTGCGCCAGGAAGATGCCGAATGCAACCCAGGGCACCATCAGGGCGAGTCCATAGCACAGGGCGATTCCCCATGGGGAATGCGCGAGGGAGCCGACCACAAGCATGACGACAATGGTCGCGGCAAGAAAGGGAAGGGTATCCCACGCCTCCTTCGCGTACGTCATATCCATCTCCTGCATTCTGAACCTTTCCGGAGCATGCATGAATCGATTGTGCCACTATACCCCATCCCCCACGATAAATAAAGGTGGTGATGCCGGATCATTCCTCGGCATAATATACACCAGGGATCCAGCTCTTGCGTATCCTCACCGTCTTTTCTTCTTCAGCAGCGGTCTCTTCTACGAATTTGAAGGTGTTCCATCCTATACGAATCAGATCTCCGTTTCGCAGCAGGGCCCGGGTGACCTTGTTGCCGTTTACATAGGTGCCGTTCGTGCTTCCGAGATCCTTGAGGCAATATAATGTGCCCCGTTCCCGGTCGGGGTCTTTTGTTGATTCAATCACTGCATGTTCGATGCTGACCACCGTGTCGTCGATGAGGATCTCACTATCCGCCTTGCGGCCTATGCGCAGGAGGGGCTTGTTGATGGGGAACCTCTTTATCGCCACGTCATCGTTTAAGAGAATGATGCTCGCCATGGTAAATCCCCCTGTACAAGAGTTGGTGTCTATTACTTTGATCGGAATATGCCCCTCTTTTAATCTTGGTGAGGTAATCCCCTCTTCGACCTGTGCGGTGGGGAACCTTGTGAGCGGGCCGAGCCCTATCGTCCGAATACCCTCCTGAGGAGATCGGTGGTCCGCGCAGTGGGGTCTTCGCGAATGCGTTTTTCCTCCTGCCCGAGGATGGTGAAAAGGCCGTCCAGTGCCCGTTCGGTGACATATGCGTTCAGGTCGATGGCCGGTTTGGTCACGAAGGGAAGGGTGTTGTAGCGGTTGGCGAGGTTCTCATAGATCCGGTAGAAACCCACCTCGCCCATCTTTGCGGTGACGATAGGCTGAAAACGGGAGCGAAGCATCTCTCCCGTGTGTTCCCGCAGGTAGTCAGTGGCTGCGGTATCCTTGCCCCTCAGAATGCCGAAGGCATCAGCGAGGGTCATCTGTGTGATGGCATCCCAGAAGACCTCCCTTGCCTCGCCGGCAGCCTTCTCCGCAGCCCGGTTCATTGCCGTCTCCAGCGCATCCACCTGGCTGTCAAGGCCGATACTCCTCAATGAACGTGTCATTGGCCGAAGCTGATCAGGAAGCGCGATCCGGATCAGTGCGTTTGCAAGGTATCCGTCCACCCTGGAGGTGACATCAACCGATCGGGTCGTTCCGATTCGGAGGGCCTCCTTCAGCCCGGCTGCAACCGTTTCTTGGTCTAACGGGGAATCCATTACGCCCTTGGCGGAGCGAAGAATTGCATCAAGAGAGTCTCCCTGTATTTCGGCGCAGCCGCAAGCCAGGATGGGAAGCAGGAGCAGGATGCAGCCGGCCTGCAGGATCATTCGGTTTTTTCTCATGGTATTCTCTCCATGCATTGAATTGACTCACATGACAATGCGGGAATGCGATGCATCATCCTAATCCATTCCTTGGTCGTTGTCCACCGGCATTGGATAGGGTGGGATATTCAGGGGGACATTTTTCCCTCTGCTATGCGTATTGGCTGAGGTTTCCCTCCCACGAGGGATTCCGAGCAAAGGGTATGCTTATGTCGATAAAGGAAGTAACGTCACCATTCATCGACTGTACACACGGCAACGCTTGTTACTTCATGGCAGTCGATTTTTTTAGATGAGCGGGAAACCTCAGTCGGGATCGAACATTCAAAAAGATATTCGGTATGGGCAACGGGGGTAAAGGAAAGGGTTCCGATCGTAGTGAATTGACTGCATTGTGCCGACGGGTCGCTGCACGCCAGGGTAACGTAGGGGCACGTCGACAGGCATTGAAGGAACACGAGGAGCCCCGCAGGCCTATCAATGAAGGAATCCCCGTGTCGGGCATCGAGGATATCGCTGCACGACGGCAGGCCGAGGAGCGACTGAGGGTGAGCGAGGAAAAGTACCGCAGCCTGGTGGAGAACTCCAACGACGGCATCTGTATCCTGCAGGACGGCGTGGTCAAATTCGCCAATGCGCATCTTGCCGGTCTTCTCGGGTACACCATGGAAGAGGGCATTGGCAGTTCCTTTCAGCGGTATGTGTCCCCTGAGGAATTGCCCAAGGTCCAGGAGAGATATGTCTCCCTGGTGAAAGGGGAGAAGGATGAGGCGCGTTTCGAGACCACACTGGTGAGCAGGGATGGCCGACGCATCGAAACGGAGCTCAATATAAGTGTCACCTACTACGAGGGCCGCAGATCGATACTTGTTTTCATACGGGATATCACCGAACGGCATAGGGCGGAGGAGGCCCTGCGGCAGTCGGAGCGGAAATACCGAGAACTGGTTGAAAACATAAACGATGTCATCTACCGTGTGGATGAAAGCGGCACCATAGCCTACGTGAGTCCAGCCGTCGAAATCATGTTGGGATACACCCCCGCAGAGGTCGTCAACCACTCCTTCGCCAGGTTTATATACCGGGAGGATCTGCCGCGGTGTATGAAAAATTTTCAGCATACCCTCGAGGGCAACGTCACCTCGGGAGAATACCGGGTAGTTACGAGAGCCGGATCGATCCGGTGGATCAGGACATCCACCAGGCCGGTCATGCAGGGTGAGCGTGTTATTGCCGTAGAAGGGGTGTTGACCGATATCACCGAGAGCAGGGAGGCAGAGGAACTGCTCAGGGAAAGCGAGGAACGGTACCGTACATTCCTTCAGAATTTCCAGGGGATCGCCTTCCGCCAGCACTTCGATTTTGCCCCGGTTTTTTTCCATGGAAACTGCGAAGGGATCACCGGATACCGGGAGAAGGATCTTACGGGCGGGAAGATCAGGTGGAATGACATCGTGCATCCCGAAGACCTCGCCATGTTCTATGAAACCGGTATCAGGCTGCATGGAACCCCTGATCAGGCCATCGAGCGACAGTACAGGATTATACGCAAGGACGGGCGGGTTGTATGGGTGCATGAATTCATTCGGAATATCTGCAACCACAAGGGCAGGCCAGTCATGCTCCAGGGCTCCGTCTATGACATCACCGATCACAAACTGGCTGATCAGGCACTTCAACAGTCCCAAAACGAGCTGAGCATCCGAAACAGGATCGCCAACATCTTTCTCACCCTCTCCGATGAGGCGATCTATTCGGAAGTGCTCAAGGTGGTGCTCGATGCAGTGGAAAGCCCCCTGGGATATTTCGGATATATCGATGAAGGCGGGAACCTTGTGTGTCCCATGCTGTCCAGGCACATCCGGGAGCGCTGTCGCATGCCCGGGAAGGACATCCGGTTTCACAGTGAATCCTGGCGCGGATTGTGGGGCAAATCACTTGCAGAAAAGGGTTCCTTCATCATGAACACGCCTCTTACTGTCCCCGAGGGGCATCCCCCCATCAACCGGACCCTCATCGTCCCGGTTATTCACAAGGGTGAGGTGATCGGACAGATCGTCGCTGCCAACAGGGACCAGGATTACTCCGAGGCGGACCTGGGGCTTCTGGAAACCATTGCCCACAGCATCGCCCCCATACTCCATGCCCGGTTACAGGTTGAAAAACAGGAGAAGGAGCGCAGCAGGGCGGAGACGGAACTCTTCCTGACCAAGTCCCACCTGGAATACCTTCTTCGCTCAGTGCCCGCGGTCATTTACAGCCGCAAGGCGCATGAGGATTGGTCTCCCACCTTTGTGAGCGAGAACATCCTCGCACAGATCGGGTATACCCAGGAGGACCTTCTTGCGGATCCCAAATTTTGGATCAATCACGTCCACCCGGAAGACGTTCAGAGAGTCCTCGTTGGTCTCGAACGGATCATCGATGAGGGGGTGCTGATTCACGAGTATCGGTTTCTTCACCATGATGGCGTATATCACTGGCTGCGGGACGATTGCAGGCTGGTGCGAGATGCTGCGGGGGCACCCCTTGAAATCGTCGGCTCCCTGATCGATATCACCGAGCACAAGCGTCTGGAGGAACAGTTTTATCATGCCCAGAAGATGGAGGCCATCGGGATTCTGGCAGGGGGAATTGCCCATGATTTCAATAACCTCCTGCAGGCCATCATGGGATATAGCGACTCCATCCTTCTGGATGGTGATGATCCCCAGCAGCACATCCGGGATGTCGAGCAGATAAAGAAGGCGACCGCAAAGGCGGCCTCCCTCACCAGGCAACTCCTTGCATTCAGCAGGAAGCAGTCGACTAATCCCGGATTGCTCGATATAAATGCGCTGATTTCGGACATGGGTGCGATGCTCGGGCGGATCATAGGAGAGGACATCGAGCTTACGGAGATGCTTCAGTCTGATTTGAGGAGTGTGAAGGGGGACCAGGGGCAGATGGAGCAGGTCATCATGAATCTCGTGGTGAATGCACGGGACGCCATGCCCAAGGGGGGAAGGCTTATCCTTGGTACGGAAAATGTCACGGTGAGGAAGGAGGACTGCCAGGGAATCCCCCATGCGGAACCAGGGGAGTACGTATGCCTTTCGGTTGAGGATACAGGGACAGGCATCGACAGGCAGATTATGGATCGTATCTTCGAGCCGTTTTTCAGTACCAAGCATCAGGCGGAGGGTACCGGCCTGGGGCTTTCCACGGTTTACGGGATCGTCAAACAGCATGGTGGATGGATAACCGTCGAGAGTACCCTAGGAGAGGGGAGCAGGTTCAGGATCTACCTGCCCTGTTCCGATTTGAGTGCGAAGGATTCATGGCCGGAGACGGCATCGGTTGCCGATTTGAAGGGAAACGGAGAAAGGATCCTTATTGTGGAGGACGAGGTATCGGTGCGGGAGCTGGCCAAAAGGGCGCTCTGCAATGCAGGGTATGTGGTCTTTGACGCATCCTGTGTGCAGGATGCCTTGGGCATATTCGAAGGGGAGGGCGGGAGGTTCGATCTCGTGCTGAGCGACGTGGTCCTCCCTGATCAGAGCGGGCTCTTTTTGACCCGTTGCCTGAAAACCAACGCCGCTTCCTTGAAGATCATCCTGAGCAGTGGTTACACGGATGAGAAATCACAAAGCAAGATCATCCTGGAGGAGGGGATCGATTTTCTTCAGAAACCCTACACCCTGCGAGAACTCCTTAAATGTGTAAAACATTCTATTCAGTCGCCCTCTTGAGGCGATATCCCCCGTAGTACAATACCTCTTCACCCCTGTCATCGCGTAAGGCGCGAATCGTCTCCCCCATGAAGCGGCCCAGCCCATGAATGACCGCCTCATCCTCTGAAATGGGATCGAGTGCCATGGTCATCTTGGTGTCCGGCATATGGTAGAGGAAGTACTCGATCAGGAGGAGGCCGTCCCTCTCGATGAGGCGAGGCTCCTTGAACAATTCCGCATCATCCCCCAGATTGGTGATATGGTAAGGTCCCAGCCGATCCAGCCAGGCGGGCGGGATGCTCACGGGCTGAATCTTTGGGCCGAGAAGATATCTCTTGTTGTTGCGAACGAGCGCCAGGAGTTGCCGTCCGTCGATACGCTCGAACGTAAAGGTGATGCCTGCGAGCTGCTTGACCGTTAGGGGAAAGAGACCGAATACCCGATATTTCATGGAGTATAACCCGTTGGTCATGGGCACGAGATCATATACCTTGTCCCAGAGGTGGACCCGCCTTCGCTCCCCGCATGTGTCGACCGTCAGCACCCCCAGGCACGTGGCATAGGTCCCTGTCAACTCCTGCTGCTCTTCGTCGGCCAGGGAGACGATGCCCGGTTCGTTGTTTTTCTCCGGTGACGGTTCCTTGATGCCGGTCTTCGTCTCCAGGGCGAGCATCAGCCCGGTGCGGGCGATTTCGTCAACCGCCTTTCTCACGGGCGCCATGATACTGTTGGCGATCACCACGATCCCCAGCTTGTGATCGAGCAGGGTGACCATTTTGCTGTATGTGCCCAGGGTGGCCCCGCCATGTCCGGCTACGCGGCCGGCATAGGCAAGCCCCTCGTCGTCCAGCCACCAGCCGAGACCGATCCGGAAATCCATATCCAGGGGTATCGCACTGTTCTGGCACCGGAGGATTTCCTGGAGCGTTTCCTGGCCAAGGATTGTTTCCCTTCCTGCAGTGCCTTCTGCAAAGATCATGTTCATGAATCGGGCAAGATCTCTGACTGTGGTGTACAATCCTCCGGCAGGAACCTCGCGCAGCCTATAGGGATTCAGCTCTCGATCCCCCTCGTACTCCTTTGCCAGAAAGGGCTTCAGCTCAGGGGACAAAGAAAACGCAGAATGCGTCATACCGAGCGGATCCAATACGCATTCCTCGATATACGACTCGTAGGGCGTCCCACTCACCCGCTCTATGGTCAGGCCAAGGAGCGAGAATCCGACGTTCGAATATGAGAACACGTAGTCGGGAGGATGGGCCGTGTATGCATCCCGTAGCATCTCGACCACCATCTCGTAGGGTCCCGGATGTTCGGTCCACATTCCCTTCATGATGTCGGAGGGGAGTCCCGAGTGATGGGTCATGAGGTTGCGGAGGGTTATGGCCTTTTCGCCTTGAAAACGCGTCTTAACTTGGAATTCAGGAAGACAGGTGTTCAGGGATTCATCGATGTCAAGCCTCCCCTGCTCGGCGAGATGCATGATCCCGGTGACGGTGAACACCTTGGTGATTGATCCGACCTGATAGATGGTCTCCTCCGTTGCCGCGATTTTACCGGAGACGTCGGCAAGGCCGAATCCCCTGGACCATACCTCCTCCTGGTCGTCCACGATGGCGATGCTGAGCCCCTTTATATTGTGTTTCTTCATCTTCTTCTCGATCTTCCACGTGAGATATTCTCCCGTGTACGCATAATCATCGGTCAGGACGGGAGGCCTTGGGGGCTCCGATGAACAGCCTGAGAACACAAAAACGATGCAGACCAGCAGACATAGGAACTGTAGAAAAATAGCGTGATCGCCCTTCGCTGTGCTCATGACATTCCCTCGATTGTTTGTATCTCGCAGAGGACACCGCGATGGTCGGATACCTGGTCTTCAAGGACTCTATAGGCAGTGAATTCCAGGTCCGAAGAGATCAGTACCCAGTCAAGCCTCTTTCCAAGCAAGGGAAAGGTCTCCATGCCTGCCTGGCGGGTCTGGTATCCCTTGAGCCGGCATTGTTCCGCAAGCATGTGCAGGGCTGAGTCCCTGGCCTGCCACTCACAGTTGAAATCGCCCATGACGATTGAAATCCTGTTGCGGGAGGAGAGGCGGTCGATGAGGTCTTCCATCTGCCGTTGACGCACGGAATTGCGTGAAAAATCAAGGTGAAGGGAGATCACATCGATCTCTATTGCGGGATCTCCCGGCCATGTCACGGTGGCCACAACGAATCCCTTGGAAAGTGTGGGTGGGGAAGGGGAGAAGGTGACCGAAACGGGCTCTCTGAGGGGTATCCTGGACAGCAGCGCGGTGCCGTAGGAGAGCTTCATCCCCTTTACATGCTCTCCCCTCACCGAGTAAGGGAAACCCCCTTTATGGGCGAGATATTCCACCTGGTCCCTCATGCCGCTCCAGATCGACGGCCCGTCGGCCTCCTGAAGGGCGACGATATCAGGGGCTTCACGCCTGAGCACCGCCGCGATATCATCCAGATTGACCTGGATGTCGCGGCCTTTCTGAAATACCCGGTAGGCATCGTTTCCTCTCCCGTGGGCCATGTTCAACGTCATCAGCCTTAGGGAAGGAAGGCGAACATGATGCCCTGCCTCCGATAAGGGAATAGGCCCCTCGTGCTCGAACACCGCGGGCTGCATCACCCTGCTTCCACTCATCATCGGGGGCAGGGCAAAGGCGGAGGTGACCGCGAGAATGCCTAACGAAAAACAGAGAATACGTTTTCTCCTTTGCATAATCACATGTGATTGAAGGTGCGTGTGCGGTAAAATCTTGGTGACTGGCTGCGCAGTGACAGGAGCCGGATCTTTCCGGAAAGAATAATCCAGATCGGTCGCGTTGTCAATACGGATCCTTGCCTGTGTCAACGAGCGGACCTTATGGTTAATAGGGTATCTTCTCAGCGGGCCTTCGCTCCGGCACATACCGGTGAGGGATCCTTCCCTCGTTCCATTCCTTGGATACATAGAGATTGCAGTAACAGCTCCCGTATTCCTCGACATCCGGGGCACGGTACTCGCAGGGGCAGATGATGTCCTTGTCCTTATCGCGATCTCCGGACGCGAGCCTGCACGGGCAGCACATGTATCCGTAGCGCTTCTTGTTTACCAGCAAGCCCTCCAGGAGCTCGAAGGTCCGCTGCCTATCCTTGTTAAAAAGGTATCCCTTGGGCTTCTGGACCCGTTTCAGCATCTCATGGAGTTTTTCGACGTCGCTCATAGTCCCAGGGCCTCCCTGATCGCTTCTTCGTGAAATCCCACAATGACCTTGTCCCCGATGAGGATGGTGGGAAAGGTGCACCTGGGATTCATCCGTTTTACCTCATCGATGACGGCCTGTCTTTCCTCTCCCTCCAGTAGGTCCACATCCGTATAGTCGTAGCGCACATTGCACTCGTTCAGGAACTTTTTGGTTGCATTACAGTGGCTGCAGGTGCTGAGGGTGTAGATCCTTACCGGTTTCTGCATATCATGGCCTCCGTTATCAACGAATCGGTGAATCCAACACGCGGTTCAGTCCGGACCAACCGGATTCGTACCCTTATTCATCAGACGGTCCTCGATGGGATTCCTTTTTTGTTTACCCTTTCTTCACGAGCGGTTTCCCACAGCATTCGATTGCACAGGTGCCCCCCGCATCGTGGCAGGCGCATTCCTCTTCGGGGGTTCCTACATCCTTGCATTCCTTGACGACCTTGAGCTCGAGGCCGCAATCCTCGCACATGTAAATCTCCCCCATTCTCATATCATGACAACTGGACATAATGGTCCCCCTTTCAGGATGTTAAGGATAGACACTGTCTTACGCATGGAAACATACGCTGGTGATAAGGACCCGAAGTCTGACCTGGATCCGGAAGAATCATTCGTGGATTCGCGCTGTATATACAATATATATACTATTTCAAATGAAATTCCTTTTCAACCCGGTAGTGGGAGAAATCAAGGAGCAGGGCATGTAATCCGACCGCCTTTTTCCCCGTCTTTACTATTGGGTATTCTTTGTATATTATTTCCATAATGGTTCGATTCCTTGACATTGCGAATCATTATGGTATTATGTAAATGAGCATTTACTAACAATATTTTGTATCGAGCCTACTTAAGCATAGGGGGATTGTTTGGATCAGATAGCCTGAATACATGATCGTGCTGAATCAACCGAGAAGAACAATAGGAGCAATAATGCAAATACATGAGGAATTTCTTATATTCCTGGGTCAATGCGTAGACAAGGAGAGAGACGCCTGGGACGGTTTTGTCAAGAAATACAGCAACCTTATGTACCTTTACATTATAAGGACACTGAAAAGGTACTCCCATCCGGTGCAGTATGAGGAGGTCGATGAAATCTTCAACTGTATCTTTCTGGCACTTTTAGAGAATGACTGTAAAAGGATGCGGAGTTTTCGCGGCCGCAACGAGCAATCCTTTGTGGCGTATCTGCGCGAGATCTGCTTTCATATGACCATTGATTTTTTGAGGAGACAGAAGCCATTCGTCGACCTTGAGAAGATGCAATATTGTGTTTCCGCCCGTGACAACTATAATGGGATTGATTACCGTGACCTGAAACAGCTCATCGGCATAATCAAGAATGATCTCCCGGAGCGGCACAGGTACCTGTTCACGTTGATGTATGAGGAGGACCTTTCGTCATCCGAAATCGCATCCATCATGGGCATAAACCTCAACGCCCTCCACCAGTTGAAGTTTCGGATGATGAAGAATTTTGTCAAGATCGCAAAACGCAAGCGATTGTACCATGAGCTGAAGACATTTATTCACCAGCAGGTACCTCTTATGGTGGGGCTCAATGAAATCGGGTCGGTGATTTGATGTATGGTGAAGGGCGTCATGGGATCAGCGGTTTTTGCCTCTTCCATTTCTTGCGCAGGGCTGAAGCGGTAATAAGCGGTCATAATACGGTTTCGGTCGATATGATCAAGCGGGACGAGGATACCCCCCGGGATGTGGATGTGAATCGATTGGGATGACATGTTCCTCCAACCAACCACGCCAAGGAGACGGTAGATGGAAAGGAAACCCACCCAGATACGCAGGGCGGAGATTGTGCAGGCTGCGTGGGAGCTCATCATGGAAGAAGGGGTTCATGGGCTCACCATCAAAAATATCTGCAGGAAGAACAATATAACGGAGGCTGCCGTATACCGGCATTTTGCAGACAAGCACGCCATCCTCATGGCGCTCATCGACAGCTTCGAGGTAAATCTCATGCAGGCCCTGGACAACCCCATACGAAATTACCGGAATCCCCTGCAGCGGCTCAAGGAGGTCATGAAGACACACATGGCCTTTACCGAGGAGAAAAAGGGGATCCTCTTTGCCGTCACCGCCGAGTCCATCCACTTCAACGACGACGAATTGCGCCGGCGGATCCTTGATGTTATCAATAGATACAGGGACAGGATCAAGGAGATGCTCAAGGAGGCGAAGAACGAGGGATTGCTGCGGGAAGACACCAATCTGGATGCAGCGAGTCTGACCTTCTTCGGCCTCATTCAGGCCGCAATCGTTCAATATGCATTAACCAGCTATACCATTCCACCCATTTCGAAGTTCAATACCCTCTGGGATATCTTTCTGAGGGGGGTTCAAAGGTGCGGGGCATAGAAGGCGTAACGAAATGAAAGGGACATCTTACTCCAGCATCATTGCATGGCTGACGGCCCTTTTCATATGCCTGTTTCCTCTCACCGGCCATGGAAGCGGGGCAAGGATTGCGATGTTTCTCTGGAGCGGTGAAACGAAGGCGGAAGAGGGCTTCAGGGATGTGCTTGCGGAGGAATTTCCCGAGCAGGCACCGACCTATACCCTTTTTGACGTAACAAAGGATATGGACTGTCTGGAACGCCATCTGGAGGACTTCGACGAGATTCAGTATGATCTTATCTACACGTTCGGCTCGAAGGTAACCTCTGAGATCGCAGGGCGATATACGAAGCCCCCCATTGTCTTCGATATCGTCTTTGATCCGGTGGGTTATGGGATCATTGAATCCTGGGACATGAAGCAGCCCAATCTCACCGGGGCATCAAACGCCGTTCCCGCGGATATACAGATAGAGAAGATGCGGGAGGTCTTCGGCGAAGGGGCGATCGGTTTTATTTACAATCCCGCGGATGAGAAATCTGTGCAACTCAAGGAGGCCATGGAGCGATACCTCGAACAGGCCGGGAGTATCCTGCTCCCCTTCGAGTTCCGCAACAATTTTCGTCCCCTGCGCTCATATCTGGAGCGGGTGAGCAACCAGGCGGTGTGCATCTATCTTCCATCCGAATGGAGTATATCGAAATACGTCTCCCGCATCATTTCCGAGGGTACCCGGCGAAAGATCCCCACCTGCGTCACCAGCATATCCTACCTGAGAAAGAAGGCGCTCCTGTGCATAAGCGCGGAGTACTACAATGTAGGCAGAATGGCCGGGGCGCTTGCCGCACGCATCCTCAAGGGGGATGATCCGGCAGACCTGCCTGTCCGGCGCCCCTCGGCAACGGACGTGAAGCTCTACATCAATTCCTCGACCGCCAAGCGACTCAGGATGCAATTTCCCCCGGAGCTGGACGTAACCTATATAAAATAGCCCCGGTACACTGTCCTGGGAGGGCGTTTCAATATTCGATGATCACCAACGATACGTACATGCCCGATAACGTATAGTCGTCTTTCGGCAATCACCTATTCCCCGCAGGAGACCTTACAGGTGAAGGCATCCGTGAAAACAGGGGGCATCGGTCTTGGGCTGTTTTCCCCCTGGATTGCATCGGCCCTGAAGGATCGAGGTGTGCACGCGAAGCAGTGCGGAAGCCGCTGTCCGTTGGCATGGATGCGGAAGGCATTGTGAAGAGGCGTTGCGTATACCAAGGAGCATAAGGAGGAAGGGATGAAGGTACTCATTGTCTTCTATTCGATGTATGGCCATACGCACCGCATGGCCGAGGCCGTTGCTGAAGGGGCACGGGAGGTCGGCGGCGCCGTTGTGGAGTTGCGTCGTGTCCCGGAGACACTTCCCCAGGATGTATTGACGAAGATGGGGGCAGTGGAGCCGCAGAAGGGATTCTCCCATATCCCCGTCTGCACCCCTGAGGAGCTTGAATCGGCGGATGCGATCATATTCGGCACTCCTACCCGGTTCGGCAACATGTGCGGTCAGATGAGGCAATTTCTTGACGCCACCGGTTCGCTCTGGGCAAAGGGTGCACTGGTGGGCAAGGTGGGGAGTGTCTTCACGAGTTCGGCCACCCAGCACGGGGGGCAGGAGTCCACCATTCTCAGCTTCCACATCACCTTGCTTCATCATGGGTGTATCATTGTGGGCCTGCCCTACACCTTCCAGGGACAGATGCGGATCGACGAGATTACGGGCGCCTCACCCTATGGGGCGTCCACCATCGCAGGCGGAAAGGGTGAGCGAATGCCGAGCGGGAACGAGTTGGAGGCGGCTCGGTACCAGGGTAGACATGTGGCAGCCATTGCATCGGGGCTTGCACGCTGAGTTTTCTTGTATTTCAGCCCTTATGAGGCATTTGGGTGACATCGACGGTGCATCCGTATACCGAATCGGTAAGCCCCTCATAATAGGGGCAGGGATTGCACCGTTCTCGGCGCAGCGATAGGCAATGAAGGCGTTCGCCGCTATATCCGGGGAGGATGGATCTGCGTCCGAGGCGGTTCCTTTTTTGTGGGCCTTCCGGGCCGGGCACCCTCGGAGAGGGAGTAGGAATGGAATCCCCCCGAGAGGA
Source organism: bacterium (assembly GCA_049472315.1). Taxonomy (GTDB): domain Bacteria; phylum SZUA-182; class SZUA-182; order DTGQ01; family JAFGSM01; genus JBLIRM01. Next base: position 30,086 of record JBLIRN010000015.1, read on the forward strand.
TGTCAACCCTGCCGTCCGGATTGGATACCACCGCGTCGTAGTCACCCGCGGGGAGGGTGGCGGGTATCAGGACCTGAAGCTCTCCGGAATTGATGTACCGGGCTGCCAGGCAGGGGGTAGGAAGCATCCGCATGATGTGGATGCCGCTGTACCCATCCGCCACGAAGATACATCTGCCGTGCACAGCTACGCCCAGTGTCTCGCCCACGGTGGGGTAGGTGCCCACCTTCTTCGGATAGGCCGGGTCGCTCACGTCGATCACCACAATCCCCAGCCCGGCCACTGCTGCATAGGCGTATCTGCCTGCCGCCGCAACATCGATGGCGCTTCCCGGCGTGTCAAAGCTTCCTGATAGACGTGGATGGGTGGGGTCACTGATATCGATGATGCGGACTCCCCTTTCCCCGTTTGCCAGAAAGGCGAATCCACCGCTCACCGCTGTCCCGTATATCCTTCCGTATGCAGGGAGTGCCCCCGCCAGCCGGGGCCGGGACGGGTTACTGACGTTGATCACCTTCAGCCCGGTTTCCCCGTCTGCCACGTAGGCAAAGGCACCGTCTATGACCACATCGATGGCGCTTCCCTCGGTGTCGAACCGGCCGATCTCCCGCGGGGAACGAGGATCGCTCACATCGATGATGTCCAACCCCTCCCGGCCGGCGGCGACATATGCGCATGTCCCGCTCACCGCCACCCTGACGGCGCTCCCCTGGATAGCGAATGAGCCCGCACGGCGGGGTGCCCGCGGATCACTCACCTCCACGATGAGGAGGCCCTTGTCGCCGTCCGCAACGAAGGCGAACCTGCCGCTCACTGCAACCCCGAGGGCATTTCCCGGGGTATCATACGCGCCTGTCTTCTTCGGATGCGGAAGGTCCCCGATATCGACGATGTGCAGGCCCTTGGCGAAATCGGCGACATAGGCATAGGTACCGCTTATGGCAATATCATGGGCCCTCCCCGGTGTCTTGAAGTCCACCACCAGACGCGGGTTTGCCGCGTCACTCAGGTCGATGATACGTAATCCCTGGTTGAGGTCGGCGATATAGGCATACCTGCCGCGCACCGCGACATCGTAAGCCGTGCCCGGTGTCGGATATATCCCCACCTGCTTCGGTAGTCCGGGATCGCTTACATCCACGATGAGGAGTCCCTTTTTCGAGTCCGCCACATAGGCAAACCTGCCGCCTGCCACCGCTCCAAAGGCCTTCCCTGGGACCTCCAGCACACCTACACCCCGTGGATGCGCGGGATCGCTTACATCAACGATATGGAGCGCATCGGTTGCGGCGATATATGCGTATCGTCCGTTCACGGAGATGTCATTCGCCGTGCCGGACGTCGAAAATATACCTATCTCCTGTGGATGCGCGGCATCGCTTATATCGATGATATGCATTCCCTCCTCCCAATCCGTGATATAGGCGTATCCACCCTCCACCGCGATACCCGATGCCGTACCTTTCATCGCGAGCGCACCCGTACGCTCGGGTTTGGACGGATCGCTGACATCCACGATCACGAGCCCCTCCCCTCTATCCGCCAGATAGATCCGGTTTCCACTCACCGCCAGGTCGTAGGCCTCACCCGGTGTGCCGAAATGCCCAACGGACACGGGGCGGCCCGGCTCGCTCACATCGATGATGCGCAGCCCCTTTTCGAAGTCGGCGACATAGGCGTATCTGCCGCTCACTACCACCCCGTAAGCCTTGCCCGGGGTATCCTGGGCACCCACCAGCCTCGGTGCCGAGGGGTCGCTGATGTCGATGATCTGCAATCCCCTTCCGAAGTCGGCGACATAGGCATATCTGCCGCTCACTACGACGCTGTAAGCCTTGCCCGGGGTCTTCTCTCCTGCCGTCAGATTTGAACCCACCCGGTACAGATGCACCTCGGTATCGGGGGTAAATCCCGTACCATGGATGGAAATCCCTGCGGATGAGGCATTTCGGTAGGAATCGGGAACCACGCCGGTGATGCGCAGGGGCTCGAAATACTCGCCGCGGGCACGAGTACTGATCATTATCGGGAGGAGCAAGACACAAGAAAGACAACAGGTCAAAATTGTGTATAGGAATCTATTCATGACGTAGCAGCGATGATTATGGTATCCGATAACCTCCCTGACTGCCTTTGGCTTCCCCTGGGTCTCCTGTGTGCTGAGTTTTTCCAGAGTCTTGAAGTCAGTTAAAGGATTTTTCTTAGAGTCCATGACGGCACTCCTCCTGATGATGCTATTTACCCTCAGTATGATCGCCGTCCTCGGCAATCCCCTCCAGAAAGATGTTCCAGAGTTTGCTGAATTTTTTCATGGGCGAGACCGTGTAGTTGGTAAGGGCGTACTGCACGATTGCCGTATGAACCATGCCGAAAAAGAGCAGGCTCGCCGAGTCCAGGTTGATATCCCCTCTAACCAGACGGCGCCGCTTCCCCTCCTCCAGTATCCCGCGTATCTTGCTGGTGTAGGTGTAGATCACCTCCAGTATCTTGCGGCGCAGTTTGTCGTCATTGCTGTGGATGGATTCCGCGGTAATGGCGAACAGGATGCCTTTTTGCTCTTCCGTAAAGGACATATGGGCCTTCATGATCTCCTGCAGTCTCAGCAGCGGGTTCTTGTGGTTTCGGATGGGGTACTCGATGACCCGCATCAGGTTATCCTCGAAGTCATCGGCAAGCGCCATCAAAATGGAGTGCTTGTCCATGAAGTGACGGTATATCCCGGCCTCCGAGATATTGATCTGCCTGGAGATATTCTTTATGGTAAGATTCTGTATCCCTTCCTGCGCAATCAATTCGATCGATGCATTGATGATCTCGTTCCTTCGTTCCTCCGTGGTCTTTCGTTCCATATATCATCACCTTGAAATCTCAACGATTGTACCGATGACACGGTATCATCCCGTGCAATCAGGTCCAGTATTTCGGCCTCCCGTAATAGTCATAGATTATCTCTTCCGTTTCCCGGTTCACCGGTGAGGAGGGATCGTACTCTGGATAGTTTTTGAGGGTCTCCCGGGTAAGATCCACATGCACCTTCGATCCCGCCCAATCGACCTCGGTGATCCATTGAATCGGGACCAGCACCTTTTTGCCGGGAAGCCAGTTGCAGGTATCCACGACCAGGTACCGGATGGTCCACTGCTGGTCATCGAAGAAAAAATCCCTCACTGAACCGATTGTGCCGTCTTTGGCCTTTATGGAATAACCCTCCAATCCCTTGACGCTTCTGAGCATGAATATCCCTCCTTCGGATCGACTGGAATCATTTTGCCCTGTCGCGGGCAATGGCAAAGCAATCATCAAGTCTCTTCCAAGGACTTGCCGCTGCACTCGGTAGGCTGATTCAGGCATAGGAAAAGCCGATATAACGTAAGTTAATATTTACTAACATTATATCACGCATCAGTCATATGTCAAGGAACGCTGGACCCGGCGGCATGGCCCTATTTCCTTCTCAGGAGTCTCTTCACCTGTTTCCATGATCGGCTATTCAGGACGTCTTCCGGCTCCAGCCAGCCCCGCCGGGCCTGACCGACGCCGAAGGCCATGAAATCGAGGTCCCTGATGCTGTGGGCGTCCGTGGATATAACGATCTTCAACCCCTTCTCCTTGGCCATCTTGCAGTGGATGTCGTTGAGATCCAGCCGCACCGGATGGGCGTTGAGCTCAAGGAGGCACCCACGTTCCGCTGCCGCCTGCATGATCTTCTCCATGTCCACCTCGTAGGGCGGGCGCTTCTTGATGAGCCTGCCGGTGGGATGACCGAGGATGGTGAAATACGGATTATCCATGGCCCGGATGATGCGCTTGGTCTGTTTTTGCCTGGAAAGCTTGGCATTGTAATGCACCGAGCAGACCGTGAGGTCGAGCTCCTTGAGGATGTCGTCCGGCAGGTCCAGGGAGCCATCCTCCAGGATGTCCACCTCAACCCCTTTCACAATAAAAAACGCCTTCTGTCTGCCATTCAATGCATCGATCTCCTTGATCTGCGTGGCAAGCGCCTTTTTGTCCAGGCCGTGCGCCATGGTCACCCGCTTGGAGTGCTCGGTGATCGCCATGTATTCGTAACCCCTCTCCTTGGCCGCCTTTACCATCTCCTCCAGGCTGAAGTGCCCGTCGGTGCGATTGGTGTGGGTGTGCAGGTCCCCCTTGATATGATCGAGGGTGATCAGGTCCGGCAGCCGTCCCTCCCGCGCCGCCTCCACCTCTCCCCGGCCTTCCCGAAGCTCCGGGGGGATAAAGGGAAGCCCCACCTGCACGAACACATCCTCCTCCCGTTTCCCGGCGATTCGCTTCTTTCCCTTGAATATGCCGTATTCGTTGATCTTGAGCCCCTTTTTTACCCCGATCTTCCGGATGGCGATGTTGTGGGCCTTCGACCCGGTGAAATAGTGGATGGCCGCGCCGTAGCTTTCCTGGGAAAACACCCGCAGATCCACCTGGGTCCCGGAGCGGAGTATCACCGTGGAGCGCATATCTCCGTGGGACACCACCGTGTCCACGTCCTCGTATTTCACGAACCGATCCATGACCGGAGACCCCTTCGTGCAGGTCACCAGGATGTCCAGGTCCCCTACCGTTTCCTTGTGGCGCCGGTAGCTCCCCGCCACCTCGACATCCTTTACTCCGTCCACCTTCTGCAGGTAACTCCGGTAGTCCTCGGCGATCTCCCTGGCCACCAGCAGCCGTATGCGTCCCTTTTCCTCCTTGACTCCCTGGATGCCCTCCAGTATGGACTGCTCCGTCTTTTCCCCGAACCCGGAGATCTCCCTGATCTTCCCATTCTCTGCCGCCTTCTTTAAATCGGAGATTGTGGTGATCCCCAGTTTCTCGTGGAGCGTCTTTACCCGCTTGGGACCCAGCCCGGCTATATTGAGCAGTTTGCTCAACGCGGGAGAAACCTCCTTTTTGAGATCCTCCAGGAGGGGAAGTTTACCGGTTTCCACGATCTCCTTGATCTTTCCGGCAAGGTCCTTGCCGATCCCCGACAGGCGTGAGAGGTCCTCGTTCTTTTTCACCATGTCAGCGGCGCTGGAGGAAAGGCCCCCTACCGTCCGGGCAGCGTCCCGATATGCACGAACCCGAAATGCGTTCTCCCCCTTGATCTCGAGAAGGTCCGCCACCTGGTTGAATATGGCGGCAATATCCGTGTTGTGAACAGGCACCGTCAGCCTCCCTGAATCATGGATTGGAGCCGCAGGGCATTCCGAGCCGCATACCCTGCCTGGTCGTTGTCGAAATAGCAGTAGACGGTCCTTCCCCCCTTGGACCACGTGGAAAGGGCGCCCGCCCATCCGGCCAGTTCCTCTGTTTTGTATGATCCCTCATAAGGGCCTCCCGGGCCGTGGAGGCGGATATAGACGAAATCCGCAGTGATCTCCTTGGGTGATATGCTGCCGTTCAGGTCGAAGATGCAGAAGGCGGCATTGCGTTTTTCCAGGGCGTGGTACACCCCTTCGTTGAACCAGCGGGGATCACGGAATTCGAAGGCATAGCGGTGGTTTACGGGCAATGTATCGAGGAATGCATCCAGCCGCTCCAGGTTGGAACGCCATCGGGGGGGCAGTTGAAAAAGCACCGGGCCCAGTGTTGACCCCAGCGCCTCCACCCGGTCCAGAAAGGTGGACACCGGCTCCTTCGGGTCCTTGAGCCGCTTTATATGGGTGATGAAGCGACTCGCCTTGACCGCGAAGATGAACCCCTCCGGTACGGTTGTGCTCCATATCTTCAGTGTCTCCGTATCAGGGATCTGATAGAAGGTGTTGTTGATCTCCACCGTTCGGAAGCGATCGGCATAGTATTCCAGAAAGTCCCTGGATCGCATCTCCCGGGGATAGAAACTTCCCTTCCAGTGTTGATAGTGCCATCCTGATGTCCCGATATGTATGCTGCCCTTCCTGTTCATTGTTCTCCTCTGAGGCGGCTTTTACCGATGCATTCGCATTTTCCCGGCGCGGTCATGAAAAGTGGCCCATGGGCGCCGCAGGCTGTCTCCGCACTTGCACAATGGAAAGGTGCGGTGTATACTGTTAAATTGTTAGTAAATATTCACTAACACTACCATGATACCATGAAATTGCATCTTGTCAAGGGGGGCAAACGGGAGCAGCAATTCTAATTTTGATGTTCCATCGTCGTGAGCTGACATGTTTGACTATACTCTCGACCCGAAGGTCAAAAATGAGCATTGCTGAAACGGCAGGCCCTATGGCCGGCAGGATGGTGAGCCAATGCATTTTGGCGCAGGTTGTGTCGAAGGCATTTACCTATCGGCGGGTTTGAGGAACGTACTCAGGTGGTCGTAGAGAACCGGAAGGAGAAAGAACAGCGCGAGTGAGATGAATGCGATCCATGCCTTCCATGAGAAGATGTCATCCGGACTTTTGATGTGTGCAAGCTGCTGGCCGGCAAAGGTGCAGATGAACGAACCGGGAAGTGCCCCTACCGATGTGGTCCACACGAAGGTCTTCAGGGGGATACCGGTGATGCCGGCAAGATAATTGATAAGGAAAAAGGGGAGAAGGGGAATCAGGCGCAGGCTCAGCATATAGTTGTGGCTGTGGTCGCGTATCCTTTCGTTGAACAATCGCAACTGGTCACGGAACCGGTGACGAACCCATCCCCCTATCAGATACCGGGCGCTCAGGAAGGCCAGGGTCCCTCCTATCACCGTGGCAAGGTTGATATATATCATGCCAAGAATCACCCCGAAGAGGAAGCCTGCGGCTACGGAAAGGATCAGGGCGCCCGGCAGCAGGAAGGCGGTCATGATATACATAGCGATAAATGCAAGCAGGGAAGGAACATAGTGACGATCCACGAATTCCTTGATCTTGGAGCGGTTATCCTTGAGCCTCTGGAAGGCCAGATCCTGGCCGGTCCTGGAGGTCCATACGAAAAAAATCGTCACTGCGACCAGGATGATTATGAGTCCGAGGGATTTGATTTTCATGATACTGATACATCCTTCCCCAACATGCCATGCCAGCGCTGCCGATCCAATATACACGGTATCACAGGAGGGTCAGCTGTAACAAGCAGTGCCTCTGCAATGCATGGGGGGGAAAAATCGTATGAGCGAACCGACATTCAGGGTTATGACCTACAATGTCCACAGTTGCATCGGCAGTGACCGGAAGGCGTCGCCTTTGAGAACAGCCGAGGTGATCCGACAGCACTCCCCGGACATTGTGGCGCTGCAGGAGCTCGATGCGGGTCAGGAACGAAGCGGGGCGCAGTTTCAGGCCCATGTCATCGCACAGAGCCTGAATATGACCTATCGGTTTCATCCCTCCGACATTGTGGGAGGGGGAGAGTACGGAAACGCCATCCTGAGCCGCTTTCCCATCCGGTTGGTAAAGGCCGGGGATCTCCCCGGATATGTGTATTCCGGACGTGTCCCTGAGAAACGAGGTGCCCTATGGGTGGAGGTGTACCTGGCCGACCGGGGGGTGCAGGTCGTCACCACCCACCTGGGGCTTACCCGCAGGGAACGGCTGGTCCAGGCACACGCCCTGCTCGGCCCGCAATGGTTCAATCATCCGGAGTGCCGTTGCCCTCTGGTCATCACCGGCGATTTTAACGCACTCCCCTGTTCACAGGTATATCGTCTTTTCCGGCGGGTGCTGCGTGACATACAGTGCCACGGGGGAAACGGGAATCGACCCCGGAGTACATGGCCGAGCCGCTGTCCGGTATTTCGCATCGATCATGTGTTTGTAACCCCGGACATCGTGGTGCATGGCGTACGGGTCCCCCGAACCAGGCTGGAGCGCACGGCATCGGATCACCTCCCGCTGGTTGCTGATCTGGGATTCTTGTGATGTCGGGAGGAAAAAGTGCATGACCGGAGAGACCAATAATGGAGAAAATTCTCGCCCCCGGGCGTAATTGCTGGGGAAACTTTCAGGTCCGGGATAGCGGGCTTCTCATTGACGGCCGCAACTATTACCGGGCCTTTTATCATGCCGCCCGGCAAGCGCAGCGCTACATCCTCATCGCCGGATGGCAGTTTGACAGTGACGTGCGGCTGCTTCGAGGCGCGGACGCGGCAGAGGCCGGCGGGGACGTGCGCCTGCTCCCCTTTCTCAAGGGGCTTTGCCGGGGTAACCCGGACCTCGCCATCTATATCCTGGCATGGGATTTCAGCATGCTCTTTTCCATAAAGCGCGAATGGTTTCAGGAGTGGATCTTCAACTGGACCACCAACCGGCAGCTTCGGTTTCGCTTCGACAGCAGGCATGCGGTGGGTGCCAGCCATCATCAGAAGTTCGTGGTGATCGACGGGGTGCTCGCATTCGTGGGTGGCTTTGATATCTGCGCCGAGCGGTGGGATGATCGTGATCACCGGCCGGAGAATCCCGATCGCGTCAACAGTGCGGGCAAGGGGTATGAGTTGTATCACGATATACAGACCTATCACGTCGGGCCGGCGGCGATGAGGCTGACGGAGCTTTTCAAGGATCGATGGGCGCATTCCGATGGAGGAACGCTCGATCTGCCTCCCCCTCCCCGCGGGTATCATTTTGACGTGGAAGGGGGTATCGCCATTGCCGCCGACCGGGTCGCCATAAGCAGGACCCAGTCAAAAACCCTGGTGCCTGCCTGGAAATCGATCCGTGAGATCCGCCGGCTTTTCACAGATGCCATCCATGGTGCGGAGCGGTTGATTTATATAGAGAATCAGTACTTCAGCTCCCAGGCTGTTTACCGGGCACTGCTCGACCGGATGCGGAAGACGAGTGGGGAATCCCTCCAGGTGATCGTCATCCTCCCCCAAAAACCCCATGCGCTGATCGAGGAGATTTCCCTGGGGATCGCCCAGATGAGCATGATCCATTCCCTTACGGAGGCGGCGGCCGGACAGGGGCATTCGCTGGGATTCTATTATCCTGCATCCGTATCGAGCAAGGATACATCGGCTTCGGTATACGTGCATGCGAAGCTGCTTCTGGTTGACGACCGTTTTCTTACCGTGGGATCGGCGAACATCTCCAACCGGAGCATGGGGCTGGATACCGAGCTGAATGCCTCCTGGGAGGCAACAACCGGTGATCAGCGCGCAGTCATTCGTTCCATCCGGCGGACCAGGGTGAGCCTCCTCGCCGAACATGCCGGTATAAAGTCCCGCCGGGACCTTCGGCGGTTGTGCCGCACGGATGGTATCGTTCGTTTCCTTGACGGTCTTGCGGATCGCCCCCGTTCGCCCCTGCGTCACCACACCACGGAGACCCTTTTCAAGAATGCATCATGGCTTGAGGAGATAAAGATCGAGGACCTTTCCCTGGACCCGGAGAGACCCATTGTGGAGGAGAACATCTACGAGCTTATCTCCCGGGACACCTCCGGCCTTTTCGCCAAGGGTATCACCCTGCTGCGTACAATGAAACGCGGACACCCCTCGAATTCCGACGGGAAGCCCAGGCGGGGACGGCAATTCCACTTCCCGTTATGGGGGCGCTTTATGGACACTACCAGCCTCGTCGGTCATACCCGGCATTTAAAATGGATCACCCTCTTCCTCATCATGCTCCTTGCGGCAGCGGTGGTTCTGTTACTCATGTGAAAAGGGCAACCATCTGTTTCACCATTCTCTTTCAGGAACACCAAGACGCTTCAGCCACCAGGTCATGCCCATGGCGGCAGCGGTGGTGACCATGATAACGGCCGCATGCAATGCGAATCCCAGAGGGGTGGCATTCCGGATAATCGGCCCTGCTGGAGCAGCATATACATGGGTATCACAGGAGGATATCCTTTAAGGCATGAATATGGAAGGGAATTTATAAAGGACACGTTAAGGTGGGGATTTTTATAATCTCACGAGGGGGACATGCAGGCTAATTTCAGTTCCATCAAAATCATTATCAGTGCCGGTTATGGTCAGATGGTGTTTTTCGGCTGCTACGTACTGCATTGCATTCTCTTGACAAGACCATGGCTATTCCATTTCCCCCGTATCAAGGAGTTAATAAAGCCCCAATTGAACCTTGATCGCCTCCCCGATCTTGAGCATGTCATCTTCAGAGAGAATCCCCGCAGGTTTAAAGAGCCGTAATTTACTCACCGTGGCCAGTTGATCGGCCATGGCCTTGCTTTCCCTGCCGTCAAACATGACAATCGCTTCACTTGGATATTGACGGCCTGTCTTACTCGTCAGGGGAACAACCTGAACGCGATTGAGGAATCTATTGGAGGCATCATTGCTGACGATTACGGCAGGACGCCTTTTTTTGATCTCACCGCCCACGGAGGGATCAAAATTGACCCACCAGACCTCACCCCGCTTCATGGGTGATGTCCCTGAAGGTGGCCTCTGCCCACTCCAAGGCCTCCTCTTCGCGCTTTTTGTCCTTTGACATTTGGGAATAGGCGGATTCCAGATTGGGGCGAACGACATGGGGACGCACGAGATTTTCAACAAATTTGCTGATTCGACGAGGACCTATAACCTTATGAAGACCCTCGTAAACTTCCTCATCCACGGTTATGGTCAGCTTTTTCTGCATGTCAGATCCTCCTTCACGTTTATACGTATAGTATACGTATAATGCTGCATGATGTCAAATATGAATAACTTAAGAAAAAATACTCCATAACCTACCCATTGGACCGACTTTTGGCGCATTCACGGCGAGGATGATACGGAAGGCCCGGCGTGCCGCTTGGTTTCCCACCACCGGTCGAGGTGAAACATACGGCTTGCATGAGAGAGGTTCAGCGATGTATTCATGGTGCCTGAGGGTGTTTGGAATGATTGCCGCTTTTACGATTTTACCGTTCACTTCCGGAGACACCGAGACGTTTCAGCCACCACACCACGCCGAGGGCGGCAGTGGCGGTGAGTATGATCGCTGCGGCCAGCAATACGAATTCCAGGGGTGCGGGGTTGCGGATAATGGCCCCCGCCCGGTCTGCAACGATGGCAACAATCAGAAGACCCGGCAGCACACCGAGGATGGTGCCCGGCAGGAAATGGCGGAAACGGGTGTGTGATGCCCCGGCCACAAGATTCACCAGTGTAAAGGACGCCACAGGCACCACCCGTACCGCCAGGACCGAACGCACCCCGTTTCGAGCGATGAGCCGGCTGACTATATTGAGCCGGGGACCGGCGATCCGCCGGATGATCCCCCGGCCGAGGAGGCGGCCAAGCCAGAAGGTGAACACGGCGCCTGCCAGTATCCCCGCATAGGCGTAAGCGAAACCGGTAAATGGGCCAAAAATCACCACGGTGGCCACGATGAGCAGGGTGACCGGCAGGGCGATAAGTGAGAAAACGGCGTATACGAGCATGACCCACAGGGACGTGAGCTTGGAGCTCCTGATTATTGCAGCAAGTTGTTTCAGGGCCTCCACGTCGATCCATTCCCCGAAAGGCGACCACCGCCAGGCGGCGACGAGCCCTGCAACGGCTGCAAGAATGAGGGTGACCACAACGATGCGCTGCCTGGCGGAACGGCGGTGCTCGGAGGGAAGCATCTCCCGGGCCAGACGATCGGGATCGATGGGCACCTCCGGATCGATAACCACCGCCTCGGGCACCATGGCGTCAACGGCAAGCGGGATGTCCGCAGGAATGGGCCCCATGCTCCGTTCGCCGCCCTGAAGCTGTTGAATTGCCCTGATCAGCGATCCGGTCCCCGAATGCACCTCTGCAACCCGTTCCGGGGTCGCCCCCAGGTGCTCGGCAAGAAGCCGGCAGCGCAGGCTGGCAATGGCTGCGGCATGGGTTTCGGTGAGGGCCTCCATGGCCAGATCGCACTCCGTGTCATATCCCATGGACCGGTTGTTGAGATTGGCCGAGCCTATGCGCACGAACCGGTCATCGACGATCATCAGCTTGCTGTGAAGATTGATCTGCGCTGCCTCCAGTGCCGCATGACGCGGATAGCACACCAGAAGTCTTTCCCGTTTATCCACCTCCCTCAACCTTTTGACGAGCCGTGCCCGCAACACCTCCATGGTCACCTCCTCCAGCCAGCCTCCTCCGGACAGGCGGGAGACAATGACTACCTCCGGTCCTTTCGCCTCCTGCAGGCGCGTTGACAGTGCCTCTGCAATCTCCGCTGAGGTGAGGTATTGATTTTCGATATAGATGAACCGGCGGGCCGCGGCAATGGCGTCAAGGTAGAGCTGTTTCACCTCCCGCACCTCCGGGTGTTGTTTGTACCGGGGCTCGGTGCGGGCAATGGCCACCTCTGCATCGCGTATATCCGGTGAAACCCCGGCGGGCCATGGATCAGGGCCTTCCGGGGCATGTGATGAGGGAGGCCGGTGGCCGGTGGCACGGCGCCACCGCTCCCCGGCCAGTTCACCCAGGGCGGCTGCGGCCTTCCCGTCGACCAGCATCTGTATGTCGTGAAAGGGCGGATAGGGGTTCCCTTGCGGATTGATACGGCGTGGGTCACCGGGGAGATGCTCGGGGGTGTCCCATCGTCCCCTGGTGAGATCCAGTCCCCCCACAAAGGCCACGGCATCGTCGATCACCACGATCTTCTGATGGTGGGACCCACCCACAGGATGGGCGGCGTCCAGGCGGAAGCGGAGTCTGGGATGGGAGGTCCATGCAGGCCGGAAAACGGGAAACAACTCGCGGTTGAATGCGTAGACCATGGCAAAGTCCCAGTCCAGCAGATACACCTGAAGGTCCCTGCGCTGCGAGACCAGGGCGTCGAGGAATTCACCAAGCCGAACCGGCAGGTCGTCCTGAGGCGTGTCCCGCACCATTCGGACCTGGCTGTGCATATCCCAGCCGACGATGAATAGGGAACGCTGTGCACGGGCCGCTGCCTCCCTGAAGGCCGCGAAGTAGGATGCGCCGTCTATCAGAAAGGCCACCCTGTCCGACCTGAAGATACGCCAGCAGTTGCGGCCCGGACGAAGGATGCGGTCACTCATCTTCATTGCATCCCATCTCCCTTCGCCGCCTCACCCTGTTTGGGGTGGATTCTTGATCCTTGCAGGTCTCGGATGGGAGGGGATCTGATTGAAAGGACCCCTTCGGGATCATCGGCCTGGCTGATTACTTGAATCTGGACAGGGCCGACTTGACCGCCTCGCCCATGGAATCCCAGGCGCTCTCAACGCCTTCCTTGAGGTCCTCCCAGGCATCCCCGCCGGCATCCTGAAGGGCCTTCAACCGTTCCTCCAGTTCCTTGCGTTTGGCCTGCAGATTCTCAATCTGCTCATGGAGCTTGATCTTCCTTTCGGCCTCCGCCTGATCCATCTTTGCCCTGAACTTGTCGATCTGGGCATTCCATTCGTCCAATTTGGCCTTCAACTGTGCCACATAGGCGTCCCTTTTTTCGCTCACGTCGTTTTCCTCCTGTGCATAGGGATACGATGTTCGGTGACTGATGTGTCGAGTGCCTCCTCGAGTTCTGCCCATGGGCACCGCTTGCTAGGGTTGCCCGCAATGTCCCCGTTTCCGGATAACATTATCGGTCAGGCAAACGATGCGCTGGTGAAGGATAAACGCGGTGTATCGTGTCATGTGTTCGCTGCGGCGAATATCGTCATGAAGGAGTCGCGTCCGAATTTATAAGAAGCAGAAGGATCAAAGGAAAAAGGCAAGACAGCGTGTCATTACTAGTTTACAGCACCCTGAAATCCCTTGTCAATATGGGCGTTCGGATATCCGGGCACATTTCAAGGGCCGCCGCGATTATCCGCTGGCTGACCCGCATGTGCCGGCTACATCGGTATGCCTTGGAACATGCCATGTGCCGAAGTCATGGGGAGCGGGGCATCAACTTGACACGCAACAACGATCTGATAATAGATATGCAAATATTTACTAACTATACAACCTCGTTTATTCACTTTGTCAAGGGAAAACAACCGGCAATTTTTTTTGGCTGATGTACTTCATTTGCACGAATCCGTCCTCCCTCTCAATTCGCGGGCCGGAGGCCAAATCCAATACAGATGGCCTGATGCATTACCGCGCCTTGTTCCATACCGTTCACCGTATGCCCGGTCGGGCCGTCCTTCATGATAATGGGGCGTGACGGTGCCAGCGGGAGTGGACATAATTCCATTAACCGCCGCTCGGATGGATGGGTGATTTGATTCGGGAAGGGGTTTCTGGTATCAATGAGCATAGCCTCGCGCCTACCCATGCTTTGGGACTCAAGGACCATACTTGGAATTGCCGGTAATGACTCTGGGGGGATTGTGCCATGGAATTCAAACGGTATAATATCTATTTTCTCTTTCTCCTTCTGGCTGCAAACGGGATTTTGATCTATCTCATCTTTAAGCCCTTTCTCATTGCGATACTCACCGCAGCGGTGCTGGCGGTCGTTTTCAGCGGCCCCTATCGATTTTTCCTCAGGATTCTCCGCAAACGCATGGCCATCGCATCCCTGCTCACCTGCATCCTGGTTGCGGTCACCATCATCATCCCTGTATCGGCCATCCTTGGCCTGGTGATGAGGGAGGCGAACAGCCTGTATCAGGGGATATCCTCTGAGACCGGCGTGTACCAGAAATACATAGTGGAAGCCATGTCTTACCTGAAAAACCTTCCCTTTGCATCATCACTGAAGCCCGAGGAAATCCTGGGACAGAAGTGGGTCTTGGACGCACTCAGGAACCTGAGCCAATGGCTGATCCTGATCGTGAGGAAGACCTACGAGAATGTCATGGGGATCGGCATTGGCACCTTTGTGATGTTCTTCACCCTTTTTTACTTCTTTATGGATGGGGAGCGGCTGGTGGAAAGGCTCCTGTATTTGAGCCCGTTGAAAAGCAGCCAGGAGGAAATGCTGCTCGGAAAATTCGTGTCCATCAGCAGGGCCACCCTCAAGGGTGCCCTTATCGTAGGCATCATCCAGGGACTCATCGGAGGGATCATCTTCGCGGTCACGGGTGTTCCTTCGCCTGTCATCTGGACGATCGTGATGATCATCCTCTCCATGGTCCCCCTGCTGGGATCGGGTCTGGTATGGTTTCCGGTGGGGGTGGTGCAACTGCTGACGGGTAATATATGGCAGGGTTTCGTGGTGCTGGGCGTGGGCCTCGGCATTATCTCCACCATCGACAACCTGCTCAGACCCCGGTTGGTGGGACACGACATTCAGATGCACCCCTTGCTGGTCTTCTTCGCCACCCTGGGCGGTATTGTGGTTTTCGGGATTGCCGGGTTCATTCTCGGCCCCATACTCACCGCATTTTTTCTGACCCTCCTTGAGATCTATGCAATAGAGTTCAAGCATCAACTCGATAACACGGACAATGCATGATCGGTCTTCCGGGGGGTCGGTTCGCCATCGACATGCCAGGAAAGGCAGAAGAGGAGAATTGATGACTCCCAGGATCGGGATTTGAAGATGCGCCCTTCGCACAATCAATATCCGATTCCTTTCAGCACCTGTTTCAGGCTCTCCGCCGAATGCCTGAACCCATCCTGTTCCTGCTCGGAGAGCGTTAGTGCCAAGAATCGCTCCACACCGGTTTTATTCACCAGGGAGGGGATGCTCAGGCACACGTCGTTTACACCGTAATAGTCGTTGATCAGGGTGGAAATGGGGAGCACGGAGTTTTCGTCCCGCAACAGCGCCTCGGTGATCCGCACCAGTGCAAGGGCGATCGCATAGTAGGTCGCCCCCTTGTCCTCTATGATCTTGTAGGCGGCGTTCTTTACCTCTTCGAAGATATGCTCGCGGTTTCGCTCCATGTCGCATTGCCTCTGCTGGACGCAGTGCGTGCAGTAAGACTCGAAGTGCATGCCGCCGATGCTCGCGTTGCTCCAGACGGGGAGCTCCGTATCACCGTGTTCACCGATGATGTAGGCGTGCACGTTCCTGGGATCCACATTACAGTGGTCGCTGAGCAGATACCGCAGTCTCGATGTGTCCAGGACCGTTCCCGATCCCAAGACCCTGTGGGAGGCATACCCGGATACCTTCAGGGTGACATAGGTGAGGATGTCCACGGGATTGGTGACCACCAGGATCACGGAATCCCCGGCGTACCTGGTGATCTGGGGGATCATCTCCTTGAATATTCCGACATTCTTTTCCACCAGATCGATCCGGGTCTCTCCCGGCTTCTGGCTCGCACCGGCGGTAATAACCACCAGGTCCGAGCCCACGCACCCTTCGTATCCTGCATCGTAGATCCTTGCCGGCTGTGCAAAGCTCAGGCCATGGTTCAGGTCCATACACTCACCGGCGGCCCTCTCCCGATTCAGGTCAATGAGCACGATCTCCCGGGCCAGCCCGCTGAGCATCAGGGAAAAGGCAAAGGTGCTTCCCACGTTTCCTGCGCCTACGATGGATACCTTGGGCCTCATTGCAGTCATGCTCATCCCCCTTTCGGTCTTTCGTTATGTTCGGAATGCCGGCTTGTCCTGACCATACCGGATTGTGATCATGATTTTGTATGAAGTTTTATAATGAATTATTTGTTTTTATGAGTTCTCATCCCTCGTTGCGATCGAAGGATCATGATGGCTATTGTGCAATCATGGTCTATTATGTAATCGTAGCCATGCCGAGTAATCGTAGCCTGAGTATGTATGTGAGAAGCCTATTATATTATAAAAAGAGGTGTGAGGGGATTGCCTTTTTCGCCTTCTTTATGGCCATTTCCCATTACGTGGCCGGTAATGATGAATGGAACAGCGGTATCAGACTCGGGAAGCAGGGCTTTTGATGATCATGCCTTCAGGATCAGGCGACTGTGCCTCGATATCCGGTTGCTTATATGATGCCCCGCCCTTGAATAAACGAAGACCTACCTCAAAAGGGGTAAAAAGGCAGCAGCCCTCCGGCAATGATCGCTGAAAGGAAGAGTGCTTCAGGGGTGTAGTCTTCAGGGTAGAGATAGATCGTGAAGGGCGCCTCCAGTTCCTCAAGTTTAATGGTATCCAAATCCGGCGGTTTGATGAGGACCTTGATATCCGTAATCGCCGACGGTGGCAGAAAGATGGTGGTGGTACCCGCGATACGGGCCAGAGGACTCTGCAAAGGCGAAGGAACGGCAAAGGTCGGGGGATTGGAGAAAACGGGGTTCAACCACGCCTGGCCATAGAGAGGGCTCAGGGGCGGCAGGAACGGGCGAAATGGCCCCCAAACGGCATAGGGATTTATCCACTGCGCTGTTGATGTCTGTCCAATGCCTATACCTGCCAGAATGATTATCGCAATAACCAACCATCCGAATCCCTTGACCGGAAACCGTGCCTTCATTTCCATCCCCCCAAATCATCGTAAATAACGGCTGCAAGACCGTGTCGACGCCTTTCGGCACCTTTAATTACCGTTTTTATATAAAGCATTATTAATACCACGGTGAGCCCTGCACGATGGACATTACCTCTCATCGTATATTCGAATTAAACTAATTGAAAAATAGAAGATACCAGACCAATGCCAAAAAAGAATATTTTTTCATATTGTTAAAAATATATAATGCTCTATGCATAGTTGCAAATTTTTTCATATACCCTGTGCCCTTTTCCACTGACATTCCGTCCGATGACCAAGGGAGATATCCTTGTGCCTGATCGGGAGGTGAGTGGCCCGGTTTCGAGGCCCTGTCCGGGGTGAGAAGAGAGCCCGACCGCAGCACGTGTGTATGAGCTGCCCAGGCAATCACAACGGGGTGCACGATTCCGCCTTCCACGATGATAGATGAAAAGATGCGGCATTGTGCGGCGGCTCGGCGGGCGGGCACCACCGGGAACGTTTTGACGGGCGGGCAAGGCTATGAGAAAATAACCTGAAGGCATGAAGGCGTTTACATGACCCAGCGTCCCTAACAATTGGAATGGATTATCATTCACTCGAAAGGAGGTAGGTCCCAATGGCCACATTCAGGGATTTATTACAATCTGCTGACTGGAAGCAGGAAAAGCACGTTCCCATCATCGTGTGTCCGAAAAGGATCAAGAAGGGTGAATTCTTCAGGATCGAGGTGAGCATCGGCAAGGAGGTGGCCCATCCCAACACCACCGGGCATCACATCCGATGGATCGCGGTTTATTTTAAACCAACGGAGGAGAAGTTCCCCTATCAGATAGGACGGGCGGATTTCACCGCACACGGCGAGTCCAGTAAGGGTCCGGACACCAGCACGGTATATACGCATCACGAGGTGGTCTTAAGCTTCAAAACCGACCTGCCGGGCACCGTTTTCGCCGCAAGTTATTGCAACATTCACGGATTGTGGCAGAACGCACAGGAAATAGACGTGGAATAAGGGAGTGTGCCGAAGGGTTCCTGCTCACCGACCTCTACCGGCTTACCTTGGCCCAGCCCTGGTAACGGATAAGGCTTCATGAGCGGGGTGGGCAGTTCGACTTCTTCCGCCAGTCACTGACCCAGCGTTTTCACCACCGTATCGCTTGTGATGATACGCGCCCCCTTGTGCTCCATTTCCTTGAATGCCCTGTCAACATCCCCGAGGTTCAGGTCGACGCCGCGAACACCGTCCTTAACCACTGTGACGCTATACCCGAGTTCCAATGCATCCAGGGCGGTGAACTTGACACAATAGTCGGTGGCCAGGCCGGCAATAAAAAATTCACCGATGCCTTTGTCATGCAGGTAGTCGTCAAGGGGTGTCTTGTTGATTCTCCGATTGTCGAAGAATGCGCTGTAGGAATCCACCCCGGGATCGGTTCCCTTGTGCAGGATGAAATCGCCCTCCCTTACTATGAGCCCCTCGTGCAGGCGGGCGCCCCATGTGTTCTGGATACAGTGGTCAGGCCAGAGGATCTGAGGGATGGCGCCGACATCGATGACCTCGCCGGGCTTTCTGCCGTGTGTTGAGGCGAAACTCACATGATTTTTTGGGTGCCAGTCCTGGGTGAAGACCACATCATCGAATAGGTCCCTTATCCTGTTTATTACCGGGACTATCTGATCCCCTTCATTCACCGGAATCGCCCCTCCGGGGCAGAAATCGTTCTGAACGTCCACGACGATGAGAGCATGCATCGTTTACCTCCTTTGTGGGATTTTCACGGGATATTGTCTTCGGACACCCTGAGAAAGGGGGCATGAGGATGGTCACAATGGGCGTCCCATTGTTGATTCCACTGTGGATATGTCGAGATTCTCGTGCCCACTGCAGGCTGTATCCCAGGATCTGATGAAAATCCACGATCAACGAAATTTCCCACGAGCGTTACATGTGACAGCCTTTATACAGGCGGATTGACAGGAAAACGGGTTTGCTACTAAAGAGTATAAACCAAGGCATGTTATGAAATCAATTGTGATTCCATGGCGCTGGCACTGATGCCCGGGCAGAGGCTCTGTCGGGTAAAGGGTAGGATGGGGAGGATTAGGAGGATGTATGTATCCGTGAGGAGGATTCCTTCAATTCGATCTTTCGGATTGCCGCACTATCGCGGAGCAGCTTCCTGACACCCCTTTTCCGCCAGATTTGCTCCAGTGGATAGCGGGTTTTCCTCCTCCAGTTAGGCCGCTCCTCTATGGTCCCGGGAACATTCTGGGGAAGGGTTTCCTGCCAGAGGTCCTCCAGGTTCACCAGCACAATCCTCACCGGGCTTTCGCACAGATAGAAAAGACAAGCCTGAAGGACAGCAGGGAGGTCGCCGCGGCTGTTCAGCCATGTCCCGTGTCGAAGAAGACGCACGCAGAACTCCCTGATTCGTTTTCGCCGCTGTTTTTCCTTCCTGGCACCCTGGTGATCGAGAAGGCCCAATTTCACCCGGTCGTCGATGTCCAGTCCCCGCCAGAAGGCGGTGAAGGTGGGCATATCGTGGGTGTTGAGCCCGGCCAGGGCGTTGGCAGGAGCCCCTTTGATTACCTTATGGGGGTTATCGGGGAGCTCAAATTGAAGGATGTACATGTGTAGCAGGTTGTGGCGATCCATATCCCTGTTGACATAGAAGGGTACGGTTCCCAGGTTCTCACCGATGATGAGGGAATCATGGCGGTGGGATTCAATGCTCAGGATGGCGTAGAACTCATCCGCATGGTAGTGCACGTATACCCCCTGATCGGCCTCCAAGCCTTCCGGTATCCAGAAGAGCCGATGAAGGCCCATCACGTGATCGATTCGAAGGAGCGATGCATGCTCGAGTTGCGTGCGGAGCGAGGCTATGTAGTAGGCATAGCATTGCTCCCTGAGCCGATGGGGGTGGAGCGGCGGAAAACACCAGTTTTGCCCTTTGGAGAAGAAGGGATCGGGTGGGGCGCCTGCCGAGACCTCCGGGCAATAAAGCCCCTGGTCATGCCAGACATCGAAACTGTGGCGATGGACCCCCAGAGGCATGTCAAGGCAGAGCCCATGACCTAAGTCCTCCGCCTTTCGGGCTACCGATGCGAGTTGCTCCTGCATGACCCACTGCGCGTATAGATGGTACTGCATATCGGTGCGTTCAAAATCATGGCTTGACAGGCTTCCTTCCCGGAGAGGGCTGGGCCATTCGGGCCATGGGCGGCCTTGTGCCTCACAGGTTGACTGGAACCGGGCATATTCCTCTGCCAGGGGATGTGCATCGAGATAGTGGAGGTATTCTTCGTAGCGGGAGGGGGGCCTTTCTGAAAAGAAGAAGGCGGCCAATCGCTCCATGATCCCTCTTTTCTGGGTAGCGTGACGGCGGTAGTCCACCAGGGGGGATGTCTGCAGGGCTTTTAGCTCCCTTTTGAAATCGGAGGACCCAAGGATCGTTTGCGCCTCGCTGCAGTGTGCCAATTCCGGTACCCGTGAGATATCGATATACAGCTCGTTCCAAAAGAGGCGGCTTGCAGGTGCATAGGGGCTCGGATCGAACACGCCGTTCAGGAACGAGGCGAGGATTGGGGTGGTGGCGGTTATCTCAACCCCTGCTTCGGCGACCTTTGTAATAAGGGCCTCAAGGTCGGTGAGGTCCCCCGTACCCCAGCTCCGTTTGCTATGCAAGGCATAAATAGGGGCAAATACCCCCAACTGTTTATTAAAAGAGTTGCTGGAAGAGCCAAATGCCTTGATTGGAGAGGCGATGACCATCACCCGGAACAGGTCCCTTCCCATCTCCACGGTAAGTTGATGATATCCGATTGGGAGCCTGACAGGAATGGTGAATATTGTGACTACATAAGGGATTCCATCAATTTTCCTTAATGCTCGTGAAGAAATATGGGAAGGTGTGAAGATGAAGTCATTCACCCCCCCATCCTCGGTCACGAGATGGCACCGGATAGGCTCTTCAGCTCGGTCATGGGGAATGCGCAGCTTCAGGCGTGCCGGTACGCCCTCCCACGCAACAACGACCGGCTCCACAAAACGGCCATACAGGAATCGTCTGCGGGACGCAAGCATGTCTGGCACGTCTTGAAGGTCGTGTATATGGGCGCTTAGGGTCCGGAGCACTCGTATAAGGGCCTCCGGAGAGGCGTGCCTGCAATTGCCCTCCACATCATAGTAGGCAAGCTGTATTCCATATAATCTGGCCAGCTTGTGTAACTGTTTGATCAATGGATCGGTCATGATGCGCGTCATGGGTCTTCCATATCGATGCTCAGGAGAATTTACTTGTCAACCTCAGGGTAAGGCATGCCCTCCTCATCCACGGTATGAAGACATGAATCATCTTATCCGGTCGGCTCAAGGATGATTGAATCATTGCAACCGATTTCTCCCAGCCTGGATAAAATCCGCTCCCGCTCAATTGCTCCCTTGCCGTGGGGAGGGGGGTACCGTTATCTGCCTCGTTATAGCTAACGCGAGTCGGACCTGGGTGCCAGCAAGATGTGCCACCCAGGTGAAGACATTTCCGGTACTTGGCCATTCCCCCATAGCCAAGGTCACACTGTTCCCTTGTTGACCGTACACAATCCATTAAGGATATCATTGGCCTGTCCGAACATCAAATGGGTGGGCACATTTCCCAATGCCGAAGGCATGCTCAACGACAAAAATGTTTCGCTATCCGAGCGAATGCCTTTCCTTTCCCCTTTTTGTTATTAAGTGATCCAGAATGCTTCGCGTATATGTAAGTGTATAGTTACTTCAAAAATGGGTGTATTTCATAATACCAGGTATTACTTCGAAGCGAAAGAAACGAAGGAATGCATGCTGACTACAATGGAACGTCAGAATTGGAATTGCAGCAGGGACAGGGAGTGAATTTTCTGCAAGGGTAAGATATGATATAATTATAATCGTAATTGGTGTATTCAGGGAAGGGATGCAGTTGGAGTACATGGTGAGGAAGGGGGGCGCAGGATGTCGGAAGAATTGATGCACGAGATGTCCTATGAGATGGAGGGGGTAGTGCCCATCGCCGGGCTCATTATATTGAGCCCCAGGGAACGGGCGTGCGTGGTCACGGTGGCACGGATGATCACCCCCCATACCCATGATTTGACCAGTGCATGGTCCACCATCTTTTTCAGCCACCTCAGCACGCAAAAGGGGGTCCCCCTGGAAGAGATAATGAAACACCCCGAAAACATCTCCCTTCAGGCGCACCTCATCAGCCTCGTCGACGATCTTGCCCGGAATATCGGGGAGGATGATCTCGAAGGGTATGTAAGGCAGGTAGTGGAGTTGGGTGTGTGCATGGCCAAAGAGGATCTGCCCTTTGAAACCGTGGTGCAGGGGTTTCATTTTTTCGAGGTGGTCACCGACACCTTTTTGAGTGAGCGTTTTTCGGACAGCGCCGAGCTCTTCGAAACCCTCAAGTCCATGGATACCCTCTGCCACGCCACCCTGGCGGTTATCGCCAAGGAGTATTTCAATGAAAAGAACCGGCGGATAAACCTGCTGCAGGTTTCCCGGGCCGAAATGGTCACCGGACTTGTCCATGACGTGAGGGACAAGCTCTCCTTCGGCAAGACCCTGCCTGATATGTATCGCAGCGGGGTGTTCGAGAAGAACCCCGAAAAGCTCGGGCATTATATGGACATGCTCAAGGATATCATGGAGGAGGCCCTCGAGGTCATCACCCATGCCCTCGACTATGGCAAGATCATCGACGGCTCCTACAAGATTAAGGCGCGCAAGACGGACCTGGTGAGCCTGGTGAGAAGGATCGTGGAGCCGTTTATCAAGATCCTGGAGGATGAACATAAGAAGGTGTTCATCAACGGGCAGCTCTACAAGGGAGGACCTGTTGACCTGAAGGCCATGGCGTATGTGGACACCAAACAGATCGGCCGCGTGTTCGGCAGCCTTTTCGCGAATGCGGTGAAATACACACGCGATGAGATACGATTTACCTTCGAGGAGCGGGAGTGCTGTATTTGGTGCTCGGTTACTGATAACGGCATAGGGATCGCCGAGGAACACAAGAAAAAGATGTTTCATTCAGGGATTGCAGGGATACAGATCCCCGGTGACCACATGGAGGTGAATTACGGCATCTGCACCGATACGGTCAAAAGGATCGTCGAGTTGCACGGCGGGTCGATCGGTGTGGATTCATCGCCCGACACAGGGACCACCTTCTACTTCTGCATCCCTAAAAGCCCCAGCAGATAGGCTGTTTGCTACATCCCCTTCTTCATGATCTTTTCCATAAGGGTGTGGGCCCTGAGAAAATCGGGCCGAATCCGGGTGGCCTCCCTGAGAAGCTGCATCGCCCTAGTAATATCTCCTTCGGTTGCATAGATGACCGCAAGGGAATAATAGGCATCCGTGCATGACGGATCGACCGCGATGACCTTCCGGAATCCCTCCTTCGCCGGTTGAAAGTCCTTGCGCTCGTAGTTGATTACAGCCAGGTTATAGTGGGGCGCTGTCAGGTCCGGGTCGAGACGGAGTGCCTTTTCGAACTCTTCGATGGCATTGCCGGTTCTGCCCATCTTTGTATACACGAGCCCCAGATTGTTGTGGAACTCCGCCTGGGTCGGGTCGAGGGCGATGGCCCTGGAAAGGCACGACACCGCATCGTCCGTCATCCCGACGGTCCCGTATGCATGGCCGAGATGGTTCCATGCCTGCGCATGGCCGGGAAGGAGGTCGAGGGTGGTCTGGTACTCCTTGATTGCGCCCTCGATATCACCGCTTTGTTCCAGCGCCACTCCGAGGTTGAAGTGGAGCTCGTGGCTGCCGGAATCGATGGCGGTTGCCTCTCTCAGGGCACTGATTGCCTTTGCATACTCACCCCGGGAGAAGTATACCGCACCCATGGAGTTCAACGCCTCGGTCCTGCCGAGATCGACACGTGCTGCCTGCATGAATTCCCGCAGGGCCCTTTCATGGTCTCCCAGGTTGAGATAGATCTCGCCCAGGTGCTGGTGGATATCGAGATAATCCGGGTTGTTGCGTACCACATGACGGAATGCCTCAAGGGCCCTGCCGAAATCCCCTTCTTCCTGGTATACGGAACCCAACAGGAAATTGGCCAGAAGGTTCCCGGGGTCTTCGGTGAGAACCGAGCGCAGGCGTTTTCTGGCTGCCATGAGATCACCCTCCACATAGGCGGCCATCCCCAGATCCAATGCGGCCACCACCGATGCCTTATCCTTGGGGTCCGGGAGATTCTGCACCTCCATTCGGTCGCCTCCCTTAATATCGTCTCCGGTGACCACATATCCAAGGGAGAGGAGACGTTTACGGGTGAGGTCATCGACGGCAACAGGCTTCACGTGGTGGGTGCGGTCGACAAGGTCCTCCCTGGCCTCGTTGAGCCGGGCATGGAGTGCGGCAGCCTGCTGCGGCGCCCTGCGAAAAAGATTCTTCCGTTCCCCGGGGTCCTTGTGTAGCTCATACAGTTCGGGTCGCGGTGCATGGATATACTTCCACCCCTCGGTCCTGATTCCCTCCAGGGGTGCCCACCCAAATCCCCGGTACGGATATTCGCTCGCGCAGAGAAGATCGAGTCCTGCCTCCCTTTTGCCATATACATAGGGAAGCAGGGTCTCGCCGTCGCAGGAGGCGGCGTCGCAGCCCAGCACATCCAGTATCGTGGGGAAGATGTCGATGGTCCTGACCTGGGGGGAGAGCCTTTTCCCCTGGGGGAGGTGCCCCGGATACCTCATAATGAGGGGGATGTGGAGAGTGGCGTCGTAGATGAAAAGCCCGTGGGTCCGTTCGCCGTGCTCTCCCAATCCTTCTCCGTGATCGGCGGTGAGCACGATCAGGGTGGAGTCCAGTTTCCCATTCCGTTCGAGGGCATCGAGCAGTTCCCCGATGCACGTGTCGGTGTATGCAATCTCCCCATCGTAGGGGGCATGTTCGTACGATTTCCGGTAAAGACCGGGTGGATCGTAGGGGATGTGGGGATCGAAGTAGTGCACCCAGGCAAAGAAGGGATCGGGTGTGTCATCATCCAGGAATCGAATCGCCGCCTGGGCTACCGTTTCCCCCTTCCTCTCCTGGTACAGGGAGGTATCCTGCGATCCGGCAGGTGCCATGCGGTCGTTGTAGATATCGAAGCCCTGCGCAAGACCGAATCGCGCATCCAGGATAAACGATCCCACGAATGCCCCGCACCGGTATCCCTTGCCGTGGAGTACCTCCGCCAGGGTCAGAAAATCGTCCTCCAGCATGAATATACCGTTGTCCTTCACCCCGTGAACGGCAGGAAGCAGCCCGGTCATGATGGATGCATGGGAGGGGAGGGTGATGGGCACCGGCGTGAATGCCTGGAGAAACTGCACGCCCTCGCGCGCAAGGCGGTCGATTGTCGGCGTCCGGATCTCCTCGTATCCGTAACACCCAAGGTGATCCGCCCGCAGGGTATCCACGGTGATCAGGAGTACGTTGCACTGATTACCATGGGGTGAAATCCTCGAATCAGGTCGGACCCTGCACCCGACCAGGCAGAGCATCCCCAGGAGGAGGGTACACAAAACGAGACTGTCTTTATAGAAGGATTTTTTCAACTGCATAGACACTTCCAATCATACTGCGGGGTTATCATTCATTCCTTATCGGACACTGTGCAACGTGCTGCCGGAATCTCACCCGGCCCACGCCATGCAGGTGTTTCTCGCGTGCAGATCGTGTAAGCCCCTCAAGGCCCTTTATTTGGCGCAAAATCGTCGTTTTCCTTATGCAAGGCCGGGTTTTTACCACCGGGCAGATACTCCTTTGCATACCGTAACCCACATCCCAATACAAGGAATTACCTCTGGGGCACTCAGGGATCTTCAATGCCCTATGCAATGATCCTCTTCAGCGCCGACTTCAGTTCCTGTGCGGTCGAGGGGGGAAGGTCCGTCCTTCCATAGCGCACGTCACAGAAGCAGAAGGTGATCAGGCGGATGTCATCCATCCGTTCATGCCCGTTTTCCTCGAGGAAACGGAGGAATTCCAGAGGTGTCTGTGAGGGGGACCGAATCAGATGCTGCCTGGCCAGGACCCGGAGCATCCGGCCATAGAAGTGATGTGCCTCCTGAGCCGTCCAGTCGCGTGGTTTTCTGGGCATGACAGGCCTTTTCACGAGAGGCGCCAGGGATCGCAGCAGAATCAGCGCAAATATCCCGCCCAAGGCGATCGCCAGCACATTCCAGCCCTTTCGTACGGCTCTCACCACAGCCGCGATGCCGCCGCCGATA
Source organism: bacterium (assembly GCA_049472315.1). Lineage (GTDB taxonomy): Bacteria > SZUA-182 > SZUA-182 > DTGQ01 > JAFGSM01 > JBLIRM01. The sequence continues at coordinate 56,557 of JBLIRN010000015.1, forward strand.
CCGGATACGAGCCGTATCTGGTCGGAGGAGCCGAAGTCCACGATCTTCGAATACCACACATACTCGATCCATTCATAGAACGTCTGGACGAAGCGCCCATATTCAACGTCAAGGCCGGTCCCGAAGGGGGTGGCGTCCAGGGTGATCCAGCCTTTCCCCTCAAACCACGCCTCGGTCCAGGCATGGGCATGCCGGGCCCTCACATTGTAGAAGCCCCCGAGGGGATTCCTTTCCGTGGCCACATATCCGATCACCACCCTGGCCGGGATGCCCGATCCCCGCAGCAGGAGGGTCAGGGCGGAGGCAAAGCGCTCGCAGTGCCCTTCCCGTTTTTCAAAGAGAAATTCCTCCAGTGCGGAGTGGCGATTCAGATCGGGTGCACCGATCGTATAGTTGAATTCCGTAAGGAAGTAATTCACCAGGATAGTAGCCCGCCGCAGGGGGTCTTCCTCGTGCCCGATGAGCTGGTCGAGCCATTGGTCGATCTTCGGGCCGAAGGGGGGGTGGCGGAGGTATCGTTCCTTCTGGTTGGGGTGGAGGTCGTCCGCCAGGGGGCCGGGCACGGTCCAATACTCGTAGGTGAATGGCTGATTGCGGTTGAAGGGAAGGATAAACCCGCCGAATTCCGCAGGGTAGGGCTTTCGATACCGGAATCCCTCCATATCCACCACCTGGCCGTCCACCGGAAGCATGGACCCCACCAGGTCCGGAGCGGCGACGGTCACCCGCCTGTATACACTGCCTGTCCCTTCTCCGGAGACCGGCTGTTTACGAAACTGATAGATGGCCTTTCCCGCGCGCCACGTGTTATCACGGAATGTGTCCAGGGCAAGGCATCGCAGATATGTTACGTCCCTTCCCTCGATCCTTAATACGAGCTGATGTGTCCCTTGATTGCCCCCCCTGGCGCTGTTCAATTCAGGAACGAAACCACGCCTTCTCAGGCCGAATCGCCCGGAGAAGGGCGAAAGCTGCCATCGGGGAAAGAACAGAAAGAAGACCATCATGAAGGCGAATACCCCTGCTGTCCTCTGCCAGTTTATCAGGTCCGGGGGCCTCGTGTATGTCCCTTTGAAGCGGCGGACCTCCAATTCATTGAGCGTGGTGGGGATGAGAATGATTGCAGCGATCAGGATGAGGGCAAAGGGGTAGTTGAAGACCACCTGTGAACCAACGGCGACATGGGTGATGGCCATGGCGGTGGAGAGGATCCTTTCGCGGCGGTTCGAAGGCCAGGTCATACGAATGAGCTGGGTAACGGCCAAGGCGTTTCCCAGGGCGGTAAACCAGATATGCCCGGACGAGGGCTTGATTTTGAATCCGCCCACCAGGACGAGGAAGAAGATCACGGCCTCGGCCGTCTGGGAGAGATACCGCTTGTCTCTTTTGACCATGATGGCCACCATCCAGAGGCCGGTCATTATGAGCGGCATGAACCAGAGTTCCCAGACGAAGCCGTGGCAGATCAATCCGAGGAGGATCAAATAGTGCCTGATCTCTATCCCGGGTTTCCGATCCTTCATGTGTGCTTCCCTATGCCGATCCGGTTTCGTCATCCGTTCTCATTGTGCATGCGTGGTTCCAATGCCTGGTCAATTATCCTTATTCCGTTTGCCGGACAGCCTTTTTCATGATGCTTCCGACTCCATGCATAAGCAGGGGGCCCGATGCCGGGTGATCGTATAGATTTTTCATGCATGGATGGATTCCCCCTTCAACGGCCATGATATATCTGGTGCGCCGAATAGCGACAAATCGGATACCCCTTCAGCCATGCCGTATTTTCGACAAAGTCCGGGAGGTACACGAAGATGAGCCGTTTAGCGCACGCGGGATTTTCCTGCAAGAATCCAGGGAGATCCCGGTCTTCACCGATGAGCACAAAGCAGAGGCTCGATTTTTTTGGGACATGGGCGAGGATGTCCTCCAGATGCGTGATCACGGTCGCTGCCTGATGCTCCTCCATTCTGGCCATGATCTCCAGCACGATATCGGAGCCGTTAAAGGGGGATACATGGGAGATCTCTCCCGTTCCCAGGTTCGCCAGGGAGATCTGGTTCCCCTTGTCCAGGGCAGCCAGGGCCAGGGAGCCTGCAGCGCGAGCCGCCCAATCAAGCGCAGGGCTGTCCTCGGGCGTCGAGTTCCGGCGGCTGTCAACGAGCACGCAGACCCGTCCGGACAACTCCTCGTCGAACTCCTTGACCATCATCCCTTGTCCCTTGGAGGAACTGGGCCAGTGGATGAGCTTCACCGGATCCCGCTCCTGCATCGGACGAACCCCATGGAACTGATCCCCCATGCTCGTCCGGTATTTCCCTTTCATCTGCCCCCCCAGCATGGGGATAAAACCACCGGCATGCGGCGGGTCACAGTGGTACACCGAGGGATAGACCAGGATCTCCCCGGCCCGGTCAAACGGTCTTTGATAGCGGATCAATCCGAACGGGAAACCACAGGAAACGGTCAACCCTGTATAGGGGTACACCCCCCGTTTAACCAGGGTGAGTTCAGGTGACCGGCGGATGCACTCTCCGGGAGGAATCGCGCCGACCCTGAACAGCGGTCCCCATGTGCTTTTGATCTCGATGAATCCGCGCATGCGCGAGGTTGGATTACGGAAGGTCCAGGTTCCCCGGACCGGTTGACCCTCGGTGGCGGTCAGCGTATTGGCCGGTGTGATGCGGAGGGACGAGAGGTGCCTGATTGCGGCTATGAGATTGTATATATAGCAGCCGATGATGATACCCAGCACCAGAAAGAGCAGGCCGCTCAATTCCTGCATGGAGGCGATATACATGAGGAGCGCAAGGCAGGCCAGACCGTATCCGAATTTTGTGGGGAAAATCACACAGGGACCTCTATCTCGGCGAGGATACTCTCAATGACGTGACGCATATCGAGGTGTGTCTGGGGGGTACCTTTCCTGACGATCAGGCGATGGGCCAGGACAAGGGGGGCGGATGCCTTGATATCATCGGGCAGCACATAATCACGGCGATTGATCAGGGCGGTTGCCTGGCTGAAACGCACCAGATCCAGGCCTGCCCGCGGACTGGCGCCATGCTCTATGCCAGGGGTGGATCGTGTCTTCTGGACGATGGCCACGGCATAGTCGATCAGCTCCTCGGTGATCCGGACCTGTCTCACTGCATGCTGCAATTCCAGGAGCTCTTGACAATCCAGGACAGGTTCCAGTGTGTCTATGGGAGAGGCGCCGATCTGTTCCTGGATCATGGTCCGTTCCTCCAGCGGTCCCAGGTACCCGAGCCGCAGCCGGATGATAAAGCGATCCAGTTGGGCGAAGGGCAGGGGATAGGTGCCCTCCAGTTCGATGGGATTCTGGGTGGCGATCACAAAGAATGGCTTGGGAACCGGATAGAACGTGCCGTCTATGGAGACCTGGTTTTCCTCCATGGCCTCCAGAAGGCTCGATTGCGTTCGGGGGGTGGCCCTGTTGATCTCATCCCCCAGCAGTACATTGGTGAACAGGGGACCGGGCCGAAACCGGAATTCGCCCGACTGCTGGTGATAGATGTTGACACCCGTGATGTCTGAGGGCAACAGATCGGCGGTGAACTGTATCCGTTTGAACTGCGCATTCACCGACTTGGCAATGGCCTTGGCGAGCATGGTCTTCCCGATTCCGGGGACATCCTCGATGAGCATGTGCCTATCGGCGAGGAGTGCCGATATCGCCCAGATCACCTCCCGGTTCTTCCCGATGATGACCTTCTCTATATTGGATACGAGCCTGGAGGCCCGATCCACAATGGTCATCTCCGCACAGGCCTTTTCTATATCATCGATCTTTTTCATATCCTACCCATTTAATCGGTCATTCCGGGATTATGGTCAGAATTTTTCCTTCACCACCCGGATCATCATCTTTCCCTGTCTGGATTATATCCCGGCTTTATAGCTGCTCCTTGCATGCGGGCATGGTGAAAAATAGGGCTGTTCTGTGCGGCATGCCTGCCCGAAGGCGCAGCACCAGCGGCACTACAAGCAGTATATCATCAAGCCCCTGGTAAGCCAAGAAAAGACGGTATATAAGAAAGGTGAAATCTCAATGCACCATGTGAGGGGTGATCCATATCGTAGTACCCCATAAGGAACATAATACATTGTTTTTATCCCCAACAAGGTATTGGCGTCGCATACTGATGTGCCGGATTTGACTTATGTCAATGCATCGTACGTGGAAGTATTTATAATTACGTGTAGAATGCAATGATTGGAAAGACGAATTTAAACACTATAGAGATCAGCGATTCAGGATGCATGGCAATACAACAGGGATGCCGGGAAGATCGACCATACCGATGGGAGGAAAAAATCATGAGGATCATAGAACTGAAGGATGCGGCATTGAGCCCGAATCCGCATCAAGTCGATGCAAGAAGGCTTTACGACACGGATAACGCCCAGGTTGTCCACATCATGTTGAAGCCCGGGGAGTCTTTAAAGCGGCACATCACCCCTGTGGATGTGTTCTTTTATGTGCTTGAAGGACAAGGGATCGTGGAGATAGGGGATGAAAGGGAATCGGTCGGCCCTGACACCCTCATTGAAAGCCCGGCGCGTATACCGCATTGCCTGCATAATGAGGGTGCGGGGATATTCCGGGTGCTCGTGGTCAAGGTGCCGAGGCCCCAGGAATCGACAAAAATCCTATAGGATTGACACAAGGCCCGGCAGACGTCGCACACAAACCCGGGCTTCAGTATCCGATCAATCGCATCTATATCAGTATCATACCTTCCCTGATGACGTGGTTGATGATATCCTTGATACTGTTCCTTCGAGTCTCTTGAATCTGAATGCGCTCCATCAATGAAGGTATCGAATAATCGACAACAGGGTCAGGTTTGCAGGTGAACGGCATCTGTTGTCCGAAGGATCGCTTCAGTGGTCAACCCCACGCCGGCCCGGGTTAGTCATCCTGTCATGGGGTTTCATGGGCCTGTGCGATCCGTATCTTTGAGAAAGATCAAGGCCCGCAGGCAGAGTGTGTGCAGAGGATGATAGGTGAATCGGATGAATGGGGGTACGGTTATGAAGAATGAAGCTCAGCATGTGATCGAAATCGATCAACTCACCAAGAGGTTCGGTTCGATCTATGCGGTCGATGCAATTTCATTCCACGTGAACCATGGTGAATTATTCGGTTTTCTCGGACCGAATGGGGCGGGAAAGACCACCACCATCAGGATGCTCACCGGCCTGCTCTCCCCGGACTCCGGAGATGTCCGTATCGATGGGATTGATATCACCAAACACCCCATTCAGGGGAAACTGAAGATGGGGGTCATCCCTGAGATGGGAAATATCTATATCGACTTGACTGCACGACAGAACATTACCATGGCGGGCAGATTTTACGGGATTCCTAGAAGGCAGTTGGATGAAAAAACGGATAGCCTTTTACAGCGGTTTAAACTGGACGACAGGAAGGACAATCCCGTGAAGACCTTTTCAAAAGGGATGCAACAAAGGGTGAATATCGCCAGTGCCCTGGTTCATGATCCCGAGATCCTGTTTCTGGATGAACCGACATCAGGGTTGGATGTCCAGAGTCAGCGACTGATCAAGAATATTATCAAGGAGATGAATCAGAAAGGGACCACCATTTTCTTGACCACGCACAATATCGAGGAGGCGAATATACTCTGCGAGAGGTTAGCGATCATAGACCGGGGAAGGATCGCCACCATCGACACCCCCGAGAGATTGAGGAGGACCTTTCAATCCACGCAGTCGGTGGAAATCGCCTTTGATCGACCGGTTGACGAGCATTGGATCGAGAAAGAGGGATTGACCGGCACGATAGAGAAAATGGGAGACAAGAGAAAAATCTATACGGATGATCCCGACACGCTGGTGAAGTATCTGGTCGGGCTTGCCCGGGATCGGGATCTGAAGATCATCTCTCTGGAGATATGCAGGGCCAGCTTGGAGGATGTATTCCTGAAATTGACCGGGGGTGACAGCCATGAACATTAAGGATATCAACAGGCAGTTTTTCCGCGGCTTATTCATGACCACGGAAAAGAATATACGGATCTATTACACCAAGCCCCCGGTGATCATATTCGGTCTCCTGTTTCCCCTGTTCATATTTATGGCCTTCTATCTGGGAAGGGCGATCGATTTTCATGTCTTTTTTCCCGGACTTTTCGCCATGTCCGTTTTCTTTATCGCCTCGTCGGTGGGACCGCTCATTACCCCCTGGGAAAAACAGGCCCGGACCTATGAACGGCTGTTATCCTTCCCGGTGGATATTAATGTGATCATCCTGGGGGATACGGTGGCAGGGATGATTTACGGCATTCTGATAAATCTGGCCGTGCTCGTTCTGGGGTTGGTATTCCTGCAGTATCATCTGCGCATCCTGCTTCTGGTGGCCAGTTTATTTCTGGGGGCATTCTGCTTTTCCTCCATCGGTGTCTTATTGGCGTCTCCTTCGGTTCCCAATCCATCACATATCATGATGCTTTCCAGCCTGGTGCGTTTCCCCCTGATTTTCATCAGCGGCATATTCATTCCCTTGGGGGATCTGCACGGCATGGGCAAGGCACTGGCCTATTGCTCACCCCTGACCTATCTGGTGGATATATTCAATTTCAGCTTTCGGGGCGAATCCCATATCTCCCTGTGGGTTGATTTCATCATGTTATGTGTATTCAGTGCGATATTCCTGTTCTTTTCCAATCGATTTCATACGAGGAATTTGATGAGGGGATTGTAAATGGACAGAAGGAATGCGTTCATCCATTTCCTCCGGCCGGGATCGGGATATTATTGAGACGTGAATGGCCTTCATGGATCGTTCGGCTGTCGGCCGGGGAGCGTGATGTTTGATGCTCAGGCATGCAGGCCTCTATATGGGGGGCGAAATATTGTAGGCTGATGAGGAGATATGCAAGAATGGAAAATGAAAGTGATCTCCATGAAGAGATAGTAATGCTCGAAAAGGAGATAGCGGAATTAAAGGCCAGGATGCCTGCTCATTCAATACCTGTAGCGATGCTTCAGCAACTCGAAGACCTGGAAGAGGCGCTCGATTCAAAAAAGAGGGCATGTGAGCCATGATCTGTGTCAATCATCCCGAGAGAGAAGCCCCTCTTATCTGCCAGAAGCATGGGATAGCATACTGCCATGAGTGTTGTATATGCCCTCAGCCCAAGACCTTTTGTGAATTCAGAGCGAATTGCCCTATATGGGTGCACTGCGTGAAGGAATCCGGGGATTTGATCGGACAAGAGGGATAGGCATTGGCAGGATATGGGAGAATTATATCAAAAAGTCTCCGTTAATCAGTCTATCAAATAAAGGAGATTGAGAAACGGCGATTGATGTCAATGACACCACCGTTAAGGAGGAGGTATTGGCCTCTGAAACACCCGTTTGCGTGGATTTTTGGGCACCATGGTGTATGCCATGTAGAATGTAGCCCGGCACGGCCATTGAAAACCGGAATGCATTGTGATGACGGGCGTTCTTTGGAGGCGGAACACATGTTCGGCAGGTCCTTGAGAAGGAAACGAGAGGAAAGGACAATTGAGAGGATGATACGGATCTACTGCTCCGGGAGGCACAATACCGATACCGGCCTCTGCCCTGAATGCGAAGGGCTTTTGCGGTATGCCCTGGAACGTATTGATCGTTGTCCCCTGAAGGGGCGGAAGACAACCTGCGCACGGTGTACAATTCACTGCTACGCACCTGCTATGAGGCAAAGGATACGGGAGGTCATGCGGTATGCGGGTCCCCGCATGGCATACACACACCCCCTTTTGACCCTGCTTCATCTTTTTGATGGGTTGCGGTTACGAGGTTCATCAAATATCAAAGAAGAATAAGGAGAGCCATCACATGCTGCTGAGAATAATCCTTGTGTCATTTTCCTGTCTCCTCCTGGGGGCACATTTTTTAAGAGGCGGCAATTTTGTACTGACGCTCCTGTGCCTTTCGCTCCCGTTTCTGCTTGTAATAAAGAAACGCTGGAGTCTGGCTGTCGTACAGATATCCCTGTTTATAGGGGCATGGATCTGGGTGCGCTCGATCGTCATTATACTGCATACGCGGATCACCAACGGCCTCCCCTGGGCAAGGGTGGTAACGATCCTTGGGGCGGTGGCCATGCTTACCCTTTGTTCGGGCCTGCTATTGTTTGCACCGGCGGTGAAGAAACGCTATCCTCGATGCAATCAAGGGATAGAGAATTGCGAGCATGATCCGGAGGGTGGGGAACAGGTTCGATAGGGATATTCAGGGTGCTTGTGGTCAAGGTGTCGAGGCCGCAGGAGTCAACTGATGCCTGAGGAGGGATGAACGGCACGGGTGTATCCATGCTTATCCGCGCACGACAAAAGGGGTACGAAACGAAAGTGACATTGCCTCTCCACGTGATTCGGTCTATAATTGATATAGACCTGATTCCTTTGACCCCGGAGGGTCAGAATCATTAGGTGTTCTTCGGGCTGCGGGCAAAAGGCCATGAACACGATGACGATAGTGTATGAGAAGTTTTGGACGTCGAAGGGCATCGTGGCATGCCTTATCGTTCTCATGGTGCTTGCCGGAGTCTCCTCATTTCCCTGTGCCCAGACCATTTGGCCTGGGCCACATTGGAGTGAACTGCACGATCCACCACTCGTCTACAAGGTTCTTGAATCCGGCGATATCCTTATCGATGACTTTGAATCCGGCAGCCTTAAGGATAATGGCTGGGGGGATTACGTTTATGGCAATGGGTTGGGGATTCCGGTATACCCCCCCGAATATCCGGTAGAAATACTGTGGGATTCATCGAAAAAGAGCAATGTCCTTTCGATAGAGTTTTATGAATCGATATTTCTTTTGGGAACCCCGGGACCTTCAATGTCCAAGCCGATACCTTGCATAGATGTTTCCACACATTCGAATCTATCCTTTGACCTGCGCTTGCCTTATAGTGTGGACTGGGATGAAACCGATTATTTTAGGTTCGCGGCTTACGGGAAAAATGCAGCAGGTGACAAGCAGATTATCGTTAAATTCTTCGCCTTGCCGCAACCGGATACCGCTTCTTCAGTGCCCGTTAAATCCTTTATTGACCCTGTCACTAAAGACAAATGGAATTGCACGGTAACGCACTATGAATCCGATTCTATAACCATCTCAGTAAGCCCTGCCGGTAGAATAGATTACTTCTCCGCCTGGCACAAGGTACATCTGAATCTTGCAAAGGCGGTCACAAAGGCTGTCGATGCGTACGAGGAAATTCCCTGTCCCTCTGACTGGTATTTGGACAGGATCGAATCATTTCGCATATTTTGCTATTGTTTTCGTTTGGATGCCCTCATGTTCACCTGTGCCCCGCCTCCGCCCCCGCCCCGGCATCCCGTTCTCTTTGAGATGGGGGATCTCTCTGCGCAGATGTTCGAGCCTTATAGGTACCTGTTCATCGCGGACTGTACGGGTGCGGGCATCGTGGCCCACGATGTTTTTGGTCACGTGAGCACGTGTGATCGCATTGCCGACCTGATGCTCAACCCTGACAACTTCATCGTCGCCGAGGATCCCAACGATCCCAACGACCCTGTCGTGAAGTACTGGACCGATCTGGGCGCCGATCCCGACCTGTTCGGGAGGGATAACGATCCCGTCATCAGCGATATTTTGGGCAGGGACTTCAAGGTGGACCTGACCCTTCCCATCTTTGCGGATCCCGATCTACGTCTTACCCAGTCCGGACCAGGACCCATGGCGAAGCACATCATCAACCTGGGCACCCTGGAATGGAACGCCACGCTCGATGGATATGGCGAATACGGCATCCAGGCATTCCTGCTCCAGCCGCTTTGGCTCTATCCCTATGACGGCATGCCGACCTATATACCGGTTTACTACAACGCCTTGCATGTCAAGAAGGAAACAGGCAAACCATACTTTGGGCCCGACATGGTATACGTGCTGGAATCCGCCTTGTGGAATGCGGGGATTACGGTATGGCCCAATATCGCGGCCCTTGAGTACACGCCAATGTACTTTGAGGACCTGTCCATCACCCTTGAAGTCACGGACGGGTATGAGACGGATTCCATAACATTCACAATAGAGACGGTCAACCATCCAGTGGAAAATTATGCCCCGGTGCCCCAAAAGGGTGATGAAACACTGACCCTCTATGTGGGAGAGGCGTGGGAATACGTGGTGAATTTCATCGATCCGGACTGCTTCATGTTCTCCCTGGCGCAGCCGGCGGCGACTACCCATAAGCCTGGCTTTCCCGTCGATCCTAAGAACTATAGGAAAGACATGGATGACCTCTACTGGTTTTTGTCCCCGGAGTCCGTGGCAGCCATTAATGAGCTGATCCAGGATCCTTTGGAGGATGTCATCTCTACGCTTTACAGCTCCGGGCTCTTAAAATGGACCCCGAAATCCGTGGGCATCTGTGAGGCCACCATTTTTTGTAAGGATGCATGGTGGGCCGGGGCAGGAATCAAAAAGGCTGACCATGGTATGCACAAATCGCCCTCAAATTTCATAT
>JBLIRN010000016.1:0-66253 GCA_049472315.1 bacterium
ACTGTCAGAAATGGCGCCACGATCACAAAATAGCGTATGATTCGGTTTTTCCCCCCGCCTGCTATAAACCAATAGAATATTGAGATAAACAGCACAAAATCCCAGTAGATCACCTTGCGGGGCGTCTTTTTGTCGATCCCCCTGTATATGAAATAAATGAATGCCAGGAACACGGTGATCAGAAGGGGGATCCCCATTGCCCCCCATAAGGAATTGATGGTGAGCGGTTCAAACCAGCTTGGGACGGTGCTGAAAAAATAGTCAAAAAACCATCGTTGGGTGCTTCCGTATTTTCCACCCTGAACCGCACTCCCCATGCCCCTTTTTTCTCGTGCCGCCATGCCGAGGTATTGACGGTATCGGGTAATGAATGTGGGTGTCCCTATGAGAAAGCCGAGAGGGATCATCCCAAGCCCTATACATGCATAGAGTAAAATCCTTCGAGATTGAATTTCATCTTTGTGGTTTTGCCACCAGCGCACAGCAGCGTTGAGCATATAGGAGGCTGTCAGAAATACGGTCAGATATTTGGTGGATATGCCTAAGCCTATGAATAGCCCTGCCAGAATATAGTCCTTCAAGGCACCCCTGGTTATGATCTTCACCACATAGACCATGGCAAGGATGGTCCAAAAGGCCAGGATTGCATCGGCCATGGGATATTTTGAATGTTTGGCATGGAGAAACATTACACACAGGAAAAATGCTGACAGCAGGCCAATCCGATCGTCATTATCGAAGGCGATCTTTGAGAGAAAAAAACATATGAGTACCGTTAGGACGCCGGCCACAGCATTGTTTAGACGCGCAAGGAGGTAGAAGATCGGCGGGTATGCATCATACACGTATCCAGGATCGCCATTGCGGAACAGGGTATCCATGGCCTCCTGCATGTTTTTATATTTCCCTGTCTTTGAGGTAATAATCCCATATCCAAGGGAATAGATCACATATTCTGCGGCAAGGAGATTGGTTAAAAAGGTAGGATATTGATAAAACTGAGGATCGATATCCCATTTCTTATGAAGGACGTTGTTGGCGATGAGCTTTGACCGCTTGACAATTTTTGTTTCATCGATATAGAAGATCCGGGGAAGCCCAAAACCAGCCCCCCAGAAACGAAGTACCGCGGCTATAATCATGATAAGGATAAGGAGTCCCCAAACCATGCGTTTATTGCTTAACGGTTGAGATTTGACGGGCTCACTTTCCTTTTTTATAGGTTGTTTGCAGGTGTTCGATTTTTTCTTTTTCACAGTTTCTATAAGGTTCTTAGGATTGAATGAAAATATGTGCTAACGCACTATCATGTACAATTATTCATGCTTTTTATCAAAGGATGTAGTCAATAACTTTGATAAAAATCAAAAAGATAGACAATTTTCGTGCAAGCCGTCATGGTGTTCCACGACTTAGAAAACGGTATCAAGTGCTTATTATATTTAGCATAGAACCGTATCCAATTCAATGTCATTGGTTAGAAATCGACAAAGCACACAGTGATTTCTTTGTTAAGGTTATATTTTCTTGAGGCCTTCTGATACTGATATTATTGGTTGCGTGCATATCGTGGTGACGTTAATACCTTCAATGTATGAACGCCATTATCATTCTCCTTGCAAGTGGCATTCGATATCGACACAATGAAATCGACCAATAAGCCTGAGCAAGAGGGGAGCATGAGGAATCGTCAAGCACTTTGATCAATCAGAACTTCCCTGACCGCAGGATTGATATCACCAGCCCAAGTCCCATGATCCCCGCAGAAACGAATCCCAGCACACCCAGCACCGGATAGCCGTAGATGGCGGGGCCGGTTTGAAGGGACATGATGATGGAGGAGCCCACGATGAGTGAGGAGATGATCAGGCCGAAGGCGATGCGGTTGCTGGACCGATCGATCTCCCTAATAAAGTTGTCCAATCCCACATGTTCGAATTCGATCTTCAATTCACCCTTGATGAGTTTTTTGATCAGGGTGTTGACCTGGCCGGGAAGGTACTTGAGTATCTTGGAAAGATTGGAGAGGTTTTTCACGGCATCCCTCAGGATGCGCTTTGGCTGAAACCGTTTTGTAAGGAGCCGCTGGGCATAGGGGCGCGAAATCTCCACGATGTTGAGGTCGGGATCGAGCTGGCGTCCCACCTCTTCGATAAAGAGGAGCGCCTTCCCTAGGAGCATGAGGTCGACCGGAACCCGCATGTTGTGCTTCAGCGCCATGTCGAGCGATTTGTTGAACACCTCGCCTATGACAATATACTTGAGGGGACGTTCATAGTACATCTCCAGCAGGTCGATGAAATCCCGCTTGAACGAGCGCAGGTCGGTGTTGTCGGTGAGAAATCCCAGGCTGATATACTCCTCCATGAGGCGGTCATAGTCCTTGCTCATGTAAGCGAAGAAGATCTGGGCGCAGCTTTCGCGCACCTCCTCATCAAGCCTTCCCACGATGCCGAAATCAATAAGCCCGATGACCCCGTCATCCACCACCAGCATATTCCCGGGGTGGGGATCACCGTGAAAGAGACCGAATTCGAGGAACTGCTTGAGAAATATCTGGCTGCCGTTCTGGGCGAGCAGCTTTCGATCCCATCCCCTGGCGTCGATCTGTTTTAGATTGTTTATGGGGATCCCGGTAATCTTCTGGAGGATCAGGAGTCGTTTTGACGTGAGGTCCCAGTAAACGTTCGGTATGACCACCCGGGTGTCTTCATCGAAAAGGGTGTTGAATTTCTGCGTATTGCTCGCCTCGAGGGTAAAATCCAGTTCCCTGTGGATGGATCTTGAAAACTGTTCCACCAGGCCGACGGGGTCATATACCCGGCTTTCAGGGATGTACCTTTCAAGCAAGTGGGCGATATGAAAAAGGATGTTGATGTCGGTGTCGATCTGCTGTTCGATCTTCGGCCTCTGGACCTTGATCATCAAAGGGGTCCCGTCCGTAAGTGTCGCTTCGTGTACCTGGGCGATGGATGCGGAACCGGTGGGAAGCTCATTGATGGTGAGAAAAGCCTCGCCTGAAGGGGAGCCCAATTCCTCTTCGATGGCCTTTTGAATAATGGGGAAGGGCAGGGGAGGGAGGCTGTCCTGGAGCTTCCTGAACTCCTCGATGAATTCCTTCGGCACGATGTCCGGTCTGAGGGAGAGGAGCTGGCCGAACTTGACAAAGGTAGGTCCCAACTCCTCGAACACGCGCCGTGCCCTGACGGGCATGGAGATTTTGCCCTTAGGCTTGCCGAGGGGAGGGCGGAAGGTTACCACCCTCATCCCCATGGAGAGGAAGTCCTGCAGGTGGAGCTGTTCGATAATCTGGCCAAACCCATGTTTTATCAAGACATTGATGATCTGGCGGAGGCGCTGGATATTTTTATAGGTTTGACCTATTTTGTAAAAGGGCATCAGATGACCTCAGGGGTGAGGCCTCCCATCACTGTTTCTGTTTTTCGAGCGATGCGATCCGTTTTTCAAGGGCCTCGATCTTCTGTGTGAGCTTCTCTATATCCTCCTTCGTGCAGAGGTTCTCCCGGGTCACATACCGCTTGACCAGTTCGGAAACCTTGGCCTCGAGCTCCTTGCCGGTGAGCTCGATCTTCTCGATCATGTTTTTCAGAAGTCCTTCGCCCTCGCGTGTGGTGATCTCACCCCTTTTCACCAGTTCATTGATGAATGCCTTGGTCTTTTCCTCGGACAGGGCGATGAATCCCAGGCCTGCATTGATCATTTTCTGCAAAAATTCCGAGAACTTGTGCTCCTCATTCATGGTTGCTCCCCCTTTAAGAGTTTATTCGTAATAATCCCTTGATGGCTTCGGGTACCGATGCAAGGGCATCGGGGATTCCCCCGGGATTACTCCCCCCTGCCTGGGCCATGTCGGGACGACCTCCGCCTGATCCTCCGACGTGTACAGCCACCTTCTTGACGAGATCGGGGGCCTTTATCGCGTGCGTGAGATCCTTGCTCACCTTGATAAGGATATGGGCCTTCCCCTTTACCTCAACGGCAAGGGCAATTATCCCGGAACCCAGCTTGTCGGAAAGCATATCCGCCATGCTGCGCAGTGCCTCCATATCCATGGTTGGACCGGTGGGGTTATACGCGAGCACCTTGATCCCGTCCACCTCCTGAGCCCTTTCCAGGATTCCCCCAATCTCCTGAAGGGCGCATTGGTTTTTCAATTCCCGGATTTCCCGTTCCTGGTCCCGCACCTGTTTGAGGATACGCTCGATCCTGCCCCTTGTCTCCGTCTCCGGTGTCTTGAGCATCTCTGCGATAGTCGCCACATCCCTTCGCATCCTCCGGACATATTCATATGCATCCCTGCCGGTGAGGGCCTCGATCCTCCTGACCCCTGCTGCGATGCCGGTCTCGGAGAGGATGAGAAAGAGCCCGATCTGTCCGGTAGTCTCGGAGTGGGTGCCCCCGCACAGCTCTATACTGATATCGGATATCCGCACCACCCGTACCTGTTCCTGATACTTTTCCCCGAACAGGGCCATGGCGCCTGAATCGAGTGCATTCTGCAGCGCCATTTCCTGGGTGCTCACCGGTATATTCTGCCGGATCTGTTCATTGACGTGTGCCTCGATCCGTTCGAGCTCCTCCGGGGTGAGGGGGGCGAAATGGGTATAATCGAACCGGAACCTGTCTGCAGCCACCAGCGAGCCGGCCTGTCTGACATGGTCACCAAGGATTTCCCTGAGTGCGGCGTGGAGGAGGTGGGTGGCCGTGTGGTTTATGGCGATGGCGAAGCGCCGATCACCATTCACCTCGAGATATACCTGATCACCGGTTCCGACCGGCCCTCGCTTGACATTGATCCGGTGCACCATCAAATCGGCCATGGTGTAGGTGTCGGTGACATCGGCAAAGAAACCCTCGCCCTTCATAATCCCGCTGTCTCCAACCTGGCCGCCCCTTTCCGCATAGAACGGAGTCCGGTCCAGGATGACCTCGACCTCCTGCCCTTCCCCGGCCTGGTCGACCTTCTCGGACCCGGTGATCACCGCAAGGATCTGGCCGGTGTCCGACGTGGCTTCATATCCTGAAAAAAGCGTTCGGGGAAGTTGCGTTGCCAGGTCCCTGTAGACCTCCTTGACCTCCTTAGCCCCGGAACCCTGCCAGTGCCTTCGCGCCTGTTCCCGCTGCTGTGCCATGGCATCCTCGAATTCGGCCTGGTTGAACCCAAGACCCTGCTCTGCAAGGATCTCCTGGGTGAGGTCCATGGGGAAGCCATAGGTGTCGTAGAGGCGAAAGATCTCCCTCCCGGGGATCTCCTTTTTCTTCGTCTTCTTGGATGATTCGATTATCTCGTTGAGCAGTGAAAGTCCGCGATCGAGGGCATACTGGAATCGCTCCTCTTCCTGGCTGGTAATGGTGGAGATATAGGTGCGGTTGTCTGCGAGTTCAGGGTAGGGGCCGTGCATGGCCTCCGCGACCGCCGATACGAGCCTGTGCAAAAAAGGCCTGTCGATGTTGATGAGCTTCCCATGCCGGGCGGCCCTTCTGATGATACGTCTCAGCACGTACCCCCTCCCCTCGTTTGAGGGGAGCACGCCGTCTGCGATGAGAAAGGCGATTGCCCTCAGATGGTCCGCGATGACCCGGAATGAGATGTCGGCGGCCCGGTGCCGCCCATACCGCTGGTCGGTCTCCCCCTCGATCGCCCTGATGATCGGGGTAAACAGGTCGGAGTCGTAATTTGATTTCCCCCCCTGAAGGGCTGTGGTGATTCGCTCCAGCCCCATGCCCGTGTCTATGCTCGGTTTCGGGAGGGGGGACATTGTCCCGTCATCATGACGTTCGAACTGCATGAACACGAGATTCCAGATCTCCAGATACCGGTCGCACTCGCACCCCACCCTGCAGTCCGGCCTGCCGCAGGAAAATTCGGGGCCCTGGTCGATGATGATCTCGGAGCAGGGACCGCACGGTCCGGTATCTCCCATGGACCAGAAATTGTCCTTTTCCCCCATGGCTACGATCCGTTCGGCAGGGATGCCGATCTCCCTGCTCCATATATCGGCTGCCTCCCGGTCCTCGTGAAAGACCGTGACCCAGAGGGGATCCTTGGGTATACCGAGGCGGGCGGTCAAGAACTCCCAGGCCATGCGGATGGCATCCCTCTTAAAATAATCCCCGAACGAGAAGTTTCCCAGCATCTCAAAAAAGGTGTGATGCCGGGCGGTATAGCCGACGTTTTCCAGATCGTTGTGTTTTCCTCCTGCACGGACACACTTCTGGCAGGTGGCAGCGCGCGAATAGGGTCGTGTCGTCTGGCCGGTAAAGACATCCTTGAATTGGACCATTCCCGCATTGGTAAAAAGGAGGGTGGGATCATGGGCGGGCACCAGGGAGGAACTGGGAAGAATGGTGTGTCCCTTTTCACTGAAGTAGTCGAGAAAGGCCTGTCTGATCTCCGCCCCTTTCATGTCACATCCATCATCCTTTGTAGGGCCTTGCGGGCCTTTGTGCGTATCTTTTCGGGGATTTCGATTATCGTTTCCATGTTCTCCAAAGATGCGGCCAGTCGCTCCAGGGTGATCAGTTTCATGTGTTCACATATCATTCTATCGGAAACCGGATAAAATGTATACTCGGGGAAGTCCTTTCGAAGCCGGTAGACCATCCCGATCTCGGTTCCCACGATGAATTCCTTGGCCCCTGATTCCCTTACATATCGCGCCATTCCGGCAGTGCTCGACACGCAATCCGCCAGTTCCAGGACTTCCGGCCTGCACTCGGGATGCGCGATGAACCGCGCATCGGGATGCGCTTCGGTGACCCTGAGCGCATCCTTCAGGGTGAGGAGGTGATGGGCGCTGCAATAGACATCGGCACAAAAGACCCTTTTGTCCGTATGGAGGCCGGCGTAGTGGCCGAGATTATGATCGGGCACAAAAACGATTTCATTATATCCCTTCATCGCGTTGACCACCTGGATCGCATTGGCGGATGTGCAGCATATGTCGCTCTCCGCCTTGATCTGGGCGCTGGAATTGACGTAACAGACCACTGCCGCCCTGGGATGCCGGGCCTTTAATGTCTTCAAGGTGTCGAGGCTCAGGTCGTCCGCCAGGGAACAGCCTGCCTCCGGAGCAGGGAGGATAACCCTTTTTTCAGGGCAGAGGATGGCCGCACTTTCCGCCATAAACCGGACACCGCAAAAACATATGACCTCCGCCTCGGATGCGGCGGCCATGCGGCACAGTCCCAGTGAATCCCCTAAATGGTCGGCAATGTCCTGTATCTCTGGTCGTTGGTAGTTATGTACCAGGATAATCGCATTGCGCTCCCGTTTCAGGCGATCGATTCTTTTGACGAGCTCTATGTCCGCTGTATTGGTGGAAGTTGTCGTATCAATGGACATTGCGGTCACCCCCAGAAAGACGTTGGATTTCTGCCTGTGAAACGATCATTCCCATACAATATCCCTTATGCGAATATGATCAGGGTATTGCTGTTTCATAGTATGCGAGGTGTTCGTATGAACGAAACTCCGTTTAAGATGGTGCGCCCGAATCGATACGGTGTAATCATCCTGAATAGCGATAATGAGGTATCCATGGAGGTATTTATGTTTTTCTCGCGAGTAGTTCATCGTGGGTACTGAAATCACGCACGGCTGGTTCACCTCGATATCCTTGTCCAGTTCCAAGTCAATACTCTTTATGCCGATGCCGTTTCTTGCCTGCATTTGAAATTTATGCTCATGGGAGGCGAACACAGGTTTCGAAATCATATTATGCATCAGGTACATCTCATTACTGTATCCATTGTTCGAGTAGAATGGTTTTGCAGCGCAGCAATGCACTAGGTCGAAACATTCCGTTTCTATTTTGTCAGGGAACCTGAGTAGGCTTTCATACAGGTCGGGTTGTTCCTTCAGGGACCGATTAAGCCGTTTGTCGAATTCATTAACCCTCCGGGAATATCGATGCCTGGTGTCACATTGCAGCACTTTTCGACAATGATTCCCTCGTACGACCATGATGTTGTGCGCTAAGGTGAATCTGAGGCAATCGATGCAATCCTCCACTGACGCTTGTGTCCCGAACATATCACCGAGATGGAATATCCCTTTGATATCGTAATGGGTTTCGAGGATCTCGCTGACAGTTTCCTTGTAAACATCGAAATAGCCATGATTATCCGCTATGATGGCATATCTTCCCATAGGGATATCCAGTTTCCATAGAATGCTCTGCTTGCGCAGCCTTTTTGTCACGCTCGAGCGTCTTCTTCTGAGAAAGAACATGGTAACTCCTTCTCATAATGGATTATAAAATAAAAGATAACCCTTATCAACTCATTCCCGTTAAGGGATGAGGAATGTGAGAAGCGGTGAAGGAAAAAAGGTCTTGACCAGACAAAAAGGGTATCACTCCGGAATTATATATGAACGAAAAACCGTAAAAAAAAGACACCAAGTTCCCCCCCATACAAGACGTCCATCAGGAGAGAATCTGATGTCGTATTGTTACTATAGCATACTTCCCGATCTCATACCATAGCGCATGAAAACCGCACAGCGCACGAAATCCAGCGCAAAATCCACAGTGCACGAAATCCACGAAATCCAGTGCACGGAATCCGGCGTTTGGGGAGGTTTATAAGGAAGGTATCAGCTTGGAAGGCTTTCCATCCGGATGCACAGGGTGCTGTCGAGCACCATGGGGAGGCGATCAATCTCCGCAAGGGCATTCTGGAGATCCGACTCCAGTGCCTCGTGGGTCATCATAATGATGGGGACTCCTCCTTTCTCACCTCTTCCCTTTTGTATAACGGACGCAATACTGATATTGTGTTCACCGAGAATCCCCGATATGGCGGAGAGGACCCCCGGACGGTCCATGGCGGAGACGCGCAGGTAGTATTCGGATCGTATATTGCGGATGTCCTGCAGATGTTTGTCCTTGGATTTGAGGGCATGGTGAATGGTAGGGGTAACCCTCCCCGGGGTGGAGTAGAGCACATCCCGCGCGATTTCCATAACATCGCTCAGTACCGCGTTGGCGGTAGGCAATTGCCCGGCGCCCTGTCCATAGAACATGGTTGGCCCGGTGTACCCCCCGATGAGGTAGATGGCGTTATACACCCCATCCACCGATGCAAGCATGTTATCCTCAGGGATCATGGTGGGGTGCACACGCACCTCCAATCCATCCTCGTCGTTTTTTGCCAGGGCCAGGAGCTTGATCCTGTAACCCAATTCCGCTGCAAAGGTGAGATCGAGCAGGGTGATCCGGTCGATCCCCTCGGTGTATATCTCCTTCAGTTGTATCCCCTTGCCGAAGGCCAAGGCGCTCAGGATGGCCAGTTTGTGTGCCGTATCCAAACCCTTGATATCATAAGTGGGGTCGGCCTCCGCGTATCCCAACTGCTGTGCCTCTGCCAGCACCTCGTCAAAATCCCTTTTCTCCTCGAACATCCTGGTGAGGATGAAATTGGCGGTGCCATTGATAATCCCGTAGATGGCGTGGATCCGGTTTGAGACGAATCCCTCGGTTATTGCGCGAATGATGGGGATCCCTCCGCCCACGCTCGCTTCGAAGCCGATATCCACGCCCTTGGTCCGGGCCCTTTCGAATATCTCCGCACCGTGCTGGGCAAGGAGTGCCTTGTTCGCCGTAATTACCTGTTTGCCCTGATCGATGGCCTTGAGAATAAAGGAGCGGGCAGGTTCGATCCCGCCGATCAATTCGATGACGATGTGGATCTCCGGATCATCCAGGATCTCGTTCGCATCTTTGGTAAGGCGGTCGGCGGGGATACGCACGTCCCGCGGCGTGGTGATGTCGAGATCCGCAATCCGCCTGAGAACGATTTCCGCACCGAGACGCTCGGACAGGGATGCGGAGCATTGTTCCAGGATCTTGGTTACGCCGACACCAACGGTACCCCATCCGATCAGCCCGAGATTGATCTGTTTCATAGTATCTGCTTGATGCCCCTTATGGCCTGTCTTGTTCGGTGCTCGTTTTCAACCAGGGCGAATCGGACGAACTGGTCACCGCCTTCCCCGAATCCGATGCCCGGTGAAACGGCGACCTTGGCCTTTTCGATGAGCATCTTGGAAAATTCAAGGGAACCCATGGAAAGATATTGATCGGGGATCTTCGCCCAGACGAACATGGTGGCCTTGGGTTTTTCAATGTTCCATCCGATTCGGTTGAGTCCGTCGACCAGTACGTCTCTGCGGCTTCGGTAGACCTCGCGAATCTCTTCCACACAATCATCCGGACCGTTGAGTGCAATGATGCCTGCGATCTGTATGGGCTGGAAGATGCCGTAGTCAAGGTAGCTCTTTATCCTGGTCAGGGCGGCGATGATTTCGGGATTCCCGACGCAGAAACCGACCCTCCACCCCGCCATATTATAGCTCTTTGAAAGGGTGACGAATTCCACCCCCACATCCTTGGCCCCGGGCACCTGGAAGAGGCTGGGTGCCTCGTACCCGTCAAATACAAGATCCACATAGGCAAAATCATGGATGAGGATGATGTCATGCGTACGTGCCAATTCCACCGCCTTGCGGAAGAATTCGAGGTCTACCACCCTGGTGGTCGGATTGTGGGGAAAACTCAGGATCATCACCTTTGGCTGCGGCCAGGTGAATTTCAGGGCCTGTTCCAATTCCGCGATGAAGTTATTCGACAGGGTCAGCGGGATGCTGCGCACATCAGCACCGGCAATAATCGCACTGTAGGCATGGATGGGGTAGGTGGGGGTGGGAACGAATGCCACGTCTCCCGGACCCATCAATCCGAGAATGAGGTGAGAGAGCCCCTCCTTTGCGCCGATGGTGACGATGGCCTCTTTCTCGGGATCGAGCTCGCACCCGAACCGTCTCGCATACCAGTCGCATATGGCAAGCCGGAGCTTGTAGATTCCCCTCGATGCGGAATAGCGGTAGTTGCGCGGGTTCCTTGCCGCCTCGCACAGCTTTTCCACGATATGAGGCGGGGTGCACCCATCGGGGTTTCCCATGCCCAGATCGATAATATCCTCGCCCTTGTGGCGTGCATCCATCTTGAGTTGATTGATGATGTTAAATACGTACGGCGGCAGTCTCTTTATACGCGGGAATCGTTCCATGTTCCGTGGTTCCTGTTTTTTGGTTTTTCAATGCACCGATCAAAAAGGGTTCCGCATTATACGAACTGCGGACAAAGGGCGCGGACTCGACGTGGCGGAAGCCCATCCGCAGACCCTGCTCCTTCAAGGCCACGAATCGTTCAGGGGTGATGAAGCTATGCACCGGTATATTGTCCCTCGTTGGCTGAAGATATTGGCCGATGGTCAGGATATCACACTTGTTGAGCATCAGGTCCTTCATAACCGCCAGCACCTCCTCCTCGGTTTCGCCCAGCCCAACCATCAAACCGGATTTGGTGATGATGTTCGAATTGATCCTTTTTGCCATCTTCAGCACCTTGAGGGACTTTTCATAGTTGGCCTTGTATCGCACCTTCGTATAAAGCCGCGGCACCGTCTCGATGTTATGGTTAAAGATGTTGGGATTGGCATCGAGCACGGTATGTATGGACTTCCTGCATCCGTTGAAATCGGGGACCAGCACCTCTATGGTTGAATTCGGATGTTGCTTGGATACCTCAAAAACCGTATGGGCAAAGAGGAGTGCCCCGCCGTCGGCCAAATCATCGCGGGCCACGGAGGTGATGATGGTATGTTTGAGTCCCATCATCCTCGCGGCCTGTGCAACCTTCCGTGGCTCGTCGAAATCGACCTTTCTGGGTTTTCCCTTTTCTATTGCACAGAATGTGCAGTCCCTGCTGCACACATTGCCCAGTATCATAAAGGTGAGCGTCGGCTTTGAAAAACACTCGCCGATATTAGGGCATTTGGCAGCCTCGCATACCGTGTTGATATTCAGGTCGCTTAAAATGGCCTTGATTTCGTACACCTTCTCCACTGCGATCTTTTTCTTCGTCCGTGCCGGGAAACGCTCGGTTGCCATAAAAGTGCCCTTTGTAGAATCGCCAAGGTGATGATGTATACAGCAGGTTTAGTAATGGAGGAGATCGCTCCTACGTAACAGGCCTTTAATATGTTGAATTATATATTAAAATATGATATTGCC
The DNA here is from genome assembly GCA_049472315.1 of bacterium. GTDB lineage: Bacteria > SZUA-182 > SZUA-182 > DTGQ01 > JAFGSM01 > JBLIRM01. The sequence continues at coordinate 12,101 of JBLIRN010000016.1, forward strand.
CAACGCAATGCGGTGGGACTACAGCAACCTATCAAAAGGGGGGTGTGTACCTCCTTGAATCCCTGATATATGAATTTTAATGATAGACAGATTCCCGAAGATTGTCAAGGTATCTATCTCCCCCCAGGATCAAACGTCGAATCGATTCTCGTTCCGGGCCTCATCAGGTTTCTAACAGACATCAACTCCCCCAGAGGCGGATCTCTCCGTGAACTCTGTGTTCTGGGGAGAAGATGGTCAATTCTGACCGTGCAAGATATAGTATTGACAGTGTTTGGACATGGTCGCTTACGCCTTCCTGCTCGGGATTTTCTCTCCGGTTCAACTCAATGAGCATATTTGTATAGTTATATGGAGTGTCGCTTCCAGGCATCACGAACAACGTGCTGCAAAGCAGCTTGTACATGGCAAAGGCGCAGGGAACTACCCCTTTCTTCAAGGCCATATCTGGACAGGAGAGAAAAAGTATGATAAAAACTATCAAATTGATGCCTTATCAGGCACTGAATCGGTAAGGAGCAGGTGCACGGATGGCCGGAGCAGCACATAAGCAATGGGAGTTACTCATCATTGGCGGAGGTCCCGCCGGACTTACGGCCGGGATTTATGCCACCAGGAGTGGTCTTACCACCCTCTTGATTGAAGGCTCATGCATCGGGGGACAGATTATCAAGACCGATCGGATAGAGAATTATCCCGGTTTTCCCCATCCGATAAAGGGAGCCGAGCTTATGGAGGGGATGAGGCAGCAGGCGGAGGGGTTCGGATTGGAAGTGCGGGAGTTTGCCAAGGTCGTTTCCATTGTTACAGGGAGCGGTTTTAGCGCAGGTCTGGAAAACGGGGAAACACATCGGTCCGATGCGATTGTTGTGGCTACGGGCACCGAGTATCGGGATCTCGATGTCCCTGGTGCCGAACGATTGAAGGGAAGGGGTATTTCCTATTGTGCGACCTGCGACGGGCCCTTTTTCAAGGATGAACCTATCCTGGTCGTGGGCGGGGGAAATGCAGCCATAGAAGAGGCCATCTATCTTACCCGGTTCGCCTCCGTCGTATATATCGCCCATCGAAGGGACAGGTTGAGAGCGGATAAGGTGCTTCAGGACAGGGTCTTCGCCGAGAAAAAGATAACAATGCTTTGGAACAAGGTGATTCACGAGGTGGTCGGATCCGAGAGGGTGGAGGGGGTGGTACTTGAGGACGTCGCCACCCGGGAACATTCCGAGCTTTCGGTTTCCGGGCTGTTCGTCTACATCGGAACCACTCCCAACACGCAATTGTTGAAGGGTATTGTGAAACTCGATGATCAGGGGTATATTATCACAGATCAGCAGACGGCCACCTCCTGCCAAGGGATCTTTGCAGCCGGCGATTGCAGACAGAAATCCCTTCGACAGGTTGCCACTGCGGTAGGAGAAGGTGCCCTGGCAGCGACCGCTGCGTATGAATATATCCAGGAACGTCAGGGGAATCAGGGGCGATGATCACGTGCCCTGTCCAGGAAATCGTGAATGCATTGTTCCACGACGGCGCAGTCCTTTAACATTTTTATCAGGAAAGATGTGATTATGGAACAAGAAGCGACAAAGGCAGCCCTTACGATGCCCGAATGTGTGAACGAACTGATCGGCCACAAGCTCAGTCAGGTCGAGGAATGCATATGTACCTTACTCAAATCGAAGAATCCCCTCCTCACCAGGATAGGATCATATATATGCTGCAGCGGCGGTAAACGGATCCGGCCGATTTTTCTCCTCCTTGCCGCTCAAGTGTCGGGATATGCAGGGGATCGGGATGTTTTTTTGGCCAGCATCATCGAATGTATTCATGCCGCGACCCTTTTGCACGACGATGTCGTTGATCATGCCGCATTCAGGAGAAAGAGCCCGTCCGCAAACAAGCTCTGGGGGAATCATCTCCCGGTATTGGTCGGTGATTACCTCTACGCCAAATCCTTTTATTGGCTTGTTGATGACGGCGATTATGCCGTCATGTCCACGGTTTCATCCGCAACCGCCAACGTAACGGATGGCGAGATATTTCAACTCCATAAAACGGGGGTTGCCGATCTTTCGGAAGAGGAATATATGTATATCATCACCAACAAGACCGCCTCCCTTATTGCGGCGTGTTGCAAGATAGGGGGAATATTGGGCGGACTGAGCACCGCCATGGTGGAGACATTGGAATCATTCGGCACTCAGGTGGGGATCGCCTTTCAATTGGTGGACGATGTCCTGGACTTCCTTTCCCATGAAGAGAAACTGGGTAAGCCCACCGGAAACGATCTCCGGAGCGGGAACGCCACGCTCCCCCTCATCCGGACACTTTCCCTCGTCGGTAAGGAGGATCGGGCCAGGGTCAGGGAATATATGAAGGAACCGCCCATGAACCGTACGAACCTGGAATGGACCCTCAACCTGGTCAGGGAACACAGGGGCGCTGAATATACATTGGAACGGGCCCGTCAGTATATAAGGAACATAAAAAAGGCCCTCGTCGATTTTGAGGATTGTGCGGCAAAAACGGCGCTCTTGTCGGTTGCAGATTACATTGTGGAAAGAGACTTCTAACCGTTTCGTGAGTAGGTCCGTTCGTGTAAACCTATCCCGCCTGCTGTATCCTGCCCTGTGTGTACTGTTTCTTCTTGTGACATCCCTTGCGTGTCTCAACCGAAATGCCTCCAACGGAATCCACCGCCGAACCCAGTTTCTCCTGGGAACCGTGGTGGAGGTCACTGCGGTATCCAACGACCCTGTTGTTGCAGACGCTGCCATAAGTTCCGCCTTCCAACGAATGAGGGACATCGAGGCCGAAATGAGTGCCAGACTCCCCGGGAATCAGGTGGATAGAATCGGCAAGCATGCAGGGAAAGGTCCAGTGAGGGTTTCCATGGAATTGCTCGCGGTGATCGAGACATGCCAACGCTATTCCGCACTCACCCATGGGGCCTTTGATATCACCATCGCTCCGGTAACCAGGTTATGGAAGTTCGACGCCCCCACCACCATGATCCCATCCGCAGAAGATGTGAATGCCGCCCTTTCATTGGTGGGATTTGAAATGATTCACTTCGATAGCAACGAAGGAACCATATCGCTTGATCGTCCGGGCATGGGACTGGACCTGGGGGGGGCTGCCAAGGGATACGCGGTGGATGAGGCGGTACGGAGACTCAAGGAGTCGGGGATTACGGCAGGGATCGTCAATGCGGGTGGAGATCTGAGATGCTTCGGCATGAAACCGGATGGTACGTCCTGGCATATCGGCATCCAGGACCCGCGGCACCAGGACAGGATTATCGGCTCAATCCTTCTCGACGATATGGCATTGGTGACCTCCGGGGACTACGAGCGGTACATCGTCCATGAAGGGGTTCGCTATCATCACATCATAGATCCGAAGACAGGCTGGCCTGCACAGGGATGCATGAGCGTTTCCGTTGCATCTGCGTCGGCATTGGATGCGGATATATTGTCAACCGCGATCTTTGTCCTTGGCCCGCAGCAGGGAATGGAGATTCTCGAACGTCTTCCCGGCATTGACGGCATGATTGTGGATGCCAATGGCCGGGTTTCCATCTCATCCGGGTGGCAAAAGAGATTCAGACTCCACGGCGGTCCTTCATCATGAACGGCGCTCCCATCAGATTCCTGAGGAAAACCCTTACCCGGGCGGACCTCGTCGTGATCGTACTGCTTTCAATCGGCACCCTGTTGAGTTTTTCATTGTGGTGCACGAGGGAGGCGGGGCATAGGGTCGTGATCGTGGTCGACGGAAGGGAAACAGGGACCTTTTCGCTTGATTCCGGTCACACGACGCTGCAGTTCGAGGGGGCGAAGGGGCCCTTTTCCATTGAAATAAATGACGGCAGGGTGAGAATGAAGGATTCGACCTGTCCGGGCAAGTGCTGCGTTGAGATGGGATGGATCGGATGTGAGGGCCAGATGATCTGCTGCATCCCGAATCGCGTGATTCTTAAAATCATTGGCGGCACGGAGGCATATGATGCCCTGGCACGGTGAACGGCATATTTCTGCGGCATGGAACCAGAGGCATCAAAGGCTGGTGTTTCTCTCCATGATGGTTGCCTTGGCCATGGTCCTCCAGATACTGGAGAGCATTCTCCCTAACCCTGCCCCGTGGATTCGACTGGGGCTTGCAAATGTGGTGATCCTGATAGTCCTGAGCATATACGGGATACGAGAGGGTCTCATGGTGACAGGACTTCGGGTAGTCCTCGCTGCAATCCTTCTCGGTACGATTTTCGGCCCAACCTTTTGGCTCAGTCTAAGCGGCGGTATTGCCAGCACCATCGTCATGGGGATGGCACTCCTTCTTTTCCCCCGAACCTTCAGCCTCATAGGGGTAAGCGTCATCGGCTCCTATACCCACAACCTGGTTCAATACGCCGTAGCCTCCCTGTTCATCATCCGTCAGCCTGAATTGAGGTATCTTCTACCGGTCCTTCTTGTTACTGCGCTTGTTGCGGGCATAACCACCGGCGTTGCCGCGTGTCTGATCCTGAGCATGCTTGAAAGGCATTCCCTCCGAAATTTTCCATTTTTTATGAATACTAAGAATGGAAATATATAATTAAAATATATAATCGATCGTTATTGACTTTTTTCTATTTTTATAATAAAATTATAAAAGAGACGGGTATAAACGGAATCGTTCTATAGTTTAATCTCGATGGGTCTAATTCCCCGAAGCATGTTTCAATACACTAAAACCCTCTGGTGATACCATGAGGTGTGCTGCAGGGAGGCTACCTGGCGAATGAGGTTATCGTTTTTCCACCTTTGATAAGAATTGGAAGCATATATACTATTGAATATCAGAGAGAGGTTAGAGGGATTTATTACAGCGATTGACAATTGCCTGACAGTAGCGTAGCGCCTACATTATGCAATAGATAGGGAACCATGCAATGTATCCACTATGTGTAACCGGAGATGTCATCGACCTGACGTTCTCCGGGTTTCCGAATTCCTTCCCAGGCTTTACCAGTCATCAAGCTCACTGAGAAACCCTTTAACATTCTCCACAGAGTCCGATTGCGGCCATGAAGAATAGTCTCTTGTTCGCCGGATGAATAATCCTTTTTTGATTACTGCCCGTATCTTCCCGGGCGGTCAGGGCAGGAGGTGATATGGTGAAGAGAGTAATCGACAAAAGAGGTTTGGTTGGATTGTAATCGAGCGATACATGGACTGAAGAAATCCAGGGAGGTGGAATACTATGAAAGGCAATGTATTAGCAGCAATTATTGGATCCGTTATAATCATGGTCCTTATTTTTGCATCTGCGGTCCCTTGTTCATCCCAGTTTCTCCCCTATCCATTTTGGATGCCGATAAATCCGTTTTTTTCGCCGACCTTTGGCCTGTTCCCGGCTGTTTCTCCGGCAACCGCATTTTCTCCCCTGCCGTTCAGCCCGGTGCCGAGTCCTTACACCGCATTGCCTTCGCTTATAAGTAGAAATGCGGCGGCGACGTTAGTCGTGCTGCCGCCGGCTGCACCTGCGGTGACCGCCTACGCACCCTTGGGAACGCTCAATCTCACACCGTCCACCCTGGTGTTCCTGATACTCTACTTGACACTTGCGGAATAGGCGGCGGAGGAATGCACATGGGACGGAAATTCCCATCCTTACATAACAATGTTTCAGCCCCTTGTTTGTCCATACTCATACGAGGTGATGGGTGAGCCTGATGAAGCTGAAATGGACATGCGTTATTGAGAGGTGATTGATAATGAAACTGTCTAAGGGTACCCTGGTTCTTTTTATATGCATCGTGGTTTGTTGGGGGATGCTGCCTCAACCAGGAACTGCTCAGAGCCCGTTTGGACCCTGGGGGATTCCGTGGCTGAGTAACCCCTTCTATGCCCCGTTTTCCCTGTACGGTGGGGCATTCCCGCCCTTTTTCGGCAGGAATACGGGATGGGGTTATCCCCTGCAGCCTATCATACCCCCTTCTGCAGCGATCCTTTCTCCTTACCAGCGCAGGCCGAACGCAACCGTCATTTTCACGGCCCCCACATTGACGGCCGTGAGCGGGGCCGCCCCGGGAGTTATCCTTATCGGTGCAACAGGGGTGCTGGGTGCAACTGCACCCGTGGTTGCCCCTGCAACGGCGGTCGCCGCAGCAGTGCCTCCCAGCCTCGTAACCGCCGCCGCACCGGCCCCTGCTCCACTATTGAGCATACTATCGGTGCTGTATGCCAGCGCCCTGCTTGACGGGAAGGCATTGCTTTCCACGGCCAACCCGCTCCTTTTCGCCTATCTTACGACGCTGGTTTTATGAGGACCGCTTTTTGACATTGAAGATATATGGAATTGACTAGTAGGAGGTGTCATTCATGATGCGACATGATCGAGAGCTCGCGGTGCTTCTTTGTGTGCTTTTCCTGTGCCTGGTGTTCGGTATGTGCGGAAGCTCATTCGCCCAGTATCCGTATCCCTTCAACCCGTTTTTCACCTACAATCCCTATTATTATCCCTATCTATCGCTGCCGTTTGCCCCTTATCCGTTGATTCCGACGTCTCCATTTCCGGCTTCTCCGCTGATTTCCGCATTGTCTTTGCCTGCTCCGCGCATCGGTGCTGCAACCATCATAGTCACCAATCCGACTGCGGGGACGGTGAGCGTTTTAAACCCGACTGTTGCATCGGCGCCCGTTTTAAACACGGCGGTAACGGCTTCTCCGCCGCCATTGCTCTCTATTCTGGGAATTATTTACACCAGTGCGCTCTATGAAGGGGCATTGAGCACGGAAAATCCCCTGATTTTTGCCCTGCTTCAGAATCTTTTCCTGTGAGCGTGGGAGGCAGCCGTTTCCATTAGGAGAATATGGGTATGGCAATGGAACATATGAGAAAGGCAGGTCAGTTGCAATGAGAAGGCATGAAAGGCTCTTTTTCCCCATAATTATTGTAATGTGTGTCTGTATCGGAACTTTCAGGCCAATCCCACTTGGTTCGCAGTTTTCCGGTTTTACCCTCGCGCCTCCCAATCCTGCGGTGGGATACGGCGGATCATTCAATCCATATGTATTCCTGCCGGGCCTTGGTTTAAAGGCTGCAGCATCCACCTATTCGCTGAATTCACTTCTTCCTTTTCCCTTTGGGGGGTTAGGATTCGGGAATTCATTATTCGGACGCCCGGCAACGACCATCGGATTATTCAATCCCTTGTTCGGTTTCGGCACCTCGTGGGGACGTACACCCTTTGTAGGGGCCTCCCTTGGCACCCCGCTTGCTCTTCCCAGCCTCACTTTGGGGATTTCACCGCTTTCCGCGTCCCTGGTGCCTGCGGCGAGGGGTGCGGCACAATCAGGCACATGGACCGGCAGTTGGCAGAGCACCTATATCGCCTTTATCGTGCTCTGGAACAGTGGTCCCATGTATCTGAATATCGTCGAGGACCCGTTGCTGGGGGTGGTGACCGGTACCGCCGCGCTTCAGGGGAGTCGGTATGCGAGCATACCCTTTGCGGTAGACGGGGTCCTGGTAAACGATACCATAAACCTGACGGGATTTCTTGGAACAGGCTACGATATAATGCTCACGTGCATTTTGACGTCGCCCACCACCATGACCGGCTTTTATACGGTGTTGGGAACCACCATTCCGATCATGGATGAGGGGGTCATCAATCTCACCATGAATCCCCCTGTTTTATTGTAAATTCTCATGGTTTGGTTCAGACAGAGGTGATATGCGCAACAATCGGTATAATCATCGAGAGGTTTGCAGTAGGTTGAACCCTTTGAAATGCGCTCGTGAGAGGACACAAGAGATATTTCAGAGCGGAGGATGATTGGTATGAAGGTCTCGTTAATGCTATTTCTGATTTGCACAATTATGCTCATGTGGGTGACGGTATATCCGACGCTTGTGCATGCACAATTCCTTCCCCCGCTGTCACCCTTTTTTCCGTATCCCTTCTTTTATGTAAACCCATTCCCTTTCTATCCGGTCGGATATTTCGGGTTCCCGGTGGTCCCCCGCATTGCCGCCTCACCGATTCTGGTGGAGCCCAGCCTGAGGTTTGCCAATGCCCCGGTCACCATAACGCTGCCGTCAGTGACCATTACCACTCCACCCTTGACCGCAATCGTCAATCTGCTCGATCCTGCGGTCTTGGCAAGCAACATCGCGGTACTGACCACCAATTTTCCGCTTTTGTACGATGCATTGATAACCACCTTTCAGTTGCCCGTTATTTAGGAATGGAGAGATATATATGAAACGAAGTTTTGTGGCCTTGATGCTCCTTATTCTGCTTCTTTGTGTGAGCACAGCGGCAGGGGCTCAATTTTCCTTCCTGCAGGGATATCCATATCCCTTTGTGTATCCAATGCCATTCTGGGGTGTATTTCCCCCTCTCCTGCCTTCAGGCCCATTTTTTTCGTTCGGGGCCGCACCTCGTACGCTGTTCCCGGCGCTTGCCCGTCCCGTACCTATGATACGGCAGGCAAGGGCCACGGTGACCATCCTTTTTAATCCGGCCCTGTCGGTTATCCAGGTCACCGTGCTTCCCTTGAGTCCTATCGCACCTGTGGTACCCACGGCCCTAGTGGCACCCACGACCACCATTGCACCGGCGCTTCCGCCTTCCGCACTCCTGCTGCTCCCCTTGCTTTCGGGGCTTGGCACATCAACGCAACCCAACCTCAATTTCAACAGTACCAGCACGGTGGCTACCCCGGTACCGTCTCCGGTGGTGAACAGTACAAGCAGCGTCGGTCTTACCGGCCTTTCCGCACTCCTGCCGTTTATATAGGGAAAGGAAACGAGTCCCGGCCTGGAACCTCGTGGAAGGTTCCAGGCCGTGTGCACCCAGTCCTTCCGATGGTGTACACGATCAAGAATCCTCAAGGGGAGTGCCCCATGCGGGGATTAAAGCCCCTTGCCCCAGTCCTCGATTTCGGCCTTCTGATACCCCTCCTGCTGGACCGTCATGTCCAGATTGATGACCAGGCCCGAGTGTTTCTTCAATTCATCGTCTTTGGCAAGTTTGCCATGGCGGGCAAGCGCTGCCGAAAGATCCTCAACCGCCTTTATCAATGCCTTTTCCAGGGATTGGTGGGTCATGATCGTCCCCGGATTGAATCGTGGCGGGACCCCGTCCTCGGCGATGGGTTCTGCGAAGTGAGCAATATGACGCATCTTTTTCATGGCCTGGTCCATGAGCTGCCAGCCGGTCTTCCCATTTTTCTGAAAGACCCACGAGGAACGGATGTGCTGCAGCATTTCGGTGTATTTATTGGTCACTTCCGCCTGGAGCGTTTTGACGAATCCTTCAGGCAGTTCACCCTCCTGTTCAGCCAACCCTGCCTTCTGTTCAGGGCTCAGTTTGCTCAATTTGCGTGCAAACTTCCTGGCATGTCCGGCGGATTCCCAGGCCTCCCTGTGGAGTACTCGTTTTATATGGGGATCATCCACCGCATCCGCCTCGCTGTTGTAATGGGGGATCAGGTTTTCTTCATACTCTATATAGGATGTGAGGATCGTCTCACGACTGGTGGGGTCATAGGGATACGGGGCGGGGATCAGATTCGGCTCACCCCCAAGATCTCCTACGATCATTCCCAGCCAATGCATATGCCACATCTCCTCCCGTGAGATGGAGATAAGGCTTGAACCCAGGGGGGTATCCTCTCCCTCGATCCATCCATGAACAAGATATCGAATGATCGCGGCATGTTCGTCCGCCATGTCCCTGTTGAGCATATCGATCAGGGCCTGTCGTTCCATGATCACCTCCCATACGGCTTAGTGGTTGCATAACCATCAACGAATAATCGCTATTGTACTGTGAAGCGGTGTGCCAGGCAAATTACTATATCAGAAAATAGTAAGACATTAGAATGCCCGGGTACAGATGTGCGTACGTATCGGACACTGCAATGAGACGGATTATTCCTTGACGGTTGGGCGTTCAGGGGGATGCGGTCCGGAGCTGACACGCTCCTTCCTTTCCGACCCTGCCTTTTCGAGCATTGCACATATCGCCGCATTCCCCGAATTTTTTGCGGTCATCCAGGCGGTCATTCCTTCATGGTCTTTGGCATGTATATCCGCACCCCTATCGATCAACATCTGAACAATCTCACCCTCTCCACCGATGACTGAGAACATGAGGGGGGTCAGTCCGTCCTTGTCGCGGGCATTGACATCCGCGCCGTTATCCAGCAGGAGTTTCACCATCTCCGGATTTGCTTGTACTGCCGCAGACATCAAGGAAGACCATCCTTCATGATCCCGTGTGTTGACATCCGCCCCTTTGTCGAAAAGGACCCGCAGCATTTCCATATTGCCTTGACGAACGGCGATCATCAGGACGGTTTGCCCTTCGTGGTCTCGCACATTCACGTCGATTCTCGTCTGGAGCAGGGATTGGATTATCCTTTTCCGGGACCTTTGGGGATTGTCTTGGAACAGGGCATGCATGAGCGGGGTGAATCCCTTGTGATCCTGTGCATTCACATCCGCCTCTTTTCTAAGCAGGACATCAACAATATCCGCATATCCCTCGCGCGCAGCGAGCATGAGGGGAGTTGCACCGGCGTGGTTCTTTGCATTCACATCCGCCCCCTTGTCAAGGAGAAGGACGGCAATATCGGTCCGCCCCTGTTCTACCGCGTACATCAGGGCGGTGGAACCTTCATGGTCTCGTGCATTTACCTCTACACCCTTGTCGATCAAGGCCTTTACAATATCGATATTGCAATGGCGGGTTGCAACCAAGAGAGGGGTCAGGCCATTCCGGTCGCGAACATGGCTGTCCGCGCCCTTTTCCAGCAGGACCTTGACGATATCGACATGGCCGTGCTCCGATTCGATCAATAGGGGAGTAAGCCCCTCGTTGTTTCTTACATTCACCTCAGCTCCCCTGTTCAACAGGACTCGCACGATATCGGTGTAATCACGTATCACTGCGGTCAGCAGGGGGGTGAGCCCTTCATCATCTCTGACATTCACCTCGGCCCCTCTGTCCAGCAAGGCCTCCACAATTGACAAGGGACCGTGACGCGATGCGAAGATCAATGCTGTTGCATCCTGATCGTTCTTGGCAGAGACGTCTGCGCCCTTCTCCAGAAGGACCCGGACGATGGGGACATTGCTGAAGCGGGCTGCAATCATCAGGGCGGTCATGCCTGCATGATTCGTTGCATTCACCTCCGCACCGCTGTTGAGCAGGACCTGAACCATATCGCTGTTGCCATGGCGAATGGCAAACATCAAAGGTGTATTCCCTTCGTCATCATGGACATTGATCTCCGCCTTTTTATTGATGAGGTCCCGAAGGATATCCGTATTATTGAATCTCGCTGCAAGAATCAGGGGGGTGGAATGCTCGTGGTCCCTGACATTTACCTGCGCCCCCTTGTCAAGGAGCGCACGCGCAACGATGGTATGGCCGCTTCGCACGGCATACATAAGAGGGGTTGCATGTTTATCATCTCGTGCATTGACATCGGCGCCCTGCACAATGAGGGCCTCAATTACACGAATATCACCCTTCTTCGCCGCTTCGATGAGGTCATAATTGACCATGCCATGGGAGGTGCTTGGCATCATGAGGATACCTGCTGCAATGGCAATGAAGACACAATATCGTTTCAGCGCGTTCATGAGAATCCCCCTTTTTCAATTTCAGCGTGCATTGATTCGCAATGGATAGACTATAGCTAATTATGCAGAAACAATACCTATTAAAATATATCCAAATTATCTCCAGATAGTCAATACAGGTATATATCTTACCCTTGAATCCTGTGAGTTTGCTGCATGGGCCGCGTGGGGGCACCCATGACGGGGAAGAGGCTATTCAGGCAAGACAAGAGGGGAAAGGGGAGGGCGCATTCTTGGACTGGTAGGAAAAACGCAGGGGGGGCATCAGTCACCCCCCTGCGTCGAATATTCATTTCGAAGGGTAGTGAGCAGTTATCTCATCCCTTTTTGAACTCCTGTTCCGATGCCTCCTCAAAGAAGTGTCCGTTCACGATGGAAGATATGGTTCCCTGTCTGAATACCGCGTCATACCAAAAGGCCAGATATGTATGGATCAGGATGAAGATGATAAAGAGCCACATGAGGATGCCGTGAATGAAGCGTGTCCCTGCCAGACCGCCGAGGATGCCCCTCTGAAGGGGACCCAGGACCGCTGCGGAGAATTTGGCCAGCCCGGCCTGGTGGAGCGCTCCGTAGAGGACCATGCCGGTTAATGCCTCGATGGAGGTGATGATGAAAAGGAAGAGATACGCAGCGGACTGCAAAGAGCCATAGAGCCCGCAGTGCTCGGGCGGATCGGTCGAAATCAGGGTATAAAACTTGACCGCCTGCCACGTGCACTTGAGGTTGGTCCATGCGTAGAAATCCTTCCAGTCCGCATGGAAACGCGAGAAGAAGGCGAGGTAGATCCTCCAGAGGAGCAGGGCGACCAGCAGGAGGCCGAAGATGAGGTGGATGAAGCGCATATTGGCCATCAGGAACTTCTCGGTGGTCACGCCCGCACCGACGGTAAACGGCTTTGCAATATAAAATCCGGTAACAATGAGCAGCACGATGTCGATGGCCATGGCCCAATGGTTGACGCACATGGCCACCGACCAGTGCTTGATTGCCTTATACGGCAATCGCTTTGGAGCAGGGCTTTCCTTTGCCATGGTGGTTTCCTCCGTTATTGAATTTTAAACCTCTTGATCTCGTTCGTCCTCGGGTCGATGATGTGGATGGCACAGGCCAGACATGGATCAAAGGAGTGGATGGTCCTGATGATCTCCAGGGGTTGATCGATGTTGGCCATGGTGGTGCCGATGAGCGCCTCCTCGTACGGCCCTCTCTGTCCCTTGTCGTCCCTCGGGGAGGCGTTCCATGTCGAAGGAACCACTGCCTGGTAGTTGGCGATCTTCTTGTTCTCGATGCGTATCCAGTGGCCCAGGTCTCCTCGGGGCACCGCAGTCAATCCCCGTCCCTCGGCGGAGTTCGGGATGTCGCAGCGTGTCCAGGTGCGCTCATCTCCGCCCTTGATATTGGTCACCAATTCGGTCACCCATCCCTCGACGTTCCGGGCGACCAGGATGCCTTCGATGCAGCGGCCTGCTGTTCTTCCCAGGGTGGAGAAGAGGGCACTGGCCGGGATCTGTGCGGCATCCAGGGCGAACTCCACAAGGGGCTTGATCCTCTTGTCACCCTTTGCATATCCGATGATCATGCGGGCCAGAGGGCCAACCTCCATGGGTTTTCCGTCGTACCGCGGCGCCTTTACCCAGGAATACTTCTCGTCTCCCTTGACAAACCCCTCGGGACCGAATCCGGTGTAGTGGGGCTCGGTCACGCCGTCGGAGGGATGCAGGCTGGCATTCCCTTTGTACCATGAGTGGGTGACATTCTCCGTGATCTTGGTCTCATCGAGATCGTATACCTTGTTCAGATTCCCGTTCATCACGATGCCCTTGGGAAGGAGGGTCTCATTCCAGTCGTCGTCCAGGGGAAATCCGCCGTAGGCGAGGTAGTTCTTGGTGCCCGCGCCGATGTTCGCCGCGCCCTCATCCTTGTAATACTGGGCGGCGAGGAGGACATCGGGGAGATAGGCGGTCTCGAAGAACTTCTTTACCTCCTTGAGCCGGTAAAGGTACTGGCCGAGCCGATGCGCATCCAGGGCATCCATGACGCTGGTCACCCCTCCGACCACCAGGCTCTGCGGATGCGGATTCTTCCCACCGAAGATGGCCATCATCTGCGCTGCAACCCGCTGTACCGCCAATGCATCGAGATAGTGAGAGGCGATCACCAGGTTTGCCTCAGGAGGGAATTTGTATGAGTCATTTCCCCAGTAAGCGTGGGCAAAGGGACCCAGCCGGCCTGATTTGACGAAGGTGTTGAGCCGCTTTTGCACCGCCTGGTAGTGGGAAACGGAGCAGTTATACGGATCGTCGGAGAAGCTGCGCGCGAGATCCACCGCCTTTTTGGGATCGGCGGAGAGTGCGCTCACGATATCCACCCAGTCAAGGCCGTGGAGATGATAGAAATGGACTATTTTGTCGTGAAGGTACTGGGAACCCTTGATCAGGTTCCGGATGAGCCGGGCATTTTTAGGCGGGGTCACCCCGATGGCGTTTTCCACCGCCAGGGTTGCCGCCTCATAGTGCGAATAGGTACACACACCGCAGAATCGCTGGGTCATCAAACCGGCATCCCGGGGGTCCCTCCCCTGGAGAATAACCTCGATCCCCCTCCAGAGGGTGGCGGAACTCCATGCATTGGTAATGCGGTTTGCATTATCCACCTCCACCTCGATCCTGAGATGACCCTCGATACGTGTAATAGGATCCACAATAAGCCGTTTTGCCATTGTATTAGCCCCCTTTTAATCTATTGATTTGCCTGAGCAAAATCGAACATTCATTCTGCCTGAGACCTGCCGGTGAAGCTATTCCTATTTACCGGGTTGTCTGATGGCGCTTCCGATGGCATGGATGGCGATCCCTGCCACGGTCACCGCAGTCAGGGCGATTCCCACCTTGTCCGCGGTTGCCTCGATTCCACCAAAGGGGAGTACGGCTCCCTCATGGATGGTTTTTTCCAAAGGTGCCATCTTATCCCAGAAATCGGGCTCGGTGCAGCCGATACACCCGTGTCCCGCCATGACCGGCCATGACGTCGCCTGGTTGAATCGCACCTGGGGGCAATTGGCGTAGGTATAGGGCCCTTTGCACCCCATCTTGTAGAGACACCATCCCCTTTTGGCATACTCGTCGCCCCATTCCTCAACAAACTCACCAGCATCGTAGTGGGGACGCCGCTCGCAGAAGTCGTGAATGCGCTTTCCATATGCCCATACCGGCCGTCCCAGGCCATCCAGACCGGGAAGGGACCCGAAGAGGATGTAGTGAAGGATGGTGCCCACAAAATTGATGCCGTTGGGCGGGCATCCGGGGATGTTCACGGTGCTGATACCCAGGGCATCACCAATCCCTTTGGCATTGGTGGGATTCGGATAGGCAGCCGGGACATTCCCGAAGGCGGAGCAGGAGCCGATGCATATGACCATGGCGGCCTTCGAGGTCACCTCCTTTGCAATCTCATAGCCGGTCTTTGCCTTGGCCCCTATGGTGAGGAACTTTCCGTCCATACCCATGGGAATGGCCCCTTCGATGACGCATACGAACTGGCCGGGAAATTTCTCCAGCGCCTCCTCAAGACAGGCCTCTGCCTGATGCCCTGCAGCGGCCATCAATGTCTCGTGGTATTCGATGGAGAGGGTTTCCAGGATGAGTTCATCGATATTGGGGTAGGAGCTTCTCAGGACCGCCTCGGTGCAGCCCGTGCATTCGGAAAAGTTCAGCCACACCACAGGGATGCGGTTTGTCATTTCAGCCGCCTTGGCCACCCGGGAATCGAAGATCGGCGGCAGCATCAGTACCGTGGTCATGATGGATGACCATTTCAAAAAGTCACGACGGCTCACTCCCCGGGATTCGAGTGTCTCGTTCCACCCCTCATTCGCCGGGGGCAGTTCACCATCCATTCGCGCAAGGTTCTCGTCGCACTTCTTCATCAAAGCATCGTAATACGCCCTGTTCTTTCCGTCCCGGCCTGACAGGATGTCCTTTAGCGCCATAATGTTTCCTCCTTAACTGGGTGATGATAAGGATTGTGTATTAAAGACCGTGTGTTGAAGCTGTTTAAAGACGTCCATGAAGTGGTAAACTACAACACCTAAATGATTTTTATATAACACTGTTATACAAAAAATCCTTCCCTTATTGTATAACTGCTTGATAAAGCGATGATTATATGGAAAAGATCCAGCCCTTCCATCGCAAGGCTTGGATGCCGGAGGAAATGAAAGCTCGTTTTATTCGGACAAGTATACCATAGTTCAATTCCAAGTCAACACCCAAGAATCAAGATCGATTTAAATCACACCGATTTTTTTCCTATTTCAGCCATAAAAAGATAGTAAAAACACACATTTTTTCCCCTATTTCAGGTATAAAAAGATGGTAAAAAAACCATAAAATATACCTAAATCATGCTACTTATTCATACTCAGGGCATGGAATGCCCTTTCAAAGCTGATCCCTTCTCCGCTTCGATTCCTGTGGCATCGATATCAAGGGGATATCCCTTTAACTCATCTCCTTTCATCCCCTTCTTTATAAAGGCCTTCTTAGCGTCCTTACGATCAGTAGCCCCACCGTTTCAATTCTCCTGAGCCAGTCTCCTACAGCATCCTCTGAGGATATCTTCACTATTTTTAAAACCTCGTCTTGCTGCAGTGTTTTGGGATTAAAATAAAGTGCGACAGGGCCAATGGCTGAGACGGTGAATATCCGGATGAATGAATCTTTCACCGCTTCCGATGTAATTACTATATCCTTATAACTTGCAAAAACGGTCTCCACCACGCCACGGGATCCGTGATCGTGCATATATGAGGAACCATAATGGACAGGGTTAAACAATATCTGATCGAGAATTTCGAACAGTTTTTCGTCCTGCTTTTGCTGGTCAGCGTCGCCGCATTGAATTACTTCATCCCGTATAAGCTTGCCTTTTTGAACTTCTATTTCATCCCGATACTTCTTGCAGGGTACTATCTCAACTCCAAGAAAACCATGCTCGGATCGGTGTTCTGCATCCTTCTGGTGATCATCTATGCGTATCTGTATCCAGCCTCATTTGCCATCAAGAGCACATTTCTTGATCTTTCGATGTTCATCATCGTCTGGGGGAGTTTCCTGATCCTGACTGGCGCCATCGTGGGAAGGATTCAGGACCGGCTGCGCCAGGAGATAACATACAAGGCGAAGCTTATCCAGGACCTTGCGGACAACAGGGTCGCCCTGGATCAGGTGACCCACCAGCTTCATGAAAACACGGAGCTGTTTGAACAGAAGGTGCAGGAGCGGACCGAACACCTTGAAAAGGCCAAGGTGGCGGTGGAGAACCTCAAGGAGATGGTCGAGGAAACACTCTACAACACCATGGATCCTTCGGTGGTAAAGCTGATCATCGAAAAGCGTCTGCGCACCGAAAAGCGGACCCTGAGCATCATGTTCTCGGACCTGGAAAAATTCACCCATTACTCGGAAGACCACAAGCCCGAGATCGTCATCACGGAATTGAACAAATTCCTGGGGGATATGGAGAGCATCCTTCTCAGTTACGGGGCGCACATCGATAAGTATATCGGTGACGGCATCATGGCGGAATTCGGCGCCCCTATAGGAAACGAGCGCCACGCGCTCATGGCGGTTGTGGCCGGTCTCAAGATGCAGGAGAGAATCAGAAAAAGCAGCTATCCCTGGAAGATGAGGATCGGGATCTCCACCGGGGAGCTTATCATCGGCTTGATCGGGCGCAAGCGCCAAACCTACACCGCCCTCGGCGATGTGGTAAACCTCGCCAATCGAATCCAGGAGATATGCGATCCGGGTACGGTCACCATTGACGAGGCAACCTTTGAGAACATAAAGCTGTTTGTGGACGCGAATCGAAAGACGGTCCAGTCCCTCACCACCATCAAGGACCCCGAGCTTGTCAAGGAGATCAACGCGTGCACGAGACAGCTCGATCAGAGTCCCGACGATGTGGACATAATGAAGAAGATCGGCATACTGCTTATGCGGGGCAAGGATTATGTCCTCGCCCATGACTACATTAGACGTGCCCTTGAGCTCGATCCCAATGATGATCATATAAAAGTGGCCTATGCGGAAAATTCCCTCAAGCTTGAAGAATCCCATGATGTTGCCATACGGGGGAAGAAGACAAAGCTTCACCTGTATGAAATCATCGGCATCAAGGATCCTCTGAAGAAAAGGGACAAGATCCCTCAGTCGCTTTACGACCTTTACAGCGAGCGTGTCTCCAAACAGGTCAAGTATCCCGAGGATCTCATCCTTCCCATCGAGTGCCTGGACGGATGCGTGGGGCATTCCAGGGTGGTCGGATTTCTCTCCTATGCCATAGCCGACCTGCTGGGTCTTCCGGATCAGGAAAAGAGTGACATCCTGATGGCCGGATACCTTTTCGACATAGGGAAGATCATCATCCCGCATCACCTGCTGAACCGTCCGGGAACCCTGAACAAGGATGAATACGAGATCGTCACCAAGCATTGCAGGGAAGGGGTCAGGATCCTCAAAAAGATGGGGTACGTGAATGAGGGGCTCTTTGAGATCATCGAGTCCCACCATGAGAAATATGACGGCTCAGGCTATCCCAACGGGGTCTCCGGTGATGCCATTCCTTTGGGCGCCCGCATACTGGCGGTTGCAGATGCCTATGATGCGATGACCTCCTGGAGGCCGAACCGCAACAGTTGGGACTACCTCGCTGCGTTTGCGGAGCTGGAGAGCGAAACCGCACGGGGAAAATTCGATCCGAAGATCATGGAATGCCTGGGTAAACTGCTCGAAATCGAAAAGAGAAGGGCCCCCCTCGTGGGCATGAGGGATTAGTCTTTTCGGTCAGATCTTCGCAAACAGCTCGGTGCTGATATACCGTTCTCCGGTGCTCGGCAGGACCACCACGATCATTTTCCCCTTATTCTCCCGCCGGCGTGCCACCCTAAGGGCCGCAGCCACCGCAGCTCCGGAGGAGATGCCCCCCATAATCCCCTCCCGTTTGGCGAGGTCCCTCCCCATTTCAAATGCCTCATCATTGCCGACGGTTATTACCTCATCGATGATCGTGCGGTTGAGCACCGCGGGGATGAAACCCGCGCCGATGCCCTGTATCTTATGGGGGCCCGGTATTCCTCCGGAGAGCACCGCAGAGTCCTCCGGTTCCACTGCGATGGCCTTGAACGAGGGCTTGCGTGCCTTGATCACCTCCGCCACGCCGGTGATGGTCCCCCCTGTGCCGACACCCGCAACGAACAGGTCGATCTCTCCCCCGGTGTCCCGCCAGATTTCCTCTGCCGTGGTTCGTCGATGGATTTCGGGATTCGCAGGATTCGTGAACTGGTTGAGCATGATGACATCTGGCCCTTGGGCCAGTATTGTGCCTGCCATGTCCAATGCCCCCCTCATTCCACTTTCCCCCGGTGTCAGGATCAATTCGGCACCCAGGTGGGTAAGGAGCTTTCGCCTTTCCATGCTCATGGTCTCGGGCATGGTCAATGCCAGCCGATATCCCTTGGCCGCACAGACAAATGCAAGGCCGATCCCGGTGTTCCCGCTGGTTGGCTCTATGATCAGGGTGTTATCACGGATCAATCCCTGTTCCTCGGCAGCCTGAATCATGGATACCGCAATACGGTCCTTGACGCTTCCCAGGGGATTCTTGAATTCCAGCTTGGCGAGAACAATCCCGGGAAGCCCGCCGCAGATCCGATTGAGCCTCACCAGAGGGGTGTTTCCAACTGTCTTGGTAATATCAGAAAATATGCGGTGAATGATAGGGCCTTTCTATGGTGCGGTTGAAGATTGTGTTCGGGTTGCCCCTTTGTAAATCAGCTCCGGCTTTTTCAGGAATACCTTCGTATCGGGCGGTACGGATTCGGTGATCCACACATTGCCGCCGATCACCGAACGGGCCCCGATGCGCGTATTGCCCAGAATGGTCGCACCTGAATACACGATCACGTCATCCTCGATAGTCGGATGGCGTTTTTCGTTTCTGAGGCGTTCCACCTCCTCCTTGGACACGGAGAGGGCGCCGAGGGTAACCCCTTGATAGAGCCTCACCCGGTTTCCGATTTCGGTTGTCTCCCCTACCACCACCCCTGTGCCGTGATCGATGAAAAAACTCTCCTTGATGGCGGCACCGGGATGGATATCGATGCCGGTCTCGCTGTGCGCATGTTCGGTCATAATCCGGGGAAGCATGGGCACGCCCTTCTTGAAGAGCGTATGGGCGATACGATAGATGGTGATGGCATAGAGTCCCGGGTAGCTGAAGATGATCTCGTCGTAACTCTTGGCAGCGGGATCGCCTTCATATGCAGCCCGGACATCCTTTGCCAACATACCCCTCAGGTGTGGAAGCTGTTCCAAAAACCAGATGGCCACGGCGTGGCCCTCCTGCTCACATGCGACAGCCGGGGTGTTATGGCGTATGCATTCGTGCCTGAGTGCAAGGGCGATCTGTTCCGAAAGCGCCTCATACAGGGCGGTGGTTTCTTCCCCCAGATAGTATCCGAGATTCACCTCGTCCAACCGGAATTTTATAAAATATCCGGGGTAGAGGAGCTGTCGTATTCGGCGGATAATGTCAATAACCGCATCCCGGGATGGGATGGGATCGGGACCTACGTGATCGAAATGCCCCTTTTGGTTGCAGGTACGGATTAATGAATCGACAACCTTCGGTATCGCTGTTCGGATGTTCCGGCTTCCTTTACTCGAATGTCCGGTTCTATCCTGTGTTGGTTTCCGTCCCATGGAGGGTGCTCTCCTTGCATGAAGTATACCTTGCAAGAAAAGGCCTGTCAAAATCAGTACATCGGGATGTGCAAAAAATGATGAATGCCCGGGAATGAGCGCCAGACGGGGACGTGCTGCATTCACGCCGCACGTCCCCGGATCTTACATGGCTTCTAAGGCAAGATTGTTACATCCTGGGCCTGGGGGCCCTTTTTGCCCTGAGATATGGTGAACTCAACCCGCTGATTTTCCTGCAAGGTACGGTAGCCCTTGCCGGTGATGCCCGTATAATGAACAAATACATCAGGCCCCTTATCGCGGGATATAAATCCGTATCCCTTCTCAGAGTTGAACCACTTAACAATGCCGATTTCACGCTCTGCCAAAATAAACACCCCCTTTCTGTTCAAGATTTATTTCGACAGAGCGTTCAAAACTAGCTTCAGAGCATTTCTTTGGTGAAAACTGTCTGTCTTGCTATTTAAACGACTGTCTTTAAGAAAATCTTGAAAAATATCTCCTGTCTGGCGCTAAGCTCTATGCTCCATGATTGATTAATTACCTGTTACTGTTCGATTGCCAGTTATGCAAAAAACGGGCCAAAAAAGCAGTCATTATATGTATCTCATCATGGAGATGTCCAGGATTGTTTCATGTGTTCCCAATGCACTCATATGTATCGGTTGGATCGTATATCGCAGGATTGGTCCTTGCAGATAGAGACTTTTCGGATGGGAGATTGAAATAAGAAGTTACATAAGAGGCTATTCCTTTTTTGATTTATATTATAAAAATGTTGGAAGTGAATGGCTTCCAGCTTAAAACAAATGTTCAGGGTGTGTAATGTGATTCGCTGCTCATTATAAAGAGGAATAACCAAGGTTCTTATTAAATTTTATTAAACTACCTCTTTCTTGTCAAATATAGTTGATAGCAATTCATATTTCAGCATTGCTTCGTTATAAGATGGCATGTCTTATCATGCTCCCATAGCAAAGGGCATGATTGAAGCTGCTGATACCGAAATTTAAATTGGCCGTCCTTTTCTTCTCTGCTGAATTCGTCATCTTCAGCCATCTCCTGAGATCCGGCATTCACCCTTTTCCCCGGATTGTGTTCGAGTTTTCCATATGATCATTCATAGCCCCAAGGACGGCATCTGTCCCATATTGTAATGAGCAATAACGATGTCGTAAAAAGTATGACCTTTGAGTAATGAAAATAATCATCCCAATCACCGATAGAATAATAGGAGTCCTATCATTATCCATTACAGGGGATTATGAGCGATCATGGATGCCAATGGTGCATGTATGAAAACCAGCACCGGATTGTGCATGCTTTTTTCACAGTGCATACAGGATATGTGATGATGGAATGAAATGTCCGTGTGTTTGAACCGATACGTCAAAAAAGGGTATGGATGACCGAAATGTCTTTAGCAGGCAAGGAACACATAACCCTCACAGCAGAGATAACAAAGCTGAAGAATGAACTGCAGAAGAGGGATCTCGAATACTTTTATTTCAAGACCCTCTATGATGTAAACCAGGAAATAGCACTACTCAATAACACCGAGGAGATCATCAATGCCTTTCTCATGATGATCATGGGGACCTTTGGCATCTTTCAGGGCTTCATCGTTCTCATCGACAAGAAGCAGGGGAGGATAGACTTTATTGAAGGCAGGGACACGGAAAAGGAAAAGCTCCAACCGGTCATAAAATTCTTGAACAGGGAACATATAACCCGGATCTTTTGTAAAAGACACCTGCTGTCCTTTTTTGAACCAAGGCGTGCCTCCGATCACACTCGATTGAACACCGCGGAAAAGGGATTTATTGGGTTTTTGACGGCCGCGGGGATATCCGCCTTTGTCCCGTTCGTGATCGATGAGCGATTTTCCGGGGGCATCGCCCTCAGCACAAGGATTTCCGGTGAGCCGTTTTCTCAGATAGAGTGTGAGCTCTTGTCCACGCTTTCAAAACAGCTTGCCATCAATATCCAGAACGCCAAATCGTTTGAAATCATCAAGTACCTGAACACGGACCTCAGGAATAAAAACAAGACCCTCGAAGAAACACTGGAAAAGATCCATCTCCTTGAAAAGGCCAAGACCCTTTTGTGCAAGTATGTACCCAAATCCCTTGAAAGGATCATTGAGGACCACCCTGAATCACTTGAGTGTGAGAAACAGGAGCAGGATATTTCCGTCCTGTTTCTGGATATCGAGGGATTCACCGCCATGAGCGAGACCCTCAACTATGAGGAGATCACCCGGATCATCGAGACCTATTTCTCCCGCTTTTTTGATGACATCTATCGATACGGCGGGGATATTAACATGACCGCCGGGGATGGACTCATGATCATCTTTCACAACAAGGATAGATATATTCATGCCCTGAATGCGGTCAGAACGGCTCTTGCCATCAAGCACAGGACACAGCAGCTCATACCGGAAATAAAGGGGACGAAGATACCCCTGATTATCAATATCGGGATCCATTCAGGTGAGGCGTACATCGGATCGACACGTCTTGAAGGATACTACGGTTCACGATGGACATATACGGCCCTTGGGTCAACCGTGAATATGGCTGCACGGATCGGATCATTTGCCACCAAAGGGGAGATCCTCGTGAGCGCCGAGACTGCGTCAAGGGTCAGGGAGGGTTTCTCCCTGGAAAGGGTTGGATACCAGAGGTTCAAGAATGTAAAAAAGGAGGTCCTTCTGTACAGGGTCATTGAGGAGCATCCGTTGGATCAGTAACTGGGACCCTGCAGTTATGTGCAGGGTGCAATCATTGCGGATTGCAATGCGCATTCGAAGTTATTTTTCGGGACAGGTCATGATTGCCTGAAATGCCGTGGTCCAGGAAAATTCCCATGAGCATCCCATGTTATTTTTCGGGAGAGAATCCCGACAAGGGCTGTGAAACATAATGACACAAGACAAGGCAAAACATCTCGAGATAATGGTATCCGTCATTTTTCTTGCCGCAGTCGGCGTCGTTGCCATTCTCTATCTCTTCAACATCTATCAATGGAGCTTTGCGCCCTTTTTCGGGCACGGGGTGAGGAAATGCAGCGGATGGGCGATTGTAGGCCGGGTCTATGAGGATGGATACAATGCGGGATTCCGGCTTGGAGACCGGATTCAGGAGGTGAACGGCATGCCGGTGGAAAGCATGGCCGGCATCCGGGATCTGGTGAACAGGCAGATAGGGGCGGAAAATCGTTTCGTGGTGTCACGGAACGGGCAGACCCGCACCGTCATCTACCGGACGACCCAGTTTGGTTTGGCCCGGGCCGCCCTGGTCTTCGGTGTGCCCTGGCTCATGGGAATACTCATCATTGTTATCGGTTCCTTCGTCTTCCTCACCACCCCCATGGCCGAGAGGCGATGGTCGTTCCTGCTCTTCTGCCTTTGTGCAGGACTGGTGATGATCTTTTTCAACCAGCGCCCCCTCAGCCCCTCCTGGATACTCATCTTCGAGACCATCGGATTCTGTTTTCTCCCCGCGACCATCCTCCACATGACATTCATATTCCCCTTTTATGAGGAGCGTGCACGACGGCATCTGTGGTATACCACGATTACCTATGCCGCGTCATTGCTGCTATTCGTAACGACACGGTTCCTCTCTTCCTCATTTGCTGAGTCACCAAGGTACCTGCGCATCTTCTGGCTCATCTATATATTTTTCTCGATTCTCGTCTTCATATGCATGCTCCTTTATAAATACCGGAAGATCCCTTATCGACTTGCCAAATCGAAGATACGGGTAATACTCCTGGGCTTTTCTATCGGGGTGCTCCTCCCGCTGGTGGAGCCGATCCTCAACACGCTCTTCGGCGTGTTCATTTTCCCCACCATCGAACTGGCGATGCTCCCGTTTATCACCGTGTTCCCGCTGTCCATAGCCTATGCAATCGTGAAGCACGATCTTTTCGAGATCGATGTGTTCGTCAAGCGAACCACCGGATATCTCCTCGCCACCACGCTCATTGCCCTCTTGTATCTTCTGTTCATCCTCGGTGTCAATGTCATCGTCAAGCCGGTATTCATACAGCATCACCATGTATTCAATTTTCTCTTCCTTTTGCTGGTGGTATTCTTTTTTAACCCAATTACCAGCAGGGCGCAGGTATTCGTGAACCGCCTCTTTTTCCGGCAGAAATATGACTATAAGGAGCCGGTGAAACAGCTCCTGAAGGATATCACCTCCATATTCGAACCCGATCTGCTGATCCTGAGGGTCCTTAATATCCTCTCCAATACCATGTTCATCGAGGAGATACGTATTTTTCTCTTCGACACCGAGGATGGCACCTATAATGAATACAATCCTCACGACAACATACTCATTAAATCAAAGAATGCGGTCTTCCGAGGATCGAGCCCTCTGGTGAAGGTGTTGCTCCGGGAAAAGAGGGAGGTGCAGAAAGACAACTACTGTGACCAAACAAAGCACTTCCCGTATAAAAAGGAGATGCTCCGCATCTTTGATTCATGGAACGTACAACTGATCATTCCATTCATCACCCATGACAAACTCTCCGGTTTCATGATGCTCGGGAACATGAAATCGGGCAGGTACTATACGATCGCCGATGTGGAATTCCTGCGCATCATTGCCGACCAGACGGCCATTGCCCTGGAAAACGTCAACCTCATCCATGACCGTATCGAACAGGAGAAGATCGAAGAGGACCTGAAGATCGCTGGAGTCATCCAGCGGAGAATGCTGCCGGAGGGTTCTCCCACAATCAAGGACTTTATCGTGTACAATCAGATCATCCCGAGCAGTGAGATCGGAGGGGACTTCTACGATTTCTTTGAGTTTCCCTCCCAGGGGGAAAAGGAACTGGGTATTGTCATGGGGGATATCTCCGGTCATGGCATCTCAGGGGCCTTGCTGATGAGCGCCGCGCATTCGATAAGCCAGAATCAGGTCATCTGCGTAAAGGATGTTGCCACCGTAATGCAGGAGGTAAACAGGCACATGCTTCGGGAGACCAAGAAGAAGGCATTCGTGGCGTTTATTTATGCACTCCTGTTGCCTGACAAGAGGATCATTCTCTCGAATGCCGGCCTGCCTCCTCCGCTCTATTACGATCATGACCGAAAGGAGACGAGATTTCTTAAGACCGAAGGGGAGCGCCTTCCTCTCGGGATATTCGAAGAACTCTCCTATACCCCGCTCACCCTCTCCCTGAACAAGGGGGATGTGATCATATTGTACACGGATGGCCTGCTGGAGGTCAAAAATAGGGACAATGAGTTCTTCAACTTCCATCGACTCCGGGAGATATTCGCGCATTCGGTTCACCTGGAGCCGGAGGAGATATATAACCGGATCGTTGAAGAATTAAGGGACTTCTCAGGGAAAAGGTGCTTTGATGATGATATGACCATCATCATACTCAAACATGTCGAGGCAAGGCCCGTGGATACGCTGTTGTTTCTTCCCTTCTCTCAGATGACCTTGCAGCTCATTTCACAAGGGATTGAATCCATGGCCCACTTGTATTCATTGTGCGACGAGGAAATCGCCTCCATGAAAAACCACCTGAAGAGGATGTATCGAAAGGCGGCGCAGTATCATCAGGAATCGTCTCATGGGTATAAGCTGGTGGCCTCATTCTTCCCGGATGGTCTGAACAGGGGGATTATTGAGGATGGGCATGCCGGATTTCCAGATGGAGGGGAGAGGGTAGCTGCCTCGAAGGGTATGAAACTTTTGGGGGATTATCATTGTCTGGAGCTTACGCAGGAAGAGACGGGATTGAGTCATACGAGCATAAGGGGTACCAGCCGGATGATTGTTCATTTCAGAGGTGAGGCCTGAGCAATCCGATCGGGCGGTTTTTGCAGATATAGTCGTATGTATGGTACCTGCTCAATACCTCGGATCTCCTTTACCATGGAGAGCTTTTAGAAATATGACGATAAATAAGTGGAAAACGGGAGGTTTTCTATGGCGCGGAAAAAGGAGACACTCAGGGTCCATGTGATCGAGGGTGTCGTTGTCATCTCCACCATGACCGATTTCACCCTGTCAATGGAAAAGGTCATGGAGGATGTCTATGAGGACCTCTGCAATAAGGGACATAAGAAGATCCTGTTTGAATTCCACCCGGAGAATTATATCACCAGTGCAGGGATAGCCATCCTGATCAGCCTCATCAGCGAAGGTATGAAGAGGGATCAGGAAATAGGCCTGACCGGGCTGTCCGATTATTTCAAGAAGATCTTCAACCTGATCGGGATTACGCGCTACACCAGGATCTATAATTCGCTTGACGAGGCCCTCCAAAAGATGTCGGAACCCTTGTCCGCTGACCGTGCCCGACAAGTACATGCGTAGATGGAGAATACCACGAGCATAAAGCGCCTACCCATTGGAGAAATCCTGCTCCAGAACGGATTTCTGACAAAGAAACAACTGGACGAGGCGCTCCTTGTTCAGCAAAGACACAAGGAGCAACGGAAAAGGCTCGGAGAGATACTCATTCAGCGCGGCATCATAAGCGAGGAGGATCTCCTCGACTCGCTGGCCATGCAGGTCGACATGACCTTCCTCCCCCTCATGAAACCCTATCAGCCCCTCTCATCCCTGGTGATCCAGGACAAGGATCATAATATTCAGCGTTACATAAAGACCATGGGCTTTTTCATCGAGATCGGTATCCTCATCAGTGAAAATCCCGACATCAATACCCTGGTGAAATTGATTGCCCAAAAGGCCCCCGCCATTATGGAAGCGGAGCGCAGCAGCATCTTTTTTCTTGATCGGAATGAAAAGGAACTTCGCTCCTTGATCGCCCTCGGCACAAAGGGGAATGTGCTCCATTTTGACAAGAATCTTGGCGTTGCCGGGCACGTGCTGAAGACAGGGAAGCTGGTCAACATCACCGATGCCTACACATGTCCCTTCTTCAATCCCGACATCGACAAGAAGACAGGGTACACCACCAGGAGCATTCTCTGTACCCCCATTCTCAATCCAAGCGGCAGGCCTTTCGGCGTGTTTGAGGTGCTCAACAAGAGGCAGGGGCATTTCACCAAGGAGGACGAAATCCTGATACAGATCCTGGTCTCCCAGATCTCCATTGCCTTCGAGAATATCAACACCTGGAATGAGTTCAAGTTGATCAAGGAGTCCCTCAGCCAGGAAAACATCAACCTCAGGAGGGAGACAAAGAAGGAATACGGTTTTTCACAGATCATCGGCATGAACGACGGTGTGGTGAAGACCATGGAAACGGCGATGCAAACGGCGCAGTTCAATATACCGGTTACCATCGAGGGCGAAAGCGGCACCGGCAAGGAGCTCCTTGCGAAGGCCATCCATTACAACAGCCCGCGCGCCGAGGCCCCGTTCATCTGTGTGAATTGTGCGGCGATACCGGAAAATCTCCTCGAATCGGAGCTGTTTGGGTATGAAAGGGGTGCGTTCACCGGTGCCAACACCTCCAGGATCGGGCTCCTGGAGGAGGCCGACAAGGGAACCCTCTTTCTGGATGAGATCGGTGATATGGACCCTAAACTGCAGGTGAAGATCCTTCGTTTCCTGCAGAGCGGAGAGATTCAGCGGCTGGGGAGTAACAGGATCAAGAGGGTTGATGTACGGATCATTACGGCGACCAACCGGAACCTCGCCCATCTCATGAAGGAAGGCAGGTTCAGGGAGGACCTCTACTATCGGATCAATGTGGTGAGCTTCAAGCTATCCCCCCTCAGGGAGCGGAAGGACGATATCCCGCTTTTGGTGAGGCATTTTGTACAGAAATTCGGTCCATCCTTGAACAGCGCGATCAAGGGGGTCAGCGACGAGGCCCAGGAACTGCTTTTGATGTACACCTATCCGGGAAATATCAGGGAACTTGAGAATATCATCAAGAGGGCAATGGTCATTGCAGAGGGTCCCCTGATAACACCCCAGGACCTTCCCGAGCACGTGCAAGCGACGAGGGGCATGGACGCCGGTTTCATAGCCTCCGATGCCCCCATTGCCGCTGTCCAGGACTATACCACCTATAAGCGTATGAAGTCCCAGGCAAAAAGGGAATTGGAGGAGCACATGGACACACGTTTCCTCACCGATCTTTTAAAGGAGACCGGAGGGAATGTCGCCCGGGCCGCCCGGCAGGCCAATATGAATCGCTCCCTTCTCCACCAGATGATCCAGCGGTACAACCTGGATATCTATCAATATCGCTCAAAAACAGGGAACAGTTAGAAAATAGTAACAGGTGTTAGTATTCAATCACACCCGAATACTATCAAATAACAATAAATAAAACATAGTGTTAGCGACAATATCCATCCATTTGATCATTTCCTTCGCCCGAAAGGTGTTAGTAAATGATAACAGGTCTGCTCCCTATAACCTGCCCCTGCCCTGATATGACATACGATCCCTTCGTTCGGTTGGTGTTTAATAAGAAACAACAATAACAATATATTAGTAGGATTTTGATGGTGTTCATGCCCTCCTTCTTGAATCATTTTTCTCGTATCGTCAGGGGTGGCATTGCAGTTGCACACAAGGGGAACAACGCTACGGTCCAGGAAGGGTATCAAAACAAGACAGCGAATCGAACAGGATGATTGAAGATTCATGGTGAACGGGGAGAAAAGGGGGGGAACAATGATCAACGGAGACCATTGGATAAAACACAAGGATATGCTCCTGTGGGATGGAAACAACACACGGAGGGAGGAACAAATGAACGCAACAACAAGACGTGATATTTCCTTTTTGTGCAGCGTGTTTCTGATGTTCGCCCTTTTGCTCTTCCTGCTGATGACCCTGGTTTCCTACAGCTATGCCGGCGCATACATTGTGGGTACAGCGGCCCAGGATTACCTTAATGCCCCTGCCGTCGGGTCGAATGTCGTGGGGTACCTGGTTGGCGATTACATCAACCCTTCACTTACCCATCTGAACCTCTTTGTCAAAAAGTGCGAATGCCTCAAACGGGATGAGTACCGGTATGATGAAGGGGTCCTCGTCACGTACGTCCAAAACCTGTCCAAGGAGGAATTCGACAGCCTCACCCCGCAGGTACTGGTCGGCATGGTCGACTCCGGTGGTCAGCTGGCGAACGCCCTTGTCTATGGAACGGGTCTCATGCCCGTAATAGATCGGGTGCTCGAGTATAAAAAGACAGACAATCAGTTCACGGCCAGATTAAGCATAAAATTCGTGTATATGAATCCCTGAACGTGAATGACGGGTGAAGCCTCAACAGGCAGTGGACATATGATCCATGAGCAGTTAAACATGCCAAGCACTCAGGGGCATTCATGGGAAAGGAAGGGATCATGATGAAGAACCACATAGGAAAAGTCCCTGTGCCGGTGTTGATAACAGGCGGCCTTGCCCTCCTGGGGTTGGGGGTTCTATGCCTGTTTTGTGCCCTTGAATCAAGAAATGCAGCTTTTATGTGCAGCAATCCGGCGGCGGAAATCCGTCTGACGGACCCGATCCGTGAGAATGATGGGGATAGGACCGATCATGAGACAGGCAGCGGGTATTCCGCTATGAATGAACAAGGGTCGTCCATCAGCTCTTTTATCACAAAGAAACACAATACGGGGGATGCCGTGGTATCGGAGGACCCTCTGGAAGACAGGGAGCAGGAGGAAACGTCATCCCGCCCAGTTCGATACAGCACCAGGCATATCCTGGTGAAATTCACACCCGAGGTCGAGGAAGAAATCGATCGGGGTGAAAAACCTCCGGTGCCGGGAAAACTTCAATGCGTACTTCCCAAGGGAAGGGTGTGGAAGGTGGAGGTGGAGGCGGACGGATCCGTAGAGGAGCTTCTGGAGGAGTATCAAGGCGATCATGCGGACATGGTGCAATATGCACAGCTTGATTACGAGTGCGATGCCCAGGGCGGATTTGATAAGGACCGTTTGAAACGTTTTGCCTCTTCCATAGAGAAGAGGATGGGGAATAAAAAGCTGCAGCAAAAGCCAAAGAGAAGATGGGGGAAGTCTGAAAAGTATAGCTCTGAGGATTCATTCCTCTGGTATCTCAAAAATATCGATATCGAGACCGCCTGGGTCAAGACCTTCGGAAACCCGTCGGTGACGGTCGCACTTCTTGATACGGGGGTGGCCTATGAAGAGTATCCGATTCAAGAGCACGAGCTTCCCCGTCTCTCCACCAGGAGTGAGTCGTATATGAATGCACAGGGTCTGGAAAGGGCAGCCATTTGGATAAATGAAGGGGAAGTGCCGGGCAACGGTATGGACGATGACCTTAACGGGTATGTTGACGACGTGAACGGATTCGATTTTATCGATCGTGACGCCCATCCCAACGATGATAACGGCCATGGCACTCATCTCGCAAATCTGATCTGGCACAGCACCACAGAGGCCAGCATCGGTATTGCACCCGATTGCACGCTCATGATCGTCAAGGTGCTCGATCATCGGGGAAAGGGCTTTTCCTGCACACTGGCGGAAGGGATTTACTATGCCGTTGATCATGGCGCGGACATCATCAACCTCAGCCTTGCGTGGCCTGTTGGTCTCGAACCGGGTCCCGTTGTTCATGATGCCATCCTCCATGCCCACAATGCCGGGGTGATCGTGGTGGCCGGGACCGGGAACGATGCGCGTGATGCGGTATGCTATCCCGCAGCCTACAATGAGGTAATCGCCGTTGGAGCGGTCCAGTTCGACTCACGTCTGGCCTATTATTCGAACCACGGACCTGAGGCGGAGGTCGTGGCGCCCGGAGGGAATCTCTACCTCGACCTTGATGGGGATCGTTATCCGGACGGGATACTGCAGGAGACCTTTGATCCGCGGTATGAAATGACCGACCGGGGAGAGATCCTGGCGGACCCCTCACGGATCGGATATACATTCCTGCAGGGAACGTCCATGGCAACCGGAATCACCACCGGGGTGATCGCCCTGATCCTCTCCGTTGACCCTTCGCTCGATACAGGGGGTATACGGGATATCCTTGCCAAGACCGCGCTGGATCTCGGCCCTCAGGGCAGGGATGCCGAGTACGGCTACGGACTGATCAATGCCGGCGGCGCTATCTCGTTCCTCAGCGGGCTGAAAGGCAGGGGATCCTATCTGGCAGGGGTGAATCTCAGCCTCACCAAGAAGGGGAATATACGCAATGCTGTCACAGAAAAAGATGCGCCCAAGAAATTAAAGGATAAAAGGGACAAGCATGACGACGATGATGACGACTATTGGGATGATGACAATAAATTCCGTGCCATCAGTGCCTGGTGGATCGGCAATATGGATATGGACGATGACGGGTATGTTTCCTACATGGCCGGGGGCTTGGACTGCGATGATCATGATCCCGCCGTCTACCCGGGCGCCCCTGAGATCGCAAATGACGGGATCGATCAGGACTGCGATGGTGAGGACCTCGTGCTTACCAACGTGAACCTGAGCAATAATTGCGAGTGTGCGGAAGGAACCGAGGCGGACCCCGAAATCCCGGAGTATGTTACCTGCGACAACGGCGAAGAGATCGGGGAGGGGTGCATTTAAGGGATAGCCCCTCGTTGAGGATTAATGAACCCCTCGTGATGTCGTGTGGAAACCGTCCGCTCCTTCTTTGATCCGTATGGGTCTAATTCCAGGCCCCTTGGTGCGCCTTAAAAAATTCCTTTGATACCCCGCTGCTTGCAGCGGGGTAGTGTATTGTGTCCCTGTTCAAGATTCCTCTTGGCCTGCAGGGAGTGGAAACGGCTTTTCTGCAGGATGATGGCCCGCCCCTCATAAAAGTTGAACTCGTTCTCATACCCTCTATGAATTTACTCCCCTCGTACACAGGGGCTCATTATCTATAATCTCGTTGAATTTAAAGCAAAAGATTGCATCTGTCATTCAGGCATCGTTTATGCTCCATTTGTTTGAAAGAGGTAGAAAACTGTTCATGAAGCGGAAGGGGGTGAAAACGAGAACAGCAGGGAAGGTATTCCACGAACACTGTTCCATTGCTTCATAGCACTCTACATAGTCGAGGGTGTCAGCAACTATCATCGAGTTTCTCCTCATGCTCCTGTGGTCTTTTTGCAGGATGAGGAGCAGCGTCACCGTTTCTATCATCATGTGTAAGGTTACGGAAAGGGGTGTTTCATTTATGATTAAAAAAAATCCTTGCAAATCATGTATCATCATCGTATCACTCGTATTTTTGTGCTGTGTTGCCATTGTGGGAACAGCCCTGGCCCAGGACTACTGGACGGCACTGCCTCCCTATAACACGCTGTGGCCGTTGTGGTCTCCGGCCCTGTCTCCGGTTGATGCCACCACAGGGCTCCCTGTGCCGATTGTAAGCAGTCTTGCGCCTTCCACGGTGCTCCCGGTGCAGCCCGGATTGACATGGAATCCGAGCCTGAATTATCCCTGGCTGCTCTACAATACCCCCGTGGGCATGGCCTATTTCGATCCCTTCTATGGAATCAATTTCTGGCCTCCAAGCAGCCTGTTGGATGCATCGGGCGCGGCAGCTCCCCTGGGGCTTCCTGATCTGTACAATCAATTGCCGCCCACCGATACCCTCTGGCTGCAACAGAACGTGCTTTTTGCAAACAACTACTTCCTGCAGGCGTGGCCCTCGTTGCTGGGCACTGCGGATCCGGCGCTCCTGATCGCAGCGGCCACGGTGCCTCTTGCTCCGCCGGTGATCCTCGCCCTGAATGCCGGGATCCCGCTGGCCGGTCTGACCACACTCTTCCCGGCTCCCGATATCTTTGATTTTCTGACTCCGGCAGCACTCTTGGGATGGTAATAATGTTTCCCTGACCCTCTCACCGCACGGTGAGAGGGTCAGGGGATATCAACTGCCATCAGGTCCTCCGCCAGCATCACATCCCCGTCATACACCCTCCTACACTCCTCGATACGTATATCATCCGGGAAGGATGTTGGATATATGTGGGAAAGGATGAGTCGCCGTATCCCCGCCTTTTTCGCGATCAGACCGCATTCGCGCGGCACCAGATGCCCTCTGACCTTCATTGCATCGGGAAATGAGCAGTCGATAATCAGAAGATCCGCACCAGCGGAGAATGATGCGAGGTTTTGATCATAATCGCAGTCCCCGGTAAACACCACTGACGTCTCTCCTGTTTCGAAACGATAGGCAAGGCTGTTTTCAGAATGAAGGGTCCTTGTCGCCAACACCAGTGTATCGCCGAGACTGAGCCTGTCTTCCATCTCCACGATTTCACAGGCAAAGGTTTTCGGTCTTTGAAGCAGGCCGAAGACGCAGGATTCCATGAACCGACGTATTCCCTCCGGCCCGGCGATCAGGAGGTCCTTCGTGCGAACAAGGCCGGGGGTGGCCACGAGTGCCTGAATGAACGGGATGAGATCGGAGACATGGTCCGGGTGCAAATGGGTGATAAAGACCGCATCGATCACCTGATACGAAATCCCCGTCCTCTCGAGCTGAAGCAGGGTGCCGCCTCCGCAGTCAACCAGGATATGGCGATCCGATACGGAGAGATGGTAACCGGATGCATTTCTGGTGAGCGAAGGAACGCAGGTTCCGCTACCCAGAATGGTGAGACGCATACCTTTCCTCACACCTTTTAACAATTGAATACTTCCAAGAATTGCCCAACAGTTTTTGGATGCCGGCGCAAAGGCATGCAGCATGCTGTATTTACAAACCAAGTGAGTATATTCCATACCATGAGCGTGGTCAACATGATCACCGGGATATCTTCGCCGGCATATTTACATACCATAGTGCCTGGAGTGGTCCTCCGAAGATTCCAACGAGCAGCTATTTTTGATCTCCATTGATGGCGGATCAGGCGGTGATTTCAGAACATTTTATCCCTGGATTCCGATAAAAACTTATATATTCTTTAAACAGGGATGAAGACCCTTTATGTGAGTAATCCCCATGCCCTGGTGGATGAAGGGGGTTGCCCATTAGCAATCAGGCAGGTTGAGGAATATATGGAATATAAAGAATTTCACTATTTTCTTGAACATATGGGCAAGGATCCGGCGCGGCTGATCTTCGAGGATGAGCTCACCGGTCTTTACAATCGTCGCTATCTGCATCATCACCTGCAATTCAAGATCCCCTGGAATGATCCCGAAGATCACCCCCTCTCCCTGATCATGATTGATGTCGATCATTTCAAGGAGATCAATGATAGCTATGGTCACAACATGGGTGATGAGGCCCTGGTATGGATTGCACACATCCTCAAGGAGGTGAGCGGGGATGAGGCGATTCCCGTCCGGTATGCGGGAGATGAATTCGTGGTGCTCCTCCCCTTCCAGGACAAAAAGGCGGCGTTTGAAATGGCGGAGCGAATGCTCCGGCGGGTACAGGAGCAACCCTTCCATTCGAGTGAAAACGACAGGGACATGCCCGTTACCCTCAGCATGGGGATCGCAACCACCCTGATGAACTCTCAGGGTGGAAAGGGCCTCATTCAAAAGGCCGACACCGCACTGTATTATGCCAAAAAGACAGGCCGTAACCGGCTTGCAGATGCCGATGACATTGACCTGGATCAGGTGCTGACGAAGACCGCCATCTATCACCTCAACGAAATCAAGATTACCGGGAGGAAAAGACAACTGGCGCAGGTTGCGGATGCCTTCAAAAAATTCAGCCAGTGGCAGAGCCAGTTTCTTATTGTCGAGGGCTCCCCGGGCATGGGAAAGACGGAACTCCTTCGGGCAATCAGCAGCAACCTGGTGCAGCAAAAGGCCCTTCAGGTCAGCGTGCGGGGTTTCCCCCAGGAGATGTTCCGTCCATACTATCTTCTGACGGACATCCTGATTTCCATATTGACCCAGCTCTATGATTCCGGTCCGGATGCATGCATTGACCTGAATAATGATGAACGATCCTACCTTGCGCACATCCTCCCATTTTTGGGAGAATCAAAAGAAAAGGTACAGGATAAGGATCAAAGGTCCTTTCGAGAGGGCATTTTTACAACCCTGCTCCGCTTTATCCCAAAGGTGCTCAACAATCGTCCCCTCATCCTGTTCATTGATGACCTGCATTACAGTGACGAGGCAACACTCCTGTTGCTGCGGCGCCTGATCCTGCGCGGGGAGGTTCCCCTTTTTGTATGCGCTACCTCTACGGAAACGTGCGAATCACGGGAAAGGCAACTCTCCCTCCAGCGTTTCTATGAAAATAATCATCAGGAACTGAACATCGTCAAGGTTACCCTCACCCCCCTCAACGAGGTGGATGTCATTGATCACATGCACGGGCTTTTTGCCGACCTTTCTCCATCAAAGGATTTCGTGCAGGATCTCATGGAAATCACCCAGGGCAATCCCCTGTTTCTCAATGAAATCCTGCGCAAGCTCGTCCAGGATCAGAAGATCGTTATGGCGGGTCAGAAGTGGATCATGCGTCCCCTTGAGAAGGGATATCTTCCGCGATCCCTGGATGAGATCGTGTGTGAAAAGATCGCCGCACTCGACAAGGAGAATCGCGAGCTTCTCGAACACTTCTCCGCCATGGGTGAGGATGTCTCGATGAGCTCCCTGGCGGGGAGTTCGGGAAAAATCGAGAACAACGTCCTTGAATTCATTGATCAGGCGATGAATCAGGGCCTCATCAGCACGGAATTCAAGCTCAATGACGAGATGGTCCATTTCCTGAGCAAGCGCATCCTCCAGATCACCTACGGAGGGATCGAAGAGGATCGCAGACAGGAGATGCACGAGCGTATCGGCACCTACCAGGAAACGCTCTATAACCAGAAATTGCTTCCTTCGGCAGCGACATTGGCCTATCATTTCAAACGCTCGGCGGACCAGGAGCGTGCCAGAAAATACGAGCAAGTCACATCCTCCTGGAATACCAAAATTTTTAATGCAACCGAGGCATTGGGATATAAGGATGATATAGCGGATGAGTTTCCAGTAGCCGATGAACCCCTTGATTCCGCCGATATGGGTCAGATGCCCGCACTCCTGCGTCAGCTCCTTGGCACGATTAACAAAATCAAGCTCTATCCCCAAGGAAGCAAATCAGTTACCAAGGCCATTACCCAATTGAAGGAGGCACTCGAGCGGATAACGGAGAATGCGGATATCCTTACGATCACGCTCACAGAGGAGAACCTGTTCGTCAATGAACAGGAGCTTGACATCGCCGAATCCAAGGCCGTGGCAAGGGATTTTATCGAATTTCTCAACCATCTTGAATTGAAGGGCATAGCCTTTTGCAGGGAGGTTTCCGAGCAGGAACTGGTGACCGTGCTCGAGGCCTTCTGTCGCTTCAAATCAGGTATCATCGCCCCTGCCTTCTGGAAACGCTTTTGTTCGGAAAACGGCATCACCCACATTAAATTAAAGCAGGTCCGTTATACCAGGGCGGATGATCAGGATGCCGACTATAGTGAGGATGCCGGCCTGGCTATGGAATCTGAGGATGGACCCCAGCCCGACCTGGAGAGCCTTTCCTCTTCATTCACCCTGAATGCGGAGGATCAGAATCTTAATCAGGCGGAACTTGACCAGATCCTCGATGTCACCAGGTCGCTGCTTCGGACATTCAAGAACCTGCGATTATATCCCCAGGAAAGCAAGGCGGTGTCCGATTCGGTGACAAAGCTCATGAATGCCCTGACCAGCCTCCTGAGCACACATCAGACACTCTCATTTTCCCGGATTAAGGACACATTGCTCGTCAACGGTATAAAGGTGGAGGCATCGGATTTCAGGGAACAGATGACCTCGCTCTTTAAATTCCTCGATGAGGCAATGATACACAGCCTCACCTTCATACAGGGACTTTCCGACGGAGACCTGAATGCCTTTCTGGGGGCGCTTCGGCGGATCTGGGAGGGGAATGCGGATGAAAATTTTTGGGGGCATTTTGCAGTCGAGACCAGGCTCACCGGACTGCTCGTGAACCGCCATCTCTATGAGATGCTGGAGGGCATCCCGATGCCTGCCGCAGGAATGGAGCCTGAGGAGGAAAAAACAGAGGAGGAGAAGACAGAGGAGGAGAAGACAGAGGAGGAGAACTCCGATGCCGAGGAGACATTTGAGGGCTTCCTCAAGGTGGCACAGGAGCGGTTGACCGATTATCTGCTCGAGGATGATAAAAGGCAGGTGAAAAAAATCATCGCCCGGCTGTTCGAGGAGTTCCAAGGGCGTGAGTTCATTATCCGCAAAAGGATCATCGATATCTGTCAGTGCACGTTCGACACCATAAACCTCGAAGCGCGCTATCAACTCTGCGCAGTCCTTTCGGATCCGCTTTTGGACACCATTGTGAACGAGAAGGAGAAAGAGAAGGAGGAGGAGATAATCCTGAAGATTGTCTCCCTGTTAAAGCAGATGTCGGAGATCTTCATCCAGTTTGCCGAATATCAGCCAGCGAGCAGGCTCCTTGTCCATCTTCATCGATGGGCGCATAAACTTCGCGAATCGGGCGAGGATTGTTATCAGGATCTCTCCAAGATTCTCGATTTCAAACTGGAGCCCCAGGTACAGCGGCTTATCGAGGAGGACCTCAAGTCAAGCAATGCATCCAAACAAAAGAAGGCGGTACAACTCCTGGGAAGCCTGGGAGATGCGGCCCTGCCCCTTCTCATCAATATTGTCAAGAAGGGTGACGAGTACCGGGTGAGGAGGCTCGCCACCAGCCTCCTTGAAAAGATAGGGCCCAAGGCGGGATTGCTCCTCAAGCGCCAGCTTGTCATCGAGATCAATCCCGAGGAGCGTGTGCGCATACTGGAGGTCATTGACAGTCTTACGCACGATTTGAAGGAGGAGTTACCCTTCCTCCTGGGTGACAGGAATTCCCGTGTTCAGCAGGCGGCGTTTGAACTCGCCGAACGACTCAACGAGAAGTACGTGGCGGACCTTCTGGTGAAGTGCGCAAAAAACCAGTCAATGCATCTTGCAACCGCAGCCGTACGATGCCTTGGAAGACTCAAGATACGAGCGACGAGCGGGGAACTCCTCTCCCTGCTGAAATCGGCCAAGAAGGAGGAAATGATAATCGCCTGTTGTAAGGCCCTTGGGGAATTGCAGGACCCGGGCAGCGTGGAGCCGCTCGCACATCTTCTGGAGCGAAAGAGGCCCTGGGCATTCTGGAAGAGGAAGAATGACGAGGTGCGCTCAGCCGCAGCAGTAGCACTGGCCCAGTTGTCCGATCCAAAAGGGGATGAAATACTTGCATCCCTTGCAGAGGACCCGGACCCACGAATCAGGCAGATCGCCAAAAGTGTTGAGGAGAACGACCGGTCATCCCTTCCTTCGTAATCACCCCACATCGCCTTTTATTGGTCACGGCGCCACCCGTTCGTATGACCGTGGTTTCCATAACCGTTCTCTCTCTATGATATGTTCAACCTCCCATCCGCGCCTGATCAGTCCCTTCCCTATATGCCATCGGTGACACTTCCAGGGGAATCGCTCGGCGCACATGATGGCTATCCGGTCAAATAGGGCGAAGTCTTCAATTTTTTCAATCCCTTTTCGAAAACCTTCGGTCGAGACATAGGATTCGTATCCCCCCTTGCGATACCCGCCCAGTTCTTTTCCCATGAACACATACCCGATCATTTGCGCGGCGAGCATCCTGGCGAGATTTTCCTTCCTGAACCAGCGGAAGGTGCTGGTTGGAAATCGCCGTACATCGATGATAATGGTGATCCCGTTGGCCACCAAAAGCTCCAGGAATTCATCACCGCCTCTGTTGCTCGTGCCGACGGTATAGACCGTTCCGGCAACCAATGATATGCCCTGGTCACGTATCCCGTGCATCTCCCCCCCGTTTAATCTTCAGGATCCGGTTCCCATGCCTCGACTGGAACAGCCGGCATCCCTGCCATAAAGACGTTGCCGAGCATGAAAAAGGTATGCCCGGATTGAGCGGTTTGTTCCTTCGATTATCTTTGGTTGGAACGAAGCGGGATGGACATATTTAAAAGGGCCGGCCTTTCAGGGGTGTGATTGTTCATGATTCCGATGTCCTTACATTCAGGGATTTTTGACGATACAATAATTAGATGGAGGGGAAACAGCAAACCCGGAATGCGGTCAAAATTTATTCCTGTATAAATTTTGGGGTGTTTTTCCGTCTACTCTTTAGAGGAGTTATATCTTGTTGCCGTACCCCGCTCGTCGATCACCTGCACCGCTTCTGACAACAGGGCGCATGGGGAGGCACCCCTCCCGAGGTTGACCGGTTGCGGAATCTTCATTATGATCGCGCGGCATCGAGAGGGGACGAAGCTCACAATTGCTCATAATTTGGAATAACGGCAGATGCGTATTATATTATAGATATCTTTCATATTACAGATATCTTTCATACGTTGGGGGGATTTTGAGAAACCATGGAAAAAGACATTGACATAAAAGAAATTCAAAAGGATATCAACGACTACCTGTCTAAAAAGTATGGCAAGAGGGTGCAGTTTGCAGGATTCAGCCCTTTTCCCGAGCAATCCGCGAATAAGGGCCAGGCGGAGGGAAAAGAGCAGCGAAGTGAGCCAGCCTCCATCAGTTTTGATATGAAGCCGGAGGAGTTGAAGTCATATCTGGACGAGTATATGGTGAAACAGGAGGATGCCAAGGAGGTCCTGGCCACTAAGGTGTGCACCCATTTCAACCGCATCAAGAAGTTCGAATTGAACCGCAGGAATTGCCGGCACGAGAATCAGGGCGAAATAAAGAACAACATCATCATGATAGGGCCTACCGGGGTCGGCAAGACCTACCTGGTTAAGCTTATTGCGCGCAAGATCGGCGTGCCTTTCGTCAAGGGGGATGCCACGAAATTCAGCGAGACAGGCTATGTCGGCGGTGATGTGGAGGATTTGGTCCGTGATCTTGTGTATGAGGCGAACGGGAACATTGACCTTGCCCAGTACGGCATCATCTACCTGGACGAGGTGGACAAGATCGCCTCTTCCCAAAACCTTGTCGGACCCGATGTGTCCCGCTCGGGCGTTCAAAGGGCGCTTCTCAAACCCATGGAGGAAACCGACGTAGAGCTGAAGGTCCCGCATGATCCGATCTCTCAAATGGAGGCCATCATGGAATTCCAGAGGACCGGAAAACGGGAGAAGAAGCGGATCAATACCAAGAATATCCTCTTCATCATGAGCGGATCGTTCAACGGGCTTGAAGAGATCATCAAGAAGAGGTTCAATACGCAAGGTATCGGGTTCGGGGCTGAGATAAAGGGTAAGGAAGACCGGATCGGATACCTCAAACAGGTAAAGGCGGAAGACCTGATCGAATTCGGCTTCGAATCGGAGTTTGTAGGTAGATTGCCGGTCGTCACCGTGTTCGAACACCTGGAGGTCGAGGATCTGTACAACATCCTTCGGAATCCGAAGAGCCCGATTATTATCGGCAAGAAGCGGGATTTTAAGGCGTACGGCATCGACCTGCAGTTCGAAGATGAAGCGCTCCATAAGATTGCCGAGAATGCCCACAGGGAACGAACCGGTGCGCGCGGTCTCAACAGTGCCGTTGAACGTGTATTGTTGAAATTCGAGCATATCCTCCCCTCGACGAATATTCACTATCTCGCAGTCACTCCCGCAATGGTGGATAACCCGGAGAGTGAACTGAGGGAGCTCCTGGATCATCCGGACACCCCTGAGAGGGAGACACACTTCAAACGCCTGATGATTGACGAGGAGAGGAATCTCGAGCGATCCATTTTGAAGAGGGAGACCGAACTGCAGGAGCGTTATGGGCTCTTTTTCTCCGACCGGCGTATCAAGCTCATCACCACCCGTACCGTTGAGGAACGGGTGGATGTGGACACCGTGATCGAGGAAATTCTGGTCATCCACAACGAGATTCTGGAATTTGCCCAGATGTTTTCAAGCCGCAATGACATAAAGATCTCGTTCACCGAAGAGGCCATCGATCGGCTGGTCGAAAAGGTGTGGAGAGAGGGGGTCGATTCCGGAACCTTCCTTCAGAGATCATTTCAAAACTATGAGCACGGTCTGAAACTGATCAAGGAAAAGACCGGAAAGCGGAAATATACCATCCCGGCCGAGGGGATCGAGAATCCCGAGAATTACATGAACGAACTGATTCGTGATACGTACAAGAACTGACGATGGACGATCATGTCCGACCCGTTTCCCATGAAGGGGGCATTTCCTGATTGATGGTGTTGCCTCGGCCTGCACCTTGATGCACTATTTTGTGGTACATGCGCATCCCTTTTCCCGTATTTTTGTATGGTGCAACGGCCGTATCCGGGTAGGGAACGGCCGCAGCTCATGAGCCACGAGAAATCCCGCCGCAGAACCAATGCCTGCCGTATCCTGCGATCAACTGCCTGAGTTCGCCGTTTCCCTTTCCTGTGACCGGAACCATCCCATGAATAATAGTAAGGATATGCCGCCTTGATGCGAGCATCCTTGCTGATCAGCATAACGTGGCACAGTAAATGCTTTTTAAAAATTTCCAAGGTGGGGATTGCTCTGTTCCCTCTATCCAACACGACTGCCTTACTATATCGTTCTTTTATAGAGCCCCTTCGTTCCCTTTGTTTTTGGGTGGCATTTTTTATTCATGCAGGATAGGAAAAGGTGATGTTGAGTTATGGTGCAACGGAAGAAAGGATAAAGGTATAGGTGAATCATGGGCACGGAAAAGGATTTTTGTGAGCTGCTGCAAAGGTGCAGAGCAAGGGATAAAGATGCCTGGGAGGTCTTTATCGGGCATTACGGCCGCATCATTTATCACTATATCACCAAGACCATGAAGCGATACCTCTATACGTTTAACGAGGACGATCTGGACGACATTTTTAACAATGTATTCCTGGCGCTTCTGAGTGAAAATTGTAAGAAATTAAAGGAATTTCGTGGAGGCAATGAGCGCTCGTTCCTTGCCTATTTGAGGGTGATCATCTTCCACATTGCCGTTGATTATCTGAGGGAGAAAAAGACCTTCATCGAGCTCGAAAGGATTCAGCATCTCGATCTGGCCTCGGGGATCTCCGCAAAGATGGATCGCAGGGATCTCAGGGAGATGATTCTCATTCTGAAGGAGAGTCTTCCGGCGCGATACAACCTGCTCTTCAGGTTGATCTATGAAGAGGGGTTCAATTTTTCCGAGGTTGCGGACATCATGAATATGAAGGTCAATGCGGTCCATCAATTGAAATACCGCATGGTGTGCAAGATACGTCAAATCGCGTTGAAGAAGGATCTCTATGCGGATCTTCAGCTCATGGTCGGAGGCATTCCCTATACGCTCCGGTATCAATGACATCAACGATCGCCGGGCAGGCCCCCTTATACCACCCGGACAGGCTGCTTCGCACGAAACACATTCGTGGGAAGCGGCAAAGCGACAGGACAGCCATTATTGCATCTGCTGTTGTTCCGGCTGAAACCCCTCTG
Organism: bacterium; assembly: GCA_049472315.1. GTDB lineage: Bacteria > SZUA-182 > SZUA-182 > DTGQ01 > JAFGSM01 > JBLIRM01. The sequence continues at coordinate 54,901 of JBLIRN010000016.1, forward strand.
CATAGACGATATTCGCCTTATTGCGGAGCGTCGTCAGGTAATCGGTGATCGCCTGATTCCTCTTTTGCTGCTTTAAAAGGGTCTCAATCTTCCCGCGGACCTCTTTTAAGGGCTGCTGGCTGCTCTCCTCACGTTTGGTAAGCTTTATAAGATGGTATCCGAAATCCGTCTCCACGATCCCGCTCACCTCACCCACCTTTAATTGGAAGGCGGCATCCTCGAAGGGCTTGACCATTCTTCCCCGCTCGAAGAATCCCAGGTCTCCGCCCCGTGATTTGCTCGGGCAATCGGAGTGCTCGCGGGCCAATTGAGAGAAATCCGCCCCCTTTTTCAATTCCTCCGCCAGGTTGGCAAGTTGCTGACGTTTCTGTTCCCTGGCCTCGGGCCCGTCGTTCGGATCGACCGCAATAAGGATGTGGCTTGCCTTGATTCGCTCGGGTGTCTGAAAGCTCTCGGAATTATCCCTGTAGAATTCCTGAACGGCCTGGTCATCAATAACCGATGCTGACTCCGTGTGTTGCTCAAGGAGGGCATTGATGCGCAGGCTCTCTTCTATCTGTGAACGCAGTGTTTCCTCCGAGAGCCCCATGGCAGCCAGTTGCTCCTGGAATTTTTCAGGGGTGGCAAATCGGCCGGAAATCTGGCTGAGGTGCGCCGCCACATCCTGGGCATCGGCAGCGATGTTTTCCCTTTCCGACTCCTCGACCAGGAGCTTGAAATTTATAATATTTTCAAGCGCCTGCTTCCACACCTGCGGCCCGATCTGATCCAACTGTTCAGGAGGAACCCTCCCCTGCAGTTGCTGAAGGAGCTTGCCCTGTTCCTCGTCGACATTGATGCGCGTGATGACGCTGCTATTTACACGAGCAATGATATCGTTGGGATCCGTGGTCTCGGTCTCGGATAGGGGTCTTGATCGCGCCGTGTCTTCAGGTGTCATGCCGGTTTTCTCCCCTCTTTGGCAGCACAATATCATAGCGCCGCAGACACATAAGGTGACAATATACAACAGTACCCTTTTCATGATGTTTCCTCCAAAATAAAAAAGTCACCAGCATGTTTCAAAAACCGGTGACTCGATTGATGATATCCCTCTCTAAATCGATGCCTCAAAGAGCATGATCATGGTTTTTGAACGTTGTCCATAATTGTTTATCACCTCATGGATGCAAAGTCAAATCGTGGCTGCGTCATCCTCGGTGGAGACCCTTGTTTTGTTTTTCGGAATGGATTACCGTATACTACATGGGCATTCATTGAAACGAGCAAGCGAGAAAGGAGCAACGACCATGAACCATTTCCACACCAGGTTTGGTGCATGCATCGCAGTCGTGGCATGTGTCCTGTGCGCATTCTTATTTGTTCCCCGGTACGCCTCCGCACGAGTCGAATGGGAGCTGCTGAGGCAGGTCAATCTCAACGATACCCCCTATGATATCGCCCTTTCCAAGGACGGCTCCACCGCCTATATCCTCTGCAGCAAGAGCGTCCTTGTCTATGCAATCGGTGCGAATAAAATCACCGATACCATTCCCATGACCGGGCAGTTTTCCCACATCGCCCTGTCCGAGGATGGGGAGACCCTCTTTCTCACGGACAATGACGCGAAGCGTCTGTCGCTGATCCGGGTGGAGAATATATTCGATATCGATGCCGGGGCATCCCCGGTCATCGGCAAAAAGGACGCCCCGGTGAGCGTGGTGGCGTTCTTTGACTATCAATGCCCTTATTGCGCCAAGGTGTACCCGACCCTCGAGCAGTTGCTCGCAAAATATCCGGAGCAGGTGAACCTCGTCATCAAGCACTTCCCCCTCAGGATGCATCCCCATGCGGAGAAGGCGTCCCTGGCCGCCCTGGCCGCATCGAGGCAGGATAAATACCAGGCGGTCACCAAGGCCTTTTTCGACAATTTTCGCAACCTCAATGAGACGACCATCAAACAGTACGCGGAGGAGTCGGGGGTTGACATGAAGGCGTTCCAGGAGGCGCTTGACGATCCTTCGCTGAAAAAGGTCGTCAGTGAGGACATCTCCCTGGGTGCACGGCTCAAGGTCCGGGGCGTGCCCACCCTTTTCATAAACGGCCGCCGGGTCAAGGACCGCTCCCTGGACGGCCTCTCATTCATGGTGGAGACCGAACTCAAGCAGGATGTTCCTGTGAATCCTTCTGAATGAGGGAATGGGCCCACTCGATGATCGACAGAAATCTCTCGGGAGATAGGCTGAGGATCTCATCATGGGACAGCCAGCGGTATTCGTGGTGTTCGGGCATCCCCAATTCGGGATTGATCGAGAAGGTCACCCGTGATGTACGCGTTTCTGCGATATAGAAGCGCGCGACCTTGTCCCCTGCGTAGGGTGCCGTTTCCTTGAACACCTCGCCCCACCGGAAGTCCAGATCCGTGATGCCGGTCTCTTCCCGGACCTCCCTGATCGCCGCCTGCAAGGGCTCTTCGGAGGGCTCCACGATCCCCTTGGGAAAATCCCAGTTTCGATAGGCCCTGAGAAACAGATACCTCCACCCATCCCTTTCCCTGCGGACAATCACCACCCCTGCGGAGAGCCTCATCGATCAGTGCCCCATGGGGCCGATCGACGGCCCCCATCCGCGGATTTCGGTATCACCGGATGCACGGTATGCACGGCAACGTCCTTGCGGGGTATATGTTTTAAGGGACAATTCTCCTCCCCTTGGCCGTATCGTTCGGGGTGTCCTCGAAAAGCTCGATCACATGGTAGACGCACGCAATACGCTCACCCGGTCCGCTGTGGATGAAGTCATGCACCGCGTTGGTGTAGGCGACAAGATCCCTCTCGTGCGGGGAAAGCCCCGTATTGTTGGGATGCAGAAGCTGGGGCACCGCCCGTATCTCGAAGGTGGGAAAGGCCAGAAAGGAGGCGGAGGTGATCGGGTTTGCCATCATGTTGAGGAAGGTGTGGGTGTGGAAATCGCGCTCGGTGAAAAGCTCCAGGGATACCTGCTTCGTGCGGTCAAAGCTCGCCGTGTCCTGGTAAAACCGGGTGAGGAAGATCACCTTTTCATGCATCATCCTGAAGGGGGCGCTGCGATAGTCCCGTTCGATCCGCAGCTTCTCCTCCTTAATCCTCCGGGTGGTTTCTGCGAGTATCTCTGCACGCACGGTGAATCCCATCCCCTTGTATGCCGTATTGAGGGACACGGCCGAATCCCGGGACGGCCCGCCGTAGGTGGCAACACAGGCGTTGTGGGAACCAGCGAGATCCCGCGGGTCCATTCCCCCGGCCCTCACCATTCTCCCCAGGCGGGCCACGCGCTGCTGGAGGCTCCAGTCCATGAATCGATCGGGCAGTTCCACCACCCTGAATTCCCGCCAGGTGCCCTCGATGCGGGCCCTGATCACCCCCTTGGGGAGCCTTCCGGCATCCACTGCCTCGTGGACGAAAAAACCCTCCTTATCCCACCAGGAGTCTGGGTCGGAGGAAACAGTGCCGGCAGCCTGGGACGCCCCCTCTGGATTCGCCTCCCTTCCGGTGCAGCCGGCTGCGAATGCGCCGAAAGCGGCAAGGGCCTTTGAGGAGCCCCGGAGAAAGCCCCTCCGGTTGATGGGTTTATCCAGCCTTTCCATCATCATGTCTCGATACCACTCATGATACTTCGATCGCACCAGCGAAGGAAGGTCCCTCTGTTTCCGAACGATTCTAGGCTGCGCACTTATTTAATTTTATCCAATATTTCATCTGAAGGAATAAATTCCACTTTGTGTTGTTTCTCCTTACGCTCAAAGTCATCAATTATTTGAGAGTCAATAACATCTTCATACAGGTTTCTTATGGAATGCTTGATGAGCGATGACTTATCCTCATTAAAATATTCTGATAATCGTTTCAATATTTTTTCTTCATTAGTATTTAATCGAACAGAAATTACACTCATTTATACACATCCTCCCTTTTATCAATTTTAATTACGCTGATTTTTTCATTTTCGACAAAAAAAAGCGCTCGATACTTGCCTTTCCTGATACGATAATAATTTCGAAATTCATTTCCGCGAAGTCTTGTTATATCAAAGAGGCTCATATCCTTTGTTAATTCCAATGAGCGAAACGCGTTGTCAAATTGAATGAAGATCGGTTTCGGCAGCTTACCTTTTTCTAATGATTTTATAATCGTTCGTTCATAAACAGGCATACGTATACATTGTAATACACATTTTCTTTACGTGTCAAGGGATCGGATTCGGTCGTGTCGGACTCGGTAGCACCGCTGTGGAGAGCTTGCTGAACGGTTTCATCGAGGTTTCAGGGAAAACAGCGCCGGCGCCCTGGGATGCCCCTCAGGATTCGCAGTCCTGCCGGTGCAGCTGGCTGCAAATGCACCGACCGCAGCAATGGCCTTCGAGGGGTTCCGGAATAGCCTGTAGGTACTGAAAGCCGGTAAATCCAGCAATTGACACCCCGTTGAACGATCGGGTATACTTTTTCAAAACAATACATTCTGCTTGTTTCACTATGATGCGATTGAACTTCTCGGGGTTTTTAAGCAATAGCCATCTCGCCTCTTGGGGTGGGGCAGGTCACGCGTACGAAGGGGTGAAAACCGCATGCTCCTGCATCATCAATTTATAAGAATGGCAAAAAGGAACGGCAGGAAACCCGCCTTTATCGATCGCAGTGCAAACAGACGGATTTCTTACTCGAAGGCGCTCATCGCCTCACTGATCCTCGCCCGCAGGTTTGACCAATATGCAGGGGGATTCCTCGGCATAATGATTCCCTCCTCGTCTGGGTGTGCCCTGTCGGTGCTCGGGGCACTCATGAGCGGAAGGACCCCGGTTATGATCAACCACTCAACAGGTGCTGCGGAAAACGCCGAATACGCCCAGCGGCACTGCGGTTTTACCACCATCATAACCTCCCGGATGCTCCTCGAGAGGATCAGGTGCCCGCTGGTGAGGGGCATGGTCTTCATCGAGGACATCATGCAGAGGGTGGGGATATTCGAGAGGCTGCTTGCCGCCCTGATGTCGAGGATGCCTGCGGGGCTCATCCGCAGGTTCATCCACGCAGGCCAGGAGGAGGACAACGCCGTCATCCTTTTTACCAGCGGAAGCGAGAAGGACCCCAAGGCGGTCCAGCTCACACACCGGAATATCAGTGCAAACGTCGAGTCCTTCGCCTCCGTGTTCGGCATGGCTGCGGAGGAAAGCATGCTCGCGCAGCTCCCCTTCTTTCACGTATTCGGCCTCACCGCGTGCCTCTGGACACCCCTCTACATGGGGATGACCGTAATCACCTATGCAAATCCCCTCGATTTCAAGGCGGTGTGTGATATCGTGCGGGAGGAACGGCCCACCGTGATGGTGGGGACACCGAGTTTTTTCAGGGGATACCTGAAGAAATCCCAGCCCGGTGACTTCAGCAGCGTCAGGGTTATGGTGTCCGGGGGGGACAAATGCCCCGACGCACTGCGGGAGGAGTTCGCGGAACGGCATAACCTGGTGCTCCTTGAAGGGTACGGGACAACGGAGGCATCTCCCGTCATCTCTGTGAACACCCACATCCACAACAGGCCGGGGAGCGTGGGACGTCCCCTTCCCGGGGTCAAGGTGAGAATCGAGCATTACGACACAGGGGAGGAATGCCCTCAGGGGGAGGCGGGAAAGATCCTGGTCAAGGGTGCGAACGTGATGAAGGGGTACTTTGACGATTTCGAGGAGACCTCGTATCATCTCAGGCACGGGTGGTACGATACCGGTGACATGGGCCTCCTCGACAGCGAGGGGTACCTCTGGCACATGGGAAGGCTCAAGCGGTTTGTGAAGATCGGGGGGGAGATGGTCTCTCTGGTCAAGGTCGAGACCGTGCTCGAGGACATGCTCCCCAGGGGGATCTCCTGCTGCGTGGTGGAGGTGCCGGATGCGGTCAAGGGCGCCAGGATCGTCGCCGTGGTGACGGAACCGGTCAATGAGAAGGAGATCCTGAAGGGCATGTCAAGGAATCTGCCGAATATCGCCCTGCCGAGGCAGTTCGTGGTTCTCGAGGACCTGCCCAAGATGGGAAGCGGCAAGATCGATTTCCGGGCCATCACGGATACCGTGCAGGACATGCTGCAAGGCGGGAATGAAGAGGCGGAATAACCGCTGCCCCAAGGGGGATGGAGCACGCCATTATCCTTTACAAGACCCTCATCCCTTACAAGAACATCAATATTTGAGTACCGTATAATAGATATCTGTGAGATACGTGTTCGGGACAACCAGCACGGAAACGCCGGTGAGCTGGTACTGGACCTCGACCCCCGTTCTGTCCAAGCTTCCCGAGGTAAACAGGAACTGGCCCACATCCGTGATCTCCTGATAGGTCTCTCCCCCTGAGATAGGGCCGTCACCTATCCCGTCCGAGGTCCTGCGGCAGTACAGATGGAGATTTGCATCCCAGAGGGTGTCCACCCTGTTCACATATACCTCCCAGTCCTTCTTGGCAGCCCCGGTTACGTCAATGACGCATGCATTGGAGGCGCTCTCATAGGTGCTCACCAGGTCTGTGCCCGCCCCCCCTTGGAGATCGAATACATCGATATTCTCCGACCAGGTTCCGGTGACCGTCATGGATATGGCTGCAAGATTCCCGGCAAGGAAGGGGAACATACAGAGCAGGAGTGCAATGGTAACCATATAGATACTTGCCCGGCAATTCATTGCGTGTTCCGCCCCCTCATCCAACTGTGTAATTACTGAGCCTATGGATCATTTGATAGTCCACTTCGGGCTGCGTCTTTTTCATATGTTTCATCCCAGGGTCTGGGGACCATTTGGAATACCCCTATTCCGGATTACGCTCCTTCTTACATAATCGGAAATTGCCTGACATCACCTTTTTTATATTAAACGGTACGGAGACTAATGTGAGGGTCCACTTTTTTTAAATGCCAAATATATCAATAAGTTGCGAACCACCATAGACTCGCACGGTTAAAGAGCGGGATGAGAAGATTCAATTTGTTATATTGCCGTTCAGAGGTCTATGCAGGACGGCCCCGGAAACATAAACCGACCATCTTGTCATACCAACAGAATCATGGTAGTCTTTATCTGATATCTTGAGAGAGACAACAATATGTTATAAGGGAAGCCGATGGCTGATCGTTCAAAGGATTGGTTTGCCCAGGCGGAAAGGGACCTGGAGCAAGCCAGGGATTCTCAAAAAGACGGCCGACATGAATGGGCCTGCTTTGCGGCACATCAGTCAGCGGAGAAGGCGGTTAAGGCACTTCATTTATTCTTAAAACAGGAAGCATGGGGACATGTCGTTGCCCGGCTTTTACATGAGCTTCCCATTGCCGTTGACGAAGATCTTATAGAAAAGGCGAAAGTCCTCGACGGCTTTTATATACCCACCCGTTACGCCAATGGGCATCCTGAAGGTGCACCCTTCGAGCATTACGGAAAACTTCACAGTAATGAGGCCATAAACTATGCCAGTGAGATCCTTGGGTTCGTCCGTTCTCAAATGGCCTGATATTATGGAGGTAAATCAGGCGGTAAGATCTTGGGCGGAGACTGAAGCTGCACGACGTTCGAATTTGAGGATGTTAGGCTATTTCGGCTCATATGCCCGTGGTAACTGGGGGGTCGGCAGTGATCTGGACCTTATTGCCATATTGGATCAAACATCTGAACCGTTTGAGCGCCGTCCGATAAGTTGGGATTTGAGCCGATTGCCTGTTCCGGCAGATATTATTGTATACACGGAAAGTGAATGGCGGCATTTACGGAAAAATTCTAAAAAATTCGTGAGCACGCTGGAGGGTGAGATTATCTGGTTATACAAACGATCCTCATGAAAAGGTTGTTGGACCTTGTCAAAACCCCATCAACTATAAAATGAATCTTGCTCAATAGAGTGTCCTTACCGTGTCCCAGGCCGAAAGGGCTGTCACCTTTGCACCCACTGGCCCCCTGCAGCAGGACAAGACCTACACCATCCGGATTGAACCCGGCCTTGCGGATGCATTCGGCAACACATCCATCGGCACCTTCACCTGACTTTTTTCATCATTTGTCTTTCCATAATCTCCGTGCCCGCAATCCATGTGCCCACAGCAGGCGTAACCCTACCGGCACCCATTTCTATAAGCATTACCACCATTGCGGATGATCCCGGCCTTCCCACAGGCGTGGGTTTTGTCACCAGCCCGGGACCCTATGCAGGCACCGAGGGAGCGGTCGTCAACCACAAGGGGTCTGTTTCGGTGATAGGGATCGGGGGAATCTCATTTAAGGAAAGGATGTGTGACCATGGATAAGGTCATATGAAAAAAGGTTTTATAGAAGGGCTATACGTGTATTGCCTTCGCGTGATTAGAGAAATTTGACCGGTAAAGGAAGACAATGCGGACAATTGAAATCAAATAGATCGCTGCGCTCATGTCAATCGCGGTTTTTGCTTGATACACAATGACTTACAGAATAAAACTTTTAAAATATGTTTTTTTCTGGTAAAATATTTCATATATTATTCTCAGGCATTCATATCATCTATGCTTTTCATCTCAAGGCCTTTTCAACAAAGATTCTATAAAGCGCAATACCATACTGAGAGGAGCGGGCACCGACATCACACGTCAATCGCCGGATCAAACATAGAACAATTCTTGCAGACGGAGCATATTCATGTTCCGTTTGGTCCGCGTGCGGGTATTCAGCATTCCGATTTCTGGCCGAAATTCTCCTTAATATAGTGCATTATCTTTGTATTTTTGGTTAGATGTTCATCTTGTAAACTAACCCGAAGATCGAGGGCACCAGTAGCATTGAGCGGCCGAATTAGAATTTATTCTTGCGGAAGGCATTTCCTCTCCGTACTTCTTGCGGTTTTATTGCTTTTCATTCTTTTCACAGTTAATGGGCACTTTGCTGACGCAAAGCCAAAGACAAAGGCAAAACCAAAGCAGCAGTTCTCCATAAAACTCATTCACTCAAACCTTACCCCTCTGGCAAAAAATCTGGCCATTCCTACGGGTGTAGATTTTGTGACAAGTCCAGGACCCTTCGTGGGTACCGAAGGATCAGTCGTCAAACAGGGGGATATCTTAGTCACCAATATAGGCGTATTAAAAACCAATATAAAAGGTAAGAAAAAAGGCAAGGAAAAAGGCAAGGAAAAAGATATGTCGCCTGTCGTCATCGTTGATCCCACCTTGCCTTTAGGCTCAAATGTAAAGATCCTTACTTCCAAAAGATATAGAGATCTGAATGGTGATAAGGCATCGGATCATCCCAATGGAGTCAATTTTGAATCTTCTCTTCCATGGATTATTAATCATAAAGGATCCGTTTCTGTAGTGGGGATTGGGGGAACGGATGGATACCCCCCGGGTATACCGGTAGAAGGCCCAACCTCAACCGGTGTCTTTAAGAAAAATGAGGACCTCATTAATTGCAAACAGGGTCTGAAGAACCCAACAGGTATTGATTATGGAGGATTGGCACCTGATGAAGACCAGCAGGACAACTTCCTCTTCTTTGTGACAGAGTACGATGGCCGAATAATGGGAATAGATTTTACGGATGGGGTATTCAAGGTCGTCGGAAAGAATAGTGGCTTAAGTGAGTTAAAAGACTTAACCTTCATTCCCGAGATTGGCACTGATGGAAAGCCCATTCCAGGCACAGGGATTCTTTATGTGATAGGGAGAAAGAAAGGAAAGGGCGTCCTTTGGACGATAGATGTGGCTCCCACCGGACCCATCGGTGAAGCCGGTACGCTCGTGGCTGGGCATATATCGAATATTGTCACCTTTGATACAAAATTGGTCAAATTTCCCGTTGGGCTCGAAATGAGTGCCTCGGGTACACTTTTCATGGCGGAGAGAAGAGGATTTATTTTTGAGATAGATGCCGGGACAGGTGACGTGATAAATATATTTTTCTCAGGGCTCCGATGGATCACGGGAATAGATATCGGAGACATCGACGGTGGCCATGGAGAAGAGCTATTAATAACGGATCTTCAGAGTAACAGACTTTATGTTTTTGACCTTGGCCCTGAATTGACCATCACCCAGCCCGATGCAAATTCATTCGTCCATGAGACCATTACCCTCAAGGCGTTGGTCTCTGATCCCGAGGGTGTGGCCCATGTAGACTTTTATGCGGATACCAATCAGGACGGGGAACCCAATTCGGACGAATTGTTCCAAACCGTGAATACCCCCCAGGACGGCTACTACCCGGCTGAATTCGATACCAACACCCGGCCGGATGGGGATATCACCTTCATTGTCGAGGCGGTGGATACCCTGGGCTTCACAACACAACAATCGGTCTCCGTGATAATCGACAATACCTCACCCACCATAAGCGATGTGTTCCCGCCTTCAGGTATTGTGACAAATACCATCACCATAAGTGCCAATTACAGCGACAGCCTGTCAGGCATAGACATGGAGAGTATTGCGGTGACCTTTGACGGGGAAGATGTCACCGCAGATTCCACGATTACCGAAACAGGGTTGAGCTATACGCCGACAGCCTCCTTAGCGGATGACCCCCATAACGTCAGGATCGATGTCTATGATATCGCAGGGAACCTATCAACCGAAGAGATCCTGATCCATCTGGACACCGCGCCCCCGGTCATCACACAGATCAATCCCCAGGATAATTCCTATGTCAACACTCAGCCCATAACCGTTACCGGTCATGTGGATGATCCCAATGCCACGGTTTTCGTCACAACCGATGTTGATAATGAAGTCACAGCAAGCGTTGATGCAGACGGTAATTTCACCGCCACAGGGGTACTCTTAGCAGAAGGTTCAAATACCATTACCGTCACTGCACATGATATCGCAGGCAATAACGCCGACCCGGTCAGCGTCACCGTCACATTGGACACCATAGCACCTGTGATCGAAGTCATCACGCCCGTCCAGAATGAGCTATTCAATATAACCCAAATAACCGTCGCAGGGCGCGTGATCGATGCAAATCGGACTGCCACCGTAACCATAAATGAAATATCAATAGGCATAGATCCGAATACAGGCGCCTTTACGTATTTGCTGGATCTGTCTGAGGGGAAAAATACCATCACCCTGGAAACAGTAGATAGGGCCGGAAATCCCGGGGACGCCGAACGTGTGGTCTATCGTGATACCACGCCGCCGGAGATTTCCCAGATTTATCCACCTTACGGGGCCTTCCTCAGCGCTCAACCCATAACCGTTACCGGTCATGTGGATGATCCCAATGCCACGGTTTTCGTCACAACCGATGTTGATAATGAAGTCACGGCAAGCGTTGATGCAGACGGTAATTTCACCGCCACAGGGGTACTCTTAGCAGAAGGTTCAAATACCATTACCGTCAC
>JBLIRN010000017.1:0-64982 GCA_049472315.1 bacterium
CCGCCTGCATGTATGCGGCGTCTCGATCAACCGATGCCGGGAGCACGGTCCCCATGCCCTTGAGTGCCTCGCTGTCGTATGGCTCGAGCGCCAGCACCTCCGTTCTGACACTCAGGGAATTGAATGTGCCGGCAAAATCCGGACAGGCCTGGAAGGAATAGTACCATGTCTTGCCGATGGTATCGTTTTCCCCTTTTGTGGTGTATGAGAGGTAGAGCATTCCCTTGAAATACCAGAAGGGCTTATACACGGTGCTGATCCGGTCTACGGAGAAGACCCCGGGCATGCCTCCCCCCCTGCCCATCAGGGCCTTTCGTATAATGCACTGTATCTCGTGGTTGCTCGGTGTGCGGGGCTGGATAATGTATTTGAGGATGTTCCCTTCCTGCTTGATGCGCAGCACGGAACCGCAAAAGGTGCACGAAAAGGCATAGGCACCCTCAGGGAAACGGATGGGACCGCCGCATTCGGGGCATTTCACGGTGACGACGAACGGAGAGCGCATGCATCATCACTCGCGGTTTATTCGATCTTCTGCCCGCAGTTTGGGCAGAATTTCGTACCCGGAGGCAGATCAAGGTTGCAGGTGGCGCATCGTGTCTTCGTCTTCAGGTTTTGTCCGCAGTTCATACAGAATTTGGCATGCACCGGCACGACCTTCGAGCAGTTGGGGCACACGCTGGAGCGCACCATCTGATGGCCGCACCGGTAGCAGAAACGGCTGTTTTCAGGGGTGTATGCCAGGCATTCGGGGCACTGGACCGTGGGGATTGAACCGCCGGCAAGGTCCTGCTGCTCGGATGAGAACGCCTTGCTCATGTACCCCGGCATCAGCATGCCCACCCCGAGGCCGATGCCCGCTCCGGCGCCTGCCGTGCCTGCACCGCCCTGGGCGTCCATGGATTTTGCCAGCTTGAATTTAAGGAACTGGTCCAGGTTTTTCACCGCACCCATGCCGCTTCGCTCGTCGATCATCCGCTGCACCTCTTCAGGAGGGGTCATGGAGGTGATATAGAAATCGAGAAGCTCGATCCCATATTTACCGAATTCCTCCAGCAGCCTTTGCTTCAATTCAGTGCCGAGTTCCTCGTAGTGCTTGGGGAGATCCAGGATGGTCTTCAGTTTTTCCCCCATGAGGTCGTTCAGCCTGCATACGATGATATTTCGCAGGTACTCCTCGATCTGGGAGGTGGTGTAGGTTGCCTCCCTGCCAACGAGCTGATTGATGAAGAGGAGGGGTTCGGTGATGCGGCAGCTGTATACCCCGTATCCGCGCAGGCGGATCAGCCCGAGTTCACTGTCACGGAAAGCGACCGGTTCCCGCGTTCCCCACTTCAGGTCGATAAAGGTTTTGTGGTTGATGAAATAGACCTCTGCCTTGAATATGCTCTCGAATCCCCAGGGGGCGCTGAAGAGCTTTGTGATGATGGGCAGGTTGAAGGTGGAAAGGGTATGACGCCCCGGGCCGAAGGAATCGCATGCCTTGCCGTCCCGGTAGAACACGGCGGACTGGGTCTCCCTCACCACGAGTTGCGCCCCCAGTTTGATATCCGCTGATCCGGCCTCTGGATATCGATAGATCATCTCGGTGGGGGATGGATCGGGCCATTCTATAACCTCCATCATTATAGCCATGGTATGCGTCTCCTTGTTTGTGTTTCAAGGCATTCAATATAGTATGGTAAGGTCGATACTTATTGTTCGGATGATTTGGCCTTTACATTCAAGAATTTCATACAAGGATTTCCTTTGCCTGCCGCATGTCATCGATCAATCGCGAGCAATAACGGGCACTCCATTTCCACCAAGGACCGTAATGAATAGACTCTATAGCAGGTCTATGTAATTTTGAGGGACTCTTTATCGCTAACCATGGGGGGGACGCAACGTTCGAGCATGGCCCCCTTCATATCGTTCTCTTTGATTTTTATTGCCATCATGGTACAATATAAACAAAATATCATATGAGAATATTCTTTGTGGTCATCATTTCCATGCGTTACAGCTATTCCGCATAGTGTAGTTATGCCTTAATGTCACCATAGCATGGTGCATCATCGATAGCAAAAACAAGGTAAGGACCAAAAAGGGGGGTGAGAGAGAGGTCTTTAGAGTCAGTGTTCTCCTTCCAATAATTCAACTCAATTTTTTGCCTACAAGGAGGGAATAACGACGAGCACAAGGAATGTCTTCAGACCGATCCTTTCTATATTTTGGAACGAATGACACCATGTATCAGGAGGTGCTGAGATGCGTGTAAAAAAAGGATTATTCTATTGGATACTCAGTGGCCTGTTGGTAGGTATGGCCCTCTGTTTGATCGCCTCCCCTGCTGCCCAGGCCCAGAACTGGCAGGCGATTCCGCCGTATAATCTGCTGTGGCCCCTCTGGTCTCCCATGCTGTCCCCTCCCAATCCCGTGACCGGCGTGCCGACCCCGCTGCTCAGTTCCGTAACCAAGACCACGTTCCTTCCCATAGAGCCCATCTTGCTCTGGGATCCCGTGCTGCGGGGGTACCCTTACATACTCTATAACATCCCGCAACCCCTGGGCGGGGGGATGGTTTTCTTCGATCAGTACTTCGGGCTCAATCCCTGGCCGCCGAGCTACCTCATCGATCCCATCACCGGCCTTCCGAATCCCATCACCCTTCCAACGGGGTATGCAACGCTGTCACCAACGCCGCTCGATCCCTTTGCCGATTTTCTCACGATTGCCAACCTGTATTACCTGGCGGAATTTCCGCCCGGGTTGTTTTCCACCGGGGTCTCGGGCCTGCTGACAACGGCCGAGATATGGGGCCTGCCGCCCCTTTAACCATATGGACACAAGGAATATCCATTCGAGTTTTGTTTGAGTGTTTGATTGATAAGGAGGATGTGAGATGCATGGAAGGAAAGAGAACTTAAGCTGCGCAGTGCTCGTCATTGCGCTCTTCATAGCCGTCATGGTGATCGCCTCCGGAACCGCACAGGCACAGTACTGGCAGGCGATTCCACCGTATAATCTGCTGTGGCCCCTGTGGTCTCCGGCCCTTTCGCCAACAAATCCCCTGACCGGCGTGCCAACCCCGCTGGTAAGCACCCTCACCAGCGGAACGGTTCTCCCGGCTCAACCCGCCCTTGTGTGGGATCCCGCATACACGTTGCCCTACCTTCTGTACAATGTGCCCGTTGCCTATGGCGGCGGCATGGTATACTTTGATCCCTATTTCGGGCTCAATCCGTTCCCGCCCCCGTATCTGCTCGATCCCATTACCGGTTCACCCGCTCCCCTGACACTTCCCACGGGATTTGCATCGCTTTCGCCCACCGCCCTGCAGACCACCAATGTCTTTTATGGAAACCTGCTCTATATATCCGAGTATCCGTATATTGCCCTGGGGGTGCTCAACAAGATCACCAATCTCTTGACGCCCGGGGAGATATGGGGATTGACGCCGTTGATTTAGTGTGAATTATTGTCTTGTTGTAGGAGGTAGGTACATGCCATTAAAAAGACAGATAGTGATAAAATGGGGGACGGGGCTGTTGCTCCTTATCGCCGTGCTCTTGATCGCTTTGCCTGCAGTGCAGGCGCAAAACTGGGCCCCGATACCTCCCTATAACCTGCTGTGGCCCCTGTGGTCTCCTGTGCTCTCTCCGCCGGATGCCGTAACCGGCATACCGATACCGCTGCTCAGCTCGCTCAACAGCCAGACACTGCTCCCCGTGCAGCCGGTGCTTTTGTGGGACCCTGTTTTAAGGGATTTTCCGTACATGCTGTACAACATTCCTCAACCCCTGGGCGGTGGAATGGTCTTTTTTGATCAGTATTACGGACTCAATCCCTGGCCGCCTTCGTATCTGACCGATCCTGTTACCGGATCTCCTGTTCCCATTACTCTGCCTACGGGATTTGCCGCGCTTTCCCCTACACCCCTCGATCCCTTTGCCGACTATGTGACCCTGGCCAACCTGTATTTTCTTTCAGAATATCCGGCGGTTTTGTTTCCCACATCCATCTCGCGACTGCTGACAACGGCCGAACTCTGGGGGCTTCCTCCCCTGTAAGGCCGCTCACAGGATAAAGGGATAATGAGTGAATGCAGTCAATGATGCTCGACAACGATGTGAGAACAATACAACGATGTATTATCGCTTTGGTAATAAGGAGGATTTGACATGAATGGGACGAAAAGATCATTGGTAAGGGCGGCAACGGCCATCGCCCTTTGTATGTTCGTGGCATTCATCTGCGCCGGACGGGTTGGCGCGGTGCCCTTGACCACGCTCGTCGGCGGTGGTGGGGTCATCGGGACCACGAACTGGACACAATTGCCCCCCTACAATCTCCTGTGGCCGCTGTGGTCTCCGGTTCTTTCCCCTGTGGATCCGATTACCGGACTGCCCACTCCTATTGTTTCAAGCGTAAGCAACAACACCATTCTGCCGGTTCAGCCGGCCCTGTTTTGGGACCCTGCCAGGCAGTTCCCCTTTTTGCTTTACAACATCCCTGAGATCTGGGGGGGAGGGCTCAGCTTTTTCGACGCATACTATGGTCTCAACCCATGGCCGCCGTCGTATCTCGTTGATCCGGTTACCGGCCTGCCTGCTCCCATCAGCCCTGCGGCCGGTTTTGCCACGCTGTCGCCCACGACCATTCTCCCCGGATTCATATTTGCCGGGAACCTGCTGTACAGCGAGCAATACGGCATTCCTGTAACCTCCCTGCTTACCGCCGGGGATATCTGGGGCCTGTCTCCCCTGGCCGGACTGTTGCCGGTGATATAAAAAACCTCGAGGGGGTGATGTCGTTTTATCACCCCCTCCAAAAAACCTCGTCAGGCGCAGTGAAGCGGAGCTACTAAGTGTGGCATTACAATCACCTTTACCCGTAAGGCTCGCCTCGGGCCCAAAAATGAAGCGAGCCTTCAGGCTTTTAAGAAAAAGCCATTTTATAGTGGCTTCGCTTCGCCTGATTGATTTATGGGATTAATTTTAGGGGCGTGATGAGAAAGACATTGTTTTTTTTTGTTGTTATTATATATAATATAGTATTAATACAGATCATCGGTATATGAGTTATTATCGTATAGTATTAATGAGTTTCATGCCTTATAATCTTTTGATAATGGACTGATTAACATAATCTCAATCCTTGATAAAAGGGAAACGATTAATCGTTATTAGTTGTTCATCCATTTCCTCAATCCTCTGGTTTCGTCATATTAGGTCCATTATTATTTCCTTATATTACAAAATTTAATATATTCCATTTTTTGTTAGTATGCCTTTGTCTGATAGGCTAAATATAAATTTAAGGATATTTAATATCGTTATTAACAAAATGGATCTTCGAACAAACCTGACGGTCGTGATAGTGACAACCATAATGCCTTTCTTGATTATGCATTGTGGGTTGTTTGATTGTGAATCCCTTGCCTGCTCATCGAATACCTCTATACATTCGTCAATAATATCCGGAGAAGGATTTCCATCCTCATCGAGCAATATGTCTGAAAACGATATAAATCACTGGAACGATGAAGGGATAAAGGCGGATATCGATAGGTGGATTGAAGAGAATGGGCTTAATAAATATGGTGATCCCAAGGATACAGTGTACACGGGGGGCACCCCCCTCTTTGATGAGACCACAGGAAAGAGTATGGACAGGTACCATTATATATTAAAAAGGCATCCTGAATTGCTGAAAGAAATTGAAAAATAATGAAAATCTGGAACCTGATACATAGCATTGCAGGGAGCGTAGCGATGAAGCAATTTAATAAATACAAGTACATATGGTACGCATGATTGCTTCGAATCCCCCCGCGCCTCGCTCGGGGCTTTGGCTCAATGCAATGGCATTTTGGGGACTTTTTTCAAATAGAGCAATGATTAACTCTCAAAAGAAAAGATGGGAGGTGAAAAAGAAAAGGTTTGAAAAAGGGACAATTAATTTAAATCAAGTATCTTTATATCTTAGAGAATATTGAACTCGTAAAGAAGCCATTTATTCTCTAACAAAAGGAGGAAATAAGAATGCATCGATCAAAATTGTGTATTCTTATTGTGGTCCTGATAGTCACGTTCGGTATGACGACTGCTGCCACGGCAGAGTTTGGGGTATTTGGCAATCCTTCCCATGAGGCCCGTCCGAAATTTGTTCCTGATGAAATTCTGGTTAAGTTAAGACCCGGCGGGGATGTCTCTTCATTTAAAAAGGTCCATGGATTAGCCCACATAAAGAAGAGTAAGCACATTCAGAACGTCCATACTTTTCGTATTCCCAAAGGTTGGACAGTAAATGGTATGGTTGAGAAATTGAAGGGCAATCCCAATATTGAATACGTGCAGCCCGTTCATTACGTTTATGCTGACTTGAATCCAACTGACCCCTATCTTGATCCCTATCAGTGGCACATCAGCAGGATCAATTGTGAAGGTGCCTGGGATCATTCTACCGGGAATGGTGTCATTGTGGCCATCATAGACACGGGCGTCGATCACCGTCATCCTGACCTTGCGGGTACCAGTTTTACCGCGGGCTGGGACTTCGTAGGTAACAAACCATACACCTACGATACCCGGCATCCCCACGGCACCCATGTTGCCGGTACGGTAGCCCAGACAACAAATAACGGTATAGGATGTGCTGGCGTGGCACCTGGTGCGGCCATTATGCCTATTAGGGTTCTTGATAACAATGGTAGCGGAACAGATATAGATGTCGCTGATGGCATCACATTCGCTGCAAACAATGGCGCAAAGGTGCTTAACTTGAGTCTTGGCGGTCCCCAGTATTCGTCTGTATTGGAGGGTGCCTGTAATTATGCTTATGGCATGGGCTGTGTGATAGTCTGTGCCGCAGGAAACGAGGGTACGTATGCTCCTCATTATCCTGCTGCCTACGATGTCTGCATTTCTGTCAGTGCAACCAATTACCTCGATAATCTTGCCAGCTATTCAAACTATGGCAGCACGATCGACATTGCTGCCCCTGGTGGAGATGTAGGTGATCAGAACGGGGATGGTTATCAAGATTACGCCCTCCAAGGTGCTTTTGAGGATTCTTGGTCCAGGAGAAGCATTGTGAGGAGCTATGGTTATTACTTTATGCTCGGCACATCCATGGCTTCGCCCCATGTGGCCGGCGTTGCTGCACTCGTATGGTCTGTGAATCCAAACTTCACAAATGACGATATTCGATGCGCCCTTGAATTAACCGCTACCGACCTCGGTGATCCGGGGTGGGATGAGTACTTTGGACATGGATTAGTGGATGCTCTTGCTGCCCTGGAGTCTGGCGGTTGTGATGGGCCCTGTTCTGATACTGATAGTGATGGGATTTGTGATGATGAAGACAACTGCCCAAATGAGGCCAATGAAGATCAGGCTGATGCCGATGAAGATGGAGCAGGCGATGTGTGTGACGGCTGTCCAGATGATCCGGACAAGACAGAGCCGGGCGTCTGTGGCTGCGGTGTAGCCGATACGGATAGTGATGAGGATGGTACGGCGGACTGCATCGATGGTTGTCCGAATGATCCGGCCAAGACAGAGCCGGGCATCTGTGGCTGCGGGGCAGCCGATACGGATAGTGATGGGGATGGCACGGCAGACTGCATCGATGGTTGTCCGAACGATCCGGCCAAGACAGAGCCGGGCATCTGTGGCTGCGGGGTAGTTGATACGGATACGGATAGTGATGGGGATGGCATATTAGACTGCATCGATGGTTGTCCGGATGATCCAGGCAAGACAGGGCCGGGCATCTGTGGCTGCGGGGTAGTTGATACGAATACGGATAGTGATGGTGACGGTACGGCAGACTGCATCGATGGTTGTCCGGAAGATCCGGGCAAGACAGATCTGGGTGACTGTGGCTGCGGTATAGCCGATACGGATAGTGATGGTGACGGTACGGCAGACTGCATCGATGGTTGTCCGGATGATCCAGGCAAGAAAGAACCAGGTGTCTGTGGCTGCGGCATGGCCGATACGGATAGTGATGGGGACGGCACATTAGACTGCAACGATGGCTGTCCAAGCGATCCCGATAAGACAGCACCCGGTGTCTGTGGCTGCGGTATGGCAGATATAGATACCGATGGAGATGGGCCGTTAGACTGCAATGATGGCTGTCCAAGCGATCCCGATAAGACAGCACCCGGTGTCTGTGGTTGCGGCATGGCAGATATAGATACCGATGGGGATGGGGCGTTGGACTGCAAAGATGGCTGTCCAAGCGATCCTGGTAAGACAGCACCCGGTGTCTGTGGTTGCGGGGTAGCCGATACGGATAGTGATGAGGATGGATTCAAGGTCTGTGAAGACTGTGATGATAATAATAATACAGTATACCCTGGGGCTGAAGAGTTCTGCGGAGATGGTACAGACCAGGACTGTGATGGTTATGACCCGGCATGTTGCGCTGAGAGTGGGGAATATTGTACTTCAAATGCAGACTGCTGCTCCGGTAAGTGCTACAGATTTTTCAGAAGGTGCAGGTAGTAGACGAAATTCTACTCCGAATAAGGTCTTACAGCCACCGGATATCCCACGGATCTCGGGGGCAAGGTCAAGGATTGCATGGATGGTTGAGATGGCAAGGAGGGTAATGAACGGGGGAATGGGGATCCACCCTGGGGATCAGGCTTAAAGGTCTTCAATCAATCCCTTGAGTTCGTCGTGCTGCATGGGTCGCAGTATATAGAGGAACTTCTGTACGGCGAGGTCGATCTGTTTTTTCTTCTTGAAGGGCTTCCCCTTCCCGTCGATGAAGACCATAACCTTGGGGCGGAGGATGAGCCCTTTGTTCACCTTATCCACTCTTCCTATCTCCCGGGTGGAGAGCATTACCCAGCTTCCCTCGGGATAGAGACTCAATTCCTCCAGAAGAATCTTGCTGAGGTGGGAGGGGAAGAACTTGTCGCTGTGCAGAATGGACAGCAGGGTCTCGGTGGCGACCATGGCATGACGATATGACGGAGGGTGGGTGAGGGCATCGTATACGTCCGCGAGCCGTATGATCTGATCTATTTCCTCGTCATAGGTGATCCCGGTAAGCAATTCCTCGGGTAATTCCACGTCCTTGCGGGCATGGGTAAGGGCAAGCAGTCCCAATACCTTGAGCCGGGAGGCATCGTATTCGAGCCTGATTCCTATCCTGATGGCAATGAGGCACACATTCAGCGAGTGGGCGAAGATGTAATCCTGTTCAAAGATCTTGCTGGTATAGATCAAAAGGGGTTCATTCTCATCCGACAACCGGCAGATAATGAAATCCAGGAGGTTGGAGATGGATCTCTTGACCATCTCGTTGTCGGCAGTTCCGGCAAGCCTTCGTATAATCGAAAGACAGCCGACGTAAACGTTTTCAATCTTCCGTGCGCTGTTTTCCGATATGCCCTTTTTAAGGTATGCCTTTTCCGTCATTGATTTAAGACTCTTTCGATCTTGGCTATCAAGTCACCCATATGGGGGGTCTTTCTCACGTAGTCAACCACACCCAAATTGCGGGCCAGCGTCTCGTCCTCGTTTTCCTTGACCGCGGTGCACATGATGATAGGGATGGCACGCGTTTCCTCTATGCTCCTCAGCTTAAGAACGGTGGCCAGGCCGTCCAGTTCGGGCATCATGACATCCATGACAATGATATCCGGGGACATCTTTTTTGCCTGCTCAATACATTCAAGTCCGTTTTTTGCCTGAGTAACACTGTATCTGTTGTCAGACAATATTCGCTTAAGCAAAAGGAGCATGTCCTCATCATCATCCACAACCAGAATCTTATTCTTTTTGCCGAAAAACATGGTGTTCCTCTCTTCGTTTAAATTGTACGGGTATATATATCTATATCGTACATATTACCGTAAATATTTAGACGAAAAAGCGGTTCGACACAAGGCCTTCACCGGCCCGGTGCGGGAAACAGGGGCCGGATACGTCCGTGATGCAGGGAGACAGGGTAAATGCACCGAGGAGAGGCAGGTATATTGTGTACGAATTCAATTGGACAGAGGTCAATCCTGCAATCCGGCGACCACAGGGGAATCAATCATTAACCGGCGGCATCTGAGGCCTGTGCTGCTGCATCCAAAAGACATGCCGTATGCGGGATTTCCATTTTTTCATTGCAAGGCCCCTCTTGAGGGCAGGCAGGCATTCACGCGCAGCCCGTTCCCCTGCCGTGATACAATCATCAATCCTTTTGAAATCCGCCCAATTGATGGACTCCACCGCCGGTCGTATGATGAAATCGCCACTGGCCAGGCGTCTTGATTTGAGGATGGATCGGGTGATGGCATCAGCCCGGCACACGATGTCCAGGGAGTTCATGTAGGATTTCGTACTTTCCAGGTCCGATCCCACATCCACACCGATCACATAGTCGGCGCCCATGGCATATGCATCCTCCATCGGTACCTCCCTGGTCCATCCTCCGTCGATGCATATTTTGCCGTCAATCCGGATGGGGGGCAATATGCCGGGGATCGCCGCACTCGCCATAACGGCCTGCCTTATGGAACCCTTTGTGATCAGGAGTTCTTCACAGGTATTGATATCGACGGCGGTTGCACCGAATGCCACCTTCGTGTTCGAGATGTCAATATCATCAACGACATATCCGATATTTTTGGCGAAGGTTTCCTCCGAGATAAAGGAAAGCCTGGAGATTGCCATGCCATAGAATATCTTTTTTTTCATAAAATTAGAAAACCGGTAGAATATCCCCTCTCCCTCTGCGGACGTCTTTTCGGAATTGGACAGGAAATCGAATTTAGCCCTTTTGAATTCCTCGCTGCCCAGAAAATCGCGGACGCGTCTCTCCAGGGACACGGCGTCGGGCTCGAGTGCGTACATGGCACCTATGAGCGCTCCCATGCTGCTTCCCACAATCATATCGGGAAGGATTCCCTCCGACTCCAGGACCTTCAAAATACCGATGTGGGCCAATCCTCGTGCCGCACCTCCGCCGAGTGCAAGCCCCAATTTAAAATATCTGCTCACCCTCTTTGCCTCCTGCAAGAGCCGTGGGGATTCATCTCCCTCGTATCAGGCATATCCCCTTCCTCGGGATAATAAAGCCGCTACCATTTATAACAAAAAACGTTGGAAATATAAATATCGGCCCGAAGGTCCACAATGAGAATTGCTGAAAATCGGCGGGGTGGGGCGTACAATCCGATATGGACAATAGGGCGAATGATCATTATAATTCATCCTCATCTGCGTAATAAGGGAATTCTCGGCAATTCCAATTTTGCCATTGCATTGTGGTGCGTAGATATGGCTGTTCACGCTTGCGGCATAACGATTCGACATTGGAATTGCCGGAGAATTACAGGAAACTGTGGAAGAACGTGAAGGGGAATGCGTATGAAACGACGAAGGATCGGCATTCTTACCGGCGGAGGTGATTGCCCAGGGTTGAATGCGGTTATCCGCGGGGTGACCAAAACAGCCATCCTGGAATATGGCATGGATGTGGTGGGTTTTTTGGACGGCTTTTTGGGGCTCATGGAGAATCGTTATACCTTTCTGACATACGAAGACGTTTCGGACATCCTTACCCGGGGAGGGACCATCCTCGGCACCAACAACAAGGCGAATCCGTTTCAGCATGTGGTGATAAGGAATGGCACAAGGAGCGTAGATGATGTCTCAGATGCGACCATGGGCCATTATCGCGATCTGGGCCTGGAGGCATTGATCGCGGTGGGGGGCGACGGCACCATGACCATAGCGGGTATGCTGGCGGAGAAGGGGGCGGCAATCATCGGCATCCCGAAGACAATCGATAAGGATCTTGTGGAAACCGACACCACATTCGGTTTCGACACCGCCCGGCAGATTGCCACCGAGGGGATCGACCGGCTGCATACCACGGCCGAATCACATCATCGGGTCATGGTGGTGGAGGTGATGGGGAGGAATGCCGGCTGGCTGGCCCTGGAGGCGGGGATCGCGGGTGGGGGGGACATCATCCTCCTGCCTGAGCTACCCTACCACATGGATGAAATCATCCGCGTGGTTCGAAAAAGGGCGGGAAAGGGCAAGCGGTTCAGCATTGTGGTGGCGTCCGAGGGTGCCCGGCCCGAGGGGGGATCGCCGGTCATTCAGAGGATCGTGGAAGACAGCCATGAGCAGGTTCGTCTGGGAGGGATAAGCCACTTTATCGCAGAAAAGATAGAAGACCTGACGAGTATCGAATGCCGGGTGACCATCCTGGGACATCTGCAGCGGGGCGGCACCCCCAGTGCACTCGATCGGCTTCTCGCCACCCGATTTGCCGTCAAGGGTATGGAGTTGGCGGCTCAGGGGGATTACAACCGGATGGTTGCCTTGAAGGGTGATGACATCACGAGTGTTCCCATTGCCGAGGTTGTGGGAAGGCAGAGGCTGGTGCCCCCCGATTCCCCGGTCATCAAGGCAGGGCTCTCGGTGGGCACGAGCTTCGGGGTGCCGATGACATGAGGGTCGGGCGGAATGTATGCCGCCCGGAGCGGAAGGGAGGCGATCATGGCGGTAAAAAAGACAGGCGAACGATATCGCTGCAATGTGTGCGGGAATGAAGTGACCGTAACCAAGGTGGGCGGGGGCGAACTCGTCTGCTGCGGTGAGCCCATGGAGAAGATCGGGGAATAGCGCAGAAGGGGACAGGCACAAGACGCGGATGGAACACCATTTGGAGCACCGGACGCACAGAAAACTATCGGCCGGGCAGGCGGACCCGCTCGGGGCTACCATCGGAGAGGATGGGGTCAATTTCGCCCTCTATTCCCGGAATGCCCGGGAGGTCTATCTCCTCCTCTTTGATCGTCCCGATAGAAATCCCACGGATATCATCAGGATGGAGCACAGGGACAATTTTGTGTGGCACGTATTCGTCCATGGAATCATGGCGGGCCAGCTCTACGGATATAAGGTCGCAGGTGAGTACGATCCCCCCGGGGGATTATGGTTCAACGAATACAAGCTCCTGATCGATCCCTATGCCAAGGCACTTACCCACAAATTCACAAACAAGGACGGCCTTCTCTTCCCGTATGACGTGAACGCCCCTGATGACCTGACCATGGACACGAGGGACAATACACGGATCGTTCCCAAGGGTATCGTTATCGACGATGCCTTTGATTGGGGTGGGGACCCAAGGCCGGGCACCCCTCTGGAGAAGCTGCTCATATACGAGGTGCACGTTAAGGGATTTACCGCCCATCCCTCCTCGAAGGTACGCCATCCGGGAACATATCAGGGATTCATCGAACGGATTCCCCATCTTAAGGATCTGGGCATCAATGCCGTGGAATTCCTCCCGGTCCATGAATTCCACATTCGGGACGCCCTCATCGAGAAGGGATTGACCGAATATTGGGGATACAACAGCATCGGTTTTTTTGCACCGGAGGTGTCGTACGGCACCCGGAGGTCCCCCGGATGCCAGGTGGCGGAATTCAAGCGCCTGGTAAGGGAACTCCACAAGGCGGGCATCGAGGTCATTCTGGACGTGGTGTACAATCACACCGGCGAGGGTGACGCGCTCGGCCCCACCCTGTGTTTCAAGGGGATCGACAATCCGACCTACTATCTCCTCTCTGAAACGCACGGGAAGCCCTACCGGGAGTTTCTGGATGATGATACGGGGTGCGAAAACACGATGAATGTGGAAAACCCCCGGGTGTTGCGCCTCATCCTCGATTCCCTCCGCTACTGGGTTCAGGAGATGCACGTTGACGGCTTTCGTTTTGATCTGGCATCGATTCTCGCGCGAGTGAAGGGGGCCTTCAGCAAGGATTCCGTGTTTTTCGATGCCGTAGCACGGGATCCCCTCTTGAGCACGGTCAAGCTCATTGCCGAACCATGGGATCTCAAGACCTACCAGGTGGGGAATTTTCCTCCCCTGTGGTCGGAATGGAACGGAAGATTCAGGGATACGGTGCGGCGTTTCCTGCGGGGGGATGCAGGGCAGGTGAAGGACCTTGCCTGGCGTCTTACCGGATCGGCCGACCTGTATGAAAACAATGGGCGCTCCCCCCATAACAGCATCAATTACATTACCTGTCACGACGGCTTCACCCTGAACGACCTTTTCTCCTTTAACCAAAAGCATAACCAGGCGAATGGCGAGGCAAACGGAGACGGGTCATCCGAAAACTACTCCTGGAATTGCGGCCATGAAGGCGCAACCAGGGATGCACAGATCATCAAGCTCAGGAAACAACTGGCGAAGAATGCCCTGTGCTGCGTGTTCTTTTCCCTGGGTACATCGATGCTCATGGGTGGGGATGAATTCCTGAGGACCCAGAAGGGGAACAACAATCCCTACTGCCAGGACAATGCCATAAGCTGGCTCGATTGGCGTCTTCTGAAAAAAAATGACGATGTGTATGCATTTTGTAAGAAGGCGATCGACTTTCGTAAACGGTATCCGGTGATAAACCGGAAACGTTTCTACTCGGGCAGGGACCATGACGCGGATGGGGTCCCGGACATCGAATGGTTTGGCGCGAATCTGGAGCCCCCGCCGTGGGACGATCCCGGTTTGCGGTTCATATGCTATCAGCTTGACGGCAGCGAGCCGCCTACACCGATGGGAGACTACCACCTCTTTTTTATCCTGAATGCGGACCCCTCGCCCCGCTCCGTCCGGATACCGCTTCATGAGGGGATGCAATGGCATCGGGTCATCGATACCAGCCTTACCCCTGGAGAGGACTTCCTCCCGCCTGGAGAGGAAAAACTCCTCCCGTCTCAAGAATACTATACGGCCAGTCCACGAAGCGTGGTTGTTCTTCTGGGCCGATGATGATGCGATAGCACCATCTTCGCGTACCGTTGGTAACGTCTGCAGGGGATTTCTGCAGCGCCTCGATCAGGGGCTTGTCACGCTCGTACACGTCATTGCTGAAATGGATGGCACCGTCGCCGTCCACCCACGCCGTCCAGTAGAGAAGGTGCACGGGAACCGGCTCCGGCAATACCAGGGTATGCTCATTCCCCTTCTCAATGATCTCGTTGATTCGCTCCCTGGTCCAGCGCTCATGTGTGCGAAGCACGAACTCTGCAAGATCGAGGGGATGTTCGATACGTATGCACCCGGAGCTGAACGTACGCTCGCATCTTTTAAACAATTCCTTGGAGGGCGTATCGTGGATGTATACGTCATGCTTGTTGGGAAATATGAATTTTATCCGTCCCAGGGGGTTGTTGGGCCCCGGCTCCTGGCGCAGGGTGAACCTGTTGATGCTGTCGATGCCGGACCAGTCGATGGCGGATTGATCGATCTCTATAATCTTTGCCCCCTCCCTCTTGATCACCTTGATCTCCTTTTGGGCGAGAAAATCGGGATTCTTCCGTATTACGGGAAGCATGTCTTCGGTTGCAATGGTCGGCGGTACGTACCAGTATGGATTGAATACCAGATAGGTCATTGTGTCGCTGAAGACCGGTGTGCGCCGGTATGGTTTTCCCACCACCACCCGCATGGTAAACTCCGTCCTGTCATTCTCGACCGCACTCAATTCATACCCGGCGATATTGATGAGGATATACCGGTTGCCGAAATCCTGGGGGAGCCATCGGAAACGTTCCATGTTCAACTCGATCTGACGAATACGCTCCTCGACCGGGACATTCATTGCTGCCAAGGTGTGTTCGTCAATGCATCCATTCGCCTCCAGACCGTGGCGTGCCTGAAATGTGCGAATCGCCTCCTCCAGGGAGCAGTCATACACATTTCTGCCATTTTGGGACTCGGGGTTGAGATCGCCGGTAAGAACGAGAAGGGTTCGTATTGATTTTATGAATCCTCCGAGGGTGACGGTGGGGCGTCTATGGGTTCCCTCGGCGTGTTTGTCATATTCCGCCTTTATCATCCGGGGATAGTCAGGGATTGAAGGCCATCCCCCCTGAGCGGCAATGCCCCGATAGCGGGTCAGTTGATCGCGCAATCTCATATACCCCGACTGCCTTGGAATGAGGTCCTGCAGTGTTTCTTCGATCCTGTGCGAATCAAGTGCCTGCTGGAGATCATGGGCGAGGTCCCGCACCCTGTGCCGTGAATCCCATCCGGGATCTATCATTTCCGGATCGATGCGCCCGGCCAGGAGATGTGCGCCGTAGGTCAAGAATGCCTGTGTGAGAAGAAGGTCAAGGTCCACCAGCCAACCCGGGTCGAACTGCCCCTCCATGCCGTGAAATTGTCGCATCATTTCAAGGGTATGCTCAATTTTTGTAAGATGATAATCCTCGGGCCTGAGTCCCTCCTGTAAGGCATTGCCAATGGCCTTGATCATGATTTCCGCCTGCGGGAGGGGACCACTGGAATCACACCATGCAGGTTGATAGGAGCGTCGGTCGTAAAATATGGGGAGCATTATGGAGGCCGGAATGAGCTCTCCCTGAATGGAAAGATCCGGGGGGATGCCCGCAGCTTCTATCCTGTACCGCAGGCGTTCGATGATCTGGGATTGCACTGTCTGGGCATCGCAATTATGAGGAAGGCTGTATACATATACACACAGAACCACCATGCTTATGATAATGAGAGATAGTGAGGTTACACTATTCCAGAATATATACCCTTTCTCTCTGTACCATTGTGCCGGCATAACTTCACCTTCTTTTGAAACTGCCCGTTTCAAATCAGCTAATGATGAAAAACACGTTGTTGTTAAAAAGGTTCTTTGGCATTATTGGAATCTGCTGCTCCGGACCTCCTGTTCATGTAAACAATTCCCTGTTAACTGCAGATGGATCATTTTTGTCATAATCTCTATGACACAGTAATTATTTTTATGGGATCGCGCCCCAAAACAATTTTTGGGTGCAATGAGCAAAGAACGATTTCCTGTGAACACGATGTGTTGTACTACCTCACTACGTTAATGCCATATGACAGAAACATATTGTTTTATATATAGTTATAACTATTCCTTCTGTTGCTGATTCTCAAAGGTATTTCCTGCTTCAGGGCACTACACTTTGTGAATCACTACCATGATCATCAAGGACTACTCCTCGAGGATGATTAAATCCTTTCTTAATGCAAAAATACTGCACATTCGTTTCCGTTATTTCCATTGGAACAACCGACACATAACGATGGAACGATGTCGGAACCGGCAATTTAAATTTCAAACTGTCAGGCAAGGAATGTGAGCGGACATATCCGCTCGCAAAGACCGAATGCCAAGATTGGAATTGCCGGATGCACAATGCAGTCGCATGTGGGGGAGGTGAATCAGTATCCACAATGAGGTGAGCCATGTGTTTCCAGACATTGGCGGCTCAGCGATCCCTCCAAGAAAGCAAAGATGTATCACGCCCTGCGAAATTACCGATAAGAATATAGGGGCGGGAATCCGGGGTGTCCTCCATGTACATGCGTATTGACATAATCGAGGTCTTCCCGAACAACGCCTTGGCAATAATTCCCGGTGCCCTGCAGGTATGTTTCCCGTGCCGGGAAAAATACGGTGATCAGTTCGTGATGATAGCGGTGAATATTCCGTCTATGGAGGGATAGTTGGGGTGATCCTTTTTCATGGAACCGATCGGATATATAATGTAGGGGATTTTTTACACCCTCATCAAACAATTCGTGCCGTATGCCGCAGCCTCGGGAGGCACGGTTTTTGAGGAGGAACTGAAAGACACATCAAGAGGCATGTGGAAGATTTCATAACGGTATGCTCAATCTGCTTACAAATCTGACCTGGATGGA
The DNA here is from genome assembly GCA_049472315.1 of bacterium. GTDB lineage: Bacteria > SZUA-182 > SZUA-182 > DTGQ01 > JAFGSM01 > JBLIRM01. The sequence goes on from JBLIRN010000017.1 coordinate 17,716, forward strand.
TTTTGTTGATATTATGCTTATCACCTTTGTGGTGTATCAACTCTTCATCCTCTTTCATCGAACCAAAGGGTTCAGGATTCTGATCGGGCTTGCCTTTTTGGCCATTATTTACATTATGGTCAGGTCCTGGGGTCTCTTCCTCTCAACCTGGGTCTTCCAGGTCTTCTGGCAGGCCTTCATCATCCTGATCATCATTGTCTTTCAACCGGAGATACGGGAGGTCTTGGAAAAGGTGAATTTGTTGAATTTCCTCCAGGGGAAGAAGAACCATTCCTCCGATACCTCAAAGATCGAGGCGGTGAGCAGGGCGGTCTTTAGCATGGCGGAGCGACGAATCGGGGCGATCATCGTGTTCAAACAAAAAGACGATCTCAAGGACTTGATTCGCGGGAGCATTCAGTTTGATGGTGAAATCAGTGAGCCGATCCTGTTGAGCATCTTTCAGAAGTCCTCGTCCATCCACGACGGGGCCATCCTCATTGATGGCGGCAGGATAAAAACGGTGGCCGGGTATCTCCCCATGACAGAGAGGGAAAATCTGCCCAATCACTACGGATCACGGCATCGGGCATGCCTGGGGCTTTCGGAGAAGAGTGATGCATTCATCATCGTGGTCTCGGAGGAAACCGGCGACGTCTCGGTCGTACAGCATGAAAAGATTCGTAAGATCAAGGACATGAGGCTATTGTATTCGCTTATTCAAGAACATTCCGCCCAGCGGCGGAAGGAGAAGGACTCGCTTATCAAGTCCTTTTTTTCAACGCTTTTTATCCAAGACTGGCCCAAAAAGGCGACTGCATTCTTGCTGGTCTTTGTCCTATGGGCATCCCTTGCCGGTCAACAGAATTACTCAGAGAATCTTTTGGTACCCATAGAGTATACACGGATTCCCACCACAATGGAGTTGGTATCTCCACCCAAGAGCGCAAAGATCTTCATCAAGGGTCTCAGGAAGCTGGTATCGTCGCTGAAGGCGGAAGACCTGCGTATCGAGTTGGACGTTTCCCTTTCACAGTGGGGACGTCGCACCTACTACATTTCAGAGGAGGAGATCAATCTCCCCGCAGGCATCCAACTGGAATATATTGACCCTTCGGTGCTTCGATTGGACTTTCGCATAAAAAACGCCTCGGAGAAGGGCACCTCCGAGTAGGGATATTCACTATCCTTCAGCGAAAGGGGAATACTGCCTCGCTGCAATGTGATGTAATGCATTCGTAATGGGGACCGGCAGGAATGAGAATAATCATTTCACACCTTTTCACTATTATCGGCTTCGTGCTTGCCATTGTGCTCATCGCACGGCTGATGCGGGAGCGGCGGAGCCCCGGGAGCACTGTGGCATGGCTGCTGGCGATTGTGATGATCCCCCACGTCGGCATCCCCTTCTACCTGCTGTTCGGAGGAAGAAAGATCAAACGGATGATCGGCAAAAAGGATCACCTCTATTCCTCTGAACCGAGTCATACACGTCACATGGGAAAACAAATCTCCAATACGGAGCGGATACTGGTGAGAAGCGGCGCTCCCCCGGCCATGGAGGGAAATCAAATCGAATTGCTCTCCAACGGGGTGCTCGCCTATTCCCGTTTGATGGAGTTGTTGGAAGGTGCCGGGGATTCGATCGACATCACCACCTTCATTCTCGGAAGGGACGATGTGGGCAGGGACATTGTGGATATTTTGACCAGGAAGGCACGGGAAGGAGTTGCCGTAAGGCTCATCCTTGATTCCCTGGGGTGTTTTCGCACCAGGGGCCGTTTTGTAGATCCCTTGAGGGATGCGGGGGGAAGGGTGGGGATATTCATGCCCATACTCCCCTTTCATAGAAAGTGGTCGGCCCATCTGCGTAACCACCGAAAGATTGTGATCGTGGATCGATGCACCGCCATCGTGGGGGGAATGAATCTGGCCTCCGCATACCTGGGCCCCCGTTCCGACACGTCCCGGTGGTATGATTTTGACGTACTGGTAAAAGGTCCGTTGGTCTCCCCTATATGCGAGATTTTTAGGGCCGATTGGAGCTTCGCCACCGGAAACGGCAGTGCAGGGATCCCCCGGGATTCAATGTCATGCAACGATTGTCAAATCCCTGGTGGTGTGACTGCACAGGTTTCGGCGAGCGGGCCTGATGTACCCACCGATTCACTCTCCGATGCAATCCTGAGTGCCATTCTTGAGGCACGAAGAAGGGTATGGATCATAACCCCCTACTTCATTCCCGATGAATCCCTCCTGAAATCACTCGGACTGCTCGCACAGTGGGGAAGGGACATCAGGATTATCACCCCCGCCCGTTCAAACCATCTCCTGGCTGACCTGGCGCGCGGTTCCTATCTGCGAACACTTGCTGAGGCAGGGGCACGAATCGCCTTTTTTCAACCGGGCATGCTTCATTCAAAGATCATACTGATCGATCACTCCATTGCCGTTGTCGGCTCTGCAAATGTGGATCTTCGCAGCCTCTATTTCAATTATGAGATCTCCCTGTTTATCTATTCACCTTCCCAGGTGAGCGCCATCGAAAGGATCATTGCAAGCAGCATCCTTCCCCACACCAAGGAAATGGATTATGGGTCCCCTTCCTTCAAGCGGGGGATGAGGCGGTGGGTCGAGGATATAAGCAGGGTGCTGAGCCCATTTCTCTGATTCCTGTCACCATTTCCCTTCTTCACATGCTTTTTCGCCTCGGAAGCGGAATCCTGCCTTCCGTCTTAAGGTGTTACGTCTGCCGCCTCCCCTAAGAGGTAGTAGCATGTGAGCTCTCCCCTCTCTCGGGGATGGAACACAAGGCCCTCATCCCCGTAACTTCAGCCTCCACAGGGTGGGAATGAGCATGGTTTTTGCATTGTGTTTTGCATACAGGAATTGTGTGCCCATCATTACCGTAGTACGGGCATTTATATCCACCGAGGCACGATCCCCGGTGGAAGATCAGGTTTGAGAGTGTTAGGGTCTTATGGAGAAGTTCTTCCGTTTCCTCATGCTGCCGCTGCTGGTGGCAATTGTTGATCTGGCGCTGCTTACTCCCCTCCAGGCACAACCCCTCACTGATCACGTCCGCAATGTTCTTCATGATCGAATGGCCACCGAGGGCGTGTTGTTGAGGATGGTGATCCGGGGTGAACGTATCCACGCATCGGGGATCCTCGCCCGTTTTTATGGAGGGCGAATGTTCCAGCCTGCCTGGTCGGACGAGCGCGGTCCTCTCCACCAGGCGTATTCGCTGGTCAATGCCATTCGCCGCGCACAACGTGAGGGGTTGAATCCGGAGGATTACCATCGTCTGTGCATTGAGGAGATGCTCGCCCGGGCCGACACTGATGGTCAAGGATTTCTCGATCCCCAGGGTTTGGCGGATCTGGATATACTGCTGACCGACGCATTTTTGATTTATGGGAGTCACCTGTTGAACGGCAAGGTTGATCCGGAAACATACAAAACCCGATGGAACCCCGAGAACGGGGAGGTTGATTGCGCCGAGGTTTTGCGCATAGCCCTGGAGACCGATCGCGTTGAGGAGGCCCTTATGAGCCTTGCTCCCCGATATCACGGATACATCAGGCTTCGGCAGGCACTGGCCCAGTACCGTGATGTCGCCGAAGAGGGAGGCTGGCCGGATATCCCCGAGGGAGATGGAACGGATGCGGATATGATGCAGCGTCGTCGTATCGCCCTTCTCAACCGCCTGGTCATTTCCGGCGATCTCGATCACCACGACTACGAGAACGGGGGGGTAGCAGAAACAGTCCTCAAGGAGGCCCTCAGGCGATTCAAAAAGCGACATGGATTGAAACCCGATGTGGAGATCAATCCCGCCACCCTGAAGGCGCTCAATGTCTCGGCAGCCGAACGGGTAAGGCAGATCGAGCTGAACATGGAACGGTGGCGCTGGCTCCCTCATGACCTGGGCGATCGTTACATCATCGTCAATATCACTGACTTCAGGGCCGGGGTATTCGAGGAGGACCGCGCGGTACTGGAGATGAGGGTGGTAGTGGGGAAGGATTTCCGGCAGACCCCGGTCTTCAGCGGTACAATGGAATATATCGTGTTTTCTCCTTACTGGTATATACCGAAAAAGATTGCCGTGGAGGACAAACTCCCTCTGATCCTGCAGGATCCCGGTTACCTCATACGTCAACATATCAGGGTATTTGCCACATATAACGGCGGATTATGCCGCATTGATCCCAATGCCATTGATTGGCAAACCGTGGCCCCTGAAACATTTCCATACAATCTGCGCCAGGATCCCGGTCCCTGGAATCCCTTGGGCAGGATCAAGTTCATCTTTCCCAACAAATATGCGGTCTACCTGCATGACACCCCTTCCCAGGAGCTTTTCCAAAAGGAACCCCGTACCTTCAGCTCGGGGTGCATCCGCATTGAGAAGCCCATCGAGTTGGCGGAATATCTGTTGCACGGTGATCCCCAATGGACCAAAAAGAGGATCGTCGCCGCCGCATCCTCGAATGTGGAGCAGACCGTGCGACTTCCCTGTCCGGTCCAGATCCATATCCAATACTGGACCGCATGGGCGAGGGAGGATCTCAGCGTGGAATTCCGGAAGGATATCTACGCAAGCGACAGGCTCCTTGATCAGGCGCTCAGCGGGATGCCGCCCGGGGTGTAGTGACCACGGGTGATCCCTCCGCGACCCCGCTTCACTTGAATTTTTGACCGCAGTGTACTATCTTCCCTGTCCATATGCAGTATACGGATACATGGAACATGAGGCATCCACTCATATGCGGCATCACCCTGTGGGTAGTGACGTGGTTTGTTTGCGCGCTTCCCTCCAATGCCCAAACCATTATGGGAGAGGTGCGCACAAACATCATGCTTCGCGTCGAGATGCTCGAAACGGGGGTCCCTCTTTCCGTGGAGGGTGACCGTATCCGGTCCCTCACCGCATTGCCCCGTTTCTACTACCTGCGTGCCTTTCAGCCTGCCTGGTCCGACAGATTCGGCCCCGTCCGCTTCGTTCATTCCCTGATAAAGGCCATCCATGATGCCACCCAGGAGGGGCTGCAACCGCGGGACTATCATCTCACCGCAATCGAGGGGATATTCGGCCGTATGCTCAATGATCAGAAAGGGAAGCAATGGACCGACCCCGCCCTGCTTGCCGATTTCGACATCCTGCTCACGGATGCATTCCTGACCTACGCCTCGCATCTGCTTTTCGGCCGGGTGGATCCTGAGACCTTTGAGAGGCAATGGGAGCACCCTCGCGCTGAAGAGGACCTTGCCCGGGTATTGAGGGATGCCCTTGTATCGGGGAGGATCGAGGCGGCACTCCAGGATTTAACGCCGAGGGATGCCGGCTATACCAGACTCAGGGAGGCGCTCGGCCAGTACAGGGATATCGCCGCTGCAGGCGGCTGGCCTATGGTGCCCTTTGTTCCCAAGACACGCAACCGGGAGGACCGAGGTGCGGTCGTTCCCCTTGTCAACAGGCTGGTTATATCCGGAGACCTTCGCCAGAACATCTATGACAGCGAGGTCCCCTTCGACGCGATACTCGCTCAGGCAATTCGCGCATTCCAGGCACGGCATGGACTCACCCCTGACGGGGTCCTCGGCCCTGTCACCCTGAAGGCGCTGAATGTCTCGGCAGACGAGCGGGTGCGGCAGATCGAGCTGAACATGGAACGGTGGCGCTGGCTTCCCCGTGACCTGGGCGATCCCTGTATCATCGTCAATATCGCTGATTTCAGGGCCAGGGTATTCGAGGGGGACCGCGCGGTGCTGGAGATGAGGGTGGTGGTGGGAAAGGATTACCGGCAGACACCGGTCTTCAGCGGCACCATGGAACGCCTGGTGTTTTCTCCCTACTGGTATATACCGCAGAAGATTGCCGTGGAGGATAAACTTCCCCTGATCCTGCGGGATCCCAATTACCTGGTCCGCGAGCATATAGATGCCTTTCAGTGGGGAAACAACGGCTGGCTGAAGGAGGTGGATCCGAATACCATCGATTGGCACATGGCGGATCCCAATACGTTTCCGTACAAGCTGCGTCAGGAACCCGGCCCCTGGAATCCCCTGGGCAGGATCAAGTTCATCTTTCCCAACAAATATGCGGTCTACCTGCATGACACCCCTTCCCAGGAGCTTTTCGAAAAGGCCCCGCGGACCTTCAGCTCGGGGTGTATCCGCATCGAGAAGCCTATCGAACTGGCGGAGTTTCTCCTGCAGGCCGATCCCCGGTGGACCAGGGAGAGGATCCTTTCAGCCGCATCCTCGGACACGGAGCAGACCGTGCGCCTTCCCTGTCCGGTACAGGTCCATATCCAGTACTGGACGGCATGGGCGAACGAGGACCTCGGCATGGAATTCCGGAAGGATATCTACGGAAGCGACAGGCTCCTCGATCAGGCGCTCAGCAGGCAGCCCCCTGCTCCCGAGTGATCATATATTTTCCATTCTTCCCTGCCGATACCTGTTTGTCTTGAGATTCTGGTAATAACTCCCTTCCGATATCATCTTTCCGTATCCGAGGCCCAGGCTCATGGACCACGTGCGGCGGAGCCCCAGGATTATATGCCAATGCCACAGGCTTGAGCCGTAATGTGCTGAAACGGCTTTCCTGTCGATTTTTATCTGTGGCGGCTTGAGAAATGTGTTGAGCGGTTATTGAATCGTTCAGGGAATGTGGATGCCGTTGAAATGTAAGGGAAGGGCAGCAAGGCAATCACCAGTAACGGATGCGCCCGATGTCCACGTGTATGAAGTGTTCCTTCGGATAATACCCGACCCCTCCACCCCTCAGGTGCACTGCTGTTCTGTGCAGAGTCGAGAGCCGGCACCCCGGGAGATAGATATCGGCTGCCATGCCGGAGATATGCAGGCTGTTTCGTGCAACGTTCCGGTAGCATCTTCTGAGATAGGCATTGGTGGCCCGGGTCCGATACCCCGATACCACGTGAATGGGTTCGTCGGTCTTCATCTTCCTGGTGAGAGCGTTCAACAGATCGAGAAGGTCCGGGTCGATGGATGTGGTCTCATCGGTATAGTGGTCCCTGAACAGGTGGTTGATATCGGCAAGTGATGACTCGATGTATTTCCCGTCCCGCCAGTAGACGGTATCGAGAGACTCTTCGGTGTGCACGTTGTAGATGTTCAACGAGCGTTCGGGTATCAGCAAGGAGTTGACCGCTGCAAACGCCGGGCGGTTGATCATTGCGGAGCCCAGGGCGAGCATTCCCCATTGACAGAAACGCCGGCGGCTCAGCGTATGCCGGAGCAAGGCATTATTATTCAGATGTTCCTCAGGTATACCCTTGATCTCATCCATGGTAAAAAAATTACGCTCCATATCCTCCTTGATATACAGAAAATTACCTCACAAAAATATTTTAAAGATATTTTATATAAAATGCAAATTTTGGACCTAAATCCCATGACTGCTCAATAGCGCCTATCGCACCAGCATGATCTCTTCCAGACTTTTTACCAGGAGTGTGGTGGGCAGCCTCTGCAAAAGGGAATCCATGCGGTTTATGAACCCTTCCTCCTCCCCTTCCTCGGGCATTCCCATGCCCAGGATCACCAGATCCGCATCCGCGGAATGGCTGGTGATGATCTCCCATATGCTCACCTTGTCCGGATCATAGGGGATGATATTCGCAGCCGCCTTGATGCGCATCTCCTCAAGAAATCGGGTTATATTCTCAAATGCCTTCTCCCGGCCCGTAATATCCCTGATACCCATATTGAGACGTATCTCGCAATCCCTCCACTCGCGGTTCAGGGACAGGAGATGGGCGAGCAGGATCATGAGGTTTCGGTTCTGCTGTTGTCCTCCCCACCAGACGTCGATCAATTGCCGGTTGCCGAATCCCCTCTTCATGTCGACCTTGAGCAGGATGACGCTCTTGCCCAGAAGGTGCAGATCCCGGATGAGTTGACCGAACTCCCCCGTGCGTGCCGGCTCTGCGGACCAGCCCATCATGACGATGTTCGGATAGACCTTGCCGATGCCGTGGCACTGCGTGACCGCGAGCACACCCTCCCGCAGGTTATCCGCCACATAGGCGACGGGGAATGCCTGGATATTCTCCTTGTCGATAAAGTCCGCCAACTGGTTTATGGCCATCTTGCGGAACCGGCATTGATCCTCGCACGGCCCCAGGATCATCTGCACCAGGGAGAGGAATCCTCCCCCCTTCTCCAGTGAACGGGCGAGGAATACGAGGTGGTCCCGGGTGTTCGGGTTTCCGGAAAAGACGAGGAGATTCGGTTTCCAGTTCCTGGGGTGCCATTCATACCCCTTCAGCTTGAGGAGGGCAAACCTGATCAGGGAGAACCAAATCCCGCTGCGGACATCGCCCCAGGCGGTGGTGAGGACCCTGCGCTTCAGCGCGAAGTAGATGATCGCCGTGACCGCGATGGCGATCACCGTGGCCTGGGCGTTGATGAGAAACATGACGCAGTAGCACCCCAGCGCGCCAAGGAGGGAGATGATCCAGTGCACCTTCAATCTGGGCCGGAAGCTCGGATTGCCCACGATGTTCTCGAGCGCCGCAATCAGGTTTACCACGCCGTAGGTGTTCAGGAAGAACATGGTGACCACGGGTGCCACGATATCGAGTTTTCCCAGCAGGATTACCGCCTCGGCAATACCAAAGGTGACCAGGAGGGCGATGCGGGGTTCATTGGCAGGGCCACTTCCCTTCCCCATGAACCGGTGCAGGATCCGGTCCTTGGCCAGTGCCTGCATGGTCCTGGGTGCCGCAAGGATATTCCCCAGGGCGGAGGAGAGGGTTGCCGCCCACAGACCCAGGAGGATGGGAAACCGCCAGCGTGCGATCTCCATCATGATGGAGGTGTTCGACCTGAGGACCCCGGGGGAGACGTTGCGGACAAACCAGAACGCCTGAAGCACGTAGATGAGGAACGTCACACCAATCGCGGCCAGTGTGCCCCTCGGAATGCTCCTGGAAGGATTCTCGAGGTCTCCGGACATACCGACCCCCACCTCGATCCCGGTCACTGCGGGGAAATAGATGGCGAAGACCAGCCAGAATCCGGCAGTCCCTCCGGATGTCCTCCAGGTAAGGGGGAGCCCGCCCCTGGCACCTCCCCAGAAGAATGACACCAGGGCGAATCCCAGGCAGGCCATGATCACGTATTGGACCCGAATGGCCCAGTCGGCCCCTATGAACGAGATGAATGAGAGGATGATGCAGGTCGCGGATGCAACCCACACCGGCGAGAGGTTCGGGAAGACCCACATGAGCCCTTCGGTGAATCCGATGATGTAGAAGGCGATGGATATCGCCTGGGAGAGGTAGAGGGGGATCCCTATACTGCCGCCTGCTGCAAGCCCCAGGGTCCTGGAGATGAGATAGTAGTTCCCTCCACCGCCGATATCCATGCTGGTGGCGATGGTGGAGAGGGAAAGCCCGGTGGAGAGGGTAATGAGATTCGAGATGACGATAATGGCGAGCGCGCCTGCAAGGCCGGCATTCCCCACCACCCAGCCTGCACGCAGGAAGAGGATGACCCCCAGGATGGTGAGCACGGCGGGGGTAAACACCCCGGCGAAGGTGCCGAAACCGTGGCCTCGACGCGGCTCCTCTCGCTCCTGTCTGGTAATACCCGGCATTATTTCCTCAGCGGTGTGGGAACAATGTGTGTATAAAGCGGATAATCCACAAATGGTATCATTTTTTATTATCCGGCGGCAATATCTCAAGGGATGATCCGGCAATGCCGATTGTGATGGGACATCGGAATGACCGGATATTGCCCTCTCATGTTCCCGGCCTCTCGATTCAAATGGGCATTGCTGAGGGGCGATGTCCTCTTCTACCGTCGGTAAACCGTGCAGTCATGGTGAAGATTTCATGGCGAATTGAGCTGTGGGGGGACGGCGGCATCTTCTGTCATGGAATCCTTCCTTGACTTCCATGCATCGTTGGGTGAATATAAGCATGTATATTCATGATGGGGACAATGCTGAATGCGGATCCTATTGATTGAGGACGAACTGAGGATAGCCAATTTTATCGAGCGAGGCCTCAAAGAGGAGCACTATGCGGTAGACGTGGCTGACAACGGGGAAAAGGCCCTCTATTGTGCGGATGTCAATCCCTATGATCTCATCATACTCGATATCATGCTGCCCGACATGAACGGATTTGCCATTTGCAGGGAACTACGAGGCAAGGGGATTGAGACCCCTATCCTGATATTGACCGCAAAGGACAGCCTGAAGGATAAGGTGCAGGGATTGGATATGGGCGCCGATGATTACTTGACCAAGCCCTTCGCCTTTGAGGAACTTTTAGCGCGCGTCCGTGCCCTGCTCAGGCGAGCCCGCTCGGAAAAGCAGACACTCCTCACCGTGGCTGATCTGGAATTGGACCAGGTGACACATAGGGTGAAGCGGGCGGGGAAGGACATCCCCTTGACCGCAAAGGAATACAGCCTGCTTGAATACCTGATGCTTCACGCACGTCAGGTGGTGACCAGAACCATGATCTCGGAGCATGTCTGGAATGAGGACTTTGACAGTTTCACCAATATTACGGATGTGTACATCAATTACCTGCGAAACAAAATCGACAAGGGATTCGACAAGCAGCTGATTCATACCATACGCGGCGTGGGATACATGCTTGAGGAGTAACCGGCCGTGCGTCTCAATTCCATCCGATTCAAGATAAGCATCCTCTTTGTGGCAATCCTGGGCACGATCCTCGTCATCCACAGCACCATCCTCTATCTCAGTTTGCGCTACACCCTGTACAAGGACCTGGATGCGGAACTTAGGATGAAGGTGGAGCAGATCGTCTCCACCATCAACGCCTATCTCGAAGTCCTCGGAGAGGGTGAGGACACCTTCCTCTTTGCCGTCAAACGGGTGATAACGCTTCAAGGCGAACATCCGCACAAGCAGATGATCGAGGAATTTGAAGCAAAATGGCTCCAGAAGGTGGACACGCTCGATCTGCGGGAACACTTCATAACCTTTTCGGGCATTGATGACACATCGATTGTCAGATCGGAGAACGTATCCGAACAGATGTTTTATGCCTTCTTGAAGAAGAACAAACCTGCGCGCTCGCGGCGCGAAACAATGCGGACCATCAATGTGAATGGAAACAGGCTGCGAATCATAAGCATACCCTTTGTCCATAATAATACGCAGGAGTATCTGCTTCAGGTAGGCACTCCACTCAAGCCCATTATTTATATCCTCAACAACAGGTTATTCTACATTGCGATCAGCATCCCCGTAATCCTTTTTTTTGCCGGTTTTATCGGACAGCTTTTTGCCGTACGAATCATGAAACCGGTTGTGGAGGTGGCGAAGACGGCACAGGGCATCACCCATGAAAACCTGAGTGAGCGGGTAAAGGCGGAGCACGTGGATGAAGAGATGAAATACCTGGTTGACTCCTTCAATGACATGATCGAGCGCCTGGAGGGATCATTCAACTACATCGTGGAGATGAGTTCGCATATTGCCCACGAATTGAAGACCCCGCTTGCCATTATCAGGGGAGAATCGGAACTGGCCCTGCGGAAGGAACAGGCCGACGAAGAGTACCGGCGGGTTATCGCAGTCACCATCCAAGAGGTCGAAAGGATGCTCAAGACGATCAATGATCTGCTTTTATTGACCAAGCTGGAATACCGGCAGGATATCTTCAAATTTGAACGGATCGATCTTCGGACCTTCTTTATGGAGATTTACGAGCAGACAAAGATACTCGCCTCAAGGAAGGAGATTGAGGTGACGTTCACCATGGCGAAGGGGCCGTTGTATCTCAACGGAGATACACTGCACCTCAGGAGGCTCTTTTTCAACATCATCGATAATGCACTCAAGTTCACCTCGCGCAAGGGCGGCGTTGTCATTGATATACGGCGCGCGGGTAAGGATTTGTCGGTCGTGATATCGGATACCGGCGTAGGGATTCCGAAGGATGATCTGCCGGAGATCTTCAAACGGTTTTTCCACGTCGACAGGACAGGAAGAAAGGAAGAGCCGGGGATCGGACTCGGCCTGAGCATCGCCCTGTCCATAGCACGCATCCATCACGGGGACATCCGTGTTGAAAGCGAGGTGGGAAAGGGTACGACCTTTACGGTAATCCTGCCGCTCATTTGACCTTGCGCCGAGTTGCCTCAATTCTTCCCTTCTTTTTACAAGACCATATAAAGATTAAAAATTTTTAATATTATTTTAACCTTTCCTTAATTTCCCATGTGGTACACTTTAAAATGATTGATACAAAAACTCGCTCACTCAGAATATGGTTTAACGATATGCCGTTCTTTAATGCCTGAATTCCTTTTCTCCAGCGAATCCGAAATCGCATCATTCCTTCTGGTCATCCGTTTTGAATCCGACGTGACAGGTGTCGCTTTTATATATCTATCAAAGTAGGCTTACGGAGGTGAAAGGGCCAGTAGATAAAGGAGGTGGTGATCAATTCAATCCGTATTTCTTACATAGACTTCGAGATATTCTCGGTTGATCGTATGATTCTATTAACAAGAGGCAGTAATAAGAGCAACGAGTTAGGAGGGGGTTTTGTTATGAGGTTCCTAAAGATCCTGTTTATTGCTGTGGCTGCTCTGTCAGCCGTATGTTTTATTGCAACAACCAGTTCCGCCGTTATCATCTCACCTGTCACCACGGCTACCACCGTTCCGACGGCACCGGGTCTCACCGCATTGATGACGCCGACATTTGTACCTCCCACCTTCCCGACGGGCGGTATATCCCTGTGGCCCACGGCCCTTATGGCGGCACTGACACCTACCGTGCCCACCACAGCAGCGGCGTTCCCCGCATTCATGGTGCCACCGACCACAACGTTTGCGCCGACGTTTGCGCCGACGTTTACGCCGACATTTGGCGGGATTCCGACGTTCCCTACGGCTCCTACGGCGCCCAGCATTGGGACGACCTTTCCTGCATTCATGCTTGCACCGACGTTCCCAACGGCACCAACGGTACCCACTATTCCTGGAGCGACCTTTCCTGCATTCATGCTTGCACCGACGGCAACGTTTGCACCGGGAATCACCAGTCCTTTTGGGGGTCTTTCGTTGTGGCCCACGGCCCTCATGCTGCCGACAACTCCGGTACCGGTCACCGGCTCCCTCTGGCCGGCGGCAATGGCACCGATTATCTGATAGATTTGTGTATGAACCTATAACCCTAATGCTGTATCAGTAGTAGTACGCCCCAATCCTTCCTTGTAGTACGAGACCCGCAGCATCGTAGTGTCTCCACTGTGCTGCGGGTTTCTTTTAATCATCCGCGTCATCAAGGCCGGTCCGCCGGAGGGATTGAGTCCCTTTATGCCTTGTTGTCCTGAAGCGTGGCGGCCATAGTTAAAGGATTTTAATACTGTTTTAATGTCCCTTTAATGTCGGAAATGCTATACTATTTAAAAATAGCATGTATCACTAGTGATATTTATCGCAGGAGCGGTTACTATGAAACGGATTCTCGTGCTTGATGATGAAGAGATGATGCGCGGAATACTTCGAAAGCTATTGGTGAGTGAGGGATATGACGTGATGGAGGCATCAAATGCGCATACAGCGCATGAGATACTGAAAAGGGAAAATATGGATCTTGTTTTGCTGGATATCAAGATGCCGGACGTATCCGGGAGTGAGCTGTACGCCATCATTGAACAATTTCACCGCACCCTCAGGGTGATAGTCACCAGTGTGTACCCCCTGGATGTGCAGCGGCAGATCATCCCTGGGGCGTGTGATTATTATGATAAGGCGCAGGGGATTGATCTCCTGATCGCGAAGATAAAAAGGGCATTGATTGATGGAACGATCACCTACGATCGAAACGAATGATTTCACCGGGTTCCTGGAACAGTGCACCGGAAGGGACAGGGGTGCGTGGGAGCTTTTCGTATCCAGATATGGTCGTCCCATGTACGCCTATATTGAAAAAACCCTCGCACGGTATAATTATCCCCTTCATTCTGAAGTAGTCGAGGATATCGCCCACAGGACATTTCTTTCCCTTGTGGAAAGGGACTGTCAGAGTATTAGAAATTTCAGGGGTAACGATGATCGGACATTCAAGGCATATCTGAGGGAGATCTGCTTTCACACCACCGTTGATTTCCTGCGAGAGCAGGGTCGCTTTACGGAGCTGGACGAGGGGTGCCCTTATTCATCGGCTTCACAAAAGGTCGATATATCCGAGCAAAATGAGTTGAGGGAGATCCTTTCAACGATCAGGGATGCGCTTCCCGCACGTCACAGGTATCTTTTCAAATTGATATACGAGGAGGAATGGGATTGGCCCGAGATAGCGGAGGCACTCCAGATAAGCCTCAATGCTGCATATCAGTTGAAATTCAGAATGATCGGTAATATAGTCAGAATTGCCAAAGGGATGAATTTGTATGATCTGCTCAAGCCATTTGCGCAACCTGTTTGTCGATAACAGCCTTGTAATCCTTTAAGAAAATGGTATGAGGCAATTCTGGCTCTGTTTTATCCCCCTCTTCGTCGCCGTTGACGCGATAGGCGTCCTGCCCATTTTCCTGGGTCTTACCCAGGATATGGACAGCCGCACCATTCACCATATCATCGTACAATCCGTCATAACCGCCTCTGCGGTGGCATTGTCGTTCCTTGCCGTCGGCGTTGCCGTGCTCGCGATTCTCGGCATCACGGTTGCCGACTTCATGGTGGCGGGGGGCATCCTCCTTTTTGTCATTTCCATAAGTGACCTGTTGACCACTGAGAAGGTTCAGCGAAGGTTCGATCCCGAAAGCCTGGGTGCCGTGCCCCTCGGCGTCCCCCTGATCACCGGTCCGGCGGTGCTTACCACCTCCATCCTCCTCATGAACGAATACGGCTTTTTCCTGACCAGCGCTTCCATCGTGCTGAATATCCTTATCGCGGGGATCGCGTTTCTCTTTGCACAACGCATCAATCGATTCCTGGGAAAGGCCGGTGCAAAGGCGCTTTCCAAGGTGGCCGGCCTGCTCCTCGCGGCAATCGGCGTCATGATGGTGCGACGGGGTATCGCCCTGTTGATCGGGTGGAAGCTGTAAGGGAGATATCCCGCAATTCTAATTTTGACGAGACTGTCGAAAATCCTTTTTGCTGCAAATTTCCAAAAATCCTGACTATTACAGTCAGGCCGCTTGAGATCTTAAGATTCTAAATTTTGACTTTTTCGACAGTCTCGACAGTGCGTTAACATGAGTAAGTATGGCTGCCTGCGCCTTCGGAGCAACGGTCTACGATAGGAACCGCTGAACATTGTCCCCTCCTGTTGATCACAACCGGGGTTTCGTTTTATGATGGATGCGAGGAGGTGACGCAGAATGCCCAGATTTTTCAGGAGGGTTTCGAAAAAGGCGGGACTTGTCCCGGGCACTTTGATTTACACCAATGACCGGAAGATGGAAGAGGCGAAAATCACCATCATCGATTACGATGAGGGGAACATCCGGGAACGACAGGTGCAGCAGGTGGAGGAATGCCTTCCCTTCAAGGAGTCTCCCACCGTAACCTGGATCAACGTGGATGGCCTCCACGACATAGAAATCATCGAGAAACTCGGAACGTACTTCGACCTTCATCCCCTCATTCTCGAGGATATCCTCAATACCAACCAGCGCCCCAAGTTCGAGGATTTTGAGCATTTCATCTACGTGGTCCTAAAGATGCTCTCCTATGACACGGAAAAACAGGAGATCATCGCAGAGCAGGTGAGCATTGTCATCGGAGAGAATTTCGTCCTCTCCTTCCAGGAGCGGGAGGGGGACGTGTTCAATCCCGTGCGGGAGCGCATCCGAAATGCCAAGGGAAGGATCAGGAAGATGGGGGCCGACTACCTCGCCTATGCCCTCCTTGATGCGGTGGTTGACAACTATTTCGTCATCCTCGAGGCGCTGGGGGAAGAGGTCGAGGAACTCGAGGAGGTCCTGGTTGTGAATCCCACACCCCAGATCCTCCATGCGATCCACCACCTCAAGCGGGAGACCATCTTCCTGAGAAAGGCCGTGTGGCCGCTGCGGGAGGTGATCGACAGCCTGGGGAGAAGGGAATCCCCGCTGATTGGGAAGGGCACTACTCTCTTTTTGAGGGATGTATACGATCATACCATCCAGATCATCGATACAGCCGAGACATTCCGGGATCTCATTGCAGGGATGCTCGACATCTACCTTTCGAGCATCAGCAACAGGATGAACAATGTCATGAAGGTCCTGACCATCATCGCCACCATATTCATCCCCCTCACCTTCATCGCCGGGATTTACGGCATGAATTTCAAGTACATGCCCGAGCTTGACTGGCGGTGGAGCTATCCCCTGGTCTGGGTGGTAATGGTCCTTGTGGCTGTATACATGGTCATGTATTTCAAGGATAAGGGGTGGCTGTAAGGGGCTTCGTCTCCAAGCCCTTTTCACTGCGACGGCGATGGAATTCGATACCCATATAACAAGGAACATCGGCCTTTTCGGGGCTACCGGCATCGGCGTGGGTGCGATCGTGGGAGGGGGGATCCTTGCCCTGGCAGGGGTGGCCTTTTCCCTGGCCGGTCCCTCAGCGATCATCGCCTTTGCCTTGAATGGGGTAATCGCCCTCATCACGGTCATGAGCTTCGCTGAGATGTCCGCCGCATTCCCCGAGTCCGGCGGCGCCTATACCTTCACCAAAAAGGTCTTCTCGGTGCGCTCCGCCTTTGCCGTGGGCTGGATACTCTGGTTTGCCTCCATCATGGCAGGGGTGCTCTATGCCATGGGGTTCGCCTTTTATGCGGCGGATGCCCTTAGAACCCTGGCGCATATGATCATAGGCCGAGCCCCTGCGTGGTGCGAAGGCCGCTGGATGGTGCTCCTTCTCTCGGCGGGGGCTACGGCATTCTATACCATCAAGCTTACCCGCAGGGTCGGCGGAGGGGGACAGTGGGAGAGCATGGGCAAGGTCATCCTGTTCCTTGTCCTCATTCTGGCCGGGCTGTTTTTTCTGCCCCGGCAGGCACCACACCTTGCCCGCGCAAAGCTCTCCCCCTTTTTCGGCGGAGGGATACTGGGCATCGTTCAGGCCATGGGGTATACCTTTATCACCCTGCAGGGATTCGACCTCATAGCCGCAGTTGCCGGAGAGGTCAGAAACCCTGACCGGAACATCCCGCGCTCCATGTTCCTTTCCCTGGGTATCGCACTCGGCATCTACCTCCCCTTTCTCTTTATCATCGCCACGGTGGGGGTCCCGGCCGGTCAGACCATCGGTGCCCTCAGCCGAGCCCATGCCGAGACGGTGGTTGCCGTTGCCGTGCGCAACTATCTGGGGCCGGCGGGATACTGGCTGATCATCGTCGCTGCCCTCCTGTCGATGCTCTCCGCCCTCCATGCCAATATCATGGCCGCCTCCCGCATCGCCTTCACCATGTCACGGGATCGAACGCTCCCCCGGTTTCTGGGGCGCGTGTCAGAGAAGAACGGGACCCCTTGTCGGGCTATCATGGTGAGCAGCCTCATTCTGGTGCTGAGCCTTGTTGCCCTGTCGGATCTGGCCGCGGCCGGGGCGGCTGCCAGTCTGGTATTTCTCATCTCCTTCGCACTGGTCCATGTCACCACCATTCTTGCCAGGATGCGCGGGGGGATAGGAGAGGACACCGCGTTGCAGCCGCCATTTCCCACGGTTCCGCTGATAGGGGCGGTTTTGTGCGCCTCCCTGGCCGTGTTCCAGACCTTGAACGCACCTTCCGCAGGGAAGATCGTCGGTGCCTGGCTTGCCCTCGGATTCATCCTCTACTTCGCGATCCTTGCCGGACGTGCGGAGGTCGTTGACGCCATGACGGAGGCACAGAACCCGCATCTGGTGCGGTTAAGGGGGCGGAGCCCCCTCGTGCTCGTCCCCCTTGCCAACCCGGATCGTGCCAGGGCCATGGTGGAGGTGGCAAACGCCCTTTCCCCCTCCCGCGTGGGAAGGGCACTTCTCCTGTTTGTGGTTGCCGGCGCCGGCAAATGGAAGGCCGGGCAACCTCCGGCCCAGCTCCTTGCCACCCAGGATGTCCTGCAGGAGGCGCTCACCGCATCCTTCAGCTCCGGTCTCGCCCCTGAGGCCCTCATCACGGTCGCCCCCAATCCATGGGTCGAAATCGTGCGGGTTGCCCGTGTTCACCGCTGCGAAAGCATGCTCATCGGCCTGAGTGACCTGGCTTACAACACCTTGAATCCCCGCCTCAACGATTTGGTGAGCAGGGTGGATTCCGATACGGTCTTCCTGAAATCCCCTGCCGATTGGCAGCTCTCAAATGTGCGCAGCATTCTCGTCCCGGTGGGGGGGAAGGGGGACCACGACGAGTTGCGGGCCCGGCTGCTGGGGAGCCTGTGCCGGACATCCGAGCGTGAGGTAACCTTTTTGAGGGTGGTTCCGGAAGAGACGACGGACAAGGAGATGCAATGGATCCGCTACACGCTCACCCGCTTTGCCGGGGATGAGGTTCCCGTGGAGCCCAAGGTGGAGGTCATCCGAAGCGACAACGTGGTGGAGGGGGTACAGGGGCATGCTGCACAAAGCGATCTGGTCATCCTGGGAATCCAGCGTCATGGCCGCCGGAGGAAGGTATTCGGCGAGGTGGCTCTGGAGATCGCCCGGACCACCTCGGGTGCCACACTGCTTATCAGCAGGAAGGGGTAACCCCTCTCTATGATTCAAAAGGTTATACCCCGTTCACCCGCAATGTGCGTTTCAGAGATCTGCCATACGGTTCACAGAAATGATGTGTTAAGGTGTCATGGAATCTCTGATTGATCTCCTCTCTGAATGCCGTGTTTTCTGTGGTCAAAAAAGTCAATCGTTGACCGAATGGAGTATAAATCATTTGAACATGCGGATTGATCGTGCTATGTTAGAAATATTGGCATGTCCGGATCATAGGATGGAGCGTGCATGAAGGTATTGATGCTGACTAATGAATACCCCCCCCATGTCTATGGAGGGGCTGGGGTCCACGTGGAGTATCTGGTCCGCGAGCTTTCCCGGCTCACCCCGGTGGAGGTGCGGTGTTTCGGGAACCAAGAGGCAGACCGCGAGAACCTGAAGGTCAACGGTTTCGGGGGCGATGAGCGATTGTTCGAGACCTGCCCGAAGGAGATCAAAAGTTCGCTGGCAGCCTGCTGCCGCTGCGTTTCCTTCACTGCAAAGGACATCGATGCCCGGATCGTCCACTGCCACACCTGGTATACCCATCTGGCGGGCATCCTGGCCAGATTCCATTACGGCATACCCCTGGTGATCACCATCCATTCGCTGGAGCCGCTGCGCCCATGGAAGCGGGAACAGCTTGGACGGGCCTACGATTTTTCCTGCTGGGTGGAAAGGACCGCAATCGAGATGGCCGACGCGGTGATCGCCGTGTCCGAGGAGACCAGGAAGGATGTGCTCACCCATTTTCACGTAGCCGAGGAACGGGTGCACGTGATTTATAACGGGATCGACGTTGAAGAGTACTGCCGGACCTGCTCTCAGGAATCCCTGGAGCGCTTCGGCATTGACCCGCATAAACCTTACGTGCTCTTTGTGGGGAGGATAACCAGGCAGAAGGGGATCATACACCTGGTCAATGCCATCCCGTACCTCGATCCCTCCGTCCAGGTGGTGCTCTGCGCAGGGGCCCCCGACACCAGGGAGATCGCCGAGGAGATGGAACGGGGTGTGGCGGCGGTCCGGGGGATGCGGAACAATGTCTTCTGGATACAGGAGATGGTGGACAAGAGGACGATTGTGGGACTCTACTCCCATGCGGCTGTGTTCTGCTGTCCCTCCATCTACGAGCCCTTCGGCATCATCAACCTGGAGGCCATGGCGTGCGGAACACCGGTGGTGGGAACTGCGGTGGGCGGGATCAAGGAGGTGGTCGTTCCCGGAGAAACGGGGCTTCTGGTGGAGCCGGGTCATGACTGTGTCGGCCCGTCATGCGATAACCGGCAGTTCTCTAAAAACCTTGCAGATGCCATCAGCCGGCTGATAGCCGATCCGGAAAGGCGCAGGAAAATGGGGCAAAAGGGCCGCAGGCGCGCAGAAGAGGTATTCAGTTGGAAGACGATCGCACAAAAGACCTTCGATCTGTACCAGTCCTTGGTTGATGCATAGGGAAGTGGCGAGGATTCACCCCTTCGCCTTCTTCAGGGTAAAGAAGAAGGTGCTTCCTTGTCCCTGTCGGCTTTCCACCCCCACCTCTCCGCCGAGCCGTTCAACGATCCGGCGGACGATGGACAATCCAAGCCCGTGTCCCTCGATGCGTGCCTGGTTGATCTGGGTAAAGGGGTGGAACAGGCGGGATTGGTCCTCGGGGGGAAAACCGGGGCCGTTGTCCTTGACCCAGAAGCGGATGATGCCGTTTGGGCCTGGGGAGGCGCCAATCTCCACGCGCGGGGGCCTTCCGCCGTATTTTATGGCATTGCTCAGATAGTTGACCCACACCTCCTCCACCCATGGGCCGTATCCTAACGCCTTGGGCATTACCGTGGGAAGCGTGATGTCTGCGTTGTATTCCCTAATCAAATGGTCCAGTCGGCCCATGGCGTCTTCCACAATCCGCTCCATGTGAAGCGGCTCTGTTTCCACCTCGTCGAGTGTGCGTACCCGGGCAAGGAGCATCAACTCGTCGATGATATTGATCATCTTCTGTCCGTTGTTCAGGATCCTCTGGCCATAGCGCAGGATCTTTTCCCTGGGCATTCTCTCATGCCCCTGCTCGATCGCATATCCGCAGTTTATGAGCACCCCCAGCAGGTTCTTGAGGTCATGGGCTACGGTATGGGAGAAGGCATCCAGTTCCTCGTTGCGTGTCTTCAGTTCCTCGATGTAGTGGTGCACCGCATGTTCGGCCCGCTTGCGTTCGGTCACGTCCCGTGCGATCTCGATCACACCGGTGACATTCCCTCGTTTATCCTTGAGGGGAACGCCGATATCCTCCCAGTAGCATACCCCTTCGATCCCTTGGGTAATCGGTTGATACATGGTGGCCATTTCGATGCGTCCGGTTCTTAGTGCCCTGGAACACGGACATCCCTCGCATGGCTCATCCCTGCCCACGTACGCCTTGAAGCAGGGCTGCCCCAGTGCATCAGGGTTCATATCCAGCGCCCGTTTATTTGCCCAGATGATGTTCATATCCGGATCAACCTGCACGATCATGTCCGGGAGGGCGTCCAGAATGCTGCGCAGTCGCTCCTCGCTTTCACGCAAGGTCTCCTCGGCCCTTTTTCGATTGCTTATATCCACGGAAATCAGTGCGAACCACCATTTGCCGCTCTCTACCTGAAAGGGGATCGTGGTCACCTGCATGATCCGGTTGAACCGCCTGGGCAGGATTTTTTCGGTAACGATCGGGGCCTTCACCCTTTTCGCCTCCACGATGCTACATTTCGGGCAGGGTTCGCGTCTGCCCATAAAATATTCATAACATTTCCTGTTGGTGGGATCGCCGTAGATCCTCCGGCATTGCTCGCTCACGTAGCGGACATTGAAATCCGCATCGATGATCTCCGCACCCCTTCTGATGGCATCCAGAATGGAATCCGTTTCATGGATGGGCCTTTCCAACAGTTTTTGAGGCATCTACATATTCCTTCCTGAATTCCTATGGTACGTCATTGACCCCACGGGATGAATTGTTGCGGTTGGCATGCCGGTTCTCTTCCGCGGATCGCATATCCACTATCTATTTATTCGACAGAATGGAAATTTGTAATTAAGGACGTGCAGGATGTGCGGTTGCCGAAGATAGTGTATGAGAAGGCTCCCCCCCTTCCTGCAGGATAGTGTGTAATCACGATAAGGATGGAAGGATATGCGCGTAATGCACCGCTTCGGCGTATCACTGCCTGTGCGTTTCCTTCATCCATCGGGAGAGGGTTTCCTCAATGGTCTTGGTGGTGAAGGGCTTTTTGATGAGATCACGGATCCCTATCCTCTCCGCCTCCGATTCCACCTCCGTGTTCCAGTAAGCGGTGATCAGGATCTTCAGCGCATGGGGATGAGTCTCCTTGATCTGCTTGAAGAATTCCAGGCCATCCATCCCCGGCAATCGGTAGTCGGTGATGATGACCTCGAATGCTTGGTCCTTGAGCAGTTCAATGCCCTCCTCTGCCGTTTCGAGGGCGCGCAAGTGCCATCCCTCGTTTTCAAAAAACAGGCTCAAGGAATCCCTGATCCACTCATCATCGTCGATGAGCAGGATCTTGACTTGTTTCATAGTATTATCATAGAGGTCCATTGTCGAGCTACATGATTGGTGAACCATTGACGTTCTCTCCCACTTTCTATTAGCATTGTGTGTGCCACGGACACGGCCGGTATGATAGGCGCGGAACCGGCGAATATACTGCATTTTCGCCTTTCTGTATCCCTTCATGTATGTAATGATTAGAGAAATTTCGAAATGGCGCATAGAAAAAATTCTAATGACTTATCTGATAGGTGAATATGGAGGAGGACGGGAAGGGGAAGGGCTCATTCCCTGATCTTCAGCCTTTTCTTGCGATAGCGAAAGGTGTGATGGTTGATATTGAGGAGCCGTGCAGCCTTGCACTCATTTCCCCCGGCCATTCTGAGCGCCTCTTCGATATAGAAACGTTCAAAGGCCTGATGCGCAGCGGCGAGGTCCATGCCGTCGGGGGGGATAGAGGGTAGGGTGTGCGGGAGATCTTTGCGGCCGCTGCGTACTCCCCGTATGCCTGCATCTTTGATTCCCAGGTCCTGGGGCGTCAATTCAGGTCCCTTGCCCACGAGCGCCCCACGCTCAATGAAGTTTCTCAATTCGCGGACATTCCCCGTCCACCGATGAACGGTGAGAACGGCTTCGGCCTGTGGGGAGAGCCCCGTAAAGGTCTTGCCGAACTTTTTGCTGAATTCCACCAGGAAGTGTTCGGCCAGGGGTATGATATCCTCCCGGCGTTCGTTCAGGGAGGGGACCTCAACCTTGATGACCCCAAGGCGGAAATAGAGGTCCTTGCGGAACATGCCGTTCTGAATCATGGCCTCCAGGTCCTTATTGGTTGCCGAGACTATCCTGGTTTTCACCGTGATTTTCTCGGTGCCGCCGATATGGTAGAATTCCCCCATCTCGAGAAACCTGAGCAGTTTTGCCTGGGCCTCGATGCTCAGGTCACCCACCTCGTCGAGAAACAGGGTCCCGTTTTTCGCCTCCTCGATCAGCCCCCTCTTCCCCGATTCCCTTGCCCCGGTGAATGCCCCCTTTTCATACCCGAAAAGCTCGCTCTCGATGAGCTCCTTGTGAATGGATGCACAATTCACCGTTATCAGCGGCCCGTTGAAGTTGGGGCTCCGATAATGAATGGCACCGGCGATAAGCTCCTTGCCGGTGCCGGTCTCCCCGATGATGAGGATAGGGGTGTCCGCGCTCTTGGCTACCATTTCGATAAATTCCATTACCTCCTGCATGATGTTGCTGGTGCCGCTAAAGAAAGGGATGTTCTCCTTCAGATAGTGCTCCTGGAGCGCCCGGACCTCCTTGCGCAACCTGACGGACTCCAGACAGTTGCGGATGATCATCTCGAGTCCGTCCATGTTGATCGGTTTTATCACATAATCGCGCGCCCCCTGCTTCATGGCGGCAATCACGGTGTTGATGTCCTCATAGGCCGTGATCATGATCACCAGGATTTCGGGGTCGATGTCCTTGATGTGGCGGAGTGCATCGAGGCCGTCCATCCCCGGCAGTCCGATATCGAGCAGCACCAGATCGGGAGGGGTGCCTTTGATTGCCTTGATGGCGGCCTCGGCTGTGGGGAATGCCTTCACCTGATACTCCGGTTCCAGTGCCATGGTGATACCCTCCCGGATGGTCTCTTCATCATCGATGATGTAAATGAGATAGGAGATCATTTACGTCCGTTCCCCTGGGCTGTCGGGATTTCGATCTTGAATTCGGCCCCGCCCCACTCGCTTGTGCCCAGATTGAGGCTCCCTCCGTGGTCCGTAATGATGCGGTGGCAGATGCTCAGACCGATTCCCGTGCTTCCGGTCTTGGTGGTATAAAAGGGATCGAAGATCCTTCCCTGTATTTGAGGGGGGATGCCGAGGCCTGAATCTGAAATGGTAAGTATGATGGAGCTCTTCTGCATGGATGAAGAGATGCGTATCCTCTTTTCTCCTTCCATATGCTTTATGGCATCCGAGGCATTGGTGATCAGGTTCAGGATCACCTCCTCTATCAGGTGGCTGTCGATGAGGCAGGTAGGAAGCCTTTTGGCCAGGTGCTTTTCCAGTGTTATACCCATTTTTCTCAGAGAGGTTGATGCCAAACCGAGGGCCTCTTCGATCGGGTGGTTGATGTCCGTCAGGAGGAGCTTCGGCGTGCACGGCCGTGAGAAGTCCATGACCCTCCGTATAACGGATTCGATCTTTCCCGATGCCGATTGGATCTGGCTGATGATCCGTTTTACCTTTTCCAGGTCTTCCCCCTTGTCATAGATCTTCTCCAAGGTATTCAGATAGATGTTGATACCCGAGAGGGGATTCCGGATCTCATGTGCAATCCCCGCAGCCACACGGCCCAACGATGTCATCTTGTCCTGAATCCTCACAAGATTTTCAAGCTCTTTGGCCCTGGAAATGTCCATCATGTTGATGAGTATTGCCTCTTTACCCTGGTATTCGGTCGTGGTCGTTCTGCAGGACACCCATTTCATGGCGTGTCCTCCCCGGGGATAGAACCGGAAGTCCAATGAGATGTTCCGCACCTCCCCCGAGGTCAACCGGGAGAAATCCGATCTGACCCTTTCCACATCCTCGGAATGGATGCCGCAAAAATCCATGGAATGAAAGAACGCGGATTCAGGCCCGAAAATCCTCTCATATTCAGGATTCCGGTAAATAATCCTGTCTTCCTGGATGATGGCGATGCCGATCAGGGAGTTTTCAACCAGGTCGCGGAATCTCTTCTCGCTCCTCTGGAGCGCCTCCTCGGCCTCTCTTTTCTCGGTGATGTCGATGGAGAAGCCGATTATCCCGATGATGTTTCCCTGGTCATCCCGGTAGGGGATCTTATCCGTTTCAAACCAACGCAGCCCTTGCGCTGTAGCCATTTGTTCGGTGATGTTCCGTTTCGGGCAGCCGGTCTCCATGACCTCACGGTCGTCCCTCCAGAAATCGTCACCCTGACCGGGGAAGAGATGGAAACAGGATTTTTCGATGATCTCTTTTCGTGATAGTCCGGTTGCCCTGACAAAGGAATCGTTGACCCGCACGATCCGGTTTTCCGTATCCTTGTAGAACACCATGGCAGGCACCGCATCCAGGATGATCTGCAGTTCCCTATCCTTCCGCTTCCGATCCTCTGCCAGGTCGATGCTGTGGAGGGCGAAGGCGATATCTTCCGCCACCTCTTCGATGAGTCCCTGGTCCCTTTCGTCGGCCATAAAATGCTTGGCAGTCGATACCGACAGCGCCCCATAGATCTTTCCCCCGTGCTCCAATCGCACGGTCATGACCCCCCTGTCAGGGTATTGGGAAGCAAGGGGGCATTCAGGACAGGCGAGGGCAGGGGTGTCAATGAATACCACCTCCGATTTTGAGAGTGCCCGTTTGATGCAAGGGGGAAGTTGGTTGGAGTTCATTTCTTCGCATAGAGAGAGGGAGAGGAAGTCTTCATCCCAACCAGCCTCGGCAGTGGTAACGAGCCCCCCCGATGGCCCCAGCAAAACGATCCAGGCAGTGAGGTAATATCCCTTGTTTTCGACCAGGGTATTGCAGATGCCCTGGATGAGCCTTTCGCGGTCCCCCTCCTTGACCAGGAGCTTGTCCACGTTTTGTATGATACGCAGCATGAGATTGAGACGGGCAGTCCGTCCTCTGCTTTCCTTGAGCTTTATGCGCCATATAAAGAAGATAAGCCCCAGGAAGCCGCCGATCACGAAAGGGAAGGAATAGTATCGCACGATAATAGGAGGGTGACCGATGATGATATCCTGGATGCCGAAGAGAATGCAGAATACTGCGGATCCTGCGAGGAATGAAAGGAGCCGGCTAATACTTCGTCTCATGTGTGTCTCCAGGATTTACATCACCGCTTTCACTGAGGCATGCCGCACTATTATCATGTGACATACCATTTATGATGTCTCCAGCCTCCTGAAACGGTGATGGTCCTATTCCAATCTTATTGAACGAAAAGGCTATTGTCAATTAAGCATATGAGCTTATTACTCTTTCAAGCAATAATAATGCCAGAAATGGAGGGAACCGGACGTATCATGTCCGGTTGCGTTTGAAACGGAACAGAGGGATGGGGATGAAAAAGGAAAAGCCTGGGTGTCTCCTGTCATCCAGGCCTTCCATCTATCAACTGGTGTGCTTGTGACCGGGTGAGGCCTTACCACATCCCTGATCAGTATATTCCGTACATTCCGTAGAGCCCGCCGTACATTCCGTAGAGCCCGCCGTACATGCCGTAGAGTCCGCCGTACATGCCCATGAGGCCGCCGTACATGCCCATGAGGCCACCGTACATGCCCATGAGGCCACCGTACATGCCGTAGAGTCCGCCGTACATACCATACAGTCCGCCGTACATGCCCATGAGGCCGCCGTACATACCGTACATGCCACCGTACATGCCGTAGAGTCCGCCGTACATGCCATAGAGTCCGCCATAGAGTCCGCCGTAGTAGCCGCTGTAATAGGCATTCGCCTGACCAACAAAAACAACGCACAGGGCGATGACGAGCACTAAGCTAATTGAAAGAACTAGCCCTTTTTTACTCATCGGTCCTAACCTCCTTCAAAAACCTGGTGAATGAACGTACTTTTTTCACTATCAAACCTGCCAAGAATAAGGATAGTGGTAAAAGTTCTTAATCCTTATATTCACCCCCTTTCACACATCCCAATACTGATCCTTTACGTGGGGTGCACAATGGATGTTCGATCGTGGTGTATGCCGTAAGAGTCGCACGGTCGAAATTCGAGCGGACAGCCGTTGTGTGTCGATTGCATCCTCCTTCCTGCGAATTCAGTATCTTGGCGTGCTTAGAGAGTAAAGAAACAGACCCTTCGTGCAAAAAACTTCGCAAAATTTCGAAGTTTTCACACATGCCTTTGATACAGGCGGCCGTAATGTGCCGGGCTTAGGATGGGAATGCATCCGTTGCCTACGTCAGGGATGTTCTCCACACACTGCCGGCTACCAAAAAGGTGCGGCAGGAAGGCCGGGAAATCCCCGGGCCTCCCTGCCGAAACCATGTTTCATCACGTTATCGAGAAAGTACCCACCGGTGTCGGGAATGTCACGCCCAGGGTAGCCGGGGTTGACACGTTGACAATTGGCGCAGCTTGGGGCTGAGGATTAAACAGGTTCGGGAAGAGCTGATTGTACAATCCGGCAACACCGAGTAGCGGAGCGATCTGGAGGAATGGCACCTGATAGGTCAGGCCTCCTGCTGTTTGCACCGGATAGTAAAGATTCGCGAAACTGAACGGGCTGTACATGCCCCCGTACATGCCGTACATGCCGTACATGCCTCCGTAGAGGCCCCCATAAAGTCCGCCATAGCCACCTAAGAGGCCCCCATACAGCCCGCCATAGCCACCTAAGAGGCCCCCATACATGCCTAAGAGGCCACCATAGAGCCCGCCGTAATAGGCGTTTACACGGGGCGCAAGGCAGAGGGCAACGGCGGCGACGAGAATAAGTACTGCAAATATCTCAATCCCTTTCCTTTTCATGCTCGCTAACCTCCTTTTTTAACCTTGTCTGACGAAGGGTTCTATGAGAACAGATTCAGCACAATGTCTCCTGCTATCCTCCTCCTTTCTTTCGGCCCACATGTTGCCTAAAGGCCCTAAAGGTTGTGTGCATAGAGCGAAGTATGGTTCCAATCGATTGTGGTTTTCGGGGGACAGGCTGTTACGAATTGGGATATAAAAAGGAGGTTATTAAAATGGAATACTACATAAAAAACATTACTTACAAAAACTCCCTTGTAACAACCTGTCACACATTCACGTCTCGAGTACTATAAAAAGCAACTTGTATGCCAGCACAGAGGGATATCCAAGATGACATAACCACCTGTAATATATGGCATTTACATCTTCAGCCACAACGCCTGTGGTACGCTATTTAGAAGAATTTCGAAATCCGTATATGAAAAATTCAAAAACGTGCACGCACGTGATTTACACGCACTGGAACTGGTGATACAATCCCCGTGGAAGGCTGAATCAAGATGGCGAAAGGGGTATTTATTGTGAAGGATGGACACAGGGATGCGCGGGATTCGTACACGAGTATGCGGCATTGAGCGGCCAACCAGGCTCGATCGGGCCTTGCTCCTCCTGTTTCCTTATTGGGGGCGTCATGCCGTGAGGTCGCTGATCAATGCGGGAGGGGTCAGGGTCAATGGCCGAGTGGTCTGGCTCTGCTCCTGGATGGTGGAACACGGTGACGAAATCGAGGTTGCCCGCCCTCCCGAAGAGAAGCTGCCCCCTCCTGCCGTGTTCGATGATGCCTGGATCATTAGCCTGGAGGATGACCTCATCGCCGTCAACAAGCCTGTAGGTTTGCTTTCCCACGACACGCACGGTGCCCGGGCGGGCAACCTCCTGGATCTTTCGATCCGGCGGTTTGGCGCCCTTTCCCTGTTCCATCGCCTCGATCGCGACGCCTCCGGCATAGTGATCCTCACCCGTCCCGGTCCGATCAACCGTTTCCTGGATACTGCATTCAAGGCAGGTACGGTTGGGCGGGAGTATTGTGCGGCTGTGGCTGCGCCCAACCGTCTCGCACCCGAGGGATGCATCACCGCTTACATCGGCTCACATCCCAGGCGCCGGGATATGATGTCGGTGAAGGAAAAGGGGGGACTTCGCGCCATTACCCGCTACCAAGTGACGGGGGAGTCGCAGGGGGTACAGTGGGTGCGTCTGTGGCCGGAAACAGGGCGTACGCACCAGCTACGTATCCACATGGCCTTCATGGGCGCACCGATTCTTGGGGACCGTCTCTACGGACCGCTGCTCGGGCGTGAGAGGAAGGCACCCTCAACGGGCGTGGGTCGCCTGATGCTCCACGCCTGCCGGATTACCCTTCCTGGAATGGGTGGAATGCCTGAACGTGCCTATGGCGCACCGCTTCCGGAGGATTTCCTCACGATGATCGAACCGTCCTCGTGCAGTGCGACGCCATGATGATCAGTAATATTCCTGGAGTCCCTCCCTGAGGTATTCGAATCCCTCGATCGCCCGCCACCGTTCATCCCTGGTGCCCGGTTCGCGTACTCCCATTTTCCGTATCACGAGGTCTTCGAAACGGGCGATCTCATCATGCCCCACCATCATCTCCTCACACGCCCGGATTGTCTCGATTGCTATGGTTCTTCCCCTGTTCAAGGCAACCTCGACAAAGGGATGGCGGTAGGAGATCGAGGGAAGGATCCTGGCCTCGCTGTACCCGATCATAAGGGTCACGCGTTCGAACGATACATGCTCCCACACGGATGTGCCGAAATAGAGCCTGTTTCCCGATGCGTCCCTGCACCAGGATGTCCCGCTTGTATTCCGGGCCCTCAAGCGATCCGCAAGCATCCGGATCTCATCCGCCGGGCCCGTAACGCAGAGGGTGCGAAGGTATCCATTCTCGGTGATCTCCTCATACCCTTTCCGTATGACCCGGGCACTCCGTTTGCGAGCCGCCGCCCGCTGGAACCTGTTTTTGTACACAAAGGAGCAGTAGTTTATGGGAGGCCCGACCGCGTTTTCTATGGCATATCGCATGAGGTTCAATGCGGTCAATTCGGACTCGAGCACGGTCACCTTCTCCCCGTGGAGGAAGGTGTAGTTTCGGTGCGCGAGCTGCTCGTAATTGTGCGGGGTCAGGCGCAACTGATGAAGGTTCAGGTGGTGTATCCCGATCTGCTCCATCTCGGCGAGCTTGGCCTTCATGAGATCATAATCCTCAGGGACCGCAGGGATCTCCACCGTGACACACCCGATGGTGCCCACCGCCAATTTCACCGGCTCGAGGTCATAGCCGGAAGCGCCGATATTGAACCTGATTTCATCCAATCCCGCATCCCTGAGCCGGGCGAGGATCTCCTGTGTTGCCAGGGTCCCGTTCGTATACAGCCACACATGAATCCTGTCCGCAAACCGTTTCTTCACCGCACTGATGAAGCTCAGCGTGGTGGGAAGGGTAACCAGGGGCTCGCCGCCGCTGATGCTCACCCCTTTGAAATCAAGTGCCCCGATGTAGTCTACGTAGTCACCGGTGCGGGGGAAGGGCACCGTGTTCGTCATGGGCACGCTTATGCCCTTCTGCTCGGCGGGGCAGTAAAAGCAGCGGCAGTTGCACCTTCCGTTGATGAACAGGCAGGACCACGTGCCATTTCCGCATATCTCGCACCCCGGAGAGAGGTCACCCGAATGGGGTTTGGTCCCCTTGAATCGGATGTGCACCGATTCCTCCAGGGCGGATAGTATCTCCTGCCTCAGGCCGGCTGCGCTGCGGGCCTGTGTTTCCGAGGCCCATCTCAAGGCTGCGTACCGTTCGCCGTACTCGTCCTTGTTGGCCTCGATGATGCGACTTCTGTATGTCGTGCTGGTATCCATGGGCGGTGTCCTTGCCATGTGCGCGGTGCTCTGACTCCTTCCCCTTTCAGCCGTTGTTTCGGGATTCTCCGTATCAGGGGGATAACCGGGCGTGCAGCGGGGAGTGAAGACACGTGCGGTGTAAAGGCCAATGCCGTTGTGAAGCACTATAGCAGCAATCCTGGTGCGTGTCGAGATCCAAATCCCCGCAACGGATGCACAATGTATCCTGTGCCTGTTCACCGGATGCAATGCATTCGCATCGATCAGGGGAATGATGGTTAAATGCTATTGGATACAGGGGGGATACGGGGGTGTGGGTTGCTTTTTGGCCGATCTGTCTATACAATTTTTATCTAAGCCGATATCCGGTGCGGTTTGATTCGAACCGCTCCGGGAAGGACGGATTATCGAGCCCCTCCCGGAATGCACATCATCCCGGCGAAGGTGCAGGGGACTGAGAATGATCGTTGTCACCAGGCGATGAACAGGAGGAACGGCATGGAACGCGACGGACGCAGGCGGGTGGTCATCGAGCGGGTCACCCCGCAGATCGATGGCGGCAGGTTTCCCCTAAAACGGGTGACAGGCGAGCGGATCATGGTCAGTGCGGATGTATTTGCGGACGGACACGACGATGTCGCCGCGGTCATTCTCTTTCGCAGGGAGGATGAGGAGGAGTGGCGCGAGTCACCCATGACATCATCGGGAAACGATGTCTGGGAGGGGTCCTTCAGCGTGGAAGCGCCTGGTTTTTATTCCTATACGGTGGGGGGGTGGATCGACCGGTTCGGAACCTGGTCCAAGGATCTGAGGAAGACACGAGGTGCGGGTCAGGAGGTGGGGGTGAAGCTCCTGGTCGGTGCCGGATACGTGGAGGCGGCTGCGGAGCGGGCAGCAGGGATCGACATGGAGAGGCTCCGTCAGATCGCCGCTATCGTGAGCAACCGGGAGGATATCGAGCAGGCGGTTTCCGTGGGTCTTGGCGACGAGCTTGCCGTGCTGATGGAACGGTATCCGGATAGGGGGCTGTTGTCCGTATACGAGCGGGAGCTTCCCCTGGTGGTGGACAGGGAGAAGGCCCTGTTCAGCACCTGGTACGAAATCTTTCCCCGATCCTGTTCCCCGGAGCCGGGAGGACACGGGACATTTAAGGACTGCGAAGGGTTCCTCCCCGAGCTGGAGCGGATGGGATTCGATGTGCTCTACCTGCCCCCCATTCACCCTATCGGCAGGACAAAACGCAAGGGAAAGGACAACGCCCCTGCTGCCGGGCCGGACGACCCGGGAAGCCCCTGGGCCATCGGGTCCGAAGAGGGAGGGCATACCAGCGTCCATCCCCTCCTCGGCACCATGGAGGACTTCGAGGATCTCGTCAAAAAGGCCGCCGGCCACGGCATCGAGATCGCCCTTGATCTGGCCTTCCAGTGCTCAAACGACCACCCCTATCTCAAAGAGCACCCGGAGTGGTTCCAGTGGCGGCCGGACGGCACTATCCAGTTTGCGGAAAATCCCCCCAAACGCTATGAGGACATCGTGCCCTTCTTCTTCGAGACGGACCACTGGCATTCCCTGTGGGAGGAATTGAAGGGGATCGTGCTTTTCTGGATCGAAAAGGGGGTTCGCATATTCCGCGTGGACAACCCCCACACCAAGCCCTTTTCATTCTGGGAATGGCTCATCAGGGAGGTGAAGCGGCAGCATCCCGATGCGCTCTTTCTTGCGGAGGCATTTACCCGGCCCAAGGTCATGAACCGCCTGGCAAAGCTTGGCTTCACCCAGTCCTACACATATTTCACCTGGCGAAACACCAAGCAGGAACTCACCGCATACCTCACCGAGCTTATCTCCGCCGGGATACAGGAGTATCTCCGCCCCTGTTTCTGGCCTACTACCCCGGATATCCTCCCTGAATTCCTGCAGTACGACGGCAGGTCCGCATTTCTCGTCCGCCTTGTGCTGGCTGCAACCCTCTCCTCGAACTACGGACTCTACGGTCCTCCCTTCGAGCTGTTTATCAACGAGGGGGTCACCGACCGCGAGGAGTATATTAATTCGGAAAAATACGAGGTGAGGCACTGGGATGTGGATGCACGGGAGGATAACCTGCGGGACTTCATCGCCCGGGTCAACGCGATCCGGCGGAACAACAAGGCCCTGCAGGCCACCGGGAACCTCCGGTTCTGCGAGGTGGACAACGAATACCTCCTTGCCTTTGTCAAGGCCTCCGAGGACCTCTCCAACATCGTCATGGTCGTCGTGAACCTGGATCCCTTCCACACCCAATCCGGCTTCGTCAAGATTCCCCTCGATGAGATGGGTATCGTGCCGGGCCAGCCCTACCTTGTCACCGACCTGATCAGCGATGACAAATATCTGTGGCAGGGGGATTCGAACCACGTGGAGCTTGCCCCCTCCCTCGTCCCGGCCCACATATTCAGGGTGCACCGCCGGTTGCGCAGGGAGGCGGACTTCGACTACTTCATGTAGGGCGGCGGTCTCCGCCCGGGGAGAGGGAATTTTCTTTGACAATGGGAAGGGAAATCAATATCATGGTAATAGTAATTGACCATCCTCCATGCATATTCTTTTGATTCGCCGTCCTGGCGGAGAGGACGGATTCGATGCTTCAGGTAAAAAAGCGGTTTCCGCCCGGACGCCAAGGGGGTTCACTAATGACACGGCTTTCATGCAATAAAGGCACATGGGCCCATGAACAGGGCTAAGGATTGGATAGAACAGGCACTAAGGGATCTGGAAAGGGCAAAACTGGATATCTAATATGAGTTTTACGAATGGGCATGCTTTACGTCGCAGCAGGCTGCTGAAAAGTCCATAAAAGGGCTCTGTATGAAATTGGGAATCGATGCCTGAGGACATTCCGTCGCACATATAACCACATTACTTAAAGATAGAATAAAAAAATTCCGGTGTACCTTATCGAGTTGGCACAATTGTTAGATACCTTTTATATCCCTACACGATACCCAAATGGTTTCAGCATCGGAAAACCGGCGGATTACTACAATAAGAGGATGGCAGGAGAGGCACTCCATGCTGCAGAAGAAATCATTAGGTTCTGTGAAGTTTATCTCGATACATAGAGAAGCGCTTCTTGAAGCATTACAAAAAACAGCGGAATCGGTGCGTATAAAATATCCCGAGGTTCTCGATATACGTTTGTTTGGCTCCATAGCTAAGAAGGAACAGGTGGGCACAAGCGACGTTGATATACTGATCATTCTCAATAAGACAACGGATGCGCCTTACAAGAGGATTCTAAGATTCAGAAGGGAATTTGATATAGCGGTTCCCCTTGACCTTTTGGTATATACCAAGGATGAGATTACACGGATGATCAGCGAAAAAAATTCCTTTATTGATACCATCCTCAAGGAAGGCATCTCATTGATTGGACGTTGATCTGTATTCCCCTTTCGTTGGAGACGCTTAATACGGGGATTCATGTATGTATACACGTAAAGGGAAGACGGAGCGAAGTGTCCATAACCTCTTATCCGGCCAACTCACGCAGGCATTCGATCAGTGGTGAAACATAATCCCTGCGATGATTGTATAACAATGACTTGGCTTGTCATGAGGAATAAAAAGGAGTGTGACCATGGAAGAGAAAAAGGAGATCTCGGGGAAAAGCACCAAGAGTGAGATTTTGCAGGCATACCATGAGGTATTGGAAAGGCTCCAGAGGGACCAGGTACCGGATCGGCAAGCGGAGAGGAAACAGGCTGAGGAAAAAAGGCTCGTCAGGGAGGCATCCCAGCATTCAGTGGAGAGGATTGTAAAGGGACTGGCCCAGATCAAGCTGGAGATAGGGGGAGCCCTGGACAACCTTGAGGAACGGTTGATTGCCGAGTTCAAGAAATTGTCGGACCTGCAACAGGCAATAGAAATCGGACGAAGGACTCTGGAGGAGATTCACGATATCACGGTGAACGCGGACAGCCTGGCCGCCCTCCTTCAGGCACAGAAGGAGAAGAATGCACAGTTTGCAAAGGAGATGGAGGAGAAGCGGAATGCCTTTGATGCGGAGTTGGGGCAAAAAAGGCTGGAATGGAGAAGGGAGCAGGAGGCACACGAACAGTCGGTGAAGGAAAGGGATGCAAGGCTTAAAAAGGAACGGGAGCGGGAGGAAGAGGAGTACGCCTATTCCCTCCAGTTGAAGAGAAAGAAGGAGCACGACGCGTATGAGGCGAAGAAGGCGGCACTGGATAAGGAGCTTGCCGAAAAACGTGCTACCGTTGACAGGGAGCTTTCCGATCGCGAGGCTGCTCTTTCCGCCCGGGAGAAGGAATACGAGGAATTGAAGGCCACGGTCACTCAATTTCCGGAAAGAATGCAGAAGGCAATACAGGATACGGAAAAATCCGTGACCGAGAAACTGGACTCACGGTATCGTCACGAGGCAGCGCTCGCCGCCAAGGAGATTGAAGGGGAAAGACGATTGCATGCCCAGATCGTCTCGGGGCTCGAGGCGAAGATCAAGGAACAGGAAACGTACATCCGCCAGTTGACACAAAAGTCGGACGATGCGGGCAAGCAGGTTCAGAACATCGCCATAAAGGCCATCGAAGGTGCCTCGGCCCAGCGGTTATTGTCGAAACACTTCGAGGTCGCAAAGGAATCCGCAAAGGAGCAGTAAAGACCCACGGGGCTCTGAGCGACAGCATACCATCAAGGCCCCCCCACATCTCGAACATGCCTTCACATCCTTTGATTAACATACCTCAAGGGGATCGGGGGCAATGCCCTATCCAAGGTCATTCTGATGGGAACAATCTTATTGTCGATAAAAAAATAGGGGGTCTGTTTGCCTTTTACGGCAAGCGCTTATAGAATCGGGAATGGATTCCCTATATACGGTATGTTTTTTTGTAAACACCCATGACCTTTCGATTACAACAAGGGATGAAGGTTATTAAAAAGAAGTAATTACTTGAAAACGTTCAGGTAAAATTTGTTCCAATTATTTTCTCTTCATGTCAGGGAAGAGGGGTATGGCACAGAATCAGCGGTCATATTTGGAGGACGATCCCCTCTGGTACAAGGACGCCGTCATCTACGAGCTTCATGTGAAGGCCTTCTGCGACAGCAATGGGGACGGGATCGGCGATTTCAAGGGGCTCATCACCAGGTTGGACTATCTCCAGAACCTGGGGATCACCGCCATATGGCTCCTCCCCTTTTATCCCTCCCCCCTCAGGGATGACGGCTACGACATCGCCGATCACTTCAGCGTGCACCCCACCTACGGCACCCTGCGGGATTTCAGGGAATTCCTGCGGCAGGCCCACCAGCGCAGGATCAGGGTGATCACCGAGATGGTGCTCAATCACACCTCGGACCAGCACCCCTGGTTCCAGCGATCGAGGTGGGCAAAGCCCGGTACTCCCTGGCGGGATTTCTACGTATGGAGCGATACGCCGGACCGATACCAGGATGCCCGGGTCATCTTCAAGGATTTCGAGTCATCGAACTGGACATGGGACTCGGTGGCAGGGGCCTACTACTGGCACCGCTTCTATGCACATCAGCCCGATCTCAATTACGACAATCCCAGGGTACAGAAGGCCATCCTCAGTGTCATCGATTTCTGGCTGGGCATGGGGGTGGACGGCCTGCGCCTCGACGCGGTCCCCTATCTGTTCGAGCGGGAGGGCACCAACTGCGAGAACCTCCCGGAGACCCACACCTTTCTGAAGAGGCTGCGGGCACATGTGGACAGCAGGTTCAGGAACAGGATGCTGCTTGCGGAGGCGAACCAGTGGCCGGAGGATGCAGCCGTGTACTTCGGTGACGGCAACGAGTGCCACATGGCCTTCAACTTCCCGGTGATGCCCAGGATGTTCATGGCCCTCCAGATGGAAGACCGCTTTCCCATCATCGACATCCTGGACCCGCCCCTGGAGATACCGGAGCCGTGCCAGTGGGCCATGTTCCTGCGGAACCACGACGAGCTCACCCTGGAGATGGTCACGGACGAGGAGCGGGACTACATGTACCGGGTCTATGCCCAGGACCCCCTCACCAAGATCAACCTGGGGATCAGGCGGCGGCTCGCCCCCCTGCTCGGGAACAACCGCAACCGGATCGAGGTGCTGAACACGCTGCTCTTTTCCCTGCTGGGCACCCCGGTAATCTACTATGGGGACGAGATCGGGATGGGTGACAACTACTACCTGGGCGACCGGGACGGGGTGCGCACCCCCTTTCAGTGGGGCCCCGACCGCAATGCCGGGTTTTCCACGAGCAATCCGCAACGTCTCTACCTTCCCACGATCATCGATCCCGAGTATCACTACGAGGTGGTAAACGTTGAAAACCAGGAGCGCAACCTTTCCTCCCTGATGTGGTGGATGAGACGGGTGATCGCCATGCGGAGGCGCTTCAAGGCATTCAGCCGCGGCGACATCCGGTTTCTCTCCCCCCGGAATCCCAAGGTGTTGGCGTTCATCAGGCAGTACCAGGAGGAGATCATCCTGGTGGTGCTGAACCTTTCCCGGTTCTCACAGGTGGTGGAACTGGACCTTTCGGAATACGCCGGCCTGATCCCTCAGGAGGCGTTCAGCCAGAACAACTTCCCTCCCATCAGGCGGGAGTCCTACGTCCTCACCCTGGGCCCCCATAATTATTTCTGGTTTGTGCTGAAGGGCGAGCAGGAGATGATCAGGGTGGAACGGGAGGACGTGCTCCCCTACCTGCAGGTGCAGGAAGGGATAAAGGAGCTTGCCGGGACCGAGGTGCGGGAGAAGCTGGAACGCCACGTGCTTCCAACGTATCTGAAGAAGTCCCGCTGGTTCGGCGGAAAGGGGAGGACCATGCGCTCCATCGAAATCCTGGAGATGGTGCCCGTTGCCCGGAAGGGCCTTGGCGCGCCCCTTCTTCTCACCATCCGGGTCAACTACAACGAGGGAATCCCCGAGACCTATTTCATCCCCTTGTCCTGGGCAGGCAGCCACGAGGCCGAAGCCATAAGGAGGCATTTTCACCACAGCATCATCGCCTCCATGAAGGTGGGGGAGGAGGAGGGGATACTGTATGACGGGGCATACAACCGGGAGTTGCACCGTATCCTCTTCGATATGATCGCACGGCGAAAAAGGATCGGCACGCAGGCAGGGGAGTTTGTCGCCTATCCCAACAAGGGATTTGAGGGGATGCCCCGGGGAACTGCGGCGTATGTGGATTCCTCCGTGCTGGGGGCGGAACAGAGCAACACCTCAATCCTTTATAAGGATAATTTTATACTCAAGATTTTCAGAAAGCTCGATGAGGGCGCACACCCTGATGCGGAGATCACCAGGGCCCTTACCGACAGGGCCCGCTTCCCCCACATCCCTGCCTTTGCCGGTGCCGTCGAATACCGGCAGCCGCGCGGCGAACCGACGTTCATCGGACTGCTCCAGCGGTTCGTGCCCAACCAGGGGGATGCCTGGCACTTCACCCTGGATCACGTGCATAAATATCTCGAGCGGGTGCTTGCGAGGAGGGGGGATCTCACCGATATCCCCCGAACATCAGGGCTGTTCGACGAGGATCTTATGAAGGCATATCCCTTCATGGACGAACTGGCGGGCGCCTTTTTTGCCGAGATGGTGAGCCTTCTGGGAAGGCGCACGGGGGAGCTGCATCGTGCCCTTTACTCGCTCACGGGAGACCCCGCCTTTACCCCGGAGCCCTTCTCCATCCTCTACCAGCGCTCCGTGTTCCAGTCCATGCGGAGCTTGACCAGGAAGGTGTTCCGTCTGCTGCGGGAAAACCTCGCGGGCCTTCCGGACCACATCCGGGAAGAGGCATCCGCGGTGATGGATGCCGAGCGGGAGATCCTTGCCAGACTGGCCCGAATCCTCGGAAAGAAGATCTCCGCCATGAAGATCCGGATTCACGGCGATTACCATCTCGGCCAGGTCCTTTTCACCGGCAAGGATTTCGTGATCATCGATTTCGAGGGGGAGCCGGCTGTGGCCCTGGGCGAGCGGCGGCTGAAACGTTCCCCCCTGCGGGATGTGGCGGGAATGGTGCGCTCATTTCATTATGCCGCGCATGCCGGGTTCCTTCGTTATCCCTTTGTGCATCAGACCGACGCCCCTTTCCTTGAACCCTGGGTGATCGTGTGGTACCACTATACAAGCACCCTTTTCCTGTCCTCGTACCTCGAGACGGTCAGGGATGCCCCCTTCATCCCCCAGGGCGGCGAGGAATTCGACATCCTGTTCGATGCATTCCTGCTGCAGAAGGCGGTGTACGAACTTGGCTACGAGCTGAACAACAGGCCCGACTGGGTTGCGATCCCCCTGGGGGGGATCAGCGCCATCCTGAACGAGGCATAAGGTCCTCGTTCCCTGCCCGCCTTTGAGGGCATTGCAGGGGTCTTCCCCTCTCCGCGGGCGACAGGGCTTTTCATCGAAAAGGAGCATGCAGCATATGGCTTCGGAGAGCGCAGGCGGCATCATCCACGGCCCCTCCCTGTTCACCGAGCAGGACGTCTATCTGTTCAGGGAGGGAAACCACTTCCGGCTCTATGAAAAGATGGGGTCCCACCCCATGACGGTGGAGGGTGCCCCGGGAACGTACTTTGCCGTGTGGGCGCCTAACGCAGCCCAGGTCTCCGTGATCGGGGACTTCAACGGGTGGAACCGCGATGCCCATCCCCTTACCGCCCGCTGGGAGGGCTCGGGCATCTGGGAGGGATTCATCCCCGGCGTGGGAAAGGGGACCCTCTACAAGTACCACATTCGGTCGATGTTCAACGACTACAGGGTGGACAAGGGGGATCCCTACGCCCTCTTCTGGGAACCCTCCCCACGGACCGCCTCGGTGGTGTGGGACCTCGACTATGAATGGGGTGACGAAGACTGGATGAGGGAGCGGGCACAGCGCAACAGCCTCGATGCCCCCTTCTCCGTGTACGAGGTACACCTCGGCTCATGGCGGCGGGTACAGCAGGAGAGCAACCGCTCCCTCACCTACCGGGAGATGGCGCACCAGCTCGTGGAATACGTCAGGGACACAGGATTCACCCACGTGGAGTTCCTCCCGGTCATGGAGCACCCCTTTTACGGGTCGTGGGGGTACCAGGCGTCGGGCTACTTCGCCCCCACCAGCCGCTACGGCACGCCCCAGGATTTCATGTATCTCCTGGACTGCCTCCATCGGGGCGGCATAGGCGTCATCCTGGACTGGGTGCCCTCTCATTTCCCCTCCGACGAGCACGGCCTGGTCTATTTCGACGGCACCCACCTTTACGAGCACGCGGATCTTCGCCAGGGATTCCACCCGGACTGGAAGAGCTACATATTCAATTACGGCAGGAACGAGGTGCGCAATTTCCTCATCAGCAACGCCCTGTTCTGGCTCGATCGCTACCATGCGGACGGCCTGCGGGTGGATGCGGTGGCGTCCATGCTCTATCTCGACTATTCGAGAAAAAAGGGGGAATGGATACCCAACCGGTACGGGGGCCGCGAGAACCTGGAGGCCATCTCCTTTATAAAGCGCTTCAACGAGATGGTTTATGCAACCGTTCCGGATGTCCAGACCATTGCCGAGGAATCGACCGACTGGCCCAAGGTGAGCCGCCCCCTCTACGAGGAGGGCCTGGGGTTCGGCATGAAATGGAACATGGGGTGGATGCACGACACCCTAGACTATTTCGCCAAGGACCCCATCTACCGGAAGTACCATCAGGACCGGCTCACCTTCAGCATCTGGTATGCCTTTTCGGAAAACTTCATCCTGTCTCTTTCCCACGATGAGGTGGTATACGGGAAGGGCTCCCTCCTGGGCAGGATGCCCGGGGACGAGCAACAGAAGTTCGCCAACCTCAGGCTTCTCCTCGGCTACCTGTTCACCCATCCCGGCAAAAAGCACCTGTTCATGGGGGGGGAATTCGGCCAGTGGAACGAATGGAGCCACGAGCAGGGCCTCGACTGGCAGCTTCTGGACTACCCCACCCACCACGGGGTGTGGCGGTGGGTGCAGGACCTGAACCGGTTCTACCGGCAGGAGCCCGCCCTCCACCAGCAGGACTTCCGATCCGAGGGCTTCGAGTGGATCCACTGCGAGGACAAGGAACGGAGCATCGTCAGCTTCCTTCGCAAGGGAAAGGAGAAAGGTGATGTCATCCTGGTGGTGTGCAATTTCACCCCGGTGTCCCGCACCAACTACCGGGTGGGCCTCCCCTTCGGCGGCTTTTGGAAAGAGGCCCTGAACAGCGACGCCAGGGAATACGGCGGGAGCGGCTACGGAAACCTGGGCGGGCTCGAGGCCACCCCGGTCCCCTTCCACGGCAAGTACCACTCCCTCTCCCTCAGCATCCCGCCCCTGGGAATCCTCATTTTCAAAAAACAATAGAAGAATCCCTTATAAAGGAACAGACTTCAATCCGTCTGATACCGAATTGATAGTTTAACCTCTTCAACGCCGATTAATATGTATAGTGTGCATATAGTTGCACAGGGAGTGGAATGGGCGGCGGATCCAAATGCCTTGAAGGCGTGTAGTAACCCTCCGATGCCTATTGCAATGATTCTTGATGGATGCACAAAACCGGTCGAAAGGAGGTGACGTCATTTCCGAAATCCCCTCATGATGAACTCGCTTATCCACCCGTTGTGCGTATAAAGGTGAATCGAATGAAGCCATTGATTGTCTTTCTTGTGATCTGCCTTGTGCTGCTCCTGCCCGGCCGGGGGACATGCCAGATCTGGACGGGCGCTATCAACCTTCAGATCGGCGTCAAGGAGCTTGATGACGATGACTGGGCCCCTTTGGACACCCACCTCGGATTCGGCATCCTCATGGATTTCAGGCAGGAGACCTGGCCGGCAGGCATCGCCTTCGATGTTATGCGCTCATCCGACGATGTCACGGAATACGATGCCGGTCTGGGAGGGAATTACGACATCGAGGTCAATACCCTGGAGATCGATCTCGGCGTGCGGAAGATATTCGACAGCAAGCGGACAAAAATCAGACCATACATCGGCGGCGGCATAGGATACGTAAATGCCGAGTTTGAACGATTTACAGTAAAGACGTATACCTCGATCTCCGAAGACGACAGCACGCTCGGTTTCTGGGTCGATGCGGGATTTCACTGGCTGCTCTCCAGTGAATTCAGCATAGGTGTGGATGCACGGTGGTCCACGGCGGAGGTCACCATGTTCGACGAAAAGCTGGATGCCGGCGGGCTGCAGTACGGATTTATGGTGGGGCATCACTGGTAGCAGCCCCTGATGAACTAAGAATTGTCGGCCGACTTCCCCTTTTTACCGGATCATAGGTCTCGAGAACCGCCGGTCAACCAGAAAGAGGATGGTATGAAAACAGGGCAATATAGAGGGGTGCTCAGGAGATTGACATCGAGTACGCGGGTCTGCTTCCACATGGGCTGACATCCAAAGGGCACGCTGATAAAAGTGGGAGTGCCTATGGAGGATTTTCGGAGGCCATATCCCTCAGGAAGGGAAAGGGAAGTAAATGCATATTGGGGAAGCTCGGAGGATGCGGCCCTGTACATCAAAGAAACCGAATACGGTATGGAGGGAGGCTGGTATTGAAACATATAGGCCGATGGATACGGATATCCCTGGAGCACACCAAACCTTCCCGTTCCTGTTGTCC
Organism: bacterium; assembly: GCA_049472315.1. Lineage (GTDB taxonomy): Bacteria > SZUA-182 > SZUA-182 > DTGQ01 > JAFGSM01 > JBLIRM01. The sequence goes on from JBLIRN010000017.1 coordinate 59,950, forward strand.
AATCGGATGGATAATAAATCTGATTCCAGAAGGCCTGTGCCTCTGTCTCGACCGATCTATTTTGGGCCATTACATGGTGCTTGGTGAATGGTATTGCGCACAAAAAAAGGAAACCAATCGATATTGTTGCTACGCATAATCTCCAACTCATTGTATCTTCCTCCTTAAACCATTTATTGCATATTGGTAGTATGATTCAAGGTTATCATACGTGGGGCAGGACATGCGATCACTATGCCCTTGTCCCCTTCCGTTTTGCTCCCATAGGCCCACCTTGCCCTTTGCGATTATGATCTTTGCAGGATTTGATCGATCGTTTCAAAGATCAGACGCCGTCAAAAAGGAGAAATTGGGATTATAGCCTAAAATGTCATATGCGGATAACAATGAAGGGGTGCCGGCTATAATCTCATTTACCAAGGGTATATCCCAACTGAAGACCTCATTGGCAAAGGGGTTATAATAATAGACGTTCCAGCTTGGATACCAGGGGTCGGGGATGAACTGCGGGTAGGTATAAAGATAATAGTTAAATGCCAGGGGCACGTTTTCAAGAAGCCACAGGGGGGCTGTTACAGGCAGATCGGCATAACCTGCTGGTAAGACGAGCGGGGTTGGGGGGAGGGTCCAGATGATTCCCGCTATATTCACTGAGATTTGAAGAGTGCTCGGAGGCCAGGGTTTAATGCCCCCCAAAAGCCCATCCCAATATACCAGCCCTTCAGGACCATTGAAGAGGATGTAAGGGGTAGCCAAGTCCGGGTCCCATGTAATGCCCGGCTGTATCGGCAGCACCGTGCCCGTCGATAAATCAGTGACAACCGGGGTTGGCATGCCGGTGAGGGGATCCACCGGCGATAGAGTCGGGGACCATAGGGGCCACAGGGTATTGAAAGGGGGCAATGCCACCCAGTTCTGTGCCTGAATAGTATGGGTGAAACAAAAGATGAGAAGAACCAAGGGGAATATTCGGACGTGTCTTTTTGCAGCATAGAAATTCATACCGCTATTACCTTATAAATATACCTTCCTGATTTCAATTCGTTTATCCATAGGGTATGGGCATATCTTTCATATCACCTCCCGTAACAAGGCATTCCTTCAATCCTTTCAAGATTCCCCTCAGGAAACCAGGAAAAACCCCAGTGCCTTGTGAGGGTTCCATATGTTATTAAGTATACCTCCATCTTCGATAATCTTACATCAATCGTGATGAGGTCAATGTATACCCCATCGTGTGTATCCTTCACCATTCACGATAAAAAAATTTAAGGCACATGCAATCTTTCGAAACTGGCAAGGGCACATTTCACAAGATGAGAGGATAGGATGCAACATACCAGGAGGCTATCGGATTCAAGGCATAGTAGGCAAGCAACGATGATATATCTCCATAATTGAAATAGGGATAAGAGGTTGCCAATCCGGAATATGCCGTTACACTCGGAAGGCCGAATGGGCCGAATGCCCCCGGCAGCGTGCTTCCGGTCGAAGCTGCAGCAAAATACAAATTCAGGTAATCGACATACGTAGGAAATGATGTGGAGAGGTAAATCTGAGGATCTGAAAGACCGGGGTATCCTGAGAATATGCCTGGTACCGCATAGGATATATCCGCCAAAGGAGTTGGCGGCACCACTGCCCCTGCAGGCCAGACAAATGAATCGAAGGCTGTAATCGTGTCTCCCACATATGGATAGATGGGAGGGAGACCTCCAAGGGTGAAGAAGGGATTCGGTGTGTAGCTGATGTTCACCGGAAGCGCTATACCACCGTAAACAGAAGGGACGATGATCTGCGCATTGGCGAGATTCAAGAGGAACAGGGGGATAAAAATGACCATCAGGATGATTATTGCGGAGCGATCTTTCATGCTCATGGCACTATCTCCTTATACAGTTGTTGAAGATAAAGGGTGTCTCCGTACGGGCCGCTTACTATGCTTATTACCTCCGAGTCCGTCCCCGCAAATGAGGAGAAGGCCTAACGTCAGTGCCTATCGGGTGGATAAATGTGCGATGAACGACGAAGACCCTGGTCAGACCGGTGGGGATCATTGAAAACGGCCCTCTATGGTGTCCCTGTATGCATAATATCTTGTTGATTATAAAACATATTTCATAGAACCTGCCTGAACGCCATCCCCTGATTACAGGCATTTGTTTTTTGGGGGATATACGAAAATGTGCATAAGAGGCCATCGATATAATACAGTTACTATCTATAACATAATACTACTATTTTTTTAGAATAATATCCATGCTTAAGATGATATACTATTCAAGATGCACATGCACGAAAGGAAGTGCTTGCAGCGATCCTTATCAAGGATTGTTGGCCGTTGTTTTATGTCATCAAACGGGATTGCTCCATCTTCAATGAACACAATAATGTCTATGGTTTTCATCAGTGCCTTTCGATGGCGAATCAATACGCGCACAGGAAATATGGTCAGATATGACCTTGAAAATCCTCATATTCTTTAAGGGTTTTCAAGGTTACATGGCTGTGGCTGTTCAAAACCTCAATCTGGAACATTTATGGGTGATCTATCCGGGGAATCAGGAATATACGCTGGATGAAAGAATCACCGTCATCCCGGTGACCGCTGTTTCTCCTGACGGAGAGGATTCGAAGGCAAGGAGAATAAAGGTCTGCGTCTTGTCGGCCACGAATCCCCCACGCATCTGCCTACCGCTCTGACGGTCGATAGCCCGAAACTCCCTGGTCGAGGGGATGTTGGAGTGCACCGCCCCCTTTCAGACGGCATCCCAGTTAAACCAAATTCCGGGACTTTCCTTAATAGAGCGTCCCGTAATTTGTTGTCGGGAGTTGCAGGCTGTATAAAGAAACCCAACCTGTTGTCGGCGGTGAGGGCGTAATGCTCACCCCGTATAAGGGCTGCGGCGTCGGGGAGATTCCATAAAGGAGCCGGGGATACCAGGGATCATTGTTTCCCCCTGACCAGGGTGATGTCCCGCCGAAGATGCCTCCGAAGATCCCGCCAAAAAATCCCCCAAAGAATCCTCCGAAGGGGAATGACCAGTTTCCATAACCTCCATAACCGCCATATCCACCAAATAATCCGTATCCAGAGTGCCCCCACGAGGAGCCTGACCAGGGCGAATACCCGAAGAGCCCTCCTTTTTCATTGATGAATATGTTTCGGGAGGAAGGAGTCTCCATTGTTGGCATATTTACCCCGTACATATAACTGATGAAACTTGGCGGAGTGGATTCCTCGTATCCGACCATGTAAACGCCCCTGACGGCGGAGTAAGCTCCCAGAGAGGGTATGAGTGATTGTGTGCTCTGTCTCTTTTCGAGCCGCTCAAAGAATATATGTGCCATGATTATCGACCTCCCTTATATTTCATCAGCACTGACTCGTTCATTTAGGATAAATTAGTCTAACATTTTCTCACCTGTAATCTAATAGACGTAAAAACTCTGAGAATTCCCCACGATCAAGTGAATGATTCCCAATACCAGCAAATACCGCAGACCTCAACCAGGGATGGTGGAATTTTGCGTTATCATAGCCCCTAATCAGGACAAGCCGGAACCTAAAAGGGATCTAAAATCTTCTGCCGGAAAAGGCATGAATTTCAGATGATCATGCCTTTTAATGGCATATCATTAAACGCATCGGAGATACGGGTGAGTGATTCTTGAAAATCCTCACTTGACAGGATTCTCACTGTACCATGTATGTGGGGTTCAAGGGCCTTTGAGGGAATCGGGCAGGAAGCGGCTGAAGGCGCCTTGCTGGCTTCGCTTCCTGAAGTGACTGAACTTTGGCTTCCGGGCGATTGGCCGTGCATGGAGGGTGAGCCCCTTGATGGAAAGGGTCTCCCATACCCTGCCTCCCAGCACGAAGATGGTGCCCGGCACTGCCTGGAGCCCGATCTCCCCCACCATTCTGCCGCTTTCCCGGTCGATCACCCGGTATTCCCTGGTTGAGGGGATGTTGGAGTGTACCACCCCCTTCTCGGCAAGGTCCATGAGCTTCTCCGTGGCGAGGATGCGCTCCCTGCGGTAGTGAATATACCCGAGGTCCATGAGGTGGTTCAGGATGGTATCGAGCGTGGCGCGATCGGCAAGGGGGCCCAGGATCGCCGCCAGGGTCTCCTTCTGTTCGCCCCGGGGATGTGAAAAGAGATACGAGAAGACCTGCTGCACCACAACCGAGAGGTCGGGCTCATACTCAAGGGGCTCGATCTGCCCGGCCTGTGCCATTTCCGCGTAGATTTCGAAACAGCCACGCTCCTCATCATTTTCCACAAGGCCTATGGCCTGCATCACCGTCTCCCTGCGACATCCCCTTCCCACGCGCTGCTGGAACGAGGAGGGGGTGGGGGGAGGGCGGTGGCACACAATCGCGTCGAAGTCCCCGATATCGATCCCGATCTCCAGGGTCATGGTGGCGACACAGATGCCCCAGCGCCATTCCTTGAGCGCCCGTTCCGATGCCTCCCTCACCCGGCGGGAGAGGCTGCCGTGGTGGATCACGATCCGGTCCCCGGGCCAGAGGGACGTGATCTCGGTGCCCAGACGCTCCACGTCGCGCCGGCTGTTTGCAAATATGAGGACCTTGTGCATCTTGTTCGCCTTGAGAAATGCCACGAGTTTACCCAGGTCCGAAAAGAGATTCAGGCTGAGGGGCCGCGGGTCCTCGACCCGTATTGGGGTGACCGGCCGGAAGTAGCGCAGGGCAGTATCCTGCGGATTATACAGGGTGGCGGAGAGGGCGGCGTACTGCAGCGGGCCGGGTGCGTGCTCGCGACGTATGCGCTCGAGCAGTATCCGCACCTGGTCGCCCCGATAGGTGGCATCCACCAGGTGGATCTCATCGAGGATCACCGCCTTCAGGGTCTTCCAGATCGAGGGGATGCGGCAGAGCATGGAATCGAGTGATTCGGGCGTGGTGAAGAGCACCTGCTCGGGTCTCTTTAAGGAGTATTCAGGCCGGTCCCCCGTCCTCACCGCAGCCCGCAGGCCGCAGCGCTCCAGCACCGCATCGAGCCGCACAT
>JBLIRN010000018.1:0-59871 GCA_049472315.1 bacterium
CCTACCATCATTTCGACATGGCCTGCATGCGGGCGGTGGAGAACCGGGTGTGGCTGGTCAGGGCCGCCAATACCGGCATATCCGCGATTGTCGACCCGTGGGGAAGGGTGATCCGCAGGGGGGGGATCTTTGAACGGTTGGTCATCGAAGGGGAGATCTGCACCAGTCCACTGACGAGTCTGTATGTAGCCACTGGTGACCTTTTTGCCTGGGTGTGTCTTTTTTTCGGTTTCGTATGGTGCGTGATGATCATTCACAAGGGATTGAAGGGGGTGTGAGCGAATGTTCGAGGATCAGGGTCGTCGTTTTGAGGAGTTGTCGAGCGGATTGGATGCACTCAGGAGGCATCTTTGACCTTGACGGGAAGCGGGAACGGGTCAAGGCAATCGATGAGATCATCGCCCTGCCGGATTTCTGGTCCGATCAGGAACAGGCACAGCGGCTCCTCCAGGAGCGCGCCTCGCTGACGGAATGGATCGAGGCGATCGAGCAGGAGGAAAAGAGGGTCGAGGACATCAGGGTGATGATCGAGTTGGGCGAGGAGGACCCCTCCTTTCTGCAGGAGGCCGAAAGTCACCTCAAACAGGAAGAGGATGCCATATATGACCTGGAGATTCGCGTACTTCTTTCAAAGGATCGGGATCGGAACAACGCGATCGTTTCCATCCATTCCGGCGCCGGGGGCACGGAGTCACAGGACTGGGCGGAGATGCTTCTGCGAATGTACACCCGGTGGCTTGAGGAGAAGGGATTCCAGGTGAAGGTCGTGGATATCCTGCCCGGCCAGGAGGCCGGGATCAAGAGCGTGGAATTCATGGCCCTGGGCCCCTATGCGTACGGATACCTGAAGGGGGAATCCGGGGTGCATCGGCTGGTGCGTATATCCCCGTTTGATGCAAGCGGGAGGCGGCACACCTCGTTCGCCTCCGTATTCGTCTACCCCGAGGTGGATGAGGACATCGAGATAGAGATCGACGAGAAGGAGCTGCGGATCGACACCTATCGATCGAGCGGTGCCGGGGGACAGCACGTGAACGTGACCGATTCGGCCGTGCGCATCACCCACCTGCCCACCAATATCGTGGTCTCGTGCCAGAACGAACGCTCGCAGCATCAAAACAAGGACATGGCCATGAAGATCCTCCGCTCGCGCCTCTATGACCTGAAGATTGAGGAACAGCAGAAGGAGATCGACCAGATAAACGCGGGGAAGAAGGAGATCGCCTGGGGAAGCCAGATACGCTCATACGTGTTTCAGCCCTACCAAATGGTGAAGGACCACCGCACCGGGGTGGAGACCGGGAATGTGAATGCGGTCATGGACGGCGAGATCGATCCCTTTATCGAGGCATACCTCAAATGGCAGTCGTAACGGCCTGAGCGATACCCAGCCCACCAATTCGAATCCGAACCGTTAGGCCGGAGGTGTGCGCAGCCATGCTTGCTCCGCTTTCGGTTCTCCAACCCGGATTTTCATGTTTTCATCATTTTTGACGATTAATAAATTATAGGTTACTATATTATTAAATTTAACATATTATCCTTTTTGTTTTTAGTGAGAGATTCTAAGATATGATTGATTGGGAGCCAGCTCATGAAGGATAAAATACCCGTAAAAATTAAAGGGAAAATTCCCGTGAGTTTTTTTAAAGAAGGAAGGATGTTCGTAGCATACTCTACCGTTTTAGACCTTTCCACGTGTGGCGAAACATTTGAAGAGGCGAAGAAAAATTTCACTGAAGCCTTGAGCATTTTTATTGAAGAATGTATTAGAATGGGGACCCTAGTTGAAGTCCTGGAATCCTATGGATGGGAAAAAATAGGAAAATCATGGCAACCGCCGGCCTACATTGGTCATGAAGATGTACCAATACCTCTCCAACACTCACGTTCATAATGAGTAAATTAGGCCCAATCCATCATACCAAACTTGAAAAATTTGCAGAATATGTGGGATGTGTTTTCATAAGGCAAGAAAGTAGCCATAAGGAGGTGCCCCTGTTTGTTATACAAAATATCCTAAGGCAGCTTAAAATTTCACGAGATGAATATCTTCAAATATTAGAGAAACTCTAGCCAACTAATTATTTCTAAAAGGGCATACGGGATTCAACATACATAGCGAAGCACGGATTGATGCTAATTTACTCCCCTGTTGCCCTCCAATCTCAAGTGAATCCATGGCATCCTGCGGAGGGATCGATAGCCCAGCCTTGTGGGAGGTTATGCATTGGCCCGCGAGTAACGTTTTCACCCAGCCCCGGTTCCCATGGTAGGTAATGGATACCTTCTAAATTGCGTGGTATTCTTTCACGTATCCGGCAATTGCATTCATGACCGTCAGCACTTATAATAGCGTAACCTTTACAGGCATAGTGGGTAATGGAGTAGCTTTGTAAGGACAGGGGTATGCGCCGGTGTGCCTGTGGACGAATACTGCAGCCTGTCGGCGGAGCGAGCCATACAGGTAATTGCAGGGAGTAACATTAGCAGCTCCGCTTCGCGCCGCCTGACAAAGTTTTGTTGGCGTATCTCCTGTCCGGAAGAGATTCTGAAGTCTACGCGATTCAATCCATGCGCAGGGATGAGTGAGATCAACGATGTCTGAATTCGATTTACAGCGCCAACACCGGTTGGACAAGATAGAGGAATTGAGAAAGGCAGGGGGGAATCCCTATCCCAACGACTTCCGTCCCTCTGCGGGAATCCCCGAGGTCATCGAAAAATACGGCTCCATAGGGGAGGGGGAGGAATCCGCAGAGACGGTTGCCGTAGCCGGGAGGCTGGTTGCCAAGCGGGGTCACGGCAAGACCTGTTTCGCCCACATCATTGGCAATGGGGCCCGGCTCCAGATATATGCGCGAAGGGATCTCATCGGGGATGAGCAGTTTGCGGGGTTTGAATCCCTCGATATTGGAGACATCATCGGGGTCAGCGGGAGCATCTTCAGGACGCGCACCGGTGAGCTGACCCTGATGATCAAGAGATGCGCCCTTCTTGCAAAATCGCTGCGTCCCCTGCCGGAAAAATGGCACGGGCTCAAGGATGTTGAAACGCGGTATCGTCAACGCTACTTGGATCTTTTGACCAATCCGCAGACCCGGGAGGTTTTCCTCATGCGCAGCAGGATCATCCGGGCGATGAGGGAATTCTTCGATCAACGTGGATTCATGGAGGTGGAGACCCCCATGATGCAGCCCCTGCCGGGGGGAGCAGCGGCGCGCCCCTTCAAGACCCATCACCATACCCTGGACCTCGACCTGTACCTGAGGATCGCGCCTGAGCTCTATCTCAAAAGGTTGGTGGTGGGGGGATTCGAACGGGTCTACGAATTGAATCGCAACTTTCGCAACGAGGGGATATCCACGGAGCACAACCCGGAGTTTACCATGCTGGAATTCTACATGGCCTATGCCGACTACCGGGACCTCATGACCTTCACCGAGGAGCTTTTCGGTTCGCTTGCCCGGGGGATAAAGGGATGCCTGGCCTGGGAATATCAGGGGGTCAGGCTCGATTTCACCCCTCCCTGGCAGCGATACACCCTGCGGGAGGCCCTCTGCGCATTGAGTGACCTTACCGAGAGGGACCTTCAGGACAGGTCCCTCCTGGTCAAACGATATGTTGCGGAAAACCCGGGGATCGATGTAAAGGCCGCCCAAAGGGAGGCACACGGCAGACTGCTCATGAAGCTCTTCGAGACCCTGGTGGAACCGAGGCTCATGCAGCCGACGTTTATCACGGATTTCCCCAAGGAGGTGTCGCCCCTTGCCCGTTCAAAGGATGCGGACCCTGACGTGGTGGAGCGGTTCGAGCTCTACGTGGCGGGCAAGGAGCTGGCGAACGCCTTCAGCGAGCTGAACGATCCGGTGGATCAAAGGGAGCGGTTCCTTCGCCAGGTGGAGGATGCCGACGAGGAGGGGATGGTGAAGCGGGTGGATGAGGACTACGTACATGCCCTCGAATACGGTCTCCCTCCTACCGCCGGCGAAGGAATCGGGATTGATCGCCTTGCCATGGTATTTGCCGATGCATCGTCGATTCGTGATGTCATCCTGTTCCCCCAACTGAGAGAGGTTCAAAGGCCGTAACATGGCCATGCCCTACGAACTCTTTATCGCCCTTCGCTATCTGAAGGCAAAACGGAAACAGACCGTCATCTCTATCGTCACCGTCATATCCATGGCCGGGGTGGCGCTCGGGGTGATGGCCCTCATCATCGTGCTCGCGGTGATGACCGGCTTTCAGAACGACATGCGGGACAAGATCCTGGAGACCAACGCCCACGTGATCGTGTTGAGCCATGAATCACAGGGGATCGAGGGGTATGAGGCGATTATGCAGAACATCGGGGAGGTGCCGGGGGTGCGTGCGGTGGCCCCGTTTATTTACAGCCAGGTCATGCTCTCCTCATCCAGAAACGCCATGGGGGTGGTGCTGCGGGGCATCGATCCCGCCATGGAGGTGCAGGTGACCCGGCTGTCGGAGAATATGGTCGATGGTGAGGTTGCGGACCTGGCCGACGGTGCTGAGGAGGGCATCATCATAGGAAAGGAGCTTGCCACCAGCCTGGGCGTGTACCAGGGGCAGGAGATCACCGTCATATCCCCGGTGGGGAGGCTGACCCCGATGGGGAACGTGCCCCGGATGAAAAAGCTCCGGGTCGCCGGCATATTCGACTCCGGGATGTACGAATATGATACCGGCCTTGCCTATGTCTCCCTGGAGACGGCCCGGGATTTTTTCAGTCTGGGCCCGGTGGTGACCGGGTTCCAGGTGAAGGTCGACGACATCTTCAATGCCCGGGAGATCAGCCGGAGGGTCCAGGATGCGCTGGGCTTTCCCTTCTTCACCCGCGACTGGATGGAGATGAACAAGAACCTCTTTTCCGCGCTCAAATTGGAAAAACTCGCCATGTTCATCATCCTCGTTCTCATCATCCTGGTGGCGGCCTTCAATATCATCAGCACCCTTGTCATGATGGTGCTCGAAAAACACAAGGACATCGGCATCCTGAAATCCATGGGTGCGTCACGAAGGAGCATCATGGTCATATTTCTCCTCCAGGGATTGACCATAGGGGTCGTGGGCACATTCGCGGGGCTGGCCGGGGGAATCGCGGCATGTTGGATCGCCGACACCTATCACCTCATAAAGCTCCAGGCGGATATCTACTATATCAGCTATCTCTCCTTTACCATGCAGCCCATGGATGTGTTCCTGGTCTCCGCGGCCTCCATACTGATAAGTATCGCCGCCACCTTGTATCCCGCATGGCAGGCATCACAGCTTGATCCTGCCGAGGCCCTCAGATATGAATAACAGCGTCCCCCTGATACAGCTTAAGGATATCCACAAGTCCTATCCCATGGGATCGGGATGCGTGGATGTCTTGAAGGGTATTGACCTGATGCTTCAACAGGGGGGGACCATGGCCGTGGTCGGCGCCTCCGGCGCCGGAAAGAGCACCCTTTTGCATATCATCGGCGCCCTTGATAGACCCAGCAAAGGGCGATATCATTACAAGGGAATGGAGGTCTTCGGCCTCTCGGACAGAAAGATGGCCCGGTTCAGAAACCGGACGATCGGGTTCGTGTTTCAGTTCCATCACCTGCTGCCGGAGTTCACCGCGCTGGAGAACACCATGATACCCCTGATGATCGCAGGGACATTGGTACGCAGGGAGATCGAGGAGAGGGCGCGGGGGCTTCTTGTGGAGGTGGGGCTGGAACACCGGGAATCGCACCGGCCCTCAGAGCTCTCCGGGGGTGAGCAGCAACGGGTCGCCATCGCCCGCGCCCTGGTCAACGAGCCGGAGCTTCTCCTGGCGGACGAGCCCACGGGAAATCTGGATACGAAAACGAGCGAGTCCGTGTTCGATCTCATGATACGGCTCAATGAAAAGAAGGGGATGAGCATGCTCGTGGTCACCCACAACAGGGAATTGGCAGGCCGCGCTGCATGGCAACTCAGGCTTCAAGATGGTATGATTGTGGATTGATTTTTGCATCTATTGTCATATAATAAAAATAGAAATACGTTCACAACGGATGTTGTGTGGCATAAGACCAATTGGTAACAGCGTGGTTGTAGTATACAGGGTACACGCCGGCTCCATAATTCGTATGCCCTATATGCAATAAAATAGTCATTCGAGGTTTGCATTATGTTTGAGCGTTTCACAGAGAGGGCAAAGCGCACCATCGTTCTTGCACGAGAAGAGGCGATACGAGTCAAGAACCCCTATTTGGGTACTGAACATATCCTGCTCGGTCTCATCCGCAAGGAGGACGGGACCGCTGTTGAGGTTTTGAAGAAGGTGGGATTGGACCTGAGGGAGATCCGCTTCGAGGTGGAGAGAAGGATTTCGCATCAGTTCCAGAGAAAGATCGAGAACCAGGTGGAGATCCCTTTTACCAACCGCGCCAAAAAGGTCCTGGAACTGGCCATTGAAGAGGCCAACATGATGGGTCACGACCGCATCGGCACCGGCCATCTCCTCATCGGACTGATCAAGGAAGGGGAGGGGATTGCCTCGCTGGTGTTGGAGGATCTTCGGGTCGATGTCGGCGAGGTGCGCCGGGAGGTCGTCAACATGGTCCATATGGGCCAGCAGGAGGTGAAACCGGACATAAAAACGGAGACCCTCGACGAATTCGGCAGGGATATCACCAAGCTCGCCCTGCAGGGAAAGCTCGATCCGGTCATCGGGCGGGAGAATGAGATCGAGCGGCTCATCCAGATACTCAGCCGCAGGACCAAGAACAACCCGGTACTCATCGGTGAGCCCGGGGTGGGCAAGACGGCGATCGTGGAAGGACTCGCCCAGAGGATCGCCGACCGCTCCATTCCCATCTTTCTTGCCAGCAAGAGGATCGTGGGCCTCGACCTGGGCCTGCTTGTGGCGGGCACGAAATACCGGGGGCAATTCGAGGAACGGATGAAGGCGATCATGCAGGAGATCGTGGAGGCGAAAAACGTCGTCCTGTTCATCGACGAGCTTCATACCCTTATCGGCGCGGGTGCCGCGGAGGGTTCCATCGATGCCTCCAACATGCTCAAGCCCGCCCTCTCCCGCGGTGAGATCCAGGTAATCGGTGCGACCACGCTGCGCGAGTACAAAAAGCATATAGAGAAGGACGGCGCCCTGGAACGGCGCTTTCAGACGCTTATGGTGGCCCCTCCCACCCTGGAGGAAACCATCCAGATCATCAGGGGGTTGCGGTGCAGATACGAGGCGCATCACCATGTCGTGTTCAACGAAGAGTCGATCGTTCAGGCAGCCAGGCTTTCCGACCGGTATATCACCGACCGCTACCTGCCCGACAAGGCAATCGATGTACTCGATGAGGCGGGATCGCGCGCCAGGCTGAAGAATGCTGAATTCCCCCCGGTGCTCAAGGACCTTCAAAAGGATCTTATAAAGGTCAGGGAGTCCAAGGATGAGGCCATAAAGTCCCAGGAATACGAAAAGGCCGCGCAACTCAGGGACAAGGAGCGGAAGCTCCGGATGGAACTGGAGGAGAAGAACCGGTTCTGGCAAGAAGAGCAGAAGATGAAGCGGGTGGTGGTCAAAGAGGATGATGTGGCGAACGTGGTGTCCAAATGGACGGGGGTGCCGGTTTTCAAGATGGGGGAGGAGGAATCGGAAAAACTCCTCCACATCGAGGAGGAGCTCCACAAGAAGCTGATCGGACAGGACGAGGCGATCAAGGCGGTGTCCCGGGCGATCAAGCGATCGCGTGCAGGGGTGAAGAATCCCAACCGGCCCATAGGCTCCTTCATATTCCTCGGCCCCACCGGGGTGGGAAAGACCGAGCTTGCCCGGTGTCTTGCGGAATATCTGTTCGGGAGCCAGAATGCATTGATCCGCATCGATATGTCCGAATACACCGAAAAGTTCGCCGTCTCCCGGCTGGTGGGTGCGCCGCCCGGGTATGTCGGCTATGAGGAGGGCGGCCAGCTCACCGAACGGGTGAGGCGCAGGCCCTATTCCGTGGTCCTCATCGATGAGATCGAAAAGGCCCATCCCGAGGTCTTCAACATACTCCTGCAGGTATTGGAGGACGGCCATCTGACCGACAGCAGCGGCAGGTTCGTCGATTTCAAAAACGTCGTCGTGATCATGACCTCGAATGTGGCAGCCAAGCATATCGAGAAGAGGGTGAGCGTGGGCTTCAATCCCCAGGACGATGAAATCAAGGCCTACGAGAGCATGAAACAGCTCGTCATGAGCGAGATAAAGCACACCTTCAACCCGGAGTTCCTGAACAGGGTGGACGAGCTCATCGTGTTTCATTCCCTGGAAAAGGAGCACCTCAGGCTGATCATCCACCTCCTGATCGATCAGGTGAATATCCAACTGCAGGACAGGGATATGGTGATCGAGCTTTCCCAGGAGGCGGAAGAGTGGCTCCTGGAGAAGGGGTATCAGCCCAAATACGGTGCCAGACCCCTCAAGCGGTGCATCCAGCGATATGTGGAGGATGCGCTGTCAGAGTATCTTATCAAGGGTAAATTCAAGGAAGGCGACCGTATCCACGTTTCGGTAAAGGACGCCGACCTGGTAATGACCCGCAAGGGCAAGAAGGTAAAGGAAGAGATCGTCGCCGGCAAGGCTGGGTGGGTAGACAAGGAATGAAGCGCCTGCACATGGGAATGATGCGGGAAAGATTGACGAGATGCTGACGCGCACGCGGGCCATCCCTTGTGCCTTTCTTCTCATCCTGTTTCTGGCCGGTTTCGTCGAGGGTGCCCAGCAGGGCATTCCGGTGCGGGCCATAGAGATCAGGGGCAACCGGATCATTGAAGAGGCCACCATCCGGCACCAGATTCGAACCAAGGTAGGAACTCCCTTCTCACCTTTCCTCGTTCGCAAGGACATCGCCAATATCTATACGATCGGGTACATCGACGATATACGCGTGGAATCGGAACCCTTCGAGGGCGGGATACGGCTCATCTATTGGGTCAGGGAAAAGCCCTGGATCAAGGGGATCATCTTTGAGGGAAATGAGGAGGTAAAGGATGATACCCTTAAGGAGAAGCTCGGCGTAAAGGAAAAGACCTTCCTGGACAAGGGGGCCATCGCCCAGGGGATCACCGCGCTCATGCAGCATTATCAGGGCGAGGGGTTCTATCTTGCCGTGATCGATTACCGGATCGAAGAGGTGGAGGAGGGGTGGGTCAATCTTCATGTCGTCATCCAGGAGGGCAAGAAGGTAAGGATCCGCAGGGTCGTCTTTTCCGGCAACGAGCATTTCAGTGACAGGAACTTGCGCAAACAGATCACCACGAAGCCGCACGGTCTTTTTTCGTTTCTCACGAAAAAGGGGTTTCTCAACAGGGATGTGCTGGAGGAAGACCGCATACGGTTGCAGAACTTCTACCTGGACCATGGCTTTATCCACTGTCAGATTTCCTCTCCCACGGTGGAATTCGACGAGCATCGTCGATACCTCACCGTTACCTTTCCTATCGAGGAAGGGGAACGGTACACCGTGAAAGAGGTCTCCGTTACGGGCAACAATATCCTCACCACCGAGGCCCTGCAGGAGATGCTCCTGGTCAAACCCGGCGATGTGTATTCCCGGTCGGAGATCAGCAGGGACATCACGCGCATCACGGATGCCTATGGAGAAAAGGGGTACCTCACCTCGGAGGTGTTCCCTGGAGTCGTCGAGGATGCAGCGGCTCGCACCGTTTCCGTTGCCTATAAGGTCCGGGAGGGGTCCCCTTCGTTCCTGCGATGGATCGACATCTCCGGGAACACCAAGACCAGGGACAAGGTCGTCCGCAGGGAGATGCTCGTGAAGGAGGGGGATTTGCTTGATACCGGACGGATGCGGGAAAGTTACCGGAGGATCCGCACCCTCGGTTTTTTCGAGGAGATGGATCTGAAAACCTCGCCCACCCGGGTGGAGAACCAGTTTGATCTCGAGATAACGATGGCGGAACGGCTCACCGGGCAGATCAGCCTGGGTGCGGGATACAGCTCGGAGGAGCATGTGGTGGGGACCTTCGAAATCACGCAGGGCAACCTTTTCGGCCGGGGCCAGCGATTGTCCGCCTCCGCCGAGATGGGCGGGGAGCGGCAGACGTACAATATCAGCTTCACCGAGCCCTATTTCATGGACAAGCCCCTGCTCACCGGGTTCAGGCTCTATTACGATATCAAGGAATACGACCGGTACACCCGCAGTTCGCGGGGTGGTGACGTGCATTTCGGCTTTCCCCTTCCCCTGAATTTCCGCTATTACACGGAGTATACCTATGAAAAGGTGAATATATATGACATCGACCCGGTTATCCTCGACAAGAAGGGCTCGACAGAGGAACTCACCCTGTTCGAGAGGAGCCTCCTGGATGCCGAGGGGCTCACCTATTCCAGCAGCCTGCTGGTCGCCTTCTCGCGGGATACCCGAGACGACCGGTTCCGCCCCACCACGGGATCCATGAATCGACTCGCCTTCAAGTATGCAGGGGGGTTCCTGGGAGGGGACAACTGGTTCTATACCGCCAACATGGACAGCGGCTGGTATGCGCCCTTGCCCTGGTGGAAGTTCGTGCTGGCCCTGCACGGCAACCTTGCCTATGCAAGCGGTCACGGCGGGAGGGATCTCCCCGTGTTTGAGCGGCTCTACTGCGGTGGGACCAATACCGTCAGGGGCTACCAGCAGCGCAGCATCGGTCCGCTGGACCGGGACGACAATCCCACCGGGGGAAACAAGAGGGCGGTGTTCAATCTGGAGGCGCACTTCCCCATCTACGAGGCAATGGGTGGGCTGGTCTTCTTCGATGCGGGCAATGTCTTCGACGAGGAGACCCACCTGTTCGCCCATTCCCTCCGAATGAGCGTGGGCGTGGGGATGCGGATCTTCACCCCGATCGGACCCATGCGTCTTGATTGGGGACATAAGCTGTTGAGAAGGCCGGACGAGACGGCGGCGGATTGGCACTTTGCCATCGGCACCTATTTCTGAGAGAATCATCCGGACGGTTTGACCGCCCGTGGGACCACAACAACAACTATCATGGAAACGCAATTGCTCACTATGGTGAGGGGAGGGGAATGCATCCCCCTCCCCTATTCGAGGTTTTTGGGCAGTTGCAATGAAACGCAAGAAAGAGAGGGGAGCATGAGGTATCGTATCAGGGATCGAATGGATGTATGTTGTGTATGCGTAACACTGCTGGCAATCCTTTTCTGTATGGGGGTGCGCGATGCAAGCGGGGCCGACATGAAGGTCGGCTTCATCAACAGCCAGCGGATCATCGACGAATCAAAGGCGGGGCGGGAGACCACCAAAAAGATGGAGGCGTTCAAGACGGAGAACACGGAGAAGCTTGAACGGATGAACAAAGAGATCGAGGATCTGGAACAGGAGCTCAGGAAGAAGGAGTTCGCCCTCAGCCCTGAGAAGAAGCGGGAAATCGAGGACACGATCAGACAGAAGAGACTGGAGCTGAAATTCTTTAAAGAGGACAAGGAAAAGGAGCTCAAGGAGCTTTTCTATCAGAATCTCAAGAACGTGGAAAACGAGGTGCTCTCCATCGTCCAGCGAATAGGCCAGGAGGAGGGATTCGATCTGGTCCTGGGCCGGGATGAGAGCGGGATACTGTATGCCAATCCGAAGATCGATATCACCGACAAGGTAATTCGGATCTATGACCAGCAAATCCAACAATAGGCATGAGTACACGCTTCAGGAACTTGCGGAGAGGCTTCAGGGGAGGGTCCTGGGAAAGGGCGATATAACGATCAGCGGGATTGCCGGTCTGGAGGAGGCGCAAGCCGGCGACATCACCTTCCTGGCGAACCCCCGCTACCGGCCGCTCGTTTCCCAGACCCAGGCCTCCGCCCTCATCGCATCCCAAGAGGAGCCCTCGTTCGGGGGCCCCGTTCTCCAGGTGCCGGACCCCTACCTTGCCTTTGCCATGCTCCTGGAGGCCTTCTATCCGTCCCATGGACACGTACCCGGTGTTCACGAGACCGCGGTGGTCCAACCCGATGCCCGGATCGGGAAGGATGTGTGCATCGAGCCGGGTGCGGTGATTGCGCCCGGGGTCGTGCTGGGCGACAGGGTATGGATCGGTGCGTGTGCGGTGGTGGGGGAGGACTCCAGCATCGGCAATGACACCCGTATCCATCCCAATGTCACCATCTATCCCGACACCCGGATCGGGGAGCGCGTCATCATCCATGCAGGCGTCGTCATCGGCAGCGACGGCTTCGGGTATGCGCGCAAGGATGGGCTTCCTTACAAGGTCCCGCAGGTCGGAGGGGTGGTTATCGAGGATGATTGCGAGATAGGGGCCAATACCACCATAGACCGGGGCACCCTGGGGGATACCCGCATCGGTAAGGGCACCAAGATCGATAACCTGGTCCAGGTCGGCCACAATGTGTCCATCGGCCCCTACTCGATCCTGGTTGCCCAGGTCGGGGTGTCCGGGAGCGCGCGCATAGGAAAGGGTGTGGTGCTGGCCGGCCAGTCAGGGGTGGCAGGGCATATCCAGATCGGCGACGGGGTAACGGTGGCCGGGAAATCTGCTGTCACCAAGAGTATCCCCGCGGGCGAGACCGTGGGCGGATTCATGGCCTTTCCCATCCGCGAGTGGCGGAAGGCCGAGGCCGTATACCGGCGCCTTCCGGATTTACAGGATGCCTACCGGAGGCTGGTGAAAAGGCTCGATGCGCTGGAGGCCCTTCTCAGGCAGTCGGATCAACATCCCTCGTGAAAATATTCAAACACCCTCCGGGCGGTGTTCCGGTCGATCCCCGGGACCGCGGCGAGGTCTTCCTCGGTTGCCTTCCTGATCGCATCAAGACCTGAAAAATGTCTCAGGATCATTTGCTTCCGCTTGGGGCCCACCCCCGGGATCCCATCCAGTCCGGAGGAGAATGCCCTTCTTTTCCGGCGTGTCTTCTGATAGGTGATGGCGAAGCGGTGCGCCTCGTCGCGTATCCTCTGGAGCAGTTGCAGGGTGGGGGACCTGTCGGGGAATGCAAGGGGATCGGCCCGATCCGGTGAGTATACCAGCTCCTCGCGTTTTGCCAGGCTGATCACCGGCTGGTCCGACAGGCCCAGCTCCCGGAAAACCCGCAGCCCGGCCTGCAGGTGCCCCTTGCCCCCGTCGATAAGGACAAGGTCGGGCATCGGTGCCTGTTCACGCCCAAGCCTCTCATAGCGCCTATTCAGCACCTCCGCCATCATGCCGTAATCATCGATCCCTTCAACCCCCTGTATCCGGAACCGCCGATATTCCGACTTGTCCGGCTCCCCATCCCGCCAGGAGACCATGGATCCCACTGCCTCGGCAGGGCCGAGGTTTGAGATATCGAATCCCTCGATCCTCCGGGGAGGTCGGGGCAGGTGCAGGTCCTCCTGCACCTGCCGCAACAGTTCCTCCCCCTTTATGCGGCCGTCCTCCACCGACACCTCCAACTCCAGGGCGGCATTGGTCTGTGCCATGAGGAGGAGCCTTTTTTTGTCCCCGCGCCGGGGTACCTGAATGGCGACCTTTGCCCCCCTCTTCCGGGAAAGCCATTCCTCCAGCAGATCCCGATCGCCCGGCATTGCCTGCACCAGCACTGTCGGTGGAATCGATTTCCCGGATTGATAGAACTGCTCCAGTATGCCCGCCATCAACTCCTCCTCCGGGATATCCTGCACCCCGGCAATGTGCAGGGACTTTCTTCCGGTCATTCTCCCGAAACGGATGAAGAAGACCTGGGCACAGGCCCGGTTGCCTTCCCTGGCAAGGGAAAAACAGTCATAATCCTCGCACGAGGTGCTGTACACGTGCTGTTTTTCGAGGCAGGTCTCCACGGCCCGTATCTGATCCCTCAGGGTGGCTGCCTGTTCATACCGTTGCGACCGGGCCGCCTCCTCCATATCCCTGCGCAGCATCCGTATCAGGTCATCCCTCTTTCCCTGGAGAAACAGGATGACCTCCTGCATCAATTCCCGGTACCGTTCCTGGGTGACGAGACCTGCGCAGGGGGCGCAACATAACCCGATCTGATGGTTGAGACAGGGGCGCTCGGGATTTTTGGGCAACGGACCCTGGCAGCGTCGCACCGGAAAGATGCGGTGAATCACCCGCAGCGTCTGCCGGAGGGCATGGGCAGGGGTATAGGGGCCGAAATACCTGCCCCCGTCCTTTTTTATCCTCCTCACCACGGTCAGGCGCGGGAATGGTTCGTTCATGGTGACGCACAGGTGGGGATAGTGCTTGTCGTCCTTGAGCACCACGTTGAACCGGGGGCGGTGCCGTTTTATCAGATTGCTTTCCAGGATGAGGGCCTCCAGCTCCGAGCCGGTGACGATGTATTCCAGGTCGCGGATATGGGAGGCGAGGAGCTCCCGCCGCGGATTGGGGTCGGGTGCGGGACGCAGGTAGGACATCACCCGTTTTTTCAGGGACGTCGCCTTACCGCAGTAGATGACGGTTCCCTTCTCATCCTTGAAAAGATACACCCCCGGGAGGTCCGGCAGGCCGGCGGCC
Source organism: bacterium (assembly GCA_049472315.1). Lineage (GTDB taxonomy): Bacteria > SZUA-182 > SZUA-182 > DTGQ01 > JAFGSM01 > JBLIRM01. The sequence continues at coordinate 14,512 of JBLIRN010000018.1, forward strand.
TTTGCCGCGAGTTGTCGGATGACTGCCATAGAAACCTACTTTTTTACGAGGAGGCGAAAATCCGCTGCGTTGTCATCCTTTTTCATACCCAGGGATGTGGCGCAGGCGCTGCACAGGTACTCGAACTTGTTCCCGTCCGGCAGCACCAGGAGGAGCCGCTTCCTGACAGGCATGGCCCTTTTGCATTTGGGACAGTAAAGGGAATATGCCTCGAATTCCTGGTAGCTGTCTCGTTTGGTCATGGATAAACCTCCTTGAATCGTTTCATGCCGGAATCTACATATATTATTGTATCATATTGGGATTTGCATGGTCTATGGTATCCGCCGTTTCAATGCTTCAGGCGGATGACCTCGAAGGGGGCCTCCTGATCGGCCTGCTTCATGCGCTTTTGGACAATGAGGGTGGACACCCCCCGCTCTTTGGCGATTTGGATGATCCTGTCGGCGGAAGGCCCCTTGAGGATTCCCACCTCCACCTCCACCCCCTTTTCCCGTGCCTGCTCCTCAATGTTCCGCAGCGCCCTCTCGATTACCCGTGCACGCTGCTCCTTGATCTCGCTTCGTAACTGATCCGTAACCGTACTCCCCATGAATCCTATGTCTGCGACCATCTCACCCACCTTTCGTGAGACATCCTGGTCCCGCACATCCAGGAGGATGAGCCTGGCCTTTTCGGTGGCGGCGCGTTCTATGGCGAATCGGGCGACCTTCTCCGATATGGATGTTGCCGAGAATACCACCATGATTGTATTCATATTGTCCTCCCGTCAGATCACCAGACCGATGATCGGCCAGTAGAGTATGGCCAGGATAATAAAAAGGATAAGTGACAGCACATTGAGCAGCAGCCCGGGCTTGAGGATCGTACCGATCTCGTAATACCCCGAGGAATAGGCAATGGCATTGGGCGGGCTGCTTATGGGAAGGATGAACGCCAGACCCGATGACACCGCCACGAAGTAGACCATGACCGGCGGATCGATCCCCAGGCGCCCGCAGAGGCTCAATGCAACCGGGAGGATAATGGCGACGCAGGCCACGTTGCTCACCCCTTCGGTGAGCAGTTTGGCGGCAACCGCGAACAGGATGAGGGTGAACAGGGGGGTGTGCGGGCCGAACGCGAGAAACCGTTCCACCATCCACGTCATTGCCCCGGTGTGTTCCAGCGCCTTTGCCGCGACCACCGCCCCTCCGTACATGAGGATGACCCCCCAGTTCACATAGCTGTGTACATCATCCCACTGGAGGCATTCAAAGATGAACAATACCGCGACCGACAGGAGGGAGATTACGGCCAGTCCCAGGGTGTGACTGGCGAATATCCACATGCCGATGGTCAGGATCAGGATGGCCAGGACCCTTTTTTCCAGGTGCGTGATGGGCCCGATACGGACAAGCTCCTCTCTCAGCCTTTTTCCTGCGGAGCTTACATCATGCACGTCGATGGTGAAGGAGGTGAGGAGGACACCGTAGCAGGCGGCAAGGAGCACGAAACAGAGGGGACAGACCGCCTTCATCCATTCGAAGAAGCCGATGGTGGTGCCGAACTGCTCCTCCAATATGGCCAGGGCGAGAGGATTTCTTGCACCCCCCAGGAGCGTGCCCACGCCGCCGATGATCGCGCCCCACGCCATGGCAATGAACATGAGCGCCCCGAAGTTCGAATCAAGGGGAGACAGATCGAGGCTTGCGGCGATGCTCCCGATCACGGGGAACATCAAGGCGGCGACTGCATGCTCCGGGATGATGAAGGACATGAGCATACAGGTTACAAGTATGCCGAGAATGAGCAGGCGTGGGCTTCGGTCGAAACGGCTGAGGAGCAGTATGGCCATCCTCCTGCTCAATCCGGATTTCATCAAGGCGGTGGCGATGATGAACGCCCCCAGGATGAAAAACACCGCCTGGTTGCCGAACAGTGCGAATGCCTGGTCCGCCCTCATGATTCGCAGCAGGGGGATGAGGGCAATGATCAGGAGCCCGGTCACCGACAGGGGGAGGGCATGGGTAGTCCAGAGGACGACGGCGATCACGAAAACGGCTATGGCCCGTTTCCCCTCCCCTGTCAAACCCGAAGGGGCGGGAAAAATCGTCGATGCCGCAAGCAGGATCACACAGAGGCCTATGATGACGCTGGCGTATACACGGGGGCTTGTTTTCATCAATAACCAATTATAGTGCATTACAGTTCCTGTTCAAAGAGGCCTGTTGTATTGAACAGGCGGGAGAGGGATGGTATAATGATACTCTAATCGTAATACACTTCGACCCATGGTGAGGAGGCAAACGGGTGCCAAAGGACAAGCGGGTCACCATCAAGATACCCAGGCATCTCTACGAGCGCCTCAAACAGATGATAGAGGGTACCGGGTTCAGCAGCGTCAACGAGCTCATTGTGTTCGTCATGCGGGACATCGCATCCGGCGGGAGGCTGGACCAGGAGAGCGGCCTGAGCAAACAGGATATCGAACAGGTGCGGAAGCGATTGCGGGCCCTGGGGTATCTGCCGGACGAGGAGTCTGCCGCGTCCGATCGGGAGGTCTACTCCTTGGAGGAGGAGGAAAAGATCAGGAAGCGCCTGAAGGACCTTGGTTACATTTGAACCGATGGGATTGAACATCAGACGCTTGTTTAGAACGCAGCGGGTGTTTGTGTTGAGCCTGGACGGGGTCCCCTGTTCCCTGGTGAGGAGTAAAGCCGCCGGGGGAATGTTCCCATCCCTGAGAGACCTTTTTCAACACGGTTCGTTTATGCGGATGGATTCGGTGCTTCCGCCCGTATCCTCCGTTGCATGGTCCACCTATATGACCGGGAAGAACCCGGCCGGCCACAACATCTTTGGGTTCATCGACCGTGATCCCTCCACGCTCAAGCTTTTCATCCCCACCGGGTGCCATATGAAGGCAAAACCGCTCTGGGAGCGGTTGAGTGAGTTGGGAAAGAGGGTCGTGGTCATGAACGTCCCGGTCACTTCTCCGCCCAGGCCGGTGAACGGCATCCTCATTGCGGGTTTTCTGGCGACCGATATCGAGAAGGCGGTCTATCCCCCTTCCCTTGTTCCCCTCCTCAAGGAGTGGGGGTATCAGATCGACATCGATGCCCAAAGGGCGCGCGCGGACCGCTCCTTCCTCATCGAGGACTTGAAACGATCCACCCAGAGACGCCTTGCCGTTGCCACCCGTCTCATGGAACAGGAGCCCTGGGACTTCTTTCACCTCCACATCATGGGCACGGACCGGATCAATCATTTTCTGTGGCGGCGGTGGGAGGACGGAGACCCCTGTTTTGCGCCTGCATTCGAGGAGTATTATCGCTCTCTTGACCGGTTCATCGGCCAGACCCTGGTTCCATTTCTGGACACGAAAAAGGGGGTGAACCTGGTCATCCTCTCCGATCACGGATTTTGCAGGCTCCACCGGGAGGTGCTCCTGAACCGGTGGCTTGAGGAGCAGGGGTTGCTGAAGCTGAAATGCCGCAGCGCAAACTCCGTGGAGGATATGCATCCGGACTCCACGGCATACAGCCTCATACCGGGGAGGATCTACCTGAATCTCCAGGGCAGGGAACCACAGGGAAGGGTTCGGCCCGACAGGTACCGGGAGACGCTGGAGGGACTGCGGGAGGCGCTGTTCGATCTCAGGGACCCGGAAACAGGCGAGCGCATCATTGCATCCGTGCACCTGCGCGACGAGATCTACAAAGGCGCATACCTCACGCAGGCGCCCGACATGGTGGCGCTGCCCTGCCCGGGATACGACCTCAAGGGAAACGTCAACCAGCCGGCACTCACCCGGGAAAGCGACCTCGAGGGCATGCACACCTTCGACGATGCATTCCTTTTTATCAGGGACCGGGAGATACGCAGGGAGCACTTCTCGATCCTCGATGTCACGCCGACACTCCTCGATCTGCTGGGATGCAAACCCTTTCGGGACCTGGAGGGTCGATCCCTCATATAGCACGATCTAATTGTCACTGGATCGCTCCGTCTGACAGAGTTTTGTTTCAGATTGAATCTTAAAGCCTATTGGTTGATGCAACGAGCATCATAGTGCTTCGCTTCGCTCCGCCTGGCAAGCTTGGTTAGTGGGGGCGTGAGCCTTTTTCTACTCGGGAGAGTAACATAGTGCGTCGCTTCGCTCCGCCTGGCAAGCTTGGTTTGACCCCCCCTGTATCTTTATGATAGATTTGAATGGTTGTGATGACCGTTCCGTGTGCCAGTTACATGAAGGGACCGTTTCGTATGGGGGCCGATGTGCACCTGCATGAGGGAAACGTTCGGGGCCGTCCGAGAGGATGGATCGTCTATATATGCGTGCTCGCCCTGCTCCTTGGGTTTTTTCTTCCCGGGTCGATCAGGGCGGGGGTGATCAGCTCGGTGGCTATCGATGCCGGTCACGGCGGAGAAGATCCGGGCTGCATAGGGACTCACGGAACAATGGAGAAGGAGATCGCCCTGACCCTGGCGAGGCGGCTTGCGGATATCATTCAGGAGCGCATGGGCATCGAGGCGATATTGGTACGGCGTGCGGATTATTCGATGGATCCGGTGGAGCGGACCGGCACGGCGAATAACAGGAGGTCCGACCTTTTCATCAGCCTGCATGCGAACAGCAGCTTTTCCCCGGCCCAGACCGGTCAGATCATGGTTTTTGTCGCCTCCCCTCCCGAGGAGGATGTCGCGTTCGAGGTATCACCGGTAATCCCCTGGGACCATGTCCAGGCACGGTTTCGCGACGAAAGCCTCCGGATGGGCTCCCTGATTGTCGAGGAGGCGCGAAAAAGCGGGCTTTGGCGGGAGGGCCTCGTCAAGGAGGCACCCGTGCTCGTCCTGAAGGGTGCGGCCATGCCGGCAGTGGCCGTGGAGGTGGATTTTTTATCCTCATCTCAGGGCGAGGATCGGTTCCGGGACAAATGGTTTCAGGAAAGGATCTGTGAGGCCTTGTACAGGGCCATTGTACGTTTCGATTACACCATGGAGAGGGACCCCAATGGCGGAACGTGGTAACATCAGGATATTTCTGCTCGTCACCCTGTGCCTGGTCGTGATCGGGTTTATCATCCTTGTCTGGATGAACAATCTCGGCTATCGGGATATTCTACCCCGTGATGACGACAGCATCCTCCTAGTCCGGCAACCGGAGGATACCCTCACCAGGGAGGTCGTGCTCTATACCGGAGCCGAAGAGGGGGGCTGGCGCGTGCTGACCAGGGAGATCGCCACGCCCTCGCCGCATATCGAGGAGAGGATCAAGGGCGTCATCGATGTGCTCTTGGAGGAGTCCTCCGGGCAGACCTACACCCCCTTCCCGAAAGGGGCGCACCTTATGAGGGTGTTCATGGATCGAAACGAGGTCGCCTACCTGGATTTTTCCGATGAATTGAAGACCAATCACCCCGGGGGAACCTGGGGGGAACTGGTAACGATTTACAGCCTTGTCAACACCGTGATGGAGAACTTCAAGACCGTTAAGGGGGTGAAGCTTCTCCTCATGGGCAATGAGATAGAAACCCTCAAGGGACATATCGATACCCGCTATCCCCTTTCGTTTCGAGAACAGCCATGAGCAGTACAGGAGCGGACCCGATCGGGGTATTCGATTCGGGGCTGGGGGGCCTCACCGTGTTGAAGGAACTGATGAGGGTACTCCCCAACGAGCGGATCATCTACCTGGGTGATACCGCCCGGGTCCCTTACGGGAACAAATCCCCCCAAACGGTGACCAGATACTCGTTCGAGATAACGCGGTATCTCCTGCGCAGGGGCATCAAGCTGCTCATCATTGCCTGCAATACCGCTTCCGCTTACAGCATGGAGGCCATTCAGAATTCCTTCAGCGTTCCCTGCCTGGGTGTTATCAAGCCGGGGGCGCGGGCTGCGGTCCGGCACACCCGTTCCGGCAATGTCGCGGTCATCGGTACATCGGGCACGATCGCGAGCCGCGCCTATCCGACGGCCATTGCGGATCTGACGTCGGGGATCGTGACCCACGAGACTGCCTGCCCGCTGTTCGTGTCGCTGGTGGAGGAGGGGTGGGTGGACAACGAGGTGACCGAGATGGTCGCCCGGATCTATCTGGGGCCTTTGTCAGGGAAGGGGATCGATACGATGATCCTGGGATGCACCCACTATCCTCTTCTCAAGGGGGTGATATCCCGGGTGATGGGGCAGGAGGTGCGGCTGGTCGATTCAGCGGAAGAGACCACCAGGGAGGCGAAGGCGGTGCTCGATGCCAAGGGGCTTCTGGCGCCCCCTGCTGCACGCGGGGGGTATCAGATCTATGTCACTGACCTGCCCAGGCAGTTTACACAGGTGGCGACCCTCTTTCTCGGGGAGGAGCGGGTCCCTGTGGAGCAGGTGAACCTGGATGAATTTATGTATGATGTGCATTGATCGCCGGCAGGCGATATCAGGGCCTGCCGGGAGTGTCGTGCTGCCCTGGTCGGTGCGTGGCCTTGGGAAAACGTATTCAAAAAAGACTGTTTTGGAGGAGCACCGCGGCATCATCACCCGGCGCCGCGTGATCCTCGATGCGGCATGAAAGGATAAACAATGGTACGGAGGGATAACAGAAAGAAGGACGCCCTGCGTCCGGTCACCATCACCACCGGGGTGATGAAGTATGCCGAGGGTTCGGCCCTGATCGAGATGGGTGATACCAAGGTGATGTGCACCGCGAGTATCGAGGACAAGGTCCCGCAATTTTTGCTGGGCACGGGGCGGGGGTGGATCACCGCCGAATACGGCATGCTCCCCCGGTCCACCCTCAACCGGTCGGTCAGGGATGCCGCCAGGGGAAAGGTCTCCGGCCGTAGCCATGAGATTCAACGATTGATCGGCAGGGCCTTGAGGTCCGTCGTGGACCTGCACGGCATGGGCGAGCGGACCATCTGGATTGACTGTGACGTGATGCAGGCGGACGGCGGCACCAGGGCGGCATCCATCACCGCATCTTTCTGTGCGCTCTATGGCGCCATGAAGCGGCTGAAGGAGGCGGGGCTCATCCACGCCCTGCTCCTGAAGGATTACCTTGCAGCGGTGAGTGTCGGCATCGTCGCGGGGGTGTCCCTCCTCGATCTCGACTACGAAGAGGATTCGCGGGCCGCCGTAGACATGAATCTGGTGCTTACCGGTCAGGGGCTGTTTGTGGAGATACAGGGAACAGCGGAGGAGGTCCCCTTCGAGGAATCGCAGTTGATGGGCCTGGTGAGTCTTGCGAAAAAGGGGATCGGTGAACTGATCTCCCTTCAAAAGGGGATCCTGGGACCGCTTTTTTGATATACCATGGACCTGACAATTGCTACCTACAATCGACACAAAGTACGAGAAATCGCCCAGATCCTCTCCGATTTTCCCCTCCGCATCACATCATTGTCCGACCTTCCCCGGCGGATCGCCATCGAGGAGACGGGGGCAACCTTTGCGGAGAATGCCGCGCACAAGGCGCTGACCGTGGCCTCCCTGGTGGAGGGCATCGTCCTTGCCGATGATTCGGGGCTCGAGGTGGATGCCCTGGGCGGGGAACCGGGCGTCTTTTCGGCGCGGTATGCAGGGCCCAGGGCCACCGACCTTCAAAACAACAAAAAACTGCTCGCCGCCCTTGAAGGGGTCCCCTGGGAACGGCGGGGGGCACGCTTTCGCTGTGTGGTCGCCCTGGTCGATGCACAAAGGCAGGTTCACTACGCCGAGGGGACCTGCGAGGGAATCATCGCCTTCGAACCTGTAGGGGAGCATGGCTTCGGCTACGATCCCCTCTTTTTCCTTCCGGAATATACCATGACCATGGCCCAGGTTTCCCCTGCGGTAAAGAACAGGATCAGCCACCGGGCACAGGCAATCAACAGGGCCAGGGATATCCTCGATCGGTTGTTACCTATTGGTGGAGTTGACTTTTCCCCTCCTTCAACGATATAATCTCAAAGAGATATCTATGCTATTGGAGAATAGGTTGGAAAGGAGTATCCTTCCATCACGCTGACCATCGTTTATCGGGGCGTGGCGCAGCCTGGTAGCGCATCGGTTTTGGGAACCGAGGGTCGGAGGTTCAAATCCTCTCGCCCCGATCTTGTTGTCCGTTGCCTGTTTTATAGCACACGGCACGTAACATGCATCGAAGGAGCATTATGTCTGAAGATCTAAAAAACGCCCCCCCCTTTCTTACCACGTCCACCTCCGGCCCCCCCTTTCGTGGCCGCTCCGTGCTCGTGGTCGACGATGACCGGCTTGCCCGGTCCTCCCTGCTGAGAAATCTCCAGAACGACAGCAGGGAAATGGGATATGCGGTCAAAGGAGCCGAAAACGGTGGCGAGGCGCTGGAGATGTTCAAGGATGAATCATTCGACCTGGTGCTCACCGACCTGCTGATGCCGGATATCGACGGCATCGAGCTGTTGAAGAAGATCAAGTCGCTTTCACCGAATACCGAGGTGGTCATCATCACCGGCTATGGCACCCTCAGCTCCGCCATCGACGCCATGCGTCACGGGGCCTACGACTATATTCTCAAGCCATGGTCCGAGGGAGAGCTGCGGCTCAGGATCCGCAAGGGACTCGAGAAGAGGGTCCTCGAGGAGCGGCTCAGGGAATCGGAGGAGCGGTATCGCGACCTTTACGATCATGCCCCTGATATGTATCTCACCATCGACGATGCCGGTATCATCCGTGACGGCAACCTTGCCCTGCTGCAGACCCTGGGGTATGGGTCCTCGGAAATCATCAATCGCCCCTTTTGGGATTTCCTGGGTGAAGAGTCGATTCCGACGGCCCAGAAGGCCCTGGTGATGCTTGCTGACGGTGCTGAACGGATCGAGGGGCTGGACCTTCGGCTCATCACAAAAGAGGGTGCATCGAGGGATACCATTATGAATGCCAACCTGGTGAAGGTCCCTGATCAGGATGTCTTCCTGATCCGCACCCTTCTCAGGGACATTACCGAACGGAAGGCGTTGGAAAAGGAGATCAGCGATCAGAAGGACCTCCTCGACAGCATCGTGACCAACATGAGCGACGGGCTGCTTCTGGTGGATAAGGACTATCGTATACACTTCATGAATCGCAGCCTCATTCAGATCTTCGGCGACCATACCGGCGAGATTTGCCATCAGGTGTTTTCCAGCGCCGAGGGCCCCTGTGACTTTTGTCCCATGGAGATGATCCTCAAGAATCGCAGGCCCGGAGCGAATTTTATCACCAGAAATTGCAAGGGCCGTACGCTGGAGATATCCGCCTCCGTCTTAAGAAGGAAAGGTGAGGACCTGCGGGTCCTCGAGGTAATCCGGGACATCACCGAACGCAAGCGCCTCGAGGAGCATCTGAAGGAGTCCGAGACCAAGAGGATCAAAGAGCTCAAGGAACGATATGAATTCGGAAACATCATCGGCAAGAGCCATAAGATGCAGGAGATCTATGAATTGATCGAGGTGGTGGCGCAGGGTACCAGCACCGTCCTATTGCAGGGAGAGAGCGGCACCGGCAAGGAGCTCATTGCACGGGCCATACACTACAACAGCCCCCGCCACAACAAACCCTTTATCGAGGTCACCTGCTCCGCCCTTTCCGAGCACCTGCTGGAAAGCGAGCTCTTTGGACATGTCCGGGGTTCCTTCACCGGTGCAATCCGTGACAAGACCGGACGGTTCGAGCTGGCGGATGGCGGGACGATCTTCCTGGACGAGGTCGGGGAACTCAGTCCTGCAACCCAGGTAAAGCTTTTGAGGGTCCTTCAGGAACATACCTTTGAGAAGGTAGGAGGGGAGAGCACCATCCATGTGGATGTTCGTGTCGTTGCCGCCACCAACAAAGAGCTTCGCAGGGCCGTGGAGGAAAAGGAATTCCGTGACGACCTCTATTACCGTCTCAATGTCGTGCCCATATATATCCCTCCCCTTCGTGACAGGAAGGAGGATATCCCCCTTTTGGTGGATCATTTCATTGTGAAATTCGGCAAACGGATGGGAAAGGAGATCAAGGGGATATCCCCCGAGGCGCTGGATCTCCTCATGGAATATGACTGGCCCGGTAACGTGAGGGAGCTGGAAAACGCCATAGAGCATGGTTTTGTCCGCGCATTGACCGAGATTATCCAGCCTGCGAACCTGCCCCGGGACATCAGGGAGCAGCAGCCCCTCTACTATCAGGAGGATCGGCAGGATTACGAAAAGAAGATCCAGTTGCTCCAGGTCCTCGAGCGGCACAACTGGCACCTGGGGCATGCCGCCGATGAACTGGGGATCAATCGCTCCACCCTATGGAGGAGGATGAAGAAGTATAAGATAAAAAAGTAATCAGCGTTTGTGCAAAAAGATGTCTTTATGCATATTTTTTCATAGAGTGGATGAAAATTAATACGTTGTTTTTCAATATGTTATTTTCTTTTATGCGCCGGATACCTGGTATCCATATTGCATTAAACGATGTATTCTGAAAGGGTAACGGCGGATATCAAGAAAGGGGAGGATTAACAATACGGATGTTTCGTCTACAGGACATTTCCTCATCGAGAGATATTGTTTTTTCAATTCACTACCTAAGGGGTGTATTTATGCGGACATTAAGTAAAAAAACGGTCTTTTTTTTGGTCGTGGCAGCCTTTGTTGCCCTCTCCCCAATCATCGCACGGGGGGATACGACTGAAATAACCTTGACAGGGACGGTGTTCAATCAAAGTAATGTTAAACTAAAAAATGTATACATCTTCCTGTATGAATGGGAGTCGGTCAAGGCAAACGGCATGGGGATGGTACCGTATGTGGGGATAACCGGCAACGACATACTGACGGGGTCTGGAGCTACGGGTCCGCTGGGCACGTTCAATGTAGAGCTCGACCTGGACCTCAGCAGGGAGTATCTGCTGATCTTTTCCACCCGCGCGTACGCTTCGGGGTGGTCGTCATCAGGGGGGTTTTACCCAACCTTTTTCTATGGTTATAAAGACGCTGATCCCGCAACTGGATTGAGAGCAGATCCCACGCTGGATTATACCAAGGCCCCCAGGATTAAGTTCACCGGAAATAAAAATTTCGGCGATATCGTCGCTCCCAACGGCAACTACATACGGGGATGCATAAAAAACACAAGCGGAAGCCCCCTTACAGGAGTGAGGATAGAGCTTTTCATGGATGATGACGGTACGCCCGTGCCGGTGCCCTATCCCTTCTACCGGTTTGATACAACGTTTTTTGAACAGAATCAAACCATTAACTTCAGATTGGGCGGTATCCAGAATGGCGGCAAGTACTATGTCAAGGCCATCGGGTACGACATAAATCAGAGTGAATATGGCTATATCGATGACTTTTACCGGGAATCAAACGGCAAGCCGAAGCTTTATACATTTAGTACTGTGGCTGAGAACAGGATTATCGGCGATCTGAGCCTCACCCAGGGGGGGAAGATCTATGGATACATCAACGACTACGAGGGTAGCCATGCCCTCAACTCCATCATCGCCATTCAGGCGGTATCCTACAAGGACCAGCAGGAGCAATTCCGGCAAAGCTACGTGCATGATCCCAACTATGATCTCTATTTCGACAACGACCTGCTTGCCAGGATAACAAAATGGGACCGGTACTACAGCCGGTATGTCACCTCAATCGGTCTGGAATACTTCGACTACGATACAAGCGGCTATTTTGAGCTCAAGGGGCTCCCCTTCGACGACCACGAATACTACCTCATTGCCACAGAGTTCCCGAGCGGGGCGCCGAAGAAATTTGCCACCCCTGTTTTTTACGACGGAAACGACGGTGTATTCAACATCAACGATGCACAGTCAGTCGAGCTTCCGGGTTCGGGCACCAAGGTGCGGAAAGACATCATCCTGCAGGAGGGGGCATGCATCAACGGCGATGTATACCTGGATAGTGTGCCGAGTCCGGCGGCCAAGACCGCACTCGGTCTCACCGACCCGAATATCTTCGGCGACCTCAAACAAAACCTTCCCCTTTACATCGACGCCTACCGGGTGGAAAGGGATGGAACGATCCTGTGGCTTGGCCAGAATGTGCGAGAGGGAGAGGGAGATTTCACCCTGTGCGGGCTCACCCCCGGGGAGTTTATCATCAAGGCCTATGATTATCCGGGAATCGGGCTGTATCCCGGTGAATTCTTCGATAATCAGCCCACCTACATTACGGCGACACGCTTTGATGTTGATATCGGCGACGAGATTTATATCGATACCAATATCATCTTGAACCTGGGCGGAATGATCAAGGGGCGGGTTTTGGATGCGGGCGGTTCCCCCATAGCGAATACCCGGGTGTTCGTCAATCAGATCAATGCCGGGAACCCGCTTGTCGGCTACTACTTCGTAAACAGCGAAGGTGCCGTCATGTCCCAGTTCCCCCTCTTCACCGACGACGAGGGCTGGTTCCTCGCGGCAGGGCTGCCTGCTGGGTACTACACCGTGTTCGTGAACGGTACCCTGGAGAATGAAGACACCGGATATATGCCCCAGTTCTATGATCCTGAATCAGGCGATACCCTCCTGGCGAATCAGGCGGACCCCTTTCCGCTCCCGGGGAACGATCCCAATGTGCGGCTTCTTGAACCGATGCAGCTCAAACAGAGCGGTGTTGAAACGGGAGGTATCGTCTCGGGAACCATCACGCTCGATTCCATCGTCTCCAGCCTGGTTACCGTGTCCGATACCGCCTTTTTCTTCCACCTGTACGAGGCCGACACCGGACTGGAGATTTCAAATCCCCTGTATACGTTCAAAAACGCCGGCGACACCTCCATCTCCTACTCCATCATGGTGCCTTCGTTCGGCAATTATATCCTGTCGGTCCAGGATGCCGAACTGAAGCTTCTTCCCCATTACTACCGAAGCAGCTCAACCACGGTCAATCCTACTGAGGCGCAATCCCTGCCGGTGACCCAGGCCCAGCCGTTCCTGACGGCCAAGCATTTTCTCCTGAGCAAAAAGACAGGGGAGATATCCGGGCAGGTACTGGAGAACGGGACGGGCGTAGAGAATATCGAGGTTTACGCACGCCAGGAGGTGCTGGAAGGCCCGGAGAAGGGGGCCTGGAAGGTTCTTGCCAGTGCGGTGACGGATGAAAACGGCGACTTTACCCTGAAGGGGCTTTATGCGGGTACCTATATCTTTTCCATGTACGACACCGCTGTTCCCACTCGCTATCCCTCGATGTACCATCATCCTACCCTGGAGTTATACGTACCGGAGGATGCCGATGATGCCTTTACATGGGAGTATGTACCCGGCGGTTCGACTCCCCCATCGATCCAGTTCAGCCTGAATCGGGGAGGAACCATCAAAGGCGAGATTAACAATGTGTCGCGTGCACAGGTGTATGCCTATCTCATGATCGATGACAAGCCTTCAATCGGCTATACCGCGATCGCTGATCCCAATTTCACCCTCACCGGGCTAACCCCCGGTCCGTATGTGCTCACCTTCAGGGATCCCAATCTCGATTTTGTATCCATGTACTATACCCAGGCCGGGGTAACCATCAATCCGGATCTGGTGGATCCGGAGGATCTCATCGTTCAGAAGGGGGCAACCATAGATGTGGGGAACCTCAGTTTCTATCAACCTTCCGCCAGGATCGAGGGCCATGTGACCCATCCGGGTACTGATGCGCTGCTCTATCTTTTCCTTTACCGGATGACCGAAAAGAAGGATTTCTGGGCGAGCAAGCCGGAGCAGTTTTCGCAGATCGACGAGAACGGCAACTATATCCTGGATGGGCTTTCCAAGGGTGAATACAAGCTCATCGCCTTTGGACCAAATACGCGCCCCATTGCCAAGTCACTAACCATCACCGATGATGACCTCGGCTACTCCACTGTGGTCGACATAACCTTTCCCGCAGGCTGGGTGAGTCAGAAGTACGAGATGGACATGGGGATCGAAAAGGGCATGAACCTGTCGGCCTATCCCACGCGTATTCCTCCCTATGTCTCCGGGTACACGTCCATGTCCTTTCTCAAGGACATCATCATCGTGAACAGCAGGTTGGCCATGAGCATACGGACCTTCTCCGCGGACGAACAGACATGGAAGGGCGCCTCATTCGGGGATATGCCCGTTGAGGGCTTTCAGATGACCGGCACCAGCGGGACCAACTTCTATCTCTATAATGGTCAGGGGTTCATGCTCTATGCGGAGAAGTCGTCATCCCTCCGGTTCCGGTACTTCCCCGGGCAGACCCCGCTCAGGCTCTTGAAGGGAATGAACCTGGTCGGTAATGTGCCGTTTAATCTCGACCTTGCCGACGTGGATGATCCCGATTTTATTGATGTCTCTTCTTATTCGACCAGAAGGATGCTCTCCGACCTGGGCGAGGATGCCGTTTCCATACGGACCTTCGACGCGCGTGCAGGAAGGTGGCAATCCACCTATAGGATGTGGGGTCGATCCTCCGGACGAGATGTGCCGGTTGATGAGGAGCGCGGTTACCTGGTCACCGTGAAGGAGGACATCATCAACTGGTATCCCAAAAAATAAAGACCCATAACCCGAGGGGGACTGGTCGCATTCATATAGAGCGGAGACAGACGAGCGGGAAGGCTTTCAGGAAGAATGCCGGCACCTCACCGTCTGAGAGGATCGGGGATACCCGGATCCCTCCATGGCACATAAGCTTGGCTGCGGCATGCCTTTTTCTGCTTGTATTCACCGGGTGTAGGGGCGGGGACGGATTCAGCCCGCGGAATGCCATGAAACACGTCACCACGCTGGTGGAGATGGGGCCTCACACCTCCGGGTCGGAAAACATCAAACGGGTGCAGACCTATATCACGGATACCCTCACCCAGGCGGGCCTGTCCATTCGCGAAGACCGGTTCACCGCCGACACTCCCCTCGGCCCCCGCGACATGATGAATATCATCGCGGTCAGCCCGGGGCGCGTAACGGATATCATCGCCATCGGCGCCCATTACGAGACGAAATTCTTCTCAGATTTCACCTTTGTGGGGGCCAACGACAACTGCTCCGGCACCGGACTTCTCCTCGAGCTCGCCCGGGTCATTGCATCGAGGGATTCCCTCCCCCTGGAATTCACCTACTGGTTCATCTTCTTCGACGGAGAGGAGTCCTTTCTCACCTGGACCGAATCCGACTCCCTTTACGGGAGCAGGCATCTGGTGAATCTGCTCCGGGAAAGCGGGGAGATCTACAGGCTGAAGGCATTGATCCTCCTCGATATGATCGGGGATAAGGACCTTGCGCTTCCCAGGGATTCCCAGTCGACGGCATGGCTTTCGGGGATAATCTGGAATACGGCCAAGGACCTTGGCTACGAGACGATATTCCTGAACAGGGAGATGCCGGTGGTGGATGACCATGTCCCCTTTCTACGGGCAGGGATCTCCTCCGTTGATATCATCGATTTCACCTTTGGGGGAGATGGATCACCCGGCAGATACTGGCACACCCCGCATGATACCCTGGACAAGGTATCCCGCACAAGCCTGAGGATCGTGGGCGAGGTGGTGTTGGAGAGCCTGCCCCGGATTGAACGCTACCTGCATCAGTGAAAATCTGGGGTCAGGTCTTGAATTATCAGTTTTTGTTATCACCTGAACAATCAGAACCGGGGTCAGTAAGATAACCCCTTTTCAATATGTTACTTACCGTGGTGTAGTGAAGACCAAGGTATTTTCCTATCTCTGACAAGGTGTACCCATAGTGAAGATGCGCTGCAACAATTATCCTATTCCTCTCCTCACCTTTGATTCTTTCTTTTTCTTCCTTGAAGAGCTCTTCCAAAGTCGGCCGAAAGACAAGACGGTCTGGTTTGGCAATTTCCTTTATCTTGCATTTATTTTTTAGTGCCGGTTTGACCGACTCGATAAATCCTCTATCTCCGATAATAGGCTGTGTCTTGAAGACCTCCCAGGGCACAGGCGTTTTCATCCCCTCATCAACAAACTGTCTGTAGAGCTGATGTGCCTCATGACGATTACCAGCAAATTGAGACAAAATCCAATCAACAGTTAAACAGGGCGGTCTATCGCTTAGGCCTGCTGTGGCCTGGTAGCTGCTCCAGACATATTCTCCTGTTTCCTTTACCATCCCTGCCCGGATTGGATTGAGAACCACATATCGGCAAAGCTCGAGGAGATAATTTTCCCGCTGTACCAGGATTGCCTTGTATCTTCCTTGAAATATGTGTCCCACGCGATTGTGACGATGATTAAACCATTGGGTGTAAACACCATTGAGATGGCGCATCGCACGTGAGAGGTTTGCCTCCATCGTTTCGATCAAAAGGTGATAATGATTGTCCATGAGACAATAGGCATGGCAAAGACAATTAAAACGCTCGACGAGTTTTTCAAGGATCGTTAGGAATTCCTTTCTGTCGCGGTCATCTTCAAAAATCGGCAACTGGGCATTGCCCCTTGTTATTATATGGTAAATCGCACCAGGGAATTCTATTCGCAGTGGTCTCGACATAATAAAATGTAAATAACATAGAAAAACTGTCATTTCAAGACCTGACCCCATAAAAAAAGGGGTGGATGAGGGCCCCTCATCCACCCCTTAGGGTTTCAACAGTAATTACAACGGGAGTCCCAGGCCGAGTCCGCTGGCGAAGAGTCCGATGCTGAGCGGATCAAACGCGCCCAGACCGGTCAGACCGCCGCCGAGGCCGAAGGGATTGAACCCGCCAAGGCCGATTCCGCCAATGCCGAGGCCCACATTGCCGAGTGCGCCAAGGCCGCCGAGGGGCGGAATACCCGCAAGGCCGCCGAGGGGCGCAAGGCCGCCAAGGCCGAGTCCGCCGAGTGCGCCAAGGCCGCCAATGCCGCCGAGTGCGCCAAGGCCGCCAAGGCCGCCGATGCCAAGGGCGGGTGACATAAACTGCTGCTGCTGGGGATAGCCATAGCCCTGCTGGGGATAGCCATAGCCCTGCTGAGGATAGCCGTAGCCCTGCTGAGGATAGCCGTAGCCATATCCCTGCTGCGGGTAGCCATAGCCGTATCCCTGCTGCGGGTAGCCATAGCCGTATCCCTGCTGCGGGTAGCCATAGCCGCCGTAGTAGGGCTGTTGATAGCCGTATGCAGCACCCTGCCGGGGATAGCCGTAGCCACTGTAGCCATAGCCGTAAGGCTGCCCGTAGCCGTAGCCGGCGCCGGTGCCATATCCGTACCCAGTCGGATAGCCATAGCCGCTATAGGGATAGCCGTAGCCGTAGCCATAGCCGCTGTAAGGATAGCCGTAGGGGTACTGGCCGGTGGTGCCGTACTGTTCGTAGTAGGCCTGCTGGTATGTTCGCAGGTACAGGGTGTCATCCGAGGTCGAGATGATGGGTGCGCCGACGCTGGAGGAGGTCGTGTGGTCCCAGTCTGCGTCGTCGAGGTCGTCGTAATCGCCGAAATCCTGGGAATCGTCATGATCGTGACCCAGGACGTCCTCGAATTTGATGAATTTCACCTTCACATAGTCGGTATACGTAGTCGCCTTCATAGTGATGGTGATCTTGTTGATCGTCGCACCATCCCACGTGTAGGTATCCCAATCGTCGCCGATAATCTTTGCCCTGGCAAAGAGGCTGGTGAATGCCGGCACGTTTATATCATACCCGCTTGACATGCCGATTTCTTCGTAGCTGGGGCTGGACTTGTCATATGCGTCTTCACCAAGGTAATAGGTCAGGGTCTCATCATCGAGGTCTGCATCATCGTAATCATCATCGGCAGCAAGCACTATCTCGACATCGTCGCCGGTGCCTTCCTCTATCTCGAAGATGATCTCGAAGTAGCAGGTGGCCTTGATTTCCGTGGAGAAGAATTCATAGTTGGCGTCAATATCCACATCGTGATCCACGGTTACGGTTACGGTCTGGGCCTGCGCTGCAGGGGCACACAGGAGCGCGGACATCGCAACGAGGCTGACGGCCACAATGATTACCTTCAAAAACCATTTATGTTTCATTAATATATCCTCCTTTTTTTTACAATCATCAATGAGGCTTCGGAATAACCCTTTTGATGGCAAGGCATTAACCACGTTACATATATTCACCTCCCTCGAACAGGACTTCTCCCTTTCTGAAGATTACTTAAAATACAAACTATAAGACTGTTTTTGTGCTATAAACTTACGAACCCCCCTGTTATATTATTGATTGTTAATCATAATATAATAATTAATTAAAAATTATTTAATAAAAAATACAAAAAATCTATTTTTAAATTCTGCAATATTTATGCCAGTAAAAGTATACAAAACAACATATTATAGCGGCGGCAGAAAACACCCACCAGGCCGCTGTTACTGATTGATTATAATAATGGAGATCATATTGTATTTCTGAACGATTCATCCCTCATCCACAACGCAGGGGGCCGGGTGTGCCCGAGCAAATATGAATATTCTTTCATTGTTTCATTAATCTTAAGGATAATAGTATTAAATTTAATGCATTAGGAATATGTAATTTTTTTCATATACTGTATCAAGTTTCAGCAAGACGAAGAGCGGAAAAAATAAAATTTTCAAGGGAATCCAACCAATGCGGCACCGGTGCGCCGGTCGCATCCTTATATCGTGTCTTGTCCAGCACGGAAAAGGAGGGCCGCGGGGCGGGCCGATTGAACTCCTTCGTGGTAATGGGCGTGATGTCCCTGGTCTTTGGTATGAATCCCCGGCGTTCCGCAAGCTCTATGCTTGCCCGGGCGAGTTCGTACCATGTGCAGCTTCCTTCCCCGGAAAAGTGATAGACCCCGAAGGCACCCGACCGAAGGAGTTGGAAGACCGCTTCGGACAAATCCCGGCACAAGGTCGGCGTGCCCTTCTGATCATGGACCACGCTGATCCCGGCCTTTTTTTCGGCCAGATCGAGGAGCGTGGTGATAAAATTCGCACCATGGCGGCCGTAGAGCCATGAGGTGCGGATGATGAAGGATCTCGTGCACCCCTTCCCCCGGTCGAGGATGTGCTGTTCCCCCTCCCACTTCGACTTGCCATAGACCGAAAGGGGATTGGGCTCATCGGTTTCCACATAGGGGGTGCGTTTGCATCCGTCGAACACATAATCCGTGCTGAAGTGGACGAGAACGGCCCCTTTTGCCTCGCAGAGGGCCGCAATGCCGGCGAGGGCCTCCCCGTTGACCCTGAAAGCGGCCTCCTGATTCCGTTCCGCGTCATCGACCCTGGTATAGGCTGCGCAGTTACAAAATATGTCCGGCTTCCAGTCGGAAAATACCTGTTCGAGCCATTGCACATCGCAGATGTCGCCGCTGTCCAGATCGAATCCCCGCACATCGTATCCCTTCGAAGAGAGGTAGGGGCCGAGGACACTGCCCAGCATCCCGCGCGCCCCGGAAAGGAGCACCCGTCCATCCCCGCGTATCCCTCCGGATGGGGGATCGGCCATTGAGGTATCACCTGTACCCTGCTTGGTTCGATGTTTCCCGATCGTCACGTCCTTCCCAATCCTCTCCTCCCGATCACCATGTCCGCCTGGTGTACCTGGTCGAAAAAGGCCTGTAACCTCTCGGCGTCCTTTTTCCCCGGCTCCCTCTCCACGCCGCTGCAGGTGTCCACGGCAAAGGGGCGTACCTGCAAGATTGCCTGGCCCACATTGCCCGGGTGGAGTCCGCCGGAGAGGATGATCGGTCCGAATGCAGCGGCCGACTGGACCAGGTTCCAGTCAAAGGTTTTCCCCGTACCCCCTGCACGGTCGTGGACAAAGGTGTCGAGCAAAAAGGCCCTTTCCCGCGAGGAAATAGTGTAATCCTGCATGGTGCCGAGTGAGCGTTCATCCTGCATGCGAAAGGCCTTGATATAGTCGATATCCAGGGACTCGCAGTATTCCGGGGGCTCACTGCCATGCAATTGAACGATATGGAGGTTGCAGAAGAGGACTACGTCCCGAATCCATTCAGGGTCCTGATCCTTGAACACCCCTATCCTGGTCACCAGGGGGGGGATCTGAGCGGTAATGGCGGATGCGGCCTCAGGCTCCAGGCAGCGCGGGCTTTCCCGGGTGAAGATGAATCCCAGTGCGTCGGCACCCAGATGAACCGCCTCCATCGCGTCCGACAGGGAGGTCAAACCGCAAATCTTGACCCTGGTGCGCTGATAGGGGATGTTCTCTCTCAGTCCGTTCATGGCATGTAATGACCGATCTTCTGGTCGGCCGGGAATAAAGGTGTATGGCTCGTCGCCGGGCAACCACTCATGGGTCGTGTCTCTTTTCTTTCATGCCGGACACCCTGGTCAGGCTCCGGATCAACTCCATGAGGTGGGGGGCGGTCACCAGCGCCTCTCCCACCAGGATTCCCTTCACTCCCCAGGAGGCCACACGTTTTGCCTCGCTGATCCCCCTGATGCCGCTCTCGCTGATAACGAGGAGTTCCTTCGGGAGAAGGGAAGCCAGGCGAAAGGTGGTCTCCAGATCAACCCGGAAGGTGGCGAGATCACGGTTGTTGATGCCGATAATGCGGGCCCCCGAGTCCACAGCCCGTGGAATCTCCTCTTCTGCGTGAATCTCCACCAGTGGCTGCATCCCCAGTTCCCGGGCCACGTCAGCCAGTTCACGGATCTCGCTCGGGGTGAGAACCGCAGCGATGAGCAGCACCGCATCCGCCCCCCATGCCCGGGCCTCGTACACCTGGAAGGGGTGGATGATGAAGTCCTTCCTGAGAATGGGCAGGGTGCAGGCTGCCCGGGCCCTCGCCAGGTCCTCCAGGCTCCCCCGGAAATACTCCTCCTCGGTAAGCACGGAAAGGGCCGAAGCACCGAATTTCTGGTATGCCGCAGCCTGGGATTCCGCATCCAGGTCCTTCCGCATGGTGCCCTTTGAAGGGGACGCCCGTTTTATCTCCGCAATCAGCGACAGGTGCGCGGAATCGGCCAGGGCGGCGTAAAAGTCGCGGGGGGGCGATGCTGCAAGGGCCTTTGCCTTGACGGCGTTGAGTCCGGGATCGGCCGCAACGCCTGCCTCCACCCGCTGCCGCGTGGTGTGCAGGATCCTGCCCAAAAACGACTTTTTCATGGCTGCGATGCCGTAAGGGGCATCATCCGGCGCAGCCCCTCCAGTTTATCCTTTGCCGCACCCGAATCGATGCTCTCCTGCGCCTTGCGGATTCCCTGCGCCAGGTCGCCTGCCAGGTCCGCCACATAAATGGCCGCGCCTGCGTTGAGAAGACAGATATCCCGCTTGGGCCCTCGTTCCCCGCCGAGTATGGCCGTGCACAGCCGGGCGTTTTCCTGGGCCTCCCCGCCCTTCAAGTCGCCCGGGCGTGCCAGGGAAAACCCTAATTCCACGGGGTTAATCTCGTAGGTGACAATCCGGTCCTGCTTCAACTCCGTGATCCTGGTGGGGCCGGTGGTGGTGATCTCGTCGAGACCGTCCATGCCGTGGACGACCATCACGTGTTCACTTCCCAGGTTTTTAAGGACCATGGCCATGGTCTCGGTGAGCTCCGGGGCATACACGCCGATCAACTGGGCCTTTGCCCCTGCCGGATTGGTCATTGGGCCGAGGACATTGAACACCGTCCGGATCCCGATTTCCCGCCGGGGCCCGATGGCGTATTTCATGGAGGCGTGGAGCAGGGGTGCAAACAGGAACCCGATGCCCACCTCGTTGAGGCATCGTTCCACCTCCTCCACGGGTGCGGTGATATTGATCCCCAGGGCCTGGAGGCAGTCCGCGCTCCCGCAACTGCTCGAAACCGAGCGGTTGCCGTGCTTGGCCACCATGGCACCCGCTCCGGCGGCAATGAATGCCGAAGCGGTGGAGATATTGAAGGTGCGGGCCCCGTCTCCTCCGGTTCCGCAGGTGTCGATGACCGGCCCCTGCGCCTTCAGGTGGGTGGCCTTTTCCCGCATGATTTCGGTGAAACCCGTGATCTCGTCAACGGTTTCCCCCTTCATGCGCAGCGCCGTGATGAATGAAGCGATCTGGGCGTCCGTTGCATTGCCGCTCATGATCTCTTCCATCGTCATGGCCGCCTCCTCCCGGGAAAGGTCCTTGCAGGTAACGGCCTTTGTAATCGCCTCTTTAATCATGGCCCATTCTCCTCTACAGCGAAAGTTCAGCGGGCAGCACGTGCCTCAGATAAAGTTCCTCAACAGGTCCTTCCCGCAACGGGTCAATATGGACTCCGGGTGGAACTGGACCCCCTCGATGGGGAATGCCCGGTGGCGGACGCCCATGATCTCGTCCTGATCGGTGCGGGAGGTCACCTCGAGACACTCCGGCAGTGTTGCGGGATCCACAATAAGCGAGTGGTAGCGGGTTGCCTCGAAGGGATTGGGGAGTCCGTGGTATACCCCCTTCCCGTCATGGTGGATGAGGGATGTTTTGCCGTGCATGAGCCGCCGTGCCCGAACAATCTTCGCGCCGAAGGTGTGACCGATGCACTGGTGACCGAGGCACACCCCCAGGAGGGGTATCTTCGGGCCGAATTCCCGTATGACCTCGTTTGATATGCCGGCCTCAAGCGGTGTGCATGGGCCCGGTGAGATGATGATCCGTTCCGGTTTGAGCCGTGCGATCGCCTCGATGGTGATCTGGTCGTTTCTGAACACGCGCACCTGCTCTCCCAGCTCACCGAGGTACTGGACGAGGTTGTAGGTAAAGGAGTCGTAATTGTCGATCATCAGAATCATGGCACGTCCACCTCGTCAAGGCACACCAGGGGATCCGCGCTGTTTCCCCGAAAGTCGGCATTCCCGTATTCAGTCACCCTGCTGCCCACTTCGCCCTTTTCCTCCCTCTGCCAGTCGAATGGCCTCCACCAGGGCGCCCGCCTTGTTGATCGTTTCCTGGAATTCCTTATCCGGGTCGGAATCAGCCACGATCCCTGCGCCCGCCTGGATATATGCCTGTCCATCCTTCACCACCACGGTCCTGATGGTGATGCAGGTATCCATATTCCCGGAGAAGCTGAAATAGCCCACTGCGCCCGCATATGCCCCCCTGATGCTCGGCTCGGTTTCCTCGATGATCTCCATGGCCCGGATCTTGGGGGCGCCGGTCACCGTACCAGCCGGAAAACAGGCAACGAGGCAGTCATAGGGGTCCTTGTCCGGACTGATCCTCCCGGTAACCTGCGACACGATATGCATGACATGTGAATAGCGTTCTATGGTCATGAGTTCCGGGCATCGCACCGATCCGTATTCGCATACCCTGCCCATGTCATTCCGGGCAAGGTCCACCAGCATGATGTGCTCTGCACGCTCCTTGGGATCGGCCAGGAGCTCTTCCGCGAGGCGCCGGTCCTCCTCCTCCGTCGCCCCTCTCCAGCGGGTGCCGGCGATGGGCCTTTCCTCCACCGCCCCTTCCTCCACCCTGACCATGAGCTCCGGTGACGAACCGATGATGTTGAGCCCGTGGTGCTTCAGAAGGAACATGTACGGGGAGGGATTGATGAGACGCAGCGACCGGTAGATGTCGAAGGGATCGCACGAGATGGGGGTGGAGAACCGCTGGGACAGAACCACCTGGATGATGTCGCCTGCGGCGATGTACTCCTTTGCCCGCAGCACTGCGCGTTTGAAGTCCGCCGGCTCGAAGTTCGATCGCAGGGGAAGAGGGGCGGCCACCGGCTCTTCCAGCAAGGAGATAGGGGGAAGGGGCTGTTTCAGGTCATGGATGACGCCGTCGATCCGCGCAACCGCGTCCTCGTAGGCTCGATCGATGGCCTTGGCGCTCATACCCTCGCCGCCATCCGGTTGATCGAGGTATGCATGGGAGAGCACCTTGATCCTGTTGGTCATGTGGTCGAAGATAAGGAGGGTGTCGGTAATGAAGAAGAGACACTCAGGGATGTGCAGCACGTCCGGAGCCATTTCGGGTAATCGTTCCTCATAGCGGACCATGTCGTAGCTCAGGTATCCCACTGCGCCGCCGATGAACCGGGGCAATCCCTCCACGGCAACGGGGCGGTACCGGGACATGAGGTCCCTGAGGAGAAAAAGGGGATTCCTCCCCTCTGCATGCACCGTTTCCTCCTGTGTCGCGGATGTATGATATCCGCCCCTGATGGTGACACCCTGCCGGTCCGCCTGGAAAATCTGCACCGGATTGGTGCCCAGAAAGGAGTACCGTGCGATCCTCTCCCCGCCCACCACGCTTTCGAGGAGGAAGGAGGATGCATGGCGGTCGATCTTTTTGAATGCGGAAACCGGTGTCTCGGTATCCGCGCATAGATCCCGGTAGATAGGAATGAGATTCCCCTTGCAGGCAAGGGATCGGAATTGTTCCGGGTCAGGATGATACATGCGGTCCTCAATCCATCGGGCGCTTGCGGATAATAGAAAAAATAATAATGGAATTATGAAATTATATGTGTTTATCTTCAAAAAAACAAGGGCTGCTGTGGGACGGCAATTCTTATTTTGATATCATGTCGTTGCGAGCAGACATATATACTCCGCTGGACGGGAAGGGGGTGCGCCAACCAAACTCTGTGAGAGCGAGGCGAAGCGGAGCACTATGTTGCCCTCTGAGTTACCTGTAAGGCCCGCTTCAGGAAACGTCCAGCCTCCCTCTATCGCTCCGTAAACATATCTGCTCGCGCCTTTGGCCAACAGGTTCACAATCGGAATTGCTGGAAGAGAAAAAAATAACGGGAATGGAAGCAGCAGGCGTGGTTTCCTATCCAGGAGGCTTCAGCCCGCGAACGTCACAGGAGCGGTTCCACGTCGATGCTGTTCAGCTCCACCGACAGTGATCGCTGGAGCAAGTCCACCGACACCACCAGCTTATTTTTCCCCGGATCGGTCTTGACCAGGATCCCCTCCACACCGGTGAGGGGACCGTTCACGATCCGCACCCTTTGGCCGATTTTGAGATAGGGGAACGGATTCAACATGACATCGTTATTCAGGAGTATGCGTATCGAATCGATCTGTTCATCGGGGATGGGCACCGGCTCGTTCTGGTTGCCCACGATCCGCGCCACTCCAGGGGTCTTGAGCACATGGAGCCAGGTATACTTGTCGAGGTGGACATTGATGAAGAGGTATCCGTTGAAAAGGGGGACCCTGATCCGCTTCTTCCGGTCCTTTCTCGTGCTCCACTTCTCTATCTTGGGGAGAAACACGGGGATCTCCTTGGCGGCAAGGCGCATGTGCACCATATCCTCGTGCCTGCTGCTGGTATGCACCGCATACCATTTGAAAAAATCCGCCTCCGTATCCATCCTGCTCCTTTTCCTGTGACGTTATGAAGTCAGTATATGAAGATATTTTATACGCATCATATATTGTAACGTATACACGCGGGATTTTGCAATTTGGGCACTCATACCCTGATCGCCGTCACTCGATATCCGCCGGCATGGCCCTCTGCTCCCCTGTTTCGTCTCTGGTGAGCATCTCGATCTTCTTTTCGGCCATTTCCAGCCTTTTGTTGCACAGTCGCGCGAGTGTTACCCCCTCCTCGAACAGCCGGAGCGCATCCTCGAGTCCCGGTTCCCCCGATTCCAGTTGGTGGACGATCTCTTCAAGCCTCTTGAGTGCCTTTTCGAAATTCAATGCATCCCATTTCTCTTTCGAATCCTTCTGCATCGTTCCCCCTTTCCTGCCCGTGGATGATTGACTGAGGAATTCCCTGCACAATATGTGCGCGGCATCCGGCGCTGCACAGGTCATGGATACCTCAAGCGGATCACCCGGACGGACCGCTTGATTCTTCCCGCCGTTTGACCTCGCACACCGCGCCTCCGCGATGAAACCTGAGCCGGACCGTGTCTCCCGTTTCAAGGTCCGCCGACGTGCGCACGATCTTCTCATCCGGGAGCCTCCAGCACAGGGAATAGCCACGCTTCAGCACGCCCAAGGGGCTCAGGGCGTCCAGCGCACCCATGGCGGCGGCAAGGGCCTGCCTGCGCTGGTGCATTATCGTCCGCATCAGGGAGCCGAGCCTTCGCTCGTGTTCCCCGACGCATGCACGGAGCGTTGTCAGCGTCTGGGAGGGATGGAGCCTCGCCAGGAGCCGTTCCGCATGGATCGTCCTCTCCCGGCACCTCGCCGTGTGCAGCGACATCGCCCGTAACAGCCTCGTTTCCTGCTCGTCGACCGATTCCTGGTTGCTGCGAATGAGCGACAGGGGATCCCGGAATGCCCGGCCCTCGATGAGATGACGGACCCGGGTGCGGCTCATCTCGACCCGGTGCATGACCACCTGCAGCAGCCTTTTCTCCAGGGTGGCGAGGTGCTCCTCCAACTGCTGTCTGTGCTGAACAACCAGCTCAGCGGCTGCGGAAGGGGTGGGAGCCCGGAGGTCCGCCACGAAATCGCTGATGGTGTAGTCGATCTCATGTCCCACCGCGGAGATGACCGGCACGCGGCAGGAAAAAATCGCCCGCGCCACCACCTCCTCGTTGAAGGCCCAGAGGTCCTCGATGGAACCGCCGCCCCGGGCGAGGATGATGACCTCCACGCCGGGCTGCACCTCCAGTTCGCGAATGGCCTGGGCGATCTCCTGGGCAGCCCCTTCCCCCTGCACCCGGACCGGGTTGATCAGTACGTGCACCGCTGCAAACCTGCGGTTCAGGATGTTCAGGATATCCCTGATTGCCGCGCCGGTCGGCGAGGTAACGATCCCGATCCGCTCCGGCCAGAAGGGTATGGGCCTCTTCCGTGCCTGGTCAAAGAGACCCTCATTGGCAAGGCGCTCCTTGAGCTGCTCAAACGCCTTCTGAAGGGCGCCGGAGCCGAGGGGTTCCAGGTAGTCGCACATGAGCTGGTACTCGCCCCTGCGATCGTACACCGTGATCTTCCCCCGGGCCAGTATGCTCATGCCGTCCTCCGGCTGGAACCGGAGGAAGCGCTGGTTGCCTTTGAACAGCACACACCGAAGCTGTGCCTGCTGATCCTTGAGCATGAAGTAGACATGGCCGGAGGAGGGTACCCTGAGGTCGCTTACCTCCCCCTCCACCCAGACCTCGAAAAACTCCTCCTCGAGGCGGCCCCGGATGAGTGCGGTAAGCTGGCTGACCGTATATGCCCGTGCGTTGATACTGCCGAGGACATTCATCCTGTATCCCCCAGTGGTGCACCCGATGATTTCGTACAAGGTCCCGGACCCATCGATATTATATTTATACCACAAAAAAGGGTGCCCTTGACAGCCGTAGGGATTCGGACTGTCCGACTGATATGAAAGCTTAAAGGGTCACAATCCACAGGATATTGGGCAATCACGCACAACCTTCCTTGAACATGGTTAGTGTCGCATGCTATTGTCTGGGAAGGTCTATCTCGTGTATACTAAGCGGGATGCATAAAGGCCCCTATGGCGGTGCGGTTTAGTGAGCCAGCGGGTCCTTTATGCGATGCCTGTGCAACAAGCGGTGTTCGGGGACAACAATGGGCAATAATCAAGACACCCGTAACGAGGGCAACGCCCCATCAGCAGCCGGGGCCCCCCTCAGGGGTGCGGTTGTCGGGGTGGCGGTCGGGGAGAGGCGGGGGACCGGCAAGACAGAGGTGCCCTTCATCGACCTGCAGGAGGGCCACGGGGCACTCCGTGACGGCCACGCAGGGACCGAAAAGCAGGTCAGCCTTGCGGCAATGGAGGATATCGAGCATATGAACCGAACCTACGGCCTCCATGCCGGGGTGGGCGATTTTGCGGAGAACATCACCACACGCGGTATCGACCTCATGACGCTTTCCCCCGGGGATGAGCTTCGGGTGGGACCGGCCCTTCTCAAGGTCATACGTAAGGGCAAGACCCCTGAGGAGATGAAGGACCACACCTTTTCATTCGAGGGACATGTCCTGCTGCCCACGCGGGGCCTGTTCTGCCGGGTGGTCAAGGGAGGGCAGGTGAGACAAGGTGATACCGTTTCGGTGGTGGGAAAGTCGCAGCATTCCTCCCGCCGGGGAAAGGAACGAGGATAACACGCCAGAACCATGAACGATGACGAAAAGCGGATCATTCCCCTTATAAAGATGACTGAAAACCAGGAAGGGATCATTCATGCCCTGGAGGGAGGAGCACAGTTTCATGCCCGTCTCCAGGCCCTGAATATACGGATCGGAAAACGCGTCAAAAAGATAAGCGCTACGCCCTTTCGCGGCCCGGTGGTGATCGAGGTGGACAGGTCCAAGGTGGCCATAGGGCACGGGATGGCGCAGAAGGTGCTGGTCGCGGTCAGCGACCGGAAGCCTCGCCCATGAACAAGGTCCCAGGCGCACCCGAAGCGAGCCATACAGGCAAAGGTAACTGGAAGGGGCAACATAGTAGCTCCGCTGCGCTTCGCCTAACAAGTCTTGTTGGCGCACCCCCCTTCCCGTACGATATTGAATAATTACATGCGGGGGGCTGATATGTGAAGATCCTGCTTATGGGCAACCCCAACGTGGGCAAGAGCGTCATCTTTTCCCGCCTCACCGGCGCCCATGTCATCTCCTCCAACTATCCCGGCACTACCGTAGGATTCACCAAGGGGAACATATGGCTCCATGGGCAGCGGC
Organism: bacterium; assembly: GCA_049472315.1. GTDB lineage: Bacteria > SZUA-182 > SZUA-182 > DTGQ01 > JAFGSM01 > JBLIRM01. Next base: position 42,944 of record JBLIRN010000018.1, read on the forward strand.
ATGAAATCATCGACGTGCCGGGCACCTACACCCTCAATCCCACGTCCAGGGCCGAAGAGGTGGCGGTGGAGATGCTCACCGAAGGGGACCTGATCATCAATGTGGTGGACGCCACCAACCTGGAGCGGAGCCTCTACCTTACCACCCAGCTTCTCGATCGGGAAGCCCCCGTCATCATCGCCCTCAACATGTGGGACGACACCAGGCACCGGGGGATCAACATCGACCTGGACCGTCTGCGGGAATTGGTCAGGTGCACGGTTATTCCTACGGTTGCCGTAACAGGGGAGGGGATCAAGGACCTGGTGGCCGCACTTCCCAAGGACGCCGATGATCTCGTTCCCGTGCTCACCACCGCCTGTTCCTCCGACGATGAGCGCTGGACCCATATCGGGCAGATCATCAAGGAGGTGCAGCACATCTCCCACCGGCACCACACCTTCTTCGAGCGGCTCGGCGACGCCACCATCAAGCCCCTCACCGGCATCCCCTTTGCGATTTTTGTGATCGGGCTCTCCTTCACCATCGTACGGGTATTGGGGGAGGGACTGATCAACCGGCTGCTGGACCCCCTGTTCGAGCGCTACTACGCCCCCTTCATCATCAAGGTCGTGGAGCTCGCCTTTCCTTCAGGGATCATCCACCATATCCTCCTCGGTGAGTCCACCAGCTTCCTGGAATCCATGGGGCTCCTTATCACGGGCATCTATGTCCCCATCGTCCTGGTCCTCCCCTACATCCTGTCATTCTATCTCGTGCTGAGCTTCCTTGAGGACTCGGGCTACCTTCCCCGGCTTGCCGTGCTCATGGATACCGTCATGCACCGGATCGGCCTGCACGGATTCGCGGTCGTCTCCTTCATCCTGGGGCTTGGGTGCAATGTGCCGGGTGCGCTCTCCACCCGTATCATGGAGACAAAAAGGGAGAAATTCATCGCCGGGACCCTCCTCGGGGTGTCCGTTCCGTGCATGGCCCAGACGGCCATGATCATCGGCCTGGTGGGGCCTTACGGCAACCGTTACGTATTCTTCATCTACGGGGTCATCTTTTCATGGGGCATCCTGGTGGGGGTTATCCTTGACAGGCTCCTGAAAGGTGGAAGCCCTGAGATCTTCATCGAGGTCCCCGGCTATCATGTCCCCCACCTGGGGACCCTGTTCAAGAAGCTCCGGATGCGGATCAACGGCTTTTTGAACGAGGCGGTGCCTCTCGTGCTGCTCGGCGTGGTGATCATCAACCTGCTCCACTTCCTCGGGATCCTGGAACTGATCGGTGCCATGGCGGCGCCCGTGCTCAAGCACGGGCTGGGATTGCCCAAGGAGGTGGTCTCCGCCATGATCATCGGCTTCCTGCGGAAGGACGTGGCAGTGGGGCTTTTGAAGCCCCTCCGCCTCAACCTCAAACAGCTCATCATTGCCTGCACCGTCCTCACCATCTATTTTCCCTGCCTTGCCACCTTCTTTGTCCTCCTCAAGGAGTTGGGGCTCAAGGATATGATGAAATCCGCATTCATCATGATCGGGAGTTCCATCCTCGTCGGAGTGATACTCAATCTCATCCTATAAATTGAAGAAAGACCTATCTTCCGATTAAAGAAGGGAGGAACTAAACTCGCGATCAGGATCCGACGGGTTTTGGGGGGGAAGCCCTCCGAACATAGGTTGAAGATAACCACTTAGTACATTTTGGGATGGGAAGGGGGGGCACCCCCTTCCCATACGATACTGAGCAATTACTGATGAATGGTGGTGAAGGTGCCTCTGTTTTCCAACACTGAGGTCACATCCGGCATGGTACGGCGGCCCTCGAAGGGCAGGGCACTGGTGCGCCGAAGCCCAATTTTTTTGTTTCTCCTCCTCTTTTCCCTGGCCCTTTTCACGGCGCCCCTGGTCATCCGGTCTCCTTCCGCCGGCATCCAGCAGGACTATACCATCGGACCCCAGGACAGGCTGAAGATCGAGGTGTGGGACAATCCCGACCTCACCCGGGAGGTATCCGTGTCCCTCATGGGCACCTTTACCTTTCCCCTGATCGGGGAGGTGCAGGCCGAGGGCCTCACCACCGACCAGGTGCGCAGGGAGCTTGTCCGGCTCCTTGCCGACGGGTATCTCATCGATCCGCAGGTCACGGTGACCATCAGCGAATACCGCAGCAAGCAGGTGAATGTACTGGGCGAGGTGAAGAACCCCGGCACCTACCCCTACACCCGCAGGACCTCCCTCATCGAGATGATCTCCCTGGCCGGGGGGCTGACCGAGGAGGCGGGGCCCGAGGCATTCATCCTGCGCTCCGGGCAAGGACTTCCCACCGGCCTTCCCGGCGCCGAGGCCGCAGAGCCGTCGGATAGTGACCCGAACTTCTCCATGAAGCGGGTCGACCTGCACGAGCTCCTCCAGGCAGGGGAGAATATCTATTTTTTGCTGCAGGAGGACGATACGATTTATATACCCCGGGCGGATTTCTACTATGTGCTGGGCGAGGTGAACAAGCCGGGGCAGTATAAGCTGGAGAAGGACACCACCGTGCTCAAGGCCATCACCACCGCGGGGGGGAATACCAAGAAGGCGAACCTCAAGAGGGTCACCGTGGTAAGGGATATCGACGGGAAGGAGCGAGAGATGCCTGCGGACCTCTTTCAATCGATCCAGCCCGACGACATCATCAGGGTGCCCGAGAGCTTTTTTTAGATACAGCGAGGTGCTGAACATGGAGCCGTCAAAGCCAGCCATTCCGTATCAGACGAATCAAGGGCAGATGGTTTCATTCGTCCCCAAGACCAATCCCGAGGAGGAGATCAACCTTCGAGACTATTGGCTCGTGGTGTCCAAGCGGCGTTGGTCGGTGGTCACCGTGTTCGTTATCATCGTGGTGATCACCACGATCACCAGCTTTCATGCCACCCCGATATATCGTGCCACCACCAGGCTGCAGATCGACTCGGAGAACCCGAACATCATCTCCATCGACGAGGTGATGAAGGTTTCCCCCTCCGACCGGGACTACCAGCAGACCCAGTACCAGTTGCTCCAAAGCAGGAGCCTTGCCCGAAAGGTGATCGAGGAGCTTGACCTTGCCAACAGCCCGGAGTTTACAAGCATAGACAGCGCCTTCCTCAGGTTTGTGAACGCCATGAACCCCCGGCGGCTCATCACCGGCCTGCTTGGTGCCCTTCGCGGTGGGGGCGAGACAAGAGAGCCCTCTGCCGAGGAGCGCGAGGAGGGATTGATGTCCGACCTCATCGACGAATACCTCAGCCGTCTGCAGGTGGACCCCGAGCGGAACACCAGGCTGGTGAGCGTCTCATTCAGCGGTATGTATCCGAAGGTCGTCTTCGAGATCGCGGACACCCACGCCCGGCTTTTCATCGAGCACAATCTTGGGCTGAAGTTCACCGCCTCAACCGATGCGATCGAGTGGCTGGACCAGCACCTGGGCCAGCTCAAAAAGAAGGTGGAGGACTCCGAGGCGGACCTGCACCGCTACAAGGAGGAAAACAGCATCGTATCGCTCGAGGAGCGGCAGAACATCATCGTGCAACGACTCTCCGAGCTGAACTCCGCCCTCACCCGGGCGAAGACCGACCGGATCAGGCTGGAGACCCTGTACCAGCAGGTCACCAAGTACGCGGGAAAGGAGGCGGTGATCGAATCGCTTCCCTCGGTGATCAACAACAGCCTCATCCAGGAGCTGAAGACCGAGTACATCGGCCTTCAGGCGGAATACAACCGGATCGCAAAAAAATACGGGGCAAAGCACCCCCACATCGTGGAGATCACCTCCAAACGGGACCTCATCGGGGAGAAGATCCGGGCAGAGGTGCAGAAGATCATCAACAGCATAAAGACCGAGTACGAAATCGCCCTGTCCGAGGAAAACGTGCTGAAGGAGGCCATGGAGGAGCAGAAGCGGGAGGCCATGGACCTGAACAAGAAGGCCATCCGCTACGGCGTGCTGAAGCGCGAGGCCGAGAGCAACAAGGAGGTGTTTAACGTGGTGCTGAACCGGCTCAAGGAGACCGATCTCACCCGGGGTCTCAAGGCGAGCAACATCACCATCGTGGACCCCGCCGAGATGCCCCAATACCCCATCAGGCCCCGCAAGAAGCTCAACATCATCCTGGCCGCCGTCATCGGGCTCATGTTGGGTGTGGGCCTCGCCTTCTTCTTCGAGTACCTGGACGATACCGTGAAGACCCCCGACGACCTCAAGCGCTACTTCGGCATCCCCTTCCTGGGCCCCATCCCCCACCACGACTTTTCCCAGCACACCTCCCAGAAATACCCGGAGCTGGTCACCTTCTTTGATCCCAAGAGCAAGGTGAGCGAGGCGTACAAGGGGCTTCGCACCAGCATCCTGTTTTCCATCCCCAAGGAGGGGGGCAAGGCCATCATGATCACCAGCGCCGGTCCTGCAGAGGGAAAGAGCCTCACCGTGGCGAACCTCGCCGTGAGCCTGGCCCAGACCGGAAACAGCGTGTGCATCCTGGATTGTGACATGAGAAAGCCGCGGTTGCATAAGCTCTTTCACTTTGAAAACGAGGATGGCTTGACCAGCGTTCTGGTGGGCAAGACCTCCCTTTCCGGGGTCACCCGTAATGGGATCATCCAGGGGCTTTCCCTCATCCCCTGCGGCCAGCGTCCCCCCAACCCCTCGGAGCTTCTGGGCTCCCCCCAGATGCAGACCCTGCTCAACGAGCTTCGAAATCTCTATGACTTCATCATCATGGACTCTCCCCCCCTTGCCGCGGTGACCGATTCCGTGGTGCTCGCCCGGTTCGCGGACGGGGTGTGCCTGGTGATCAAGGGCGGGGAGACCGGCCGCGAGGTGATCACCCGCGGGGTGGATCTTTTGCGCAACGCCCAGGCCCACATCCTGGGCGCGGTGATCAACAACATCGACATCGCCCATAAGCGGTACTACTATTACTACCAGTACTACTACTACAGCTACTACGGGGACGAGGACGAGGGCCCCCGATCCAAGCTGTCCGGAAAGCGCCACCGCAGGCACAGGAGCTTGTAGGGTACCCTGATCGCGGGAACGTGTCGGGCCTCCCCCCGCCGCGTGGCGGTTCATGTTGACCATGAGGTCGGTATGCCATCACCTGAAGAAATTCAAACACTTTTCGTTGACAAAAAATATCAACCATGCATATACTATTTTAGAGAAAGGGAACTTAAATAGGGAGGTTAGACGTGAAATTTACACGCATTACTGTTAATCCAGATCAAATGGGAGGCGTGCCCTGTATCCGCGGATTGCGTATTCCTGTTTCAACAGTAGTGGGTATGGTTGCTGATGGCATGAAAGAAGAAGAGATTCTCAATGCCTTCCCCGATCTTGAACGGGAGGATATCCGCGAAGCCTTGCAGTATGCTGCAGAGGCTGTACGTGAGCGCGGATTGCCATTGGTAACCATACGGTGAAATTTCTTGTGGACAATGCCTTGTCTCCCTTAACGGCTCAAGGACTACGTCAGGGTGGATTTGATGCTGTCCATGTGAGAGATTATGCTATGCAAGCAGCAAGCGATACGGAGATTTTCAAGCGTGCTGCTGATGAAGGACGAGTCATTATCACCGCTGATACCGATTTCGGTACGCTCCTTGCGCTTAGGCACGAAACAAAACCTTCATTGATCATTTTTCGACGGACATCTCAGCGGCGACCTGAAGCCCAAGTATCGCTTGTAAGTGCCAACTTGCCGCTCATAGCGGATGACTTGGAAAGAGGCGCCATTGTTGTTTTTGAAGAGAATCGAATTCGCTTACGTACCCTTCCGATAGGTTCCGAATAAAATTGGAATCCCGTATGAGTTCTTAAACCTCTTACAATTCTCATTGTCAATTTTTAAATAATCACAAAATTCCCGCGGTGTGCATTGAAAAATCCTGAAGGATATCGTGGTTATTTTCCAAAAAAATCCGAAGATGAATATAGGGAGTACGATATAATCCTGTTCATTTCCCGGCAGACACCATATATCATGGTTACCATGACTGCCGTGGAACTCCATGCGCAAGACGGGCATGTAAGGGAGGTTAGAGCGGTGAAGTGGGAGGAAACAAGTATCATTCTGATCGGCGGTACCGGTTCCTTCGGCAAGAGGTTTGTCGAGATCATGCTCAGGGAGTTTCACCCGAAGAAGCTGATCGTATTCAGCAGGGATGAGCTCAAGCAGCATGAAATGCTCACCAGCGGTTTCGATCATCCGAGCCTGCGCTATTTTATCGGTGACGTGCGCGATGTCGAGCGGCTTCACCGGGCCATGCACAACATGGATGTGGTGGTCCACGCCGCAGCCCTCAAACAGGTGCCCGCCTGCGAGTACAACCCCATCGAGGCCATCATGACCAACATCATAGGCGCGAAGAACGTGATCAACGCCGCCCTGGACACCGGGGTGAAGAAGGTGATGGCCATCAGCACGGACAAGGCGGTGAACCCGGTGAATCTCTATGGCGCCACAAAGCTGTGCGCGGAGAAGCTCTTTGTGCAGAGCAACACCTATTCGGGCTTCATGGACATCCACTTCAGTTGTGTTCGCTATGGTAACGTGGTAGGAAGCCGCGGGAGCGTGATCCCGCTGTTCATCAAACAGCGTGATAATGGGGGCATCACCGTAACCGATCCCCGCATGACCCGGTTCTGGATCACCCTCGATCAGGGGGTGCGATTCGTGATCCGGTGCATCGAACAGATGCACGGCGGCGAGATATTCGTGCCCAAGCTCCCCAGCATGAACATCATGGACCTTGCCGCTGCCATCGCCCCCGGGTGTCCGGTGAGGAATATTGGTATCCGTCCCGGTGAGAAGGTGCACGAAACCCTCATCTCCGAGGACGAGGCACGGTACGCCGTGGAACTGGACGACATGTGCGTGATCGAACCCGCCCGGCCCATGTGGCCGTATAAACCCTGGAAGGGAAATCGCACCTTTCCGGACGGATACCGGTACACCAGCGATGCCAATACCTGTTGGCTCACCCACGAAGAGCTCAGGGAGTTGGTCAAAGATCCCCAATGAACCAGGTGGAAACCCGACTGGCAATGGACAACGGCACCCCGGTCCGCAACACCCCCCTGCCTTATGGCCATCAACAGATTGACGAAGACGACATCCGGATGGTCACCGACGTGCTTCGCTCCGATTGGCTGACCACCGGACCGAAGGTCGCCGAGTTCGAGGAGGCGTTTTCACAGATCACAGGGGCGCGGCAGGCAGTGGCGGTAAGCAACGGCACCGCGGCGCTGCATACGGCAATGCACGCGGCCGGCATCGGCCCGGGCGACCAGGTGATCGTTCCCGCCATGACCTTTGCCGCAACCGCCAACTGCGTGGTATTCCAGGGAGGGACCCCGGTGTTTGCGGATGTGTCGCCGCATACGCTGCTCATCGATCCGGATCAGGTTGTGCACAAGATCACCCCCCGCACGCGGGCGATCATCGCCGTCGACTACGCAGGCCAGCCCTGCGATTATGAAGCGCTTCGAACCATTGCCGGCCGTCACGGCCTGGTGCTGGTTGCCGACGCCTGTCACTCCCTTGGCGCCACCTACCGGGGCAGACCGGTAGGGACTCTGGCGGACCTGAACACCTTCAGCTTTCATCCGGTGAAGCACATCACTACGGGCGAGGGGGGGATGGTCACCACCGGTGACCCGGTAATGGCCGAACGAATGAGGCGTTTTCGAAACCACGGCATCGGCTCCGACCAGAACAAGCGGAACGAGCAGGGCACCTGGTATTACGAGATGACGGCCCTGGGATACAACTACCGCATGACCGACTTTCAATGCGCCCTGGGGATAAGCCAGTTGCGCAAGCTCGGGGCCTGGGTGGCCGCGCGACAGGAGATCGCCCGGCACTACCACCACGCCCTTGCCGATATAGAGGGTGTGGCCCCTTTGGGCGAGCACGGCGACGTTACCCATGCCTATCACCTCTACGTGGTCCGGTTGGATTCATCACGGTTCAAGGCAGGCCGCGAGGTCATGTTCAAGGCCCTGCGCGCTGAGGGCATAGGGGTGAACGTTCACTATATCCCGGTGCACCTGCACCCCTTTTATCGTTCACGCTTCGGAACGACACGGGGAATGTGCCCGGCAGCGGAAGAGGCATACGAAGAGATCCTGTCGCTTCCCATCTTTCCCGGCATGTCAATACAGGATAGGGAGGATGTGATCAGGGCGCTGCGGAAGGTTGTGAGCGGCCTGAGACGATAGATGCATGGAGGTGCCCGTGGAGGATCGGTGTCCTTCATAGTAACCATCAATGCTTGATGAACCAAAGGAAGAAAGGAGGCGTGAACCATGACCCGTGTCACCGAGCAGATGGAGCAATGGGCAGGGGTGTTCGGCAGGGAGTATACCGACAGGAATGACTGGTCGCTCGAGGATGTGGATGCCTTTTATCTGAAGAACTACGGCATAACCCGCACCATGATGAACCGGCAGTTCCTGATGGGCATGCCCACCTCCATGCGGATCCTCGAGGTGGGGTGTAATGTGGGCAATCAACTGTTGCTGCTCAAAAAAATGGGATTCATCAATCTCTACGGTATCGAGCTGCAGGATTACGCCGTGGAAAAGGCAAAATCGCGTACCGCACAAATAAATATCATCAAAGGGGCGGCATGTGATATCCCCTTCAAGGATAATTACTTTGACATGGTGTTTACCTCCGGGCTCCTCATCCACATAAGCCCTTCGGACGTGCATATGGTCCTGGAGGAGATATTCCGGTGCACCCGTGAATACATATGGGGATTCGAATACTACGCGGACCTGTGCACCGAGATCAATTACCGGGGTAACAAGAACCTGTTGTGGAAAAATGACTTTGCAAAGCTCTACCTTGATTTGTTCAAGAACCTGGAACTGATCAAGGATGATCGCTACAAATATATCGAGAATGACAATTTCGATGCCATGTTTCTCTTGCGGAAGAACCAGGAGGATATGGGGAGGCGTACCTCCCTGCCTTCCAGGACCATACCGGACGTGTAATCCCCCGGTGATGCCCGCATTGAGGGAAGGAGGTGCACACAGGCGCACCCTCCTTCCCCATGGCCCAAGAGGTATTGATCGGTTAGGGTGTGAAGGTTTATGGAGAAGCCATTATTCATACGTGTCGATTCAGGGGTCCGTATCGGTGCAGGACACGTGATGCGGTGCCTCGCCCTTGCCCAGTCCTGGACATCCACGGGAGGAAAGGCTGCGTTCATTACCGCGAGCGAGGGACATGGCCTGGTGGAGCGGCTCGCAGCGGAAGGCCTTTCCGTCGCCCGGCTGAAGGAGGCCCATCCCCTCTCCGGGGATTGGGAAGCCACCGCCGCCATTCTGTCCGCACATCCGGGTGCATGGCTCGTGCTGGACGGATACCACTTTGATCCCGAATACCAGCACAGGGTAAGAGAAGCCGGCCATCCCCTTGCGGTCATCGACGACACGGCGCATCTCGACCATTACCCCGCCGATATCCTGGTGAATCAGAACATCCGTGCGGAAACGATTGACTATTCATGCGAGAGTCACACCCGGCTGCTCCTTGGGCCCCTATATACGCTTTTACGCACCGAGTTCCTCCGGTACCGGGGATGGGTGCGGGAGGCCCGAAAAACGGCACAAAGGGTGCTGGTGATGATGGGGGGGAGCGACCCCGGAAACCAGACCGGCCGGGTGATCCACAGCCTGCACCGGGCAGGGATGGATCATCTCGAGGTCACCTGCGTGGTGGGAGCGGACAATCCCCATATGCGGGAGTTGGAGTCCCTGGCAGGGGGCCTCCCATTACAGGTAAGGGTTCTTCAAAACCCTCCCGACATACCGGGGCTCATGGCATGGGCGGACGTGGCGATCTCCGGTGCAGGGAGCACTTGCTGGGAGCTTGCCTTCATGGGGCTGCCTGCGGCGGTCCTGGTGCTTGCCGATAATCAACGCGGGATTGCTGCCGGGCTTGCCGCGCACGGCACGGTGATCAATCTGGGCGAGGCAGCCGAGGCAACGGATGCGCACATAGCCGAGGCGCTCAGCTCGCTCCTCGGCGACCGGGGACTTCGCGCACGTATGAGCCGCAAGGGGCGGGGGCTTATAGACGGCCGGGGCGCCGAGCGGGTTGTCCAGCACCTGAGGCGATGGTCCGCTTCAGCATAATAATGGCCATGCCCGTGTAGGTGTCAATGACCGATCCGGGACGGGCAGTGACCATGACAGGGAGTGTATGAACCATGTACATCGAGATCAACGGACGGCGTATCGGACCGGGTTATCCCCTCTACATCGTCGCCGAGATGTCCGCCAATCATTGCCAGGATTTCGACCTGGCGGTCAAGATCATACGGATCGCCAAGGAGGCGGGTGCGGATGCCGTCAAGATCCAGACGTATACGCCCGACACCCTGACCATCGATTGTGACAACGATCTATTCAAAATCAAGGGGACCCTGTGGAACGGCCGGACCCTCCATGACCTGTACGGGGAGGCATACACCCCGTGGGACTGGCAGCCCAGGCTCAAGGAGATCGCCAACGGAATGGGAATCGACCTCTTCTCCACGGCCTTTGACGAGACCTCCGTGGAATTCCTCGAATCCATGGATGTGCCCGCCTACAAGGTGGCATCCTTCGAGAACGCCGATCTCCCCCTCCTGCGCAGGATCGCCCGGACCGGCAAGCCCGTCATCATCTCCACGGGCATGGCAACCCTGGCGGAGATCGACGAGGCGGTAAGGACATTCCGGGATGCGGGGGGACGCGAATGCGCGCTCCTGAAGTGCACCAGCGCCTACCCTGCCCCGCCCGAGGGGATGAACCTCCGGACCATCCCGCACCTGATGGAGACCTTCGGGGTGCCCGCCGGCCTCTCCGACCATACCCTCGACCCTGCAGTGCCGGTGGCAGCGGTGTCTCTCGGGGCCTGCATCATCGAAAAACATCTCAGCCTGTCCAGGTCGATGCCCGGTCCCGACAATGCCTTCTCACTGGAACCGTATGAATTCAGCGCCATGGCCTCCGCGGCCCGCACCGCCTGGAAGGCGCTCGGCACTGCATCATATGGGCCGACCGATGCAGAGTCCGCCTCCAGGGTATTCAGGCGATCCCTCTTCGTGGTAAAGGACATGAAGGAAGGAGCGCGGTTCACCCCGGAGAACGTGCGATCGATCCGTCCTGGCAATGGCCTCCATACCCGGTATCTCCCGAGTATCCTGGGCAGGCATGCGGTCCGAAAAATCAAGCGTGGCACCCCCCTCTCCTGGGACCTTGTAGGGGGGGCAAAGGATTGAATGCGGTCTGTGTAGCTTGCACCTATCTCCATGTGGGTCTTATTCTCCGAAACAAGTTTAGTTAGAGAATAAACATTCATGCACCTTAGGGGCAACATGAATCACGAAAATCTATTTAGGTCCTTTTTTCCCTTTCCAATATAAATAAAAATATGTTAGACTTTAAATATGAACAATAAAACTCGATTTAAAAATATAATTCGGGGTATGATGTCTGTTATGGATATTTGTCCTAATATCGATTATCCTCAAAACAGGCATTATGACCCTCGTCAATCTGATTCTGAAGCATTGCGCCAGGACTGGAATCAAGTTGGTAAAGATATAAGCCGAGCAATTGATAAAGCAGGCCATGAAAAAAAATCGAAATAATCTTCAACCTCATTCTGGCGATAAAAAACAAATTCAACTCACAGGAAGCTCCTTTTCAGGGCCGATTCCACCTCCACAAATACTTGCAGATTATGATAAAATTTGTCCTGGTTTTGCCGACAGAATTATATCAATGGCCGAATCTGAGGCCAAACATCGTCATACATTAGAAGAAAAAGCTCTTAAATCTCAAATAATAGAAATAAGGCTAGGACAAATTTTTGCTTTTCTTATCGGCTCCTTTACTATCGCTGCTGGTGCATTTTCCGCAATCAGGGGTGCACAAATAGCTGGTTCTATAATTGGTAGTGGTGGCGTTATCGGTCTTGTATCTGTATTTATATATGGCAGAAAAAAACAATAATTTTACAGAAATCTTCTTCAAATTTCTGTGGTAGACTCCCCCTCCCCTTATAAAACCGTCCAAAACGTAATCGGAATTGAGATCGCCTTACAAAAAATCTGTTCCATCCTGCCCCATTTTGCCGATAAGTATACATACTACAGGAACTTATCGAGGACACATGTCTCGGGGCGCCCCCTGAGCATCATCTCGTGATCCTATGTCACTGACATTGGTAAAAAATACGTCACTCTATACCGTTGGGAACATCCTGCCCCAGGTGGCCGGTTTTCTCCTGCTGCCGGTCTATACCCGCTATCTGACCCCCAAGGACTACGGAATCGTCAGCTCCATGCAGGTGCTGATGGCCATCACCGCCGTCATCTTCACCCTGGCCATGGAGAGATCAATGTACCGTCTTTACTGGGATTGTAAGACGGAACAGGAAAAGCAGGAGTACCTGGGCACGGTGGCCGTGTCCCTCATCCTCATCGCACTCGTCGAGCTCGGCATTATATTTGTGTCCAGGCGGTGGATCGGCAGGATTTTCGTGACCATCGACTTCTACCCGTTTTACGCCTATGCCATACTTGCCATGTTTTTTTCGGTGTTTTCCCACGTCCCCAAGATTCACCTGCAGCTCGAACAGAGGGCCGGGGCCTTCGTGTTCCTTTCCCTCATCCAGTTTGTGATCACCACCGGTCTGGTGCTCTGGTTCGTGGTGGTCCGCAAATCAGGGGCGGAGGGAATGCTGCTGGGAAGGATGCTGGGTCCCGCGGTGCTTGCGGGCGTCTTCATCTATCTGACCGCACAGCGCATCCGATTCTGCCTCAAACCCCGGATTCTCAAGGAGACCCTTGCCTATTCCTTCCCCCTCGTTCCCACCATGCTGTGTGCATGGATATTGAACCTGTCCGACCGCATATTCATCGAACGGTACTTCTCCCTGGAGGACGTGGGGATCTATTCGCTGGGTTACAAGCTCGGGGAAATCGTGCTGCTCGTATCAGGCGGGTTCGGCATGGCGTACAATCCCGTCTATTTCGAGCTGGCGAACTCACCCGACCAGGAGAGCGCGAGGGACCGTCTCTTCCAGTACAACAACCGGTTTCTGATGGTGGTCCTGCTGATCTCGTTCGGCATCTGTCTCTTTGCAAAGGAGGCGGTGGTGCTCTTCCTGGATCCCCGGTACGCGAAGGCATACCAGATCGTTCCCTTCATCGTGCTTGCCTATTTCATCGAGGAGGTCTCACACCTGCTGAACCTCTCCATATACCAGGAAAAGAGGACCAAGGCGGTGATGTCCATCCAGATGGCAGGCGCCTTCGTGAACATCGGCCTGAATTTCCTTCTGGTGCCTGCATTCGGGGCGTTCGGTGCCGCCTATGCCACGGTGTTGTCCTTTGCAGGTATCTTTGTGCTGAAATACTGGTATGCAAAACGCTGCTATTTCATCCCCTTCAAGTGGAAGAAGTTGTTGTGCTGCATTGCCCTGCTCACCGGGGTCGTTGTGGCCCAGTATGCCATTGACATAAACCTGTATTATCTTTTTGCGCTGAAACTGATGCTTGTCCTGACTGTCCTGGCGGTGTTCGCTCGGAGGCACTATGATACGGTGCTGATGATCCTTGGGAGTGCCGGCAGGGGCATGAGCAGGGCGGGCTCATAGAGGGAATGCCATGACGGTCGTGTTCTGCCTCTCATACCTCAATCTTCCCATTACATTGAGCATCATCGATCGCAGCGGTGATGACTTCCTCATCGTTACCTCCAGTCCCTCTCTGTTCACGTTCCTGTCCCGCCTCTTCCCCAGTGAGCGGCTGATGTACATAGAGCCTCCTTTCCTTGAGGACCGGTCTCCCGTGCGCATGGTGAGGAACCTGATACGGGTTGGACAATACAAAAAAAAGATATACGCCCAGTTTAAGGGACTCAGAAACGCCGATATTCACTTCTTCGGCATATTCAGTTGTGAATTCGAGGCATGGCTTGTAAAACGGCTCTCATCCGTGAACAACATCTATTACAATTCGCTTGTGGACGTGAGCAATCTGATGCCGGCGCGGGGCCTCAAGGTATTGATCGGAAAGTGCCTTCGACGTATGGCATATCATATTGAATTCAGCACCCTGTACAATGGAAAGACCATTTACTACGGCGTATCCGATGCATTCCTCAACAAGGTCAAGCCCCGTCCCATCTCCATCCCCATAGACGAGCGGCGCATCGAGAAGATTGCCGCCGAGCGGCTGGAACTGCGTCTGGAGGGGAGAAGGATACTGTTCCTGTGCGGGGGGATCGCCGGGATTTACGTGGACATGGCCGAGTACACGGCGAAGATGGACAGCCTGATCCGCGCGTTGAAGGGGCGTTTCGGCGAGCACGCACTGGCGATCAAGGCCCATCCCCGTTATGACGAGCACCATTCGGAGGAGGCTACCCTGTTCAGGATACCGGCGTACATCCCCGCGTCACTCATTATCCATCAATTCGACGTGGTCATAGGGTATTTCAGTTCCGCACTGTTCGAGGCGGCAATGAAAGGAAAGCAGGTGATTTCCCTGCTGCGGCTGCTGGAGCCGGTGAACATGGAAATACGCAAGGGGTATATCGCCTATCTCAGCAACAATTCAGGAAACCGGGTGCTCTTTCCGGGGTCCGTTGAAGAGGCCATGGATTTCATAGGGCATGCGGTGGCACAGGAGGAGATGACCAGAACATGACCAGCGTCACCAAGGAACATGGCACGCGCACCATGGGGAATATCGTCGCACTGATCCCCGCCCGGGGAGGATCGAAGGGGATCCCCCGGAAGAACCTCATGCCTTTCAACGGGAGGCCCCTGGTGAGCTATGTCATCACCGAGGCCCTGAAGTGCGCGAAGATCCACCGGGTCATTGTGTCCACCGACGATGAGGAAATCGCCGGGGTGGCCAGGGATTATGGCGCTGAGGTGCCATTCCTCAGACCCAAGGAGATCTCCGGCGACCATGCCTCCTCCCTGCCTGCATTTCAGCATGCCATCCATTACATCGAGGAGGAGGAAGGCTATCGGCCGGATATCGTGGTGATCCTCTATCCCACCTCCCCGCTGCTCGAATCCTCCGTGATCGACCGGACACTGGAAAAAATGGCCACCGGCCGCTTCGACAGCGTGATCGCCGTCAGCGAGGACCTCAAGCACTACTGGAGGGAGACCGGAGACGGATTCATGGAGCCGTTCTATCCCACCGGGGAACGGGTGGTCAGGCAGCTCCAGGTGCCGCTCCTCAAGGAGACGGGGGCCGTGTATGTGGCCACCCGGGACGTGATCATGGAGCGCAACGCCTTCTTCGGCGACCGGGTGGGGTTTGTGGACATGGAGGAGCACAGGAACGTGGACATCGACACCCCCTTTGATTTCACAATCGCGGAGTTCATCGGCAGACAGGCGCGCATGGCCGAGAAGGTGGAGGTAAGGGTGGGTGACCGCACAATCGGGAAGGGGGCTCCCGTGTTCATCATCGCTGAGGCAGGGGTGAACCACAACGGGGACTTCGACACCGCCTGCGCCATGGTGGATACGGCACAGGAGGCGGGTGCGGACGCAGTCTCCTTCCAGCACATCGTGGGGGAACGGCTGAACAGCACTGCGGTCACCTCCAAGCTGACCATCGCCGACTGGCGGCGGTGGGAGCTTTCCTGGCCCCAGCTTAAGGAGCTTGCGGAGCGTGCCCTGCGCAAGGGGCTCCTCTTTTCCGTGTGCGTGATCGACGAGGAAAGCCTCGACTTCGTGGTCTCGCTGGGCATGTCGTTTGTTAAGGTCGTGTCCGGCGACCTCACCAATATCCCCTTCCTGCGGTATTGCGCGGGAAAGGGGCTCCCCATCCTTCTCTCCACCGGAGGCTCCACCATGACGGAGATACACGAGGCGATCCGGGCGATCGAAGGGGCAGGAAACCGGCAGATCGTCCTGTACCACACCAATTCGAGCTATCCCACCCCACCGGATGAGGTGAATCTCGCCATCATGGAGACCCTGGAGGCGGCGTTTCCCTACCCCGTCGGCTTCTGCGACCACTCCGTCCAGGTGATGACCAGCGTCGTTGCCGCGGCCAGGGGCGCCCGTGTCGTGGAGAAGCACTTCTCCCTGGACAGGTCGAAAAGGGGGCCCGATTTCGAGGTCTCACTGCACCCTGAGGAGCTCAGGCGCATGATCGAGGAGATCCGTTTTGCGGAGCGGGTGCTCGGGTCTCCGGAGCGCGTGGTGCTGGACTGCGAGCGGGAGACCATGAAGCTGGTGAGGAGGAGCGTGGCCTCTGCGGCGCGTATACCCAAGGGGACCATCATCACCGGGGATCACCTGGCACTGAGGAGACCGGGCACCGGCATCCACCCCAGGGAGATGGGTTCCCTCACGGGCAAGAGGGCGCGGAAGGACATCGAGGGGAACGTGCCCATCACCCGTGACATGCTGGAAGGTTGACCCTCTCGCCATGATCCCCCTTCCCCTTCGGAACCGAAGGCATTATGCAGTGAAGGGATGCATCATGCTGCATGAATCGCGTATAATTAAAGGGAGGAAGCCGTGAATCGGCGACCGGCGAAATCCTTCATCCCGCTTTTTCTGAAGAGAATGATCCTCAGGGAATACATCAGGCAGAAATACGGGGTCCGGTTTCACCGGAGCGTATCGGTTTCCCGCGACACCGTGTTCGAGGGAAGGAACGTGGTGGAGAGGGGATGCAACGTGGGGGGATCGTTCATCGGTCTCGGCACCTACATCGCCTCGAACGCGCAGATGCCGGGCACGAGGATCGGGCGGTTCTGCTCGATCGGTCAATACGTGGAGACCTTCCTGGGCAGGCACCCCACCAGCCGTTTTGTGAGCACCCATCCCGCGTTCTTCTCCCCCGGGGCGCAGGCGGGATTCACCTTTACCAATGAGC
>JBLIRN010000019.1:0-57575 GCA_049472315.1 bacterium
AGCGTAAGGTTATGAAGCATAGAATCTGGCTGGTTTTGGTTATATGGATTATCATCCTCATCGTTTGTAATCTCATTGTATTGAATCAGGGTCATGCACAGACCACCATCACCACCCCTGCGGTGACTCCTGTGGTCGCTCCCCCCACTGTTCCCGTGCTCACACCCCCTGCAACCACGGTGACCCCTCCCGTTGCTACGGCCTCGGGCGTCCTATATGGCACCGGCCTGGGTGGTGTTTACGGCGGTCTTGGCGGCCTGTACGGCGGCAGCCTGTACGGCCTCGGTGGCATGTACGGTGGCAGCATGTATGGCCTCGGCGGCCTCGGTGGGCTGTACGGCGGCAGCCTGTATGGCCTCGGCGGCCTCAGTGGCCTCGGTGGCATGTACGGCGGGCTCTACGGTGGGCTGTATGGCGGCATGCTCGGCGGCATGTACGGTGGGCTCTACGGTGGCCTATATGGCGGCATGCTCGGCGGGCTCTACGGTGGGCTGTATGGCGGCATGCTCGGCGGCATGTACGGCGGGCTCTACGGTGGCCTGTATGGCGGCATGCTCGGCGGGCTCAGCGGCCTCGGTGGCCTCGGCCTTATGGGCGGCTATTGGTAATCATAGGGACCAAAGCCATATGATCATCAATTGAGATCTATCCAAGGGCCCGGATGTGTTGTCCGGGCCCTTTACGTTCGTATGCCCTGTCTATTGTAGGCCCGTTTCACTCCATCGGTCGAAGGTGCCCGACCTCCCGTCGAGCTATTACCATCGCATGATTCTCCTACCAACCGTTTTGATGATACCTTGCTGCTTGCGGCGAAGTAGTTCATTCAACATGTAAATTTGTTAAAAAATCCAAATTTGTTATAAAATAAGGATACCATTCCCATAATCACACCCAGCCCTTAACGGAGACATCCACAGGAGGAAATAGTGGACAAGGAAAACATTCGAACATTCATGGAACAGGCACCGTATCCCATGGGACTTTCGGAGCTGGCCCGGCGCATGAAGATCCCCAAGGGAGAACAGGCAGCCTTTAAACAACTTATAAAAGACATGGAAAGTGATGGGGAACTGATCCTCATCAAGGGTGGACGCTATGGACTCCCCGAGAGGATGAATCTCGTGGTGGGTACCATTCAGGCACACCCGGATGGGTATGGATTTCTCATTCCCGACCGTGCGGATCAACAGGATGTGTTCATCAATGCAGGCCATATGAAAGGGGTTTGGGACGGCGACCGGGTAGTGGTCCGTGTTGAAAAGGCCCGGAATAGGAGAAAGCAGGAGGGCAGGGTCATCAGGGTCCTCAGCAGAAAACACCAGCAGGTTATAGGCCGGTTTGAGGGCACACGAAGGTTCGGGTATGTGGTTCCCCTGGAGCGGCGGCTCACCGAGGATATCGTGATACCGAAAAAACACTCCGCAGGGGCAAAAAAGGGGGATGTGGTGGTTACCGGAATCGTTCAGCATCCCACCTCTCAAAGAAGCCCCATAGGAAAGATCCTGGAGGTTATCGGAAGGGAGGGAGATCCGGGGCTTGACGAGGAGATCATCATCCGCAACCGGGGTCTGCCGGTGAAATTTCCCGATGTATGCCTCGAGGAGGCGACCACCGTTCCCCAAAAGGTCACCAGGACCCACGTGAAGAACAGACTCGATCTGCGGGACCAGATGGCCTTCACCATAGATGGGGAGACCGCCCACGATTTTGACGATGCGGTGGCCATTGAGCAATCGGGCGAGGGGGTGCGTCTCTGGGTCCATATCGCGGATGTAAGCTTTTACGTCAATCCTGGATCAAGCATTGATGAAGAGGCCTACCGGAGAGGAACGAGCGTCTATTTTCCCGACCGCGTGCTTCCGATGCTTCCCTTCGAGCTTTCCTCGGGCATCTGTAGTCTGAAGCCCGAAGAGGATCGTCTTGCCCTGTCGGTGGGTATCGACTTTGAATCCAAGGGAAAAATCACCGGGTACGAAATCAAGGAAACGGTCATCAGGAGCAAGGCACGCCTGACCTATACCCTGTGCGGGAAAATCCTGGAAGGAAAGGCCACCGGCGAGGAACTGGACAGGTGGAGGCATATCATTCCCTCCCTCTCGCTCATGCATTCCCTCAGCCGGAAGCTTCGAAAACAGAGACAGCGTCAGGGAAGCCTCGATTTCGATCTTCCGGAGCCGGAGATCATCCTGGACGTAAGCGGCAACATTCAGGATATACTCAAGCTGCGGAGAAACGATTCCCACCTTCTCATAGAGGAGTTTATGCTCGCCGCCAATCAAGTCGTGGCCACCCATCTGGTAAACATGGAATACCCGGCCATCTTCAGGGTTCACGACGCACCCGACGAGGAAAAGCTCGCCGGGCTTCAGGAATCGATCCATCCGCTCGGCTATTCCCTGCCCGATCCGGAATCGCTCAGGGCCAAGGATTTGCAGAAGATCCTGACCCGCGCTAAGGGACGACCCGAGGAGCAGCTTTTGAACATGCTCATCCTGAGGTCCATGAAACGGGCGCGGTACACGATAAAAAACACCGGGCATTTCGGCCTGGCAATGCCCATCTATACCCATTTTACATCCCCTATCCGGCGATATCCGGATCTCATCGTGCATAGGCTTTTGCGCGGTTTATGGGGGCAGAAGAAGCTGGGGCTCTGGGGACCTAAAACCCACACCTACCTGGATGAGGCGGCGGATCATTCCTCGGTGAGGGAGCGTCTGGCCGAGGAGGCCGAGCGGGAGATCGTGGACCTCAAGCGGGTCCGGTACATGCTGGATAAGCTGGGCGAGGAGTATTGGGGCATCGTCAGTGGTGTCACCAGCTTCGGCATATTTGTGGAATTGGAGGATATCTTTGTGGAGGGGCTGGTGCACATAAGCAGCATCACCGATGATTTTTACCATTTCTACGAGACCACCCAGCAGTTGGCAGGGGACCGAACAGGCCGCGTCTTCCGCCTGGGTGACAGGGTGAAGATCAGGGTGGAGAAGGTGGACCTGGAGCGCAGGCAGATCGATTTCGGGCTTATCGGGTAATCTTACTGCTTATACTGATGGCAGAGGGTGCAGATGGTCGGTCCCGTTTTTGTTCCGTCGGGCCGAGCGATGATGTGGCAGCCCAGACACTGTTTCATATAGGCGGTCCTCAGTGAGACCACGTCCATCACCCGGTCCCTGCCGTGACAGTTGATGCAGGCGATGGGTAGCTCATAGGAGTTTTCATCCCAGTCATGATGGCATTTCTTGCATTCCAGCCCCAATTCGATGTGTTGCTGGTGACCGAAATGTACCGGGCCGAACAAGTCCAGCCGGTGAATATCATGCTCGATGGAGATGGATTCCGGAATCTCCTGGGAAAAGGAATAATCCGCCTGCATGAAGGAGATCATGAGAAGGAGGGATGAAAAAACGGAGACAAGGATAAAAATTTTTGGGACTGACCTGATCATGGACCCCCCACGGTTGTGATTCATTATGGTGCCCTACGTGAGCGTTACCGTTATCTGCGCGGAGGGTGCAATTTGCATTCCAATATTTCAATATCATTAGAATCAAAAAGATAGCTCAAATCCAATTCCCGTATGATCACAAAAATGGCACAGATGCGCAATATCTCCTGATCAAAATAAGAACAGGCCGGGTATCACGAGGAACCCTTAGACCCGGACATTCTCCTGATACGTTTCAGATAGGCGGCGATCCTTGCCTCGTGACCGCGATCCGTGGGCATATAAAAAAGGGATCCGGCAAGCAGATCGGGGAGGTATTGCTGGGGGGTGAATCCTCCGGGGTAATCGTGCGGGTAGCGGTATCCTGTGCCGTAGCGAAGGTTTTTCAGCAGGCGGGTCGGCGCGTTTCGAAGGTGCAGGGGGACAGGAAGGGGTCCCTTTTCCCTGACCATTTTCTTTGCCTTTTTATATCCGGAATACGAGGCATTGCTTTTGGGGGCGGTGGCCAGATACACGGCCGCCTGAGACAGGGGTATCCATCCCTCGGCATCACCCACAAAATGGAAGGCATCCTTGGCGGCAACCGCCACCAGGAGGGCCTGGGGATCCGCGTTGCCGATGTCCTCGGCGGCGAAGATGATCATCCTGCGGGCGATGAACAGGGGATCTTCCCCGGATTCAAGCATTCTGGCCAGCCAGTAAAGGGCGGCGTCCGGATCGCTGCCGCGCATGCTCTTGATGAAGGCGGATATGACATTGTAGTGCTCCTCTCCTCCCTTGTCATAGAGGAGGGCCTTTTTCTGCAATGCCTGCTGTACGGTGTCCAGATCGATGTGCAACGCCTCCCCCTCCATCCCCGGGGCAGCCTTCTTGAAATCCACTGCATTTTCCAGCACGGTGAGCGCAATCCGGGCATCACCCTGGGAATAGTCGGCAAGCCACGCCAGCACCTCATCCTCGATGGAAAGGCCGGACAGCCCGCCCAGTCCCCTCTCGGCATCCCGGATCGCCTGGGTGAGGATGGCCATGATCTCCTCACTGGTCAGGGGCTTCAAAACAATCACCCGGGCGCGGGAGAGGAGGGGAGGGATGATTTCGAAGGAGGGATTTTCCGTGGTGGCGCCGATGAGGGTGATGGAACCGGACTCCACGTAAGGGAGAAAGGCATCCTGCTGTGCCTTGTTGAAGCGGTGAATCTCATCCACGAACAGGATGGTCTTCGTGCCGCCTTCCCGGTCCTTTTCCGCCTGTTTCATAACCTTTCTGGCATCGTTTATCCCTGAGAGCACCGCAGAGAGCGTAACGAAATGGGCGCTGGAATACCCGGCAATGAGGTGGGCGAGGGTGGTCTTGCCCGATCCAGGGGGACCCCAAAGTATGAGTGAGGGGACCTGATCGGAGAGTATGGCCTGCCTCAAGAAATGGCCTTCACCGAGGAGGTCAGATTGCCCCACGAATTCGGAGAGGTCGCGGGGCCGCATGCGTTCTGCCAACGGGGGAAGCATAGGAATGGAGCCCATACCCTTCATCTGCTTGTTCTATTACATGACAGGATCGATTATATGATATTCAGGACCAGTTCATTGCGCGTTCGCTTCGGAACGTGGTGCACCCCTTTGTCATCCCGCCAATAACGGATATTCCCGTCTCCCGGGGCATCGTCCAGGACAATTGTTTCTGCTGGCTTCCCGAGGGCGATCACATAGAGGATCTCAAAGCGCTCCGGAACCGACAGTAAGATTCTTATCCTCTCACGGTCAATGGACCCGAGGATGCACCCGCCGAGTCCCTGTTCCGCTGCACCGAGCAGAATGCTCTGGCATGCAATCCCTGCGTCGCATTGAAAATTCCTGCTCAATGAGGTATCACCGAGGAGGATGATATACGCAGAGGGCCGCTCCCCTTCGGCAGGACCAGGCCACTCTGAAAGATAGGCAGCCCAGGAAAGTGTGGAAAAAATCAGCCCCCTTTTTTCCGCACTCGTGCACAGGATGTATCTGAGTGGCTGTAAATTGGCTGCGGAGGGTGAAAAACGGGCAAGCTCCACAAGGCCAAGCAGCACATCGGATGATACGGCATGGTCCTCGTCAAATCTCCTGCAGCTTCGACTGTTCACGATGAGATCCCTGATCATGACATCCCTTCCTTATACCATTGCCTTTGACTGCAATCGCCGCTCGGGCCCTTCTTCACTGTATACCATTTTGCTGTTGTAATCAATCAAAGGGCGCGAGGATGTCAACACGCTGCTTATTGTTTACTCGATAGTGAGGGAAGGGGGAGAGTTCAAAAAGTAACCAGCCCCTGTTGATAATTTATTCACCCTTGCTGGTTACATGGTTTCAAATCGGGAAAATAGGGACAATAAATTAAAATAATCTATATTTTAAATAACTATTTTATTATTTTATTAATTCTATTTTTCTGCCTATTCTGGCAGTCTTTATGCTTTTTCACCCTGTAGTAAAAAACCCGTAATGTAACTTTTGTGGATCCAGTATAAGGGTATTATGCGCCATACGATTCGACCTTTGCTTCTGCAGGTGACCACACTGTGGCTTTGCCTGTTTGTGCTCTCTGTCCTTCCCCTGCACGCACAGTTTTCTCCCTTGTTCGATTTGCTCTTCCGGTGGGAGAATCCCTTTCGGTGGACCAATACCACCACGGCCTATTCCGCAGGATTCCCGTACAATCCGCTCAATACCCTTTCCCCATACACATGGAATGCCCCTTTTGCTTCCTGGACAAATACCCCCTTCGGATCCATCGGGAACGGCGTATCCTGGAATGGCGCATCCATCGGATACCAGCCCTCCTTCTTAGATACCACCGCAGCTCAAGGTGTGTATCGAACAGCAGCGAGCGGCTTTGTTCCCGCTGCCTCCTCATTGACCGGCTCGGTCTTTCCATACTCCTATGGAGCCCCATTCGTCTCTTCCAATCCCTTGGCGCAAGGTGCCTATCCGGCGCAGGCCCTTTCCGCGAACACCCAGCGAATAGTGTTCAATACGCAGGCGGGCATCCCATTTTCCTCCGTGCCCTCGACATATCCCTGGATTGCCACTGTCAACGGTCAGCAATATACACCGCTTGGCATCGGCAACCAGCTTCCGACCGGAATAGCCTATAACGGAAACATATCATCCATTGGTTCCCTACCCACCTGGAATTATGTCTCAAATACCGGTTCCTATACGTCGGGAACCAGCGATCCTTATGCAAACATCCGTGTCTCGGCGGTGCTTGAGGCCAACCTTGTGCTGGCAAATCCCGAGTTCGGCATGTACTGCGTGGATCCGACGAGCTGGAAAAACGCCGGGTACAACCTGGGGATATGGTGTACAAAGATCCCCATCAGGGCCCAGTCCCTTGACAAGCAGGGACGGCTCTATGACGAGGCCCCCGGTTTCAGCGTGGACGTCACCAGCGAGACGGGGATCATGGAGATCTTCGACAGCGCGGTTTCTCTGTATCGAGGCATCATCACCGCCGCAACTCCGGCAAGTTATCTGGTCACCGTTGTTGTCGACGCCGCCTCCACGGTGACCGAGGCACGCAGGAGAAGCGCCGCCTGTGACGCCTGCCATCCGACGCCGCCGGGTCACATCAGTAAACAACTCACATGGGGCAATTGCCGGGAATGTCATAACCTCCCGGACAAGATGCATCGGCATGCCTATAAGGCCTATATCCCCATCGATAAATGCTATACCTGTCATCCTACCGGATGTCTCTCCGGTGTTCACGGTCAGCGCGGGGTATGGTGTACGGCATGTCACGGCACACTCGAGGACGCCGCCTATGGCGGGATGAAGCTCACCGGACAACTTGGAAAGCCGCAGTGCGCGGACTGCCATGATTCGATGCATTCCGAACTGGGTACCACCCTGTTCGTTGATTCAACAGGGCATGGCGGAATCTGGTGCATCAATTGCCACGGCCCCACCCATGTGGAGCTCGAACAGCCTCTGGGCCTCAACAATTGCACCACCTGCCATACGGTGCAGGCAAGCATTCGATGGATGGGTCCGAACTGCGCCCGATGCCACGGGTCTTCTTCCTCACCACACTTCGTGACCCCCTGATTCAGCTACTTGCAAAACCGGCCAAAGCATGATAGGTGATATAGAGGTACTGTATCTGTGCGCGTCATTGGTGCAATCACGTGTTGACCCGGTTAGACACCGGAGGGGAGCGGTATGGAAAAGCGGATCGCCTTGATCACCGGAGCGGGAAGCGGCATTGGAAGGGCCGTGGCGGTTAAATTTTCTCAGATGGGGATCGACATGGTTCTCAATGATATCTCTCAGAAGGGGCTGGACGAGACCCTCCATTGTGTCCACCAGGAGGGGATCAAGGCATTTGCTGCGGTTGGGGACGTTTCCTCTGCGGACGATGTGGATATGGTGGTGGATATGACCATATCCGAGTTCAAACGCCTCGATATTCTGGTAAACAATGCGGGCATCATCCGCGACAACTGGATCTGGAATATGACCGAGGAGATGTGGGACAAGGTCCTGGACGTGAATCTCAAGGGCGCATTTCTCTGCTCCCGGGCTGCCATACGGCATATGGGGAAGCAAAAATGGGGACGGATCATCAATGTTTCCTCCATCTCCCGTCGCGGAAATTACTGTCAGGTCAATTACAGCTCATCCAAGGCGGGACTGATCGGGTTGACCAGGACGCTTGCCCTGGAACTCGCCCAGTTCAATATCATGGTCAATTGCGTGGTCCCCGGGCTTATTGACACCCCCATGATCCAGGGTATGAAAAATGACAGGGTCATCCAGCGGATCCCCTTGAAGCGTCTGGGCAACCCTGAGGACGTGGCCAATCTCGTCTGGTTCCTGGCATCCCCCGAGGCAAGCTATATCACGGGTGAGGTCATCGGTGTGGATGGCGGCCTGGACATCGGGATCGGGCTCTAAATCCCTTCGTATCATGACTACCACACGACGGTTTCACATAATCACCTATGGCTGCCAGATGAACGAGCACGACTCCGAACGTATGGCAGGCCTTCTGAGCGCTGATGGCTTCACCTGGACCGAATCGCCGGAGAATGCGGACCTTGTGATCATCAACAGTTGCACCATTCGATCGAAGGCCGAGGAAAAGGCATTCAGTGAGGCAGGCCGTCTCAAGGGACTGAAGAAACATAATCCGAATCTCAGGATAGGTTTATGCGGGTGTGTGGCGCAACGGGAGCGGGAACACATTCTGGGGCGGGCACCCCACATTGACCTCGTATTCGGGACCCTCAATATCCCGCACCTCCCCATCCTGGTGAAAAGGCTCGATGAGGAGGGAGGGCGTATCTGCGAGGTGGCGGATGAGCCGGTGGACACCGGGCCCTGCAATCCCTGCCGGGCCCTCCGTGCACACAGTGTAAAGGCCTGGATCACCATTATGGAGGGGTGCAACAACTTCTGCTCCTACTGCGTGGTTCCCTATGTGCGGGGCAGGGAGCGGAGCCGGTCTCCGGAGGACATCGAAAGGGAGGTCGTCTCCCTGGTGCAGGCCGGATACAAAGAGGTCACCCTTCTTGGGCAGAACGTGAATTCATACGGCATGGGGCTGACCCTACGCTTCTCCTTTCCGGACCTCCTCTGCCGTCTCAATGAGATACCAGGGCTGGAAAGGATCAGGTTCACCACCTCACACCCGAAGGATCTTTCCTGTGACCTCGTGCACGCGATGAAGACATGCGAAAAGGTGTGCGAGCATATCCACCTGCCTCTCCAGGCCGGTTCGGATAACGTGCTCAAACGAATGGGCAGGGGATACACGGTGGAAGAATACCTTGCCAAGATAGATGCCCTGCGGGAAGCCATGCCCGAGATCGCCATCACCGGGGACATGATTTGCGGATTCCCTGGGGAGACCGAGGGGGATTTTGAACGGACTCTCGCGATCGTGGAGCGAATCCGCTTCGATGGCCTTTTTTCGTTCAAATATTCAGCGCGTCCTCAGACCAGCGCATCCCGATTGTCGGATCACCTGCCCGAGGAGATCAAGTTATCGCGCCTGAAGCAACTCCAGACGCTCCAGAATCGTATCTGCGGGGAGATCAACGCTATGATGGTCGGCTCGCACCTTCCCATACTGGTGGAAGGACCAAGCAAAAAGGACCCCGCAAAGTTGACCGGCCGCACCAGGACCAACAAGGTGGTGAATGTGCCGGGGCCGACCGCATTGATCGGCAGCACGGTAACGGTCAGGATAGCACGGGCCAAGCCATTCGACCTCGAGGGGGAGCGCATAGTACAAAAATGTCCCTTTTAATCGTCTAATTATCAGATAGTTCAAGAATTTTGGGGCGTTTTAACTTGATTTTTAAAAAGGATAAATGGTATCATAGTAATAACCAGAAACCTTGTAAGACTGATGCCCCATGTGAGGTATCTCATACGGGAGGACAGCGTAATGTTGATTGAAATGAGAGTGGCGGGAATCACTATCGACGCATTTTTCAATACGCCGATCATTATCCTGAAGGACCTTACCAACCAGCATTCCCTGCCGATCTGGGTGGGCACGTTCGAGGCCCAGGCGATCGCCTATGGAATCAATGGTGGTGGACTTCCCCGGCCGCTTCCCTATGACATAATGAAGGAGATATTGACAAAATTCGATCTGAAATTGAAAAGGATCATAGTCAGCGATCTGCGGGACAATACGTTTTACGCAATCATAGAGCTGGTCAAAAACGGCCAGGTCATCCAGCTCGATTCCAGGCCCAGTGACGCCATTGCACTCGCCGTCAGGGTCGGTGCGCCCATCATGGTCGCCGATGTAGTGATAAAAAAGGCGAAGACCATTGACATCAGCAAATCCAAGGGTGAATCGGGTCATAAGGACGACAAACCATTTGACGGCGATGAAGAAAACCTGCGGGAATGGCTTGAGAATCTAAAGCCTGAAGACTTCGGCAAATATGAGATGTAGGCTCAGGGAATTCATAAAATATTGGCTCCCGCCCATTCTCTATGCATTCATAATATTCTACCTTTCCTCTCAATCCTCGATCTCCGTCGGTCCTGATATCCCCCACATCGACAAGCTCTACCATGCGGGCATCTACTTTGTCTTTGCCCTCCTTCTCTGGCGGGCATTTCACTATTACTCCCCTCCCTTTCTTCAAAAAAGGGCCATCTGGTGCGCCCTGATCTGCACAATCATCTTCGGTATGAGTGATGAATGGCATCAGCTTTTTGTGTCCTTCAGACATGCGGACATCTTTGACCTGCTGTTCGATTCGGTTGGTGCAAGCCTGGCCATAATCGGCGTCACCTGGTGGAATAGTGGACAAAAAAACGAGGAAAAAGGGGTGGACCGGAAGGAATATCAGGTCTAACGGGGATTTGACTTCGATTTACCATGCCCTTTATCACCGATTCGGACCGCAACACTGGTGGCCGGGTGAGACCCCGTTCGAGATCGTTATCGGAGCGATCCTGACCCAGAATACGGCATGGGCGAATGTATCCCGGGCCATCGACAATCTCAAGCAAGCCGGGTGTCTCGATCCCGTAACCCTCCACCGAACCAGCGTCGCAGAGCTGGCCTCGCTCATCCGCCCCTCCGGCTACTTTCGATTAAAGGCCGCGCGTCTGAAGGAATTTATTGACTACCTCTTCAGCACCTACCGGGGTGACCTGCAACAAATGCTACATAAAGAAATCCCTGTGTTAAGGCAGGAACTCTTGAATATCAAGGGGATCGGTCCGGAAACCGCCGACTCCGTAATCCTCTATGCCGCACAGAAGCCTATTTTTGTGGTTGACGCGTATACCAAACGGGTCTTTTCACGGCATGGTTTTTTCACGGAGGACTTGGGGTACCATGACGTTCAGTCGTTTTTCATGAATAGACTGCCGAAGGACGTCGATGTATATAATGAGTATCATGCGTTGCTCGTCAGGCTCGCCAAGACATATTGCAAAACGAGGCCGATCTGCGATCAGTGTCCGCTTGCATATGACATGAGCGAGCGCAACAGGGGGATTCAATGAGTGAACTAAAGGCGATCTTTTTCGACATCGATGACACCCTTTTCTCCACCTCTGAATTTGCTCGAGCTGCACGGCTGAATAGTGTCTATGCCATGATCCGTGCAGGTCTTAAATGCAATGTCAACGACTGCATCCAGGAACTGAAAGAGGTCACCGAGGAATTCGGTCCGAACTACGAGCACCACTTCGATCGCCTTCTCTTAAGGCTTCCGAAGGAGGCTTACAAGGGCATCAATTCCGCCGTTATCGTTGCCGCCGGGGTGGTGGCATACCATCAGACAAAAAACAGCAGCCTCAAGCCATACGATGACGTGGTCGAGATCCTGCGCATCCTCTCCGCCACCGAGATCATTCTCGGCATCATCACCGCAGGATTGAAGATAAAACAGGCTGAGAAACTGGTGCGGCTCGATCTCCTGAAGTTTCTCAATCCTCAGGCAATCTTTATAACCGACCAGATCGGGATCGGTAAGCCGAATGTAAAACTCTACAAAAACGCCTGCGACTCGCTGGGGCTCGATCCGAAGACGTGCATGTATGTGGGCGATAATCCTCTCACCGATGTCGACCCCCCCAACAAGCTGGGCATGATCACCGTGCTGAATCGCAGGAGCGGAAAATATCTCAACATAGAAGGAAAGACCCGCCCCCGTTATACCATAAGCGATATGTGGGATCTCATGAAGATCATCAAGGAGGAATTCGGGATTCCCGTATAGCGCCTTGCAGTCGCCTCAAGGAAGGGCAAGTGCCATAATCGACACCAGGATGCCATGACGGAAGACATTCGGCCTTCCCGGATTCGTTACCCCGAAGGAACCGTCCTTCTTCTGTTGATCGATGATGAATTGTATTCCCTGATTGACTGAGGGGACGCCTTTGAGGTGGAGTATCTTCGCACACATGATCACCTCTGCGAGGATATCGATGTGCTTTGCAGTGATCGACCATTGAATAATGGAATCGAAGAGCTCCGCATAAAAGGCCTGGTTCTCGATGATGATCGGGGGAGGGGGAAGCTCCCCGAAATCGGTCAGTGAAAATATCTCATGGGTGATATCATAGGTGGTAATCGATACGGGATCTATATACATCGGATCGAACTGTCCCTTTACATGCTGGTACAGAAGCCGCTGCTGCACCTCCCTTACCAGTGTGCTCTTGGACATGATCTCATCGAGCCCCCTGCGGGGATTGAACCCCATTCGCTCGAGATATACCGTATTCCATATGCTTGTTGTCACATGGGGTGGATAGAGCAGGGGACTGGAGAGCAACCGTTGTTCGATGATCGTTCGAAAATCAATTATGTGCAGCCCCATCTTTTCTGAGATGGATGCTATTGCCAAAAGCATGGTGAAGTCGGGGGGTTGCGGGGTGAAATCATCCTTCGAGGCGATCAGTTCCAACCTCTTTTGGATCTCACGGGTATAGGAGTTTTTCAGGGAGGGTTCCTGTGCATCCCTGTGCAATATGTAAAAGGTAATGATCTCTTCGGATATTTCAACAAACGGGCTAAAGGGGATTTCGGGAGAGTATTCGGCAAAGTGGGCAGGATGGGTATAGACCCATGAAAGGGCATTGCCGATGGCCCTGTCAACCGCAGCCTTGCCTGTATTCTTCGAAGTGCCCTTTGCGCACGAAATAATTGTTAAACTCACCAGTATAATAACCCCATGGGCTGCGATCTGCTTGCATCTTTGATTCATGTTCCCCCTCCGCTCCCGGTGAATCGAGCATTCCACCATTGTGTATCTTCGGTACTCGGCGGTGTGACACCGCCGAGGTTCAGAAAAAGGTCCGCCTCTCAATTGTCTATATTACTCAAGACGGTTATGCCTGGTCAATCCCCTGCATACTAATCGGTTTTTTTCCAGCATACAAACCCGATTTTATCATACTGGAACCTTCCAGCACACTTGAACGCAAACCCGAACGTCGGACTTGCTGCGTCTTGACACCGGGGCAGGAATTTGTTAAAAAATAGGGGTGTCTGAGCGACATTCCATCCGTCAAAAAGAGGTGGGCGATTAGCTCAGTGGGAGAGCACTGCCTTCACACGGCAGGGGTCACTGGTTCAAATCCAGTATCGCCTACCATTTTTTCCTCTAAATTTCAATGAATTGATTCGTAAGAAATCCCTATTTTGACAGTAGAGAGGAAGCTGGGATTCACTATTGAGGTTGCCGATCAAAGGACCTTATTAAATAAATGACGCCCGCCGGTGAATAACTGGCGGGCGTTAGCGGAGATTTATGGAGCAGGTGCCTGATTGGTATGAAATTATGATGGAAAAAAACATCTAATAGTTCGCCACGATGCCATTCTGGCTATTTATATAGCACTGATTAAGCATATGATCATAATAACATACATTGTTATAAGAGCAGAGCCAATTTATAGCACCACTGTTATTATAGGGATTGTGCTGAGTAAAGCGCTGCAACCAATGAGGTGTCCATATACCATAAAATGACGGGGGTGTGATCCAGACTGGATCTTCACATGTATCGATCAAACCACACACTTGTGTCCCGTCTGGTTGTGTTACGCATACTTCTTGGCGTGGTGCTATACAATAGCATGGATACCAGGCCAGGCAAATATTATGTAAAAATAAAATTACGGCAACTACAAAAAGCATGACAATTAATCCATTCAATACGTTTTTATCTTCCCTATTAAACATTTTTATCCCCTCCTCCTAAGTTTGAATATATTGTTAACTATTTTGCTTCTATCCCAATATCCATTGAATCACCTCCTTATTTATCCTTTTTTTCCTTTGCCTGAATAGACGCAAAATATATTTGTTTTTCCCAATGAAATGATATAAGGGGATACAGGTGGGAATTGCTACGAGGAATGCCTATTTGTGGAAACAGGGGAATAATTCTTCGATGAAAAATCAAAAAAAATCAGGGGTGATCCGCTTAAAACACCGCGTGCAGGATATCAGGATGTGCTGTGAGGTACCTGTGGTTAATGGAAATAGTTACGTAAAAAGGCAGGGCCATTGCTGACCCTGCCTTATAAATACGCTGCAGGATTGGACGATCAGTTGATCGACCCAAGAGGCGGCATCATTATATCTTCCTAATATATAAGCCGGTTATATCACTGGAGCCGTAGCCACTGTCGGCCACAGTGCGCCGGTTGTAGGCGCTGTTGTTAAAGTGGGGGCAAAGGCCGCCGTTGGCCAAAAAGAGGGAACCGTGAAGCTTACCGGGGTAGTCCCGATCAGAGGGACTATCGGGGCCGCTGGAAAAAAGGTGGTAATCGGTGAAGTCGGTGCAATGGTCGGCGTAAAGGTGGGAAGTATAGGTGTAAATGTCGGTGCAACGGTCGGCGTAAAGGTCGGAAGGGTCGGGGTAAAGGTCGGAGCAAACGGCCACAACATGGCAGCCGGAAAGACTGCTCCGCCTGTTACGGGTAATGTCGGCGCGGTGGTGGGCGTAAATGTCGCTGTCGGCCACAGCGAAATGCCGCCCGGTGTGGAAGTGGGGAAGGTTGTGGCAAAAGGGAAGGTTGGCGCAGCCAGGGTGGTGAATCCCGGAGCAAGCGTGGTCGTTGTAGGAAATGTGCTAAAGGGCGGCAGGATTACGGCAAGAGCATACGACGATACAAGGCTGAAAACCATGATCAATAACGAACTGATGAATATCTTTTTGAATGGTCTCATTTTAAGGTTCTCCCTAAACATTCGATGATGTTTAAAAGTTAGGATTTTTAGGAAGAGAGAAATAATATATCTCAAATAGTTACAAGCCCCATTAACACATCCCCTCCTTTACCTGATTGGCGTATTCATCCTCATGGATGAATGTATGAGAGGCACTTTCTTGCTCCAGTATATCGCAATAGACGAAACAAGGGATTTTTTCTTTTACGGTTCTTTTCGATAGAACAAATTTGAAATGGAAAGGGGTGCTCAGCTTGGCTTATCACACACTGATGTGTTATGTCCGGAAGAGACGAAAATAACGGAAATGAAGGGTGGAATATTCGTTCGAGCCGTCGGACAGGGGGCAGGCTGAGTAATGTGGGGCGAAACCGCTATTGTGCAAAAAGCCGCTTGAATTCTTCGTACCCCTCCTTTTCCAGGTCATCCTTGGGAATGAAGCGGAGGGCAGCGGAATTGATGCAATAGCGAAGACCGGTGGGAGGAGGGCCATCCTTGAACACGTGTCCCAGGTGGGAGTCCGCATGGGTACTGCGCACTTCTACCCTCTTTATCAATAAACTTCTATCTGTCTTTTCCTTGATATTCTCCGGTTCGAGCGGCTTGCTAAAGCTGGGCCATCCGGTTCCGGAATCGAATTTGTCCAGGGAGCTGAACAGGGGCTCTCCCGAAACGACATCCACATAGATCCCTTCCTGCTTGTTGTTCCAGTACTCGTTTTCGAAGGGCTTCTCCGTGCCGTTTTCCTGGGTCACCTTATATTGAAGGGGGGTCAATCGTTCCTTGAGCTCCTTGTCGGACGGCTTCCGGAACCCTTGCCAAGGATTCTTCTTACTGACTGGATCGCCTTTCTCCATGTCCTTCCCCGATTGCTTCTCGATATACTGCTCTCTTCCCGAACGGGAATGGTAATATTCGTATTGCGAGGGATATTTTTTGTGATAATCCTGGTGGTACTCCTCGGCCGGATAGAATGCGGATGCAGGGAGAATCTCCGTCACAATGGGTCGTTCGAACCGCTTGGATTCGCTCAAACGCATCCTCGATTCCTCGGCGGTCTTTCTCTGATCCTCATTGTGGTAAAAGATGGCGGTGGTGTACTGTGTTCCCCTGTCCACAAACTGGCCCCCGGGATCAGTGGGATCGATCTGGCCCCAGAAGACGTCGAGAAGGCGCTGGTAGGACATCTTCGAGGGGTCATAGACGATCTCGACCGCCTCGCGGTGTCCGGTGGCGCCTGAGGATACCTGCTCGTAGGTGGGGTTCTCGAGTTCTCCCCCGGTATATCCGGGGGTGACGGATACTACCCCGTCCAGTCCCTCGAACGGCGGCTCCAAACACCAGAAGCATCCCCCGGCAAAGGTGGCCTTTTCCAATTTCGTCCGTGCAGGGAGCCCCTGGCGTGCAGTGCCGAAAACAAAGAAGCACAACACGAGGCAGACACACAACAATCTCATGCCCATATTCTTCAACCCCGACATTCCTATTCTATGAAAGATTTCCTGATATACATAGGGATTATATATGAAAAAGTATATCCCACGTGTCTGTACCAGTCAATGAGGAGATATTCTCCGGGGGCACCATCCATGCGCCATCGCGTGCGGGATTAGCTGCCATCCTGGAAATCCGGCAGGCGCGTGATACACATCGAGGATTCCGCACCATAGGGAGGGTGTTTCCCGCATACTTTCCCAAAAAAGGGATAGCGAGCACTCCATCGATGCCGTCCCGGGTCAAGGACAAGCACATGCTTCACTATATCTTCCTTGATAAAGAGGATTTCCGCATCGTGATACGTGATGGAGTTCCTTTCGATGCTCACCTGGTTAGGTATTCCGTTTGACGTATTCCCCTTGAAAAGACACCGTATTATTCCCATTCCGCCGCCATCGTCATAGATCCCGCCTCCCTCCACATCCGCCGTGTTATTCTGCAGGAAGCAATTGATGATCGACGGGGAGGAACCCAGGCACAGGATTCCTGCGCCCCTCTCGGCCTTCCCGTTTCTGAGGGTGAATCCCCGCAGTATCGTATCGGAATCCTCACCGCCTGCAAACCGTACCACGCTCCCCGCAGCGCTTCCGTCGATGATCGTCACCGAGGGACCATGGGCGGAACGAACGGTTATCGCCCTTCCGGGAAAATCGATATTCTCATGGAAGGTCCCGGGATACACCGTGATGGTGTCGCCATCCTCCGCACAATCGATGGCCTCCTGGATGGCGGCATACTGGCGCCCTTGTCCCACCCCTTCCGGAATCAGGGAGGAAAGATCGATATCCAGCATCCGGGCCGTGGCTGCAATGCTGTCATAGGCATCGGGGCATAAAACCGTTATCCTATAGGGAACGGGATCCATCGACAGGATATTCGGATCCTGCCAAAATGATGCAGTGATGGCGTAGATCCCCCTGGCAAGATCGGCCTGTACCTCCCCGTAGTTCGGATCGGCCATGTCATTCCCGTTCGGGTCCGTTACGCCCATGAACAGGGTGCGGCCCGAAAGCCCGCACTCACCGCTGATCGTGCAGGGGCCGTCCAGAATGACCGTGTGGGTATTGAGGCTGTTCTGATCACTCAGGGTGCCGGCGATCTCGAATTCCCTTCCGAAGGAGATGTCCTCGTCCATGACCAGGGCAATGAATGATTTCTCCGCGGTTGTGTCATTCGCCGTTGCACTTACATTGATCCTGACCGCCATCTTCGACATGCCGTAGGCAGGGGTGATGCTGAGGATGTCATCCGCATCGATAGAGGCGCTGACCTCGTTGCTGCCCGTCTCGGCGGTCACCGTGACCTCATCCCCGTTTTCATCCACGGCATCGATCAGGATCATGAAGGGCGGGCCGCAGGAGTTCACAATGATATTTCTGAAATCGTTCATGATAAGCGGGGGAATGTCGCAATTGGCGTCGATTGCGGCCCTTTCCTCTTCGGTCAGTGCATCGGTGCCGATGGAGATCGCGTAATCAAGGTGACCGTCATCGGCCTTATAGCACCATATGCCCGCGCACAGGGATGCCTTGAGGGTGTAATGGTCGGCAGGGAGCGTCAAGGATAGAGGATCGTCATCGGAGGCAACCACGTTATTCCTCGAATCATACAGGGAGATGTAAAACGCCTGGTTCGAATAGTAGTAGCGGGTGCCGGTGATGGTAGTTGCTCCCTTGAGATACAATCCATATTCATCGGCATCCTTTGCGGCATCGAATCTTCCGAATATATTCGGGTCCTCGAGCCGGTCCCCTGTCTCCAGATTGGTGTAGCAATCATCCCCGGAGCACGGCTTCACCGAACGATAGATCATCAATTCACCGGGTGGATACACATGATTGGTGGTGACGATATTCTGGTCGAGGAAGTAGAATTCATCATCCGTGCCGTCCCACCCGAAGTTAATATGGATGCTCCTGCCCGATTCATCCGAGGAATATCCGTCGGCAATCCCCATGTGTCCGGGAAAACGCAGGAGAACCGGATGATTGGCATCGATCTCTTCTTGAATGGCCTCGAAAAACAGGTCGGAATCCGTATTCTTCAGGGTGTCTATTTCGGTGGAGTATCCGAAGTTTTTTGTCAATGCGGCTACATTGACAATGGCGGTGGAGGTGTCAATGCCGAATTCGGTTTCGTGTGCATAGGCCACGTCCCGTATGAGACGGGCAATCTCGTCCGCTTCATGCTCAGGGGTGAGCATGCCGATGGTCTCCGGCATATGCCCCCAGTGATAATCCCTGTACAGCACGGCCTTCAATTGACTTCCCTGCCAGGTATACGACACCACCCCGCTCCCTGAGTCGGGATAGCGATAGTAGCGCATGATCTGGGCAAGGGCCACACCGACGCACCCGGCAACCACCCGTTTTCCGTTCATCTCGGGCAGGAATCGGTTATAGGGCGGCTTCTGGTGCCATTGGGTTGTCACAAGGTACGTTCCCGGCGCATAGGGTTTCAACCTTCTGGTGCCGTCGTAATCAAGCAGGAAGTCCCACCGTTTCTGATTTATGTCGGCATATGAGGATTTCATCCGGGCGCGGGCCGTCTCCTGTGCCGCCCGAGCATCGTATGCCATTTCACAAAGCAGGAATTCCCTGTATCCTGCAGGCAATGTGTCGAAATCGCCTTCAAGCGAATATGCCTTGATGGGGGTGCGATCCCTGGACCATGAGACCAGTATGAACCCTCCCTCCTCGAGATCCGCCAGATAGGCGATGGGCACGGAGGGAAGCGAGGGTTCTATTATACTGCTCTCCAGGATTCGTGAAGAAGAGATCCGTGCGCGGGCGTGTTTGAACGCCAGAAAGTTCCGCGCAACCCGCTCGTGATCCTCTTGAGCTGATGCGCAAAAGGGGAGGAGGAACAGGGAAAACACCACAAGGAACATCAATAGACGCGGCAAGAGGGTGTTCCGTGAAATCCCGATGTATGGTTTCATACAGCGATTCAGCAGCAGGTCACCCCTTTCCGGAAAAGCCCTGTATCGTCATTATCTCAATGAATGCGGTGTCAACAT
This sequence comes from bacterium, assembly GCA_049472315.1. Lineage (GTDB taxonomy): Bacteria > SZUA-182 > SZUA-182 > DTGQ01 > JAFGSM01 > JBLIRM01. The sequence continues at coordinate 19,668 of JBLIRN010000019.1, forward strand.
GACCGATACCATATGCAAATATCGCACCGCAAAGGGCATCCCGGACGACTCGACTATTGAGGGCAGATCATCCCTGCATACCCGAATACACTGAAAAGCAGGTGCTCTCCGTTAGACCGCAGGGTGTGTCATTCGGGTCAATGTACGGACGGATGTCTACGGGCCGGAGGATATCACGAGGTCGACTTTGGTCCACCACACCACCATGGTGCCGGCCGCGGGAATCTGGTCGATCACCGCTCCCTGCGGAACGGTATCACTCGATTCGTAGGATACCATTCCCACGCTCAGGTATGCATTCGTGATCACGTCCATTGCATCGTTCTGGCTTTCCCCGACCACATCGGGCACGGAGACCTCCGGCATGGGGACCGGGGTGAAGGGATACGTGGTAAAGAAGGGCGTAGTCTGGGGATAATACTGATACAGGGTGAATTGAGAAGGCCGGTTGACATAAAAGGCATTGAGGGATGACATCGGATACAATGCGTAAAAACGCGTGAGTCCAAAATCATATGAGACCGACGGCCTGGCGTAGACATTGAACCAGAAAGGTCTGGATTGGATGAATGAAGGATTTCGTGAATACGAGGAATAGGCAAGGGCGTTTCGTATCCAGTTGCTGTTGTCGTTCATGAATGGGGAATCCATTCCCGAGGCGCTAACCGTCACGAGAAGAAAAAAACCGAGAAGGATGAAACACATGACCCTGGCAGTTCTGTTACTCATACAAACGTTCTCCTATATATACGGGATATTCCCAACTCTATGAATGATAAAAAGAAACAGTGATCACTGCTACGTATCAATGTACCATCAAAATTTATTTTGTCAATATTACAGGAAGGGCGCCGAAGGCATATATTAGACATAAAGAAGGGGTATACCCTTATGCCGTCTTTGTCCTCGACACGATCATCCGGAAGGAAAAGAGGAGTAGAAAGAAGAGGGCGGAAAGGAGGATGATGGAGCCGGAGGCGGGGACATTCAGATAGAAGGCGAGCCATAGTCCCACGATCACCGAAATCACCGCCACAAGCATGGATATCAGGATGGCATGAAAGAAACTCTTTGCCATTTGGAGTCCTGCAGCAGCAGGAATGACCACCAGCGCGGTTACGAGAAGCAAACCCACGATCTTCATCCCCAGGACCACCACCATCGCCGTGAGGATGATCATGATACTTTCCAGGCCCCGCACCCGTATGCCGCTCGCCTTGGCTGAATCAGGATCAAAGGTGATAAAGAGGAACTCCTGGTAGTAGAGGGTGATCGCCGCGCACGCAATGAGTGTCAGCACCATGGAGAACCAGACCTCTGTGCCGGAGATGGCCAGGATGTTTCCGAACAGGTAGCTCATAAGGTCGACATTGAAACTGCCCGCCAGGCTCGCCAGAATGATTCCGATGGCCATGCCGATGCTGCTGAAGATGCCGATGGCGGTGTCCTCGTATACCCCCGCCCTTTCCCTGAGCTTGATGATTCCCACGGCGCAGACGACCGCAATGATTAAGGCGGCGATCATGGGGGTGATGTGGAGGATGAGTCCGAGCGCCACCCCCCCGAAGGTGATGTGGGCAAGCCCGTGTCCCAGCATGGCATCCTTGCGCAGGACCAGGAAAACACCGAGGATTGCACAGGTGGTAGCGATAAAAATTCCGGCAAACAGTGCCCTCTGCATGAAGCTGTAAGCGAGAAAGAATTCCACGAAAAGCCCTTTCGTTAGTGACGGTGGCAGATGAGGTGTCGCTCTCCTTTCAGGAATGTCTCGACGAACGATGATCGACAGAATTCTTCATGGGTGCCGTGAAACACCAGGGTCTGGTTCAGGCATGCGACCTTGGTGACATACTTGGTGACCATACCGATATCATGGGTGATCAATACAATGGTGATGCCGTGGAGCCTGTTCAGGGAGTCGAGCATATCATAGAAAAGGTTCTGGGTGGCAGCGTCCACCCCGGTGGTCGGCTCGTCAAGAAAGAGTATCTCCGGGTTATTGACGATGGCCCGTGCGATGAAAATGCGCTGCTGCTGCCCGCCCGAGAGCTCCCCGATCCTGCGCTTCTTGAATTCCTCCATGCCCACCTTTTCCAATGCCTGATTGATAAGGGGGTCATCACTTCTGTAGATGAAGCGGGGGAATCTTTTGCCGGCCAGAAGCCCCATGGCCACCACCTCCTTGACGGAGGCCGGGAAGTAAGGGTCGATATGGGTGGCGTTTTGCGGTACATACCCGAGTCGTTGCCACTGGGAGAATTCGGTGCTCGACTGGCCAAACAGCACGATCTCACCCTGTTGTATCGGCAGAATCCCGAGCACCAGCTTTATGAGGGTTGTTTTCCCGGAGCCGTTCGGCCCGAGGATGGCGAGGAAATCCCCCTGGCTGGTCTCGAATGTGATATCCGATAACACCATGGTGCCGGCATAGTGATAGTCAAGCCCCCTTACGGATATCTGTGCGATCTCCTGTTCACTCACATTCCAGACCTTTCTTGAGGTTGTTTAGATTTTCCTCCATGATGGCAACGAAAGAGATTCCTGCATCCCTCTCCTCCCTGGTCAGGTTTGCCCCGGGATTGAGAACCATGGTCTTTGCGCCGATCTCCCTGGCGATCACCCGGGCAAGCCGATCATTGCCGAGCCGTTCATAAAAGACCGTTCGTACACCAAGCCGTTTTGCATCATCCGTGATCATTGCCATCTCCCGTGGTGCAGGTTCGGCATCGGGATTCATGCCCATGAGGGAGATCTGCTCCAAGCCATAGCGTTGAGCAAGATATGAAAATGCCGCATGCCCCGCCACCAGTATCTCGGATCGCTTGCATCGCGCCAGGGATTCCGCATATTGGGTGTCCAGTGCGGCCAATCGTTCATTGTATACACTTCCGTTGTGACGATACAGGGACGCCCCTTCGGGGTCCTTGCGGGAGAATGCATCGGCGAGCGTATCCACGATTTGTTGATCCAAACGAAGATCAAGCCATATATGCGGATCAATACCCTGGTGTTGGAGGGCACGATGGGGAGGCATGTTTCCTATTCCCTCCTCGGAGCGGACATCTCCCGGTGATTGGCGAGAGGCGGGAATTTCCACCTTCTCCATAATCTCCACCACCTCCAATGAATCACTTCGCGCACCATCGAGAATATCCCTGGCCCATGGCTCCAAACCGTTCCCTATATAGACAAAGAAATCCGCCTTCGCCAATGCAAGTACATCAGAAGGACGCGGTTCCCAGGTATGGGGTTCCGCACCGGGAGGAAGGAGAAGGCTCACCGTCGCTCGCTCCCCTCCGACGGCTCGCGCAAATTCCTGCAGGGGGAAGATGCTCGTCACCACCGTCAATCGCGGTTCGCACCATCCGACGGCACAGGTAAAAACGATGGCAACCATTACCAGCGCGCCCAGGATTCGTCCGATTCCACTTTCCATGGTCATCTCCTCACAGGTCATTGAGCGCGAGGCATGCAGGTGAATGGGCTCCCTGCACCTTCTCCGACAATGGAAGGGTAGTATAGGAAGGGGGCAATGTCAAGACGTTTGATCACTCCGGTGCGAAAAGGGCATTATTTGCCATGAGGTTTGGGGTCAGGTCTTGAATTGACAGTTTTTTCATGCTTCGTCGCGGCACAAAGTGGCATGACCGTTTGTTCCGAAAATAGATTTCATGCTTCGTGGTGCCACAAGGCAGCAAGAGGGTTTGTTCTAAAAAACTGTCATTTCAAGACCTGACCCCATTTTGTTTTTGGATTGCTTATTCATAGAATTTATGCCCCATCATACACAAAAAATATCCCTGCCTGCCTCGTTTCCCCCTATTATAATATAATCTTTCATAAAATTTTATAATAAAGATATGCAATAAAATATATTAATTATAGGGTCATTTTGGCACAAATCTTGTTTCTTATAGAAACGACGCTACAGACATAATCTTCGTCTGATCTTCTCTTTTCTCCATCTGAGAAGGAAGGGTAATCAGCACAGGTATAGCATGAACAAAGGGATACAGCAATGGAGACCATAACGGATGTAAAGGTCATCCGGCAGATGCTCGATGTAGAAAAAAGTGCCTGTACCATCATTGATGAGGCAAAACAAGAGGCAAACAAGCTCATAGAGGAAGCGAGGAATGAGTCAAGAAAGATCGTAGAGGAGACAAAGAAGGAGATAATCCAGAGAACCGAGGTCCTGGAAAGCCAATTACAGGAAGAAGCAGAGGAAGAGATCAACCGCATTCATGCATCAAAGCAGGATATGTTGGAAATAATAAAACAAAAGTCACACCTGAAAAGAGAACAGGCAGTAGAAATAGTAAGTGAATTCTTATTTAAAACGATCGTTGATTAGTCATGTTAAAGGATGCTATCCGTTTTTCATACATAAATGCAAAGATACGATCATTGAAGAGCCGATTGCTCATTCCATCCGATTACGAAAAATTAATCAAGGCCCAAGGGTATCAGGGATTGGTCGAGTCCCTGCGCTTGACATCCTATGGTATGAAAATCGATGAGACCCTCTCTTCCTTCGATGACCTTATTCATCTCTACCATATCTATCTATTTGAAACATATACTAAAATCATTGATTCCGTGTCCGGCAATATCAAGCAACTTGTGAATCATTTGTACCAACGCTATGAGCTTGAGAATTTGAAGGTTATCATCAGGACAATTTGCTATGGCCAACAGCCGGAATACGCACGACGACTTCTGTTCCCTGTTACAAAACATGCCACCCTTTCGGCCGATGAGCTTCTTGCCTCAAAGGATATGACCGAACTCATCGAGGCAGTCAAAGGCACATGGTACTACGAACCCCTCGAAAATTCACTGTATCGATTCGAAAACGAGGGGGAGACATTTCCTTTGGAAATGGCCCTTGACTTGAGTTATTACAAACATCTGTGGGAAATCGTTTCCTCGCTGGTCCGAAAAGACAAGAAGGTCGCGAGAACACTTTTAGGGATTCAGTTGGATGCCTTAAATATCATATGGATCATGCGCTTCAAGGAAAGTTATCGTTTCACTCCTGAAGAGATCCTCAATTACAGCCTTGTGAATGGAAAACATATATCAAGAAAGGTGAGGAAACGATTGGCTTATTCGGTCGGCGTAAACGATGTGATAGTGAATTTGGAGGGAACACCGTATAAGAGTTTTCTACAAGCCATGAATGATCCTGAAATAGGATATATTAAGTTGCTCCAATATGTCTTAAGCATTACCAGAAGCAACTGGAGCAGATATCCATTTCAAATAGGAACTATTTTGGATTATATATTCTTTATTGAAATGGAAATAAAGGACCTCATTACCATTACTGAGGGAATAAGGATAGGAATGTCTAATGATGAAGTCAATAAATATATAGTACACAACGTTGAAATAACATGTTAACTTATTGTTACTAGTTGATATACTTTATAAACAAGAACGTATACTATTTTTAAATTTAATATTTGTAGAAGTATAGTATGGATTGCGGTTAGGAGTGGTGTATAATGTTACGACCTACAAAAATGGCACGCATAGATCTTCAGATCCCTGAGGATGATATTGCAAAAATAACCCTCGGTATTGCCAATCTCAATATCATACATCTGATGAATGTTCGCAAGACCCCTCTTGGTGAGCTCAATATCGAAGCAAGCCAGGAAAATGTATTGACGTGCAAATATAAAAAATTAAAACGGAGGATTGACAGTGTCTGTCAGGCCCTCGAGATCGAATTGGATAAGGTCCCCTGGTGTCCCTATATCAATGACATCAATCCCCACGGAGACATCATCAAGATAGAGAACGAGGTAACGAATATTGAAGAAGAGATTATGCCAGTGGTCAGGGAGACGAATGCCTTCAAGGAGCAACGGCAGGAAAAGGTAAAACTGCTGCAGCATACGGAAATCATCCAGACCTCGGGACTGGATTTCTCACAGTTCCATGAATGCAGATTTCTTTACATCACCGCAGGGTTGATGCCCATTGAGAATCTGGAACGGCTGGAATTGAGCCTGTCAAATATCTATCACATCACTATTCCTTCTACCAAGCTGGGTAAAAGGCGTCTTGCCTTTATTATGGGCTCCGCCAAGGACCAGGAAAAAATCGAAAAGGCCCTGCGGAGTGCCTATTTTGAAAAACTGGAACTGTATCTTACAAAGTCGTCGGCTGGCAGGCCGAATCTCCAGGATTTGAGGGACCAGATCGGTGCCATCGACTCACATTGTTCCGAGGCGGAATTCCGACTCAACAAGATAAAGACCGGGGCCAAAAAGCACCTTCTCCAGCTCAATCAAAGGATACTGCTCTCCCTCAATATCCTTGAGACAGCCAAATCCTTTGATAAGGTGGGAAGCAGCTACCATATCTCCGGGTGGATACCCCAGGACATCGTACCCGCCTTGGAAAGGGAGGTGAAAAAGGCCAGCACCAACCAGGCGAAAATCAGTGTATTGATCCCCAACGGCTCGGCAAAGGGACCAAGGGGATATCTGAAGATCCCCACCTGCCTCAAGAACCCGTTTTTCCTCCAGCCATTTGAGAAAATAATCTTCGGCTACGGAATTCCCAACTATAACGAGGTCGAGCCCACCATATTCTTTGCCCTGAGCTTCCTCATCATGTTCGGCGTCATGTTCGGCGACGTGGGGCATGGTTTGACCCTGTTTGTCCTTGGACTGTTCGGGTACAAAAAAACCAAGAAGGAATTCATCAGACAGATGGGGCTCATCATTATGGAGTGCGGGATCATGTCAACAATCTTCGGCCTCTTGTACGGCTCATTCTTCGGTTTTGAGCATGTCCTGCCGGCCCTGTGGTTCAGTCCGATGAGCAATATCTACTATTTTATGAAGCTTACCGTTGGCTTCGGGATCGGTATCATCAGCCTCGGCCTCATCCTGAATATCATCAATTCAATAAAGAATGGGGAGTTCCTCAAGGGAATATTCGGTGAGATGGGCATGATGGGGCTGGTTTTCTACTGGGGGTGCGTGGGCTTGATCATCATATACATGGTCAACGGCAAATTGATCTTTACCTCCAGCTATGTACTGTGGCTCCTTCTGTTTCCCCTGGTGATGATCTTCTTCAAGGAACCGCTCTATAATCTTTACAGCAGAGTGGTCCTCAGGAAGGACATGCCGATCTTTCCCTCCAACCTGGGGCTCTATTTCATGGAGGGAATCATCGAGATCGGCGACACCATCATCGGCTTTCTGTCCAATACGGTCTCCTTCATTCGAATCTCCGCATTTGCCCTTGCCCATGCCGGATTGTTCTTCGCGGTCTTTTCGTTGGCCCATACACTTCAGACCATAAAGTGGGGATTCTTCTGGTACTGGCTGATCGTCATTATCGGGAATATCTGTATCATTGCCATCGAAGGCCTGGTGGTATCAATCCAGACCATCAGGCTGGAATACTATGAATTCTTCAGCAAATTTTTCAAGGGGGGAGGGGAATTATACAGCCCCCTGATGAATAAATAGAAGTATGCAGTGATGATCATTGGATTAAAAGGATTGTTAGGCGTGGTTTGCACTCTATGCCAGGGAAGGAGTCAAGCATTATGATAGCCAGGTTTTTTTCCTCAAGATTTATGTGCATCATGAGCTGTGTCATTGTTGTCATGAGCCTGCTTTTTTTGACCAATCTGCTCATAACAAATGCCTATAGCTCATCCGAAGAAATCGCCAAGGAGGCGAAGAATCCCGTTGCAATGAAATGGGCGTTTATTGCCGCTGCCATTGCCACTGGTCTGTCGACAATCGGAGCAGCCATAGCCGTCGGGCTGGTGGGTTCCTCCGCCATGGGGGCCATGAGCGAACGACCCGAAATGGCGGGCCGTGCCCTGATCTTCGTCGGCCTGGCAGAGGGTATCGCCATCTATGGCTTGATTGTCGCCATTATGATCTTGGGAATGGTGTAATTCATGATACAGGCCCAGAGGGTATGAGATGAAATTTCTGATCATCGGGGACAAGGATACGGTCACCGGATTTTCCCTTGCAGGGATCGAAGGGATCGTCGCCAATTCCAAGAGGGAAGCGATGCGTGAACTCCAGCAGGCCGTCAACCGCAAAGGGGTGGGCATCATTCTGATTACCGAAGGATTGGCGAGGCAAATGCAGGATGTCATCAATGATCTCCTGTTCTGCACCAAAAAATGCCATTTGATCCTTCAGATCCCGGATGTCCAGGGACAGCCCATGGGCCCGCGCATGGTTGAGGAGTTTGTACTTTCGGCTATTGGGGTAAAGATATAATCGAAGAGCAGGTGAGCGAGCATGGAATATAATCAGAATGTGGAGATATTGTCACGGGTCATCATGAATGATGCCTACCTGGAGGCCGAGGCGATTATTGAGAAGGCCAGGAGCGACGCTGCGTCCATCAGGGAAAACGGCATCATTACTGCCCATAACCTGAAACACAAGAACATCGTAAACGTATCCCAGGTAAAGCTCTCGGGCAGCAAAGGGAAGGTCATTTCCCTGGCGGAGTTTCGTGCCCGAAGCGAGATATTGGGGCGTAAGGAGGAGATTTTACAGGGGGTATTATGGCAGGTGCAGCGGGCGTTTTATGCGGTTCCAAAGCGTGAGGACTATCCGGAGATAGTGCACCGGCTCATCGGCCATGCCCTGGGAGTCCTCTATCAGGACGGCGAGGCGTTTGCGTGCCGGACGAATCTTCGGGATCAGGCCCTGCTTTCGGCTGCGGTAATGCAGGAGCTTTCCCGGCGATACGGCAAGCGGCTCGGGCTTGATGAGACCCCTGTAGAGATTACGGGAGGGGTGATCGTGTATCGTGCGGACTTCCGGGTCCTGTACGACAACTCCCTGGAGGCGATCTTTGAGCGAAACAGACAGCAGATGCGGTGTATGGCCGCGGAGTGCATCTTTGGCAAGGAGTAGGTGAGGACATGTCTGAGAAGGCAGTGGGAATAGTGGACTGGATCAATGGTCCGGTCATACGGGCGGTTGACGTCCATTCCCTTGAGATGATGGAGCTGGTGGAGGTGGGCGACGAGCGGCTCATCGGCGAGGTCATCGAGCTTGACGAGACCAAGGCCACCATTCAGGTATATGAAGACACCACGGGCCTGAAGCCCGGAACGATTGTCTACGGCACGGGCATTCCGCTCTCCGTTGAATTGGGGCCCGGGCTCATCGGGAACGTCTACGACGGGATCCAGCGACCATTGCGCGACATCCTTGCGCACGCGGGCAACTTCATCACCAAGGGGGTGAAGGTACATCCCCTGGACCGGGAGCGCCGATGGCCCTTTGCACCCCTGGTGCGGGAGGGGGACCATGTGGCACCGGGGGGTCTTCTGGGCATTGTGCCGGAGACCCCGATCTTCGACCACCGGGTCCTCGTTCCTCCCACCCTGGAGGGAAAGGTGAGCCTAATCGCGCAGAAGGGGGAGTACCGGGTGGATGAACCCATTGTGCGGATCACCACCAATTCGGGATCGGTGGAGATCTGCATGCTGCAGCACTGGCCGGTGCGGCGGCCCCGTCCCTACCTGCGAAGGCTTTTACCGGAGGCCCCTTTGATAACCGGACAGCGGGTCATCGACACCTTCTTTCCCATAGCCAAGGGGGGGACCGCGGGTCTTCCCGGCGGATTCGGCACCGGCAAGACCATCACCCAGCATCAGCTCTCCAAGTGGTCGGATGCCGACATTGTGGTGTACATCGGCTGCGGTGAGCGGGGAAACGAGATGACCGGCGTGCTCACGGACTTCCCCCGTCTGGTGGATATAAAAAAGGGACGACCGTTGATGGAGCGCACCATCCTGATCGCCAACACCTCGGATATGCCCCTGGCCGCCCGGGAGGCAAGCATCTATACCGGAATCACCATCGCCGAGTATTACCGCGACATGGGCTACGACGTGGCCCTTATGGCCGACTCCACCTCCCGGTGGGCCGAGGCCCTGCGGGAGATCTCCGGAAGGCTCGAGGAGATGCCCGCGGAGGAGGGATTCCCCGCGTACCTTGCAAGCCGCCTGGGGAAGTTCTACGAGCGGGCAGGCAGGGTGCAGACCATGAACAACAAAACAGGCTCCATCACCGCCATCTGCGCGGTATCCCCCCCGGGGGGGGATTTTTCCGAGTGCGTGACCCAGCACACCAAACGATTCGTACGCTGTTTCTGGGGACTCAACAAGGAGCTTGCCAGTGCCCGGTATTTCCCTGCCATCAACTACATGGACAGCTACAGCGAGTATCTGGACCTGGTGCAAAGCTGGTGGCACCAGGAGGTGGACCCCCGGTGGCGGGACCTGCGGGAGGAGGCCATGCAGGTGCTGCAGCAGGACTACAAGCTGCAGCGCATCATCAAGCTCATCGGCGAGGATGCCCTGCCCGACTCCCAGCGGCTGATCCTGGAGACCGCACGGCTTATAAAAAACTCCTTCCTGCAGCAGAGCGCCTTTGACCCGGTGGACAGCTACGCAATACCCACAAAGCAGCTTTGCATGCTCCAGGTGATCATGCACTTCTACCACCGGGCCTGCGATATCATCAAGACTCACATCCCCATCTATCGGATCCTGGAGCTTCCGGTAATACAAGAGATACAACGTATGAAGGAGAACATCCCCAACCAGGAAACAGAGCCCTTCGAACGGCTGACCGAGCAGATCGACCTGCAGATGGAGCAGATGGAGAAGGAGTGCATGGAGGGGGCGGTCTTATGAGCACTATCGATAGGGAGAGCAAGGAATACATCGGCGTATCCAAGGTATCGGGTCCGCTTTTGTTCATCGAGGACATCACCGGGGTGGGCTTTGCCGAGGTAGTGGAGGTACGCACCCGCACCAACGAGGTGCGGCATGGCAGGGTGCTCAGCGTAAGTCGCAATGCCGCCCTCATCGAGGTGTTCGAGGGCACCGGCGGGCTGACCATCTCGAGCACCCGGGTGCGGTTCCAGGGAAGGCCCATGCAGATTTCGGTCTCCATGGACATGCTGGGCAGGGTGTTCAACGGCATGGGCATGCCCATCGACAGCTATCCCTCCCCTATCTCCCAGGACTTCCGGGACATCAACGGGCTTCCCATCAATCCCATCGTGCGGGAGTACCCTGCGGATTTCATCCAGACCGGGATCTCCGCCATCGACTGCATGAACACCCTGGTGCAGGGCCAGAAGCTTCCCATATTCTCGGGAAGCGGCCTCCCCCACAACGAGCTTGCCGCCCAGATCGTGCGGCAGGCCACGGTTCCGGGCCACAACGAGCGGTTTGCCATCGTATTTGCCGCCATGGGCATAAAAAACGACGTGGCCCACATGTTCCGCACGAGCTTCGAGGAGAGCGGGGCCATCTCGCGGGTGGTCATGTTTCTGAACCTGGCGAACGACCCCTCCATCGAGCGGCTGGTAACCCCGCGATCGGCCCTCACCGTTGCCGAGTACCTGGCCTTCGAGCAGGGCATGCACGTGCTGGTGATCCTCACGGACATGACCAATTACTGCGAGGCCCTGCGGGAGATCGCCAGCTCAAAGGGGGAGATCCCCAGCCGCAAGGGGTACCCGGGGTATCTGTACAGCGATCTTGCCTCCATCTACGAGCGGGCGGGAAAGATCATCGGGTGCACCGGCTCCATCACCCAGATCCCCATCCTCACCATGCCCAACGACGACATCACCCATCCCATCCCCGATCTGACCGGATTCATCACCGAGGGGCAGATCGTGCTGGACCGGGAGCTGAACAAGAAGGGGATCTATCCCCCCATCAACGTGCTGCCCAGCCTGTCCCGGCTCATGAACGACGGCATCGGTGGGGAAAAGACCCGCGAGGACCACGCGAACATATCCAATCAGCTCTATGCGGCGTATTCCTATGTACGGAAGGTGGAGACCCTCGCCTCCATCATCGGGGAAAACGAGCTGTCGGACAAGGACAAAAAATACCTGGAGTTCGGCAAGGCATTCGAGGAGCGATTCATCAGGCAGGGCCTCCACGAGGAACGAGACATTACGGAAACCCTGGACCTTGCCTGGGAGTTGGCGTCCATCCTGCCCAAGGAGGAACTGATCCGGGTAACGAAACGGCAGATTGAGCAGTACTATTCAAAAGAGCATGAAGAGGAGGGAAAAGAGGCTGAGGTTCCATGTCCAAAAGGTTAATTGTCTCCATCACAAAAAGTAATGTCCTGCGGATAAAGGAGGAGCTCGACTTCGCCCAGGAGGGGTATGACCTGCTCGAACAGAAGCGTGAGGTACTGGTTATGGAGGTCATGGGCCTCATCGAGGAGTTCAGACGCTGCAAAAGGGAGGTAGAGGATTCCCTGGCCCGTGCCTATGAATACCTGAAGGTCTCCCAAATGATCTTAGGGGAGAAAGGAGTGCTGAAGGCCGCACTTTCCGCTGTCCCCTGCGAAGATTTCAAAATAATAGACAGAAGCATCATGGGGATCGTGGTCCCTGTCATCCGGTTCACCATAAAAAAGACCTCATGTAATCAATACGGATTCCAGGACACCTCCCACTGCCTCGACAAGACGGTGAAACAGTTCCATTCCTGCCTTGAGAAATTGGCAAAACTCGCCCAGCTTGAGATTACCCTGTGGAGGCTTACCAACGAGCTGAGAAAGACACAAAGAAGGGCCAATGCCTTGAACAATATATTTATCCCCGAATACAGGGATACCATCAAATATATCGAGGATAATCTCGAAGAGAAGGAACGGGAAGAAATCTTTCAATTAAAACGGGTAAAGAAGAGGCTTTGATCCTTAAAGGTCTTAATCACTTCATCTCCTATGCCCCGCAGCGTGCGCCATTACAAAAGAGACAGTCCCCCTCCGGATGCCCCGCAGCGTACAGCGTGGACGGCCATTTCGGCTTGATAACTATTTGGCTACTTGGTAAAATCCAGCATAAACACTAATTGCTTCAAGGAGTTCTTACTATCCATGAATATGAGTAAATCTCAGGGGAGATAACCCGTATGGATTGGAAGAAGGAATGGAAGCCGCTCCTGATCATTGCTGCCTCCTTTTTGCTTTGCTTTTTCATCCCGGTTGGCGTGGCGCGATTCGATAATGCAGTGCTGGAGGCGATTTACCTTGTAAAATGGTATGCGCGCGAACATGTGCTCATGTGCCTTGTCCCCGCCTTCTTCATTGCCGGCGCGATCGCCGTCTTTATCAGCCAGTCCTCGGTCATGAAATACCTGGGCGCCAAGGCCAACAAGGTGCTCTCGTACGGTGTGGCATCGGTCTCCGGCTCGGTCCTTGCCGTATGCTCCTGTACGGTCCTTCCGCTTTTTGCCGGGATCTACAGCATGGGAGCAGGTATCGGTCCCGCATTTACGCCTGTTCCGATGCGCAGAATGTGAGATGGGTTATATCCTTCTAACCGGAAACGGCCTTAAAAAACATGGGGATAATACCTTCATCGATCCGGTATTACCCCCATGCAACCCGCTTTTTGCATAAAAAAGGGGTTCTTACCCCCTTGATTCCAAAAATGTTACCAGTATCCACCGTACATGCCGTAGAGTCCGCCGTACATGCCACCGTACATGCCGCCGTACATGCCGTACATGCCGCCATACATGCCACCGTACATACCGTACATGCCGCCGTACATGCCGCCGTACATGCCGTACATGCCGCCGTACATGCCGTACATGCCGCCGTACATGCCGTACATGCCGCCGTACATGCCGTAGAGTCCGTATCCATATGTCCCATATCCGTTGTATATGGATGCAGGATAATTATAGAGATTGCCGGTCCCGCTGACCAGCATGCCGCCTGAACCCCCGTAAAGACCTCCGTAATAGGCTTCACCTGGTTGAATAAGGCAGAAAATCAAAGAAATCACAAGACATACGATCATGAATGTGCCAATTCCGTTCTTTTTCATCTTCGTTATCTCCTTTTGCTTTCGATTTTCCGATCTTATACAAAGGAAAAACACAGTAGCGATCTATACAAAATCTGTCATGAGGCAACCTCCTTTTGGATGTTTTATCCTATGGCGATGGTAAGGAATTTAGGGCCCCTTTTTTTGAAACAAACAGGACGATGTGAGGGATAAGATTTAAATGAAAAAATTGTGGCTCCTTGTTGCTTTTTAAAAAAAATGAAAGGGTTCTATTTTTTTTGAATTGTCATGCCCCCTTTAATGATTTATAGTTTATTTACCTTAAAATATACTTATAATTACATTCTACCTATTTATATATAACTATCCTCTTCATAAATTCTTAACAATTTATCCACAAAAGTCAAATATAAGTTTCGTGTGGTCTTCGGGATGCCGGTCATTTTCATGATCGTGATTTCAATTGCATCAACATGACCTTCATGACAGATGTAAACAGTCCGGGACGACCATTGCACCACGGAATCTTCATGGCGGTCGATGTGCATGGAAGCAATTGTTCTTATAGGGGTGGAGGATACCTGTTTATGGATGTTTCTGCCTGCGCGATGACCGTGGAATGACCGGTGCCTCATATTCGAAGCAAGGACAGAATTTTTAATGGAAGGGTAGGGGGTGATTTGCATCACGTGGGATTTCATTCCCTGCTGCCGGCGAGGGTAAAGGATGGGAAATCCCTGCGGGGATATCCGCTGATTGCACCAAAGATAATTGAGGTATCATTTGAAAAGGGGTTGGTCACTTGGTAAAATGATAATCAATAGGTGTAAGGAGGTTAACCATGAACGACAATGAGTGGTCACGTTTCAAAGCTCAGGCCAAGATTATTAAAGCCATGGCCCATCCAAGCCGTCTTTTTATCGTCGATGAGTTGTCGCGTCATGAAAGGTGTGTTAACGAGCTCACAGGAATGATAGGTGCGGATATGTCCACCGTATCCAAGCACCTTTCGGTGCTTAAAGAGGTAGGCATTGTATTTGATGAAAAACGGGGCACGCAGATCTATTATAAGTTAAAGGTCCCGTGTATTTTGGAATTTATTCACTGTGTGGAATACGTTTTAAAGACCAATGCAAAGGAGCACCTGGCGCTTGTTTTATAAAGGGATAATTATACAATCATTGCCACATTTCAGGAATTCAAGGCCTCATACCCTGTGGATCGCTGCAGGGTGAATTTTTACATCGAGTCGACTTAAGACAGGAAGGAAAATTTGATGAGAAAGATACAAATTCTTGGCACCGGTTGTCCAAAATGCAGGAGTCTGGCCAAAAATGCGGAGGCAGCAGCACGGGAACTCGCATTGGAATTCGAGATCACCAAGATAACGGATATTCCCGCGATCATGAAATTCGGTATCACGGTCACCCCGGCCCTGGTCATAGATGACGAGATAAAGGTTGCCGGCAAGGTTCCCTCCGTTGATGAGATAAAGGAAATGCTTTCATAAGGGGGCTACCACAACACCAGGCTCTTGAAATCCCTTCTGAAACCGGATGCAGTGAGAGCCTCTTGGTACGGGCTTTCAACCGCAGGCTTCGCGTTGATCGTGTCCACTTTGATTCGTTTGAGCGGGCTGAATCGTCTGGTCAACCGGACCTGAAATAGCTTACAATAGTCGGAAACATACGGGTCTTCGGGAGGGATACGGAACTCCAATCGCCGCCCTCGCTGCCGTGACACCAGGACGATCCTTCTTCCGTGAAACACCAGGTGAGTGGAGGGGATGCGGGCAGGAAGCTCCCTCTTCAAGCCCTCCATGGGCACACCGCACAGGGATGCGGGATCTGCTGCATTCATCCAGTATATGGCATCCTCGGGAAGCCCCTTCCGGATCTCCCTGAAGGCATAGTGGGAGATAAACTGCATACCGGGTATCCCGGTGAAGAAATAGCCGGCCAGGATCTCCCCGGAGAGCTCCATCATCCGAAGGCTTCTGAAGATGGAGGGCCACTGGAGTTCCTTCAGCTCACGGCCGAGGATTTCCCTGAACAGGATGCCGTATCGTTGAAGGAGTATCCGTATCCGGTCCCTGACCATCTCCTCTTTTTCCAGGGGGTCCTCCGACAGGTCGTTTCTCTTCAGGATAAACCAGTTCCCTGCATCGGGCCTTGAGGATTTCCATCGATCGAAGTGGGAGCGGATCCCCCGTGCCCTCCCCCTGGAGAGGGGAGGCAGGCCGGTCGCCCGGAATCCGTTCTCGATGCCCGCACGCAGCACCTGAATCCGGTCATTGGAAACGAGCCCGTCCCAGGCCGTCTCCCAGAGCCGTTCGGTGAGCACATCCGAAGGGATGCCGCTTTCCCTGGAAAGATCCCAGAAGCTGTATTTTCCACTCTGTTCGGGAAAGAGATTCAGGCGATCCTCATGCCGTGGCTGCTGCACGAAGAGATCGAGGTCGCCCTCAAAGCAGAACCCCACCCGTTCCCTTCCGCAGCCAAACCATACCAATTCACTTTCCAGGAAGAGGGTGTCAAGCCATGATGGTTGATAGGGCACCAACCTGGCCGGGAATATCTCCGTTTCCCACAGATTGGCCATGGCAGGGTATCCCCAGAGTGTTTCCAGACAGTTTTGAAGGTCCTCCTTGGATCCCCCGGGGGAGACGAGCCCCTGAACGTGGGCGACCAAAAGGGGAAGATAGGAGAGATCCAGGGCCTCAAATGCGGGCCGCCCCTTTTTCCGGGTCATTCGAAGAAGCATCTCCAGGTTGCGGGCATCGCACCACTCCAACTCCTGCGCCTTTTCAGAGATATGGCCGGATACGATCGTTCGCTGGTTTACGAGGCTCTCCGAGAGGTTATTCAGGACCTCTTCATTGACCCCCCACACCATTCGAATAAAATTCTGCGAGATGGGACCGTAGAACTGCATCCATTCGGCAAAAAGGGGCAGGAGGATCTCCTCGTCACCCAGGAGGGCCTTCTCGATGCGCGGCAGTCTTTCCATGGCGATGACCACGGGGATTGTGGCACCGGAAAGCACCCGGATACAGATCTTGTCTTTCACTGATTCTACGTGTGAATGGATGGGCTCGATCAGTCGGTTCCATTCCGGCTCCGGGATCAGGATTCGTTCCTTGAGCAGATCAAGCAGCTCCGGCGGCGTGGCCGGGGCATAGCCCGGATGGGTTCCCTGGATCTTTGCGATGAATTCGTCGAGGATCTCCGGGGATACCTGTGGTCGCAGACCGGGGGTAAAAATAAGGTCTTCGATAATGTCCCCCTTCAGCCGGGAGGCCTTTGCCTCGGCGGGTGTGTCATCCTCATACACCAACGTGTTCGCCTGCTGCCAGATGACATCGGCCGCAAAGGGGGAGGGGGCCTTTGTGCGGACCTCCCTGACCTCGATCCTCCCATCCCGTATCTCATCGAGCATCCGGATGAGATTGTCGAGGTCAAATGCATCCTGCAGGCATTCCCGCCAGGTCTCCGCCAGGATAGGGAAATCCTCATAGCGGGACACTGCGTGGAGTATCCTTTTCGAGCGAAGGCGGGTAAGCCATAGGGGCACACGTGTATGGAAGCCCTGCTTGGGGAGAAGGAGGGCGCGCCCGGCGTTCTCCCTGAAACGGGCGCCGAAGAACCCTGTCTTTTCCAGCCGTTTTCGAAGGAGTGCGTGGATGTTCTCCGGGGTCACCAGATCAAAGAGTTCATGCGGGGAGAAACGGTGCGGCAGGTTCAGGAGTATGCAGTCATTCTCCTGGAACCCATGCAGGGGGAGGTGATACGTTTCCTCCCAGGCCTGTGCAAGGGCGATGAAGAAGGGGAGGTTCAACCGGCTTCCCCAGAGGGTGTGCAGGATGACCTGACCGGTGTCATCTCTGTGCACGAAATCCGTACAGCATTCAACGAGCAGCAGGTGCCGGTGGGGGAGGTCGGGTCCTGCTGCCCTTTTCTGACCCTTGAGAACATCGATCAGGTGGGCCGCTGCCTCCTCATCCATATGGCATTCACTGCTCAGCCGGTGGTGCGCGTCCGCTTCTTCCACCCTTCGGTTCCATTCCTCGAGGAACACGGCGATCCTCTCCGAGAGGTGAAAGCCTCGCAGGAGTGACTCCCCTCTCCAGAAGGGTGCCATGCCGTGAGGTTTTGTAAGCGGCACCACATCCACATGCTGGTGATCGATTCCCTCGATCCTCCAGGCCTGTGTCCCCAGGGTGAAGGTGTCGCCGACGCGTCGCTCCCATACGAACTCCTCGTCGAGTTCCCCGATCTTTGCCTTGTTCTCGGAAAGCCGCATGGTATAGTATCCCCGGTCCGGGATGGTGCCGCCTGCCACATAGAGGAGACGCAAGGCCCCCTGCTTACCCTGTATGGTGTTATCGATTGCATCAATGGATATCCGGGGCCTGAGTTCGCGAATCCTGGAGTCCGCGTACCGTCCGGAAAGCATCTCCAGAACACAATCATACTGGGTACGTGCCAGGTGATGAAACGGATAACTGGCGCGCATATGATGAAACAGGGCATCCCTGTCCCATTGCTCCGTGCCCGCCATGGAAACGACGATCTGGGCAAGGACATCCAGGGGACATTCAGGGATGCGCACCGCTTCGATAGCGCCTTCCATCACGGCCTTTGCCATCACCGCGCCGGTAACCAGGTCCCTCCCGTGCAGGGGATAAATCCGTGCCCTGCTGGTCTCCTTCACGGCGTGTCCGGCCCTTCCGATTCGCTGGACCGCTGCGCTGATTGAGAGGGGAGCCTGGATCAGGACCACCTCGTCCAATGCGCCTATATCGATGCCGAGCTCGAGGGAGCTTGTTGCGAGAATGGCCTTGAGCTCTCCCCGTTTCAACATCTGCTCCACATGCCTGCGCAGTTCCTTTGACAGGGATCCGTGGTGCGAATAGGCGAGCAGTTCCCCCTGCTCCTCGTTGATCAGTCTGGTTATCTTCTCGGTGAGCCTGCGGTTGTTGGTGAAAAAAAGGGTGGAACGATTATTCCGTATGATGGTGACGAATTCGCCGATCAGCCGGTGCCACCAGGTTTCCCTGGTAAGGGGTGCCTGCACGTCGTGCGGAAACGAGACCCTTACCTCGGGCTGTTTCCGGAAATCGGATCGAATGATCCTCACGTGCCGCTTGCGGTACAAAACCTCTCCCTCATGCGTCTCCATGGCATACCCTGCGATAAAGTCCGCGACCTTCTCTATTGGCCTGATGGTGGCTGAGAGGCCGATCCGCTGGAATTCCCCTGACAGGGGCACCAGCCTCTCCACTGCGGTGATGAGGTGTGTTCCTCGCTTGTTGTCGGCCACCGCGTGGATCTCGTCACAAATCACCGTGGCAATCCCGGTCAACAAGGGACGGGCCCTTTTTGAGCTGAGTAACAGGTTGAGGCTCTCGGGGGTGGTGATGAGGATCTCCGGGGGATGGCGCAGCATGCTGCGGCGTTCCTGCTGGGGCGTATCTCCGCTTCTCACCCGTATATGGATCCTGGGAAAATTCTCCCCGTGACGGAGGAAATACCCCTGAAGCTCACCGAGGGGATGGATGAGGTTCAGGCGTATGTCGTTGTTGAGCGCCTTAAGCGGGGAGACGTAGAGCACACGGATCTGCCCGGGGGGCCAGCATCCGGCAGCAAGTTGATTGATGGCCCAGAGAAAGGCGGCAAGGGTCTTCCCGCTACCCGTGGGGGCCGTAAGCAGCACATGGCTGCCGGCGCTGATCCCTTCCCATGCCTTTTCCTGAATCTCGGTAGGGGTATGGTATTTTTCCAGAAACCATCGGGCGATCAGGGGATGAAAGGCGTGTAATGCATGGTCCATACTGAATCCTCTGTTGTCATTGTATCCTGCGCCCTTCCCCGGTGCAATAAATGCACCCTCCCTTCCGTCCGCATTTCGTGTCCGGCATAATCGCACATCATTTGTATTGTGAACTCATAAATATGTTGTATTCCGAGTCGGGGCACAGGGGGGCCACACGAGGCGTGCTTATGCAAAGGACAGGACTTGCCCGTGCGGAAACAGGGGGGTATGATGTGCCCTCCCGCGGCTCAATCCTCGTGCGGGGCAGTGGTATCTTTTTCCGGATCTCCTTTGTTGGAGCCTGTTTTACCGGATTTTCTTCCCTTGATGATGATGAATACCCAAAATCCGATGAAAAAGGTCATAAAGATGTAGGTTACCCAGTCCTTTGCTGGATCGAACATATTGCCATCTCCTTTGGTGGACGGTGGTCCGATCTGTCCGGATATATTGCTTTAGAGCAATTTTCAAATAAAAAAGGCCGCCATCGGTATCCGGATCGTGGATACCGATGGCGGCCCGACCATCGATCAAACGCCTTCAGGGTGCCAAAGCCTGAACCCTTTGTAATCCATACAAACTTAATTCACTATAGCCCTTCCCGTACCGGTTGTCAAAAAATCCCTCAACGGCTGTCGATGGCTGGAGCGGAAAGCAGGTCTCCCTGCCGAAGAGGCCTGTGGATTTCAATCATAGGGCATGGGGTGAAGCTTGAAAGGTTCAGAATTTGGAAAGGCCGCCTCGTGTAAGACCTCATTGAAATTATTAATGGAAAATGCTATAGATACCCCTGATGGAAAAGTCTGCCCTCAGCACCGTCCCTGAAGAAGAGATACGTCATCGAATCTCGTCCCTTCAAAAGAGGCTCGGAGAAGCCGGCCTGCACGGCTGCCTGATTCTGGAAAAGGTCAACCTCTTCTACTATACGGGCACCATGCAGAACGGGACCCTGTATGTCCCTTCCTCCGGGGAGCCCATCTTTTTCATACGCCGGAGTCTGGAGCGAGGAATGCAGGAATCCCCGTTGAAGATACTCCGAACATACAAGCGATTCAAAGACATCCTTCCTGATCTGGCAGGCCGTGACATCGCAAGGCTGGGCATCGACGAGACCACCACCCCGGTGAGGCTCCTCTCCATGCTTAAGGATGCGTTTTTCGCCACTGCATTCGAGGATATCAGCACCATCCTTGCTGAGATCAGGGCGGTAAAATCGGCCTATGAGCTCGCCTTGATTCGGGAGGCGGGAAAACGGCATGCACTGCTCTACGAGAGGATACCCGGTTTCATCAGTGAGGGGATGACGGAGTGGGAGCTTGGGTCACGGATTGTTGCAGCGATGTTCGACCTTGGTTTCATGGGATTCATGCGCCTTGCCGGATTCAACAGCGAACTGTTTTGCGGAAACATCTGTTTCGGGGAATCGGGAACTGCGCCGAGCGCCTTCGAGGGGCCTGGTGGATTGGCTGGGCAATCACCGGCGTTTCCCCTGTTTGCGAGTTTAAGGACATTGCATAAAGGGGACATCATCTTCATTGACACGGGCTTCGGGCATAACGGCTATTACACGGATACCACAAGGATATTCTCTCTGGGGACACCACGACCCGAGGCCATGGATGCCCACCACACCTGCCTGATCATCCAGGAGGAGATACGCAGGATGCTGCGGCCTGGGGTACGTCCCTCGGAGATCTACGAAACGATCTATAATGGCTCCGTCCATCCGAAGGATTTCGCACAGGGCTTTATGGGATTCGGGGGAAATCATGTCACGTTTCTCGGACACGGCATAGGGCTGGTCGTTGACGAGTTCCCGGCAATAGCGAAGAAGATCGAGTATCCCCTGCAGGAAAACATGGTGATTGCAGTGGAGCCCAAGAAGGGACTTCCGGGTATCGGGCTGGTGGGAATCGAAAACACCTTTGTGGTGACCGATAAAGGAGGGGAGAGACTTACCCGGTTCCCTGACGAGATCGGGGTTCTGTAATCCCAGCCTCGGTTCTTTCCTGCAATCCGCCGAAAACCGTCATGCGCCCTGCCCCTCGTTTGTTTCCTTGCCGAAACCGACCACCACGTAGGTATTGCTCTTGGGGTCCGTTTTGAGCCGGATGAGGCCGTTCTTTTCCGCGTCGACAAGCAGGTCGCTGAAGGTGCGGTAGCCGTGGTACTGCTCGCTGAAGGAGGGCTTTTTCCTCTTCATGGTCTCCTTGATCATGGAGGACCAGAGGGTCTCCTTGTTTTCCCTGACCAGGGCAACGACCGAATCGATCAGGAGCTGGAATGCATCCTTTTTTTTCTTGGAGAGTTCCTTTCCGATTTCCGGGGGATTTCCTACGGGACGCTCGAGGTCCTCATAGTATATGAATTCATCGCAATTGTTGATGAGCAGGTCGGAGCTCGAGTCCTTCATTCCCAGACCTATGACGTGCTTTCCATTTTCTTTCAGTTTTGACACCAGCGGCGAGAAATCGCTGTCACCGGACAGGATAACGAAGGTGTCGATGTGCTCCTTTGAATAGCAGAGGTCTATGGCATCCACCGCCAGCCGGATATCCGCAGAGTTTTTCCCGGCCAACCCGCGATGAGGGATCTCGGTGAGTTCGATGGCAGCCTGGTGCAACATCCTCTTGTATTCCTCGTACGTTGACCAATCCGCATATGCCTTCTTGACAATGATCTTGCCCTTTTCCACCAGGCGTTCCAGAATCTTTTGGATGTCGAGGTTTTTCTTTCTTTTCGACTTCAAACCAAGCGCAAGATTTTCAAAGTCGATGAGCACCGCAAGGGATCGTTCCGCCTCGGGCATAACGCCTCCTTTTCATTATTTCTGTATTGTATAGAAAAACCTCTTGTATATCAAGCGGTCTCTCCGGATCACGGTGAATCCGGGTGACTGGCCCATGCCCCTGACGTCTGCTGCATGGATGGGCCATGCCACGCTCATATTCCCCGTAATTGAGTATTCTCATGATTCCCGGCAACCTGAAGGGTATGAAGGCATGTTCCGAACAGGGAGTCCTGCCTATTCAAAAATATCAGCGCGGCACAAGGGTGTGCCCATACATCCACCATGTTCCCGATCCCGGATAGTTTTGTGCCATCGGATAGCGCTGCCAGGTATACGAGAGGGGCATCGTAGAAGAATACGAGAGGGCTGGGGTAAAGGAATACGACGGCGGCGAGGTAAAGGAATACGACAGAGGCGGGGTATAGGAATACGAGAGCGATTGAGTATATGTGTATGAGAGTGGAGGGGCAAAGCGGTTTATTTCCTGGAGAGGTCGTACGAGGGAGATATTCCGTATTGTTGAATAGTCTGGCACACGAAGGATTCCAGGATAATTGTACGATGTGCTGAATCCCGATCCATATCCGGCATATACGGGAGAGAACCCGAATGCGGATGCACCCGACCTCACCCCTTGTCCGGCCAGGGATACCGTTACCGCGGGATTATCGGGATCATCGGACCCTATGGTCAGGCTCGCCTTCCTTGAGCCTGCCGACTGCGGTTTGAAGGTGAGGGTGATCGTCCCGCTCGTCCCCGGAAGGATGGCGGGTGTGGTGCTCCCGAGAGGCTGCGTCCCTCCGTTGATATCCAGAACGAAGTCGTTCTGGTTTGAGAGTGTCATCCCTGATATGGTGAGGACCTCATCACCATTATTCGAGATATGGATAACCACCGGATTGGAACTCTTCCCAATGGTCCTTTTTTCAAAGGAATGGCTCAACGGAGAGACGGCAATGACCGGGCGTGGGATATTATTGGCGTACAGGAGATCATGGTCGACAATATCACAGTAGCTTATGTGGATATGGTCCTCCGCGTCAAGTGCCATGGATGCATCCTGGCCAATCCTTCCCGATCCGTCCACGACGTACGAAAGCCATTTACCCGATGCATTGGTGATATATTTGAGAATGCCGTTCGAATAATCAAAATAGCTTATAAACACGTGGTCCTCGGAATCGAGGGCAATGGAGGTCGGCCATCCCACATCCACCAGGATGTCCAGATTGGACCGCTCCCAGGTCCCCGATGCATTGGTGGCATACTTCAGGTCCTCATTGCTGGAATCACAGTAACTGATATGGACATGACCGGCGGAATCGAGGGCAATGGAGGTGAACCAGCCCACATCCCCGGAGCTGTCGACGGTGTGTGTGCTCCAGGTTCCCGACGCATTGGTGGCATAATTGAGATCCCTGTTGCCGGAATCATAGTAGGAGATATGGACATGATCATATGCATCACAGGCTATGGAGGTATATTTTCCGACCCATCCTGCATCCTCCACGGTAAAGGTCTCCCAGGTCCCCGACGCATTGGTGGCATACTTGAGATCGGCATTCAGCCAGTCATAGTAACTGATGTGGATATTGTCCGCTGAATCGCAGGTTATGGATGCGTATAATCCAGTGAATCCCGAGCTGTCCACGGCAAGGGTTTCCCAGGTCCCCGATGCATTGGTGGCGTATATGAGCCCTGCACCCCGGTAGCTCATATGGATATGATCCTGGGAATCACGGGTTATGGAGGTGCACTGGTCCTCCTTGCCCGATGTGTCCACTGCATGGGTCTGCCATTCACCCGATGCATTGGTGGCATAGGTGATCTTACGGGTGGTCGCATCATAGTAGCTTATGTGGGCACGGCCTCCGGAGTCGAGGACAAGTGATGTATCCCATGCCGGGTCCCCTGAACTGTCAAGGAGATGCGTCTCCCATGTACCCGATGAGTCGGTTGCATACCTGAGGTGGCCATGGGTGGAATCGAAATAACTGATGTGGACGCGGCCTGCGGAATCGACGGCAATGGAGCTGTCCCACCCCGCATCCCCCGGGCTGTCTATGGTGGATGTCGTCCAGGTTCCTGAGGGGTTGGTGGCGTATTTGAGGAAACCGGTAAATGAATCCACATAGCTGATGTGCACGTGGTCATCCGAATCGATGGCGATGGAGGTATACGATCCCGCATCCCCGGTTTCGTCAATGATGCGGGTTTCCCACGTGCCCGAAGGATTGGTTGCATAGTTGAGGTCTGCATACGTCACGTTGAAATAGCTTATATGGACGGTGTCTTGTGAGTCGATGGCGATGGAGGTATATCTGCCGACATTTCCGGCCTGGTCTATGGCACGACTCTCCCATGCACCTGATGCATTGGTGGTATACATGAGGTCTCCGTCGATGGAATCACAGTAGCTTATATGGACATGATCTCCGGAATCGACGGCAATCGAGGAATAATCCCCCGCGAACTGGGATGCGTCCAGGGTGGAGGATTCCCACCCCCCTGATGAGTTTGTAGCATATCTGAGGTTTTTGTTGGTTGCGTCGAAGTAGCTTATGTGGATATGACCCGCCGAATCGATGGCTATGGAAGAGGTCTCGCCGACAGCACCCTGGCTGTCCACAATATACGTCTCCCATGCCCCTGATTGATTCGTTGCATACCTGAGGTCCTTATCGGTATTGTCGTAGTAGCTTATGTGGACATGACCTGCAGGATCGATGGCCATGGACACGGAACTGCTTGATTCCAGTGAGGATGAATCAACTGTCGTGTAATGCCAGCCACTTCCATCGAGTAATGCATAATAGAGGTGATCGCCTGCGTATGCAACGTGGACGCGATCGTGTTCGTCAACATCTATGGCCGTTGAGCCGAAATATCCCGGCGCGTCCACCGGTTCCATGTGCCAGGCTGCAGGGGCGACGTTTGCCATCGGACAGAGGAGGAACAGGATGAGTACAATGACTATACGGGGGCCTGTCTTTTTCATATGCGTGTCCTCCTCTTTACGACATGATTATTGTTTGAGCACAATGAATCGATGTCTTGCGCAGGGCTGACCGGGTCAACAGGTTCTCGCATGTATAAAAAGGGCTCAATGAGAAAAACAACAGGGCGGACCCGCCCCGATACATATCTGCATCCAAATCGTGGTGATCGAGGAGTTGAAAATTCAAACCCAGCAGGGTGAACCGAATAAAGGGATAGGGGCAACACAATGCGTAACTCCCATTAAATAGTATACTATTATTTTCCCCGTCATCCAAAATAAAGGTGACTGATAGTACTGGCACTTTCAAAATGACGAGGATCATGAAGACCATCCAGTCCCTCTCTATGTGCATTCAACCGTTCATTACGGGCCTTTTCTTCTTTGACTGTTCTACACTGCATCATTGAGCGGCTGAGTAGTTGTCATCACGATAAGGCTGCCATAGTTCTCTCACAAAACCTCGGGGTGAACGATGTGAAATTTAAAACGAAAGAAAAAGGGTTTGCTAACCGATAGAGAAATAAAGACCGTAATATAAAAAGGGCAGAAAATACAATAAGCTATTAAAAACGCAGTGGTCAGCGATAACAGGCGTCGGCTGCTGATTTTCGATCAGGTTACTGAGGGGGTGCGGGGCGTTTCCCGAATTACATACAATGCCACTTCCTGCCGCAACACATGCCGCCGATTGAATTAGATCACGTACCAGGGTGATTGCAGTATTTTTTGTATGTGCCGTGCCTTTATGGTGCAATTTTTGTGTGAAGCAGTAGCGTTGAGGAAGGGGTGCCATGTGAATGTACGAATCGGTACACCATGGATGATGTGCTGGGGGGAAGCGTGGATTCACATATGTGCCAGGCAACTCAAAACCGACACCAGGTCCGAACCAATATGCGAGGAGGACAACTGTCTGTCCTCAGTGTAAAAAAGGGGGAAGAACGATGAGTAAGACGGATAAGGATCAACAGCAGGAACAGGTTGACGAGAGCGGCAGTGTAACAGGGATAATGGAAAAGGAGGACGTGAAGGGCACGGAGGAGGACGTGCAGGCAAAGGATGAGGAGCTTCAAGGCCAGGATGTGGAGGCTCCGGTGCAAGAGGAGGAGGATGAAAAGACCCGGCTCGAGGATGTGCCGAAGATTACGGTCAAGAAGGGCGCCGAGACCCTGATGGAGTGCGAGATCACCAAGGAGGAAGTGAGCATCGGCCGCAGGCAGGGAAATGACATACTTCTTGATGATCGAAAGGTATCCCGGGAACACGCCCGGATCAGGCGGGAAGGGAATACGTTTCGCATAGAGGACCTGCAGAGCACCGGCGGTTTGGAGGTGAACGGAACAAAGGTCACCTCGCAGGAGATCTTTACCGGTGATGTCATCACCATAGGTGATTTCCATCTTCATTTCTTCTCGGGCATTCCGGGTGAAGAGAAGACGGTTTTTGAGGAAGAGACGGATGAGGAGCGCACGACGTTTGATGATGACAGGACGAAGTTTTACGAAGAGCCGCTGGCGAAACTGGTGGTAAAGCGGTCTGACAACCTTTCGGGTGCCATCGACCTGGCGGAAGAGGTGGTCATTGGCCGTGGAGAGGACGCCGATGTCCGGCTGGAGGATGGACGCGCGTCCCGAAGGCACAGCAAAATAGCCTTGACCAACGGCAGCTTTGTCATCACCGACCTGCAGAGCGCGAATGGAACCTTCGTCAATGGAGAGAGGATCACGGAGAGGGCACTGCAGAATGGGGACAAGATCCAGATCGGCAATGCGCTTTTCGAGTTTCAGATGGAGACGGGCGGAAGTGTCGCCCCCGGATCGGGTATTTTGAAACGAATTATGAAATTTTTCGGTTTTCTTGCAGCGATTGCGCTGATCGCATGGATCATAATCCTGCTCTCGAACAGCGTCAATGCCCCCCATAATGTCATCCTGAGCACACTGTGGGAGAAACAGACAAAGGGGGCAATCCATGTGTGCGCAGCAATCGGAGACCTCAACAATGATGTCTTCAATGACATCGTGGTTGCCGACGATCTCGGACAGATCTATGCCCTCGATGGCCGAACCGGCGGCAGTATCTGGAACAAACCCTTTGTTACGGGGGGTGCGATTTTTTCCTCGCCCAGCCTTGGGGACGTCAACCAGAAGGATGGCACCCTGGATGTCATTGTTGGCTCCGAGAAGGGGCAGCTCTATACGGTTGACGGGGGACGGGGAAATCTCATCTGGACCAGCACGGTGATCAAAGGTGCCATTACCTCCTCGCCCGCACTGGCTGACCTGAATGCCGATGGTGTGCTGGACGTGGTGGTCGGATCACAGGACAATTACGTATATGCCCTCGACGGAAAGCAGGGAGGAGAGATCTGGAATTTCGATGCAAAAGGTAAGGTGACCGCCACTCCTTCCTTGGCGGATATCGACGGTGACGGCGTGCTCGACGTCATCATCGGGTCATTGGGAAACCTGTATGCACTTTCAGGGGTCAATGGGAAACGCCTGTGGGTGTATCAGGGCGAAGGGGCACCCTCTTCAGCGGCTGCGGGCAGGTTCAATGACGACTTTATCGAGGACATAGCGGTGTGCTTTCAGAGGGAACTGGTGGTGCTCAATGGTAAGACCGGTGCCGCACTCTGGACATGGACGATTCCCTTTATCACATCTGAGGACAATGTGGCGTCCATTGCCCCTGCATTGGCTGACATCAATGAGGATGGTGTCCTGGATGTGGTGTGTTCCTCCGGCAAGGGCCATGTGTACGTGGTTGACGGTGTCTCAAAAGGGAACCGGTATCTATGGGATTTCAACACCGAAGGGGAAATCCCCTCCACTGCCTCGATTGCGGATTTCAATGAGGACGGGACCTTTGATGTTGCCGTCACCGCCGAGGCGGGGACCATCTATGTGATCAACGGCAAGGATGGACATATGCTGGCACACCTCGATGTGCATGAAAAGACCATGAGCCCGGTAGCCATTGCCGATGTCAATGACAACAGTATGGTTGATTTGGTATTAGGCACCGAGAAGGGCATGATCCGGGTCGTGGAGACGAATACCAGGTGCAAAAGGAACGAGGTGCTTTGGAGTTCCCTAGGCAAGGATCAACTGCACACCGCTCGGGTTGACTGAGCACAGTAGGAAAGAGACCGAAAATGAGAATCCAAGGATTTGGCATCACCGATATCGGGCTGAAACGAAGGCTCAACGAGGATCACTACATTTGCGACAATGAGAGGAACATCTATGTCGTCGCTGACGGTATGGGCGGCGTGGAGGGGGGCGAGCTGGCAAGCAAGATGGCAGCCGAAGTCTTTCTTGCCAGAATTCAGCCCTTGCTTTGGGATGAGGAGGTGACCCTTCCCTGTGAAATAGAGGCGGGCGAGGACTTCCATTCCTCCCTCATCAAGTACGCCATAGAGGAGGCCAACGAGGCAGTATATCAATTCGGCATCCAGGATGCCTCGCGGAAAGGGATGGGCACCACCTTTACGGCTGCCATCCCTGTCGGCGACAGGCTTTATGTGGGGCACATCGGGGATTCGAGGGTGTATCGATACCGAGACGGCGTTGTGGAACAGCTTTCCGAGGATCACACCCTGGTGCAGCAGATGGTTCGGGAGGGGAAGCTTTCCCCACAGGAGGCACGGCGCCATCCAAAGAAGAATGTCATCACCCGTTCCCTGGGGCCGAAGAAGGGTGTTATCCCAGACCTTTTTTCCGAACATCTCGCCCCGGGTGATATTTACCTCCTGTGCAGTGACGGTCTTTACGGCATGGTTGAAGACGGTCAATTGGTGAACGGGTTTCATTTGAGCAACGGCAACGGCCTGGAAGACCTGGGCAGGCAATTGATCGCAATGGCGAATGAGGGAGGGGGAAAGGATAATATAACCGTGGTTCTCTTCACCGTGGAAGCATAATCCCCATATACGCATGGCGAAGGAATTAGGCAAATACAGGATCATCGAGCGTCTGAGCACCGGGAGCGCATCCAATATCTACCTGGCTGAGCAGAAGACCCTTGAACGCCAGGTGGTTATCAAGGAGCTGATGCGGGAGTTCTCCATCAACCAGAAGGTGATCGCCCGTTTTGAGCAGGAGGCGCGGGTGATATCCTCCCTACGCTACGACTCCATCATCCATATCTATGACTACTGGAAGAAGGGCAACTCCTACTACATCGTGATGGAATATGTCCCCGGCAAGACGCTCAAGGACGTCCTCTCCCAGATCGGGTGCTTTCCCATCGATGTGGGGCTCATCGTCTTTTACGAGATTGCCAAGGCCCTTGAATACGCCCATAATCGGGGGATTATCCACCGTGATCTGAAACCGGCCAATATCATCCTTTCGGATGAGGGAATGCTGAAGCTGCTGGATTTCGGCATCGCCCATGTGAAGGAGACAAATCTGACCACCCCCGGGGTGATCCTTGGGACCTATTCGTATATGTCCCCTGAGCAGGCCATCGGGACCAAGATCGACAATCGGTCGGATATCTTTTCCCTGGGGATCATCATGTACGAACTCCTTACCGGGGAGCGGCCCTTCAAGAAGGAAGGTGAACGGGAGGTCACCGAAAAGATCATCAAGGATAAACCAATCCCCATAAGGAATCTGAATCCCGCCATCCCGCGTCCGGTGGCGCGGATCATCAAAAAGTGCCTGAAGAAGAATCCCAAAAGGCGGTTTCACACCATGGGACAGCTCAAGGAGCGGCTTGAACGGCACATACGGAGATTCCCCCTCGATCATCAATCCCTGCTCAGGGAATTCCTGAAGGCCTCGGTACCCATAACGGATCAAAAGACCGTGTTCATGGAGAGCGACGAAGAGGGGGAACAAAAGAAGGCCCCGCGAGGCAAGAGGGACACCTCCAAGGCCTACTTCAAACAGAGGCGCCGTCCCTTTCTCACGGTGATCAAGGTGTGCCTGCTCATCGGATCTCTCCTCGTCATCCTGGGGGGAATCGAGCTGCTTCTGGTGTACACCTACGGCATACCCATCAGCATGCAAAAGGTATGGCTGCTCAGCACATGGCAGAGGATTTCCCTATCGGTACGACACATCATCCCCTTCATCTAACCGCCGGAACCTAGGGACCACATCGAATCACGAAGGTTTATAAAGACGAGCAGGTGTCCGGACGTAGTTGCTCAAAAACCTTCATACGGTTCAAGGCCGTATATCCCTTGATAGACACCGGTTGTCTGGGAGAAGGGATTCATCCCCCACTGATACCGATAGAAGGACCAGATACCCGAGGCGGACGAGAGAGCTGCAGGCCAACCAGCAGAAGAAACCGCCGGTGACCATGCCATGAAACCTTCAGATGGCATCCCTGTCCAAGGGACACTGCTTCCGGCCAGGACTTGGTAGACCTGGGACGGCGTCCAGGTGAAACGCCGGGCACCCGGGGGGTAGGCTGACAGCCTTTTGACAACGGTGAAGATACTCTCGCCGTCAACCAATGGGGCTTGTCCCGGGATGATGCCGCCGTAAGAAGGCAGGTATGCATACAATCCAAGACCGTACCGATTCCACAAGGAATAGCCCTCGGCTGCCGAGACATATCTGACCATGTGGCGTGGCGCCAAGGCCAGGGCACATACGATCAGGATGATGCAACGTACTGAATAATACCTTCTCGGTTTCATGGAATTCTCCCGTTATGGCATGGGATAGCGTCCTGTCTTCAGAATCATGTAAGAACCTGTAAACGGTTCTCAATAATAGCTCGAGATGGAGAGCGGGCAGTAGAGCGGGGTGTGGCAGGCCCCGCGCGATGTGCACCTCCTCTCATCCCAGCGCAGGGTACATCCCTGTGGCAGGCTGGAGAGCATCGAAAATCCGCCGAACAGATACTGGTATCCCCCCTCGATGCCGGAATAGCTGGAGGGGAATGTGTACCGGGTAGCTGCTTGAAATGACATCCACGGTACGCTCGTTTGTCCGAAGGCATAGCTTGAGTACCCCGGCCAGTACCTGCCTGAAGAGGAGTACGAACTGTAAGGGTAGTACATTGATACATCCCACGTCGTGGTTCCAGAGGGGAGGAATGAGGTGCCCTGGGCCATGGCGGATAAGGGCCAAAGGAACATTATCCCAAGCAATAGAATAGAAAGGGATACATATAATACGATTGTTTTGCGACACATGATTGTATCTCCCAAAAAAATATTCAGTTAGATAAACATATAACGCCACCGTGAAACCGGAATCATTACCTTCTCTCCATGTGAGAAACCTCTTCTAATGAGGACATGGAATGTCTCCGGAGTCATGGGTCATACAATAAACCTCACCAATGAAAGGGACAATCAACTGTCGGTGAAAAGCGGCTTATATGGGGCGTTTTGGGGCAGTGCAATCCGGATGGAACGTCAAAACATACAGCGGTGAAATCGTCATCCTGAGCGATGTCAAGTCAATGGAAATTATCTGTTGCTGTGGCCTTCCGCCGTTGCATCACTTCTCGTTGATGACCGTATTCTTATATCACTATATCCCCGCGTGTATTCTTTGTCAAGTAGTTACAGACCCTTCTAACTACATAATTTTTAGAATCTCAATATGCTATTGGCGCTGTGAGGCATTCATTTCTTTTTTTGACATATGAGTCATTTGCTGTTTATATTAATAATAATAAATGCTCGTGGCTGTACATGGGCATTATCATATGTATCAACCAGATCCTGTCGGGGAAAGGAGGAACAATGACCATCAAGAAGGTGCAAAGCGTGGAAAAGGGTCTTTGCAAGTGTAAAAAATCCTGCTAAACAGGAACTGTCAAATCAAGGGGGCCGAGGGTATATCGCATCGGCCCCTTGTATTTACGTCTGTTCCAATGTCCTTATCAAACAAGACAGAAGCGACCTCTCTATAACCCCCGGAACCATAATCCTCCCTGGATATGTTTTTTATTTTTATATGAGATACGCTATACTAAGATATATCCCTTGATGACAAAACGCGCATTCCCGCATCCGCCCAGCAGCGAATACGGTAGCAGATCATAGCGTATGATTGACGACTTGACCATGGAGGCAGATGCAAACCATTTACAGTATCTTTTTTCGCTCATGGTGTTATCACGGAAGTCTTCAGAATGGAAAGGTCAATCCAACCCCATAGCCGGGGATGTGCCGTGGGATATCCGGCGGGCACCTAAAGGACTCGTGGATGCAACATGATGGAAGTCATTATGGATATTCCGATCGAATTGGACCTGGCTGCACTTTTTAAAAGGGCGGGTATAGAGCCCGATACGACCGAAGCAGAAAGATTCGAGTGGCTTATTCAAGAAGTCCATGTCCAAGCGAGCCCTAAGGCCATTTATAAAGCGGCATTCATAGAGGCCAAGGGCGTTGACACTGTCATTATTGATGGTGTTGAATTTAGGAGTCGTGCGTTGAGAATGAATCTGGACAAGGCGGAGCGGGTATTTCCGTATATCGCCACCTGCGGTCATGAACTGGACCAGATCAACGTCCCGGAAGACGATGAACAGGCGCATCACTGGCTGGATGTGATCAAGGCGGAGATATTGATGCAGTGTCTGCGTTTTTTGAAGGACTTGCTGAACCATAAATACATGCCGGGCAGGACCTCAACAATGAACCCTGGTTCCGGAGATGCGGCTGTGTGGCCAATCGAGCAACAAAGGGAATTGTTTTCCTTTTTTGGGGATGTACAGCGCCTCATCGGCGTAACACTCACGGAAGATTTCGTGATGATTCCCGATAAGACGGTATCCGGGATCAGATTCCCAACACAGCTCGACTTTAGAAGCTGTCAGATCTGCAGGAGAGAAGATTGCCCCCTTCGAAAGGCCTCATTTAACAGGGATCTGTGGGAATCCCTCATGCGCGAGCATTGAAAAGGTGTATAAAGGCGGGCGGAATAGAGATTAATGAGATGGTGCGGGGTGTGTACCATATGCTATAAGCGGGAACCATTCATGTGGAGACCTATACCGCAGTAAGAGATTTTGTTCGCAATCCCCACTACCTTGAGCAAAGGAAGGCATCCTTAAGCACGCTGGATTTCAACACCATTGATCCGCCTATCGTTGAGATCATAAGGGATTTTACCAGGCTGCCGTATTGTTTCACCTTGCAGAGCTGCTACGGACATTTTTTATATGATACTCAAAGGGACCCAAAAAACACTGGGCCTATGCCACGTTCAGGGAACATCGGGCACGTTGATTACAGAATCGCCTATATTGCTTTATGTTTAGAAAACAGCGTATTAGGCAAAGAGTTATTCCGTGAGTTGGAAAGGATTCCAATGATAGATCCCGCCTATATCCAATTCGGATGCGCGGAATGGTTCTGGAAAAGACAGGTGAATTCGTTTGTTTTACAGGTCCAGCCGGAAGGCCATAGAACAGAAGACCGGTTCCCGGTGAGTTATCAGGAGTCATTACATATCGAAGGGATTCGCAATCAATTCTTTCATCGATTGAAAGAATGCATTCAGAGAATGCCCGAGACATGGGACGGCTGATTTTCGCCGGTCTCTGCTTTTGATTTGAAAAAAATATTCTCCGTATTTACAATATATATAAATGCCGGTTTCAGTAATCACATCTATTGCTTGTCTTTAAAGACAATCCTTTTTTGCCTCGCAACTGGCGTATTACATTCACCTCCGACTGTGTTTGCTCCATCCATCGTTTTAACGTAAGTCCATGGAAGGTTTAATCTGCAGAAGATTGATTCGGCACTGCTTGAGTGTCTGAGAAGAATCATTTGATGCCCGATACGTGTGGAGCGGAGCGTGATTCTTTTAAAGGAGACTGACATGAAAAGGCGCAGATATCTCGCCATTCCCTTTATTATCTTTCTTGGCCTATCAGCCCCGCTATTATGCTGCTCCATCTGCCCTGGCGCCCAAAGTGAATATGAACTCGTGGTACACAACTTCCTGCAGTTCGTCAAGAGTCAAAAAGGGGTGGAGACCGCTCAATTCTTACAGGGAAATCGACTGGAGCCCGGCAAACCGGAAATCATGATCGGATACCTTGCAGCCCTGGAAAACGGCGGACATGTCCTTGTCTCCTCATCGAGGGATCTGACCCCCATCAAGTCCTATTCGCTGGACTATGATTTTGATGACATGCCTGTCAATTATAGAAAATTTTTGTTGAAGGAACTGGAATATCATGCCAGGGCATTACTCGTTCAAGAAGCCGATCGAAGACGAACCCAGGTCATCGATGAGAACCATGCGCGATGGGACTTCTTGATCAACCTTCCACAGCATCTCATTAGATACAATGATGTGCCGGATACGTTTTTATTGCAGACACAATGGGATCAGGACCCGCCGTTCAATGCATTCATGCCTGAAATCGGCGGGCAGGACACCCTGGTGGGGTGTGTTCCCGTGGCCTTAGGGCAGATCATGTACTATCACCAGTACCCATCGGCCGGACAGGGAAAGGCAGTGTACGAGCATAACGGGGCACCTTGGATGGCGTACCTTGCCAAGCCCATTCCCTGGGGGATCATGCCCCCTGATATCCACCTGGATACACCCCAATATCAGAAGGATGCGGTGGGGCGGTTCCTGCGGGACCTGGCGTTCGCAAATCATACCCGATTCGGGGTGCTTGATTCCGGCACGTCACTCAACACGGACGCCCTGATTCAAAACTATGCCTATTCAACGGACATCGCCACCATGACGAATACGGATCCGAATATCTTCTTCACCACCGTCCGGGATCAGATAGACAGCGGACTGCCTGTGCTGTTGGCCTTTCACGAGCCCCATGCGGGTGTGATCGACGGCTACCAATCGAATGAAGCAGGGAATGCGATACATATCAACTTCGGATGGGGCGGCTATCATGATGGATTCTATTCTCCGGAGGAGAATATAGCCGTGGCACCCTATACATTTACCCCGGTCTTGACCATCTACTATGACATCCGACCCTGCTCCGGTGCGGATTGCTGGGTGAATCTGGAGCCTCTGGACCGTGTGGATGGTGTGTGCATCGAGGGAGAATTCGATTCCGACACGGATACGGACACCTACAGCATCTTTTGCTCGGGGGATACCGTACTGACGGGCAATGCGGAATCAGGAGGGGATTTCTACTACGGCATCCATGGGGGGGAGATACAACAGGAGACCTCCGGGCCTTCCCTCACAATTGCAAATGTGCCCCCCGGTGAATATGCAGTGAGCGCATCCCTGTGCGGCGATTCCGAATGCCTTGATTATCTCCCTGGATCTCCGGGCTATACGATCTGTGTGAACTCGGATACCACAACATCCGGGATGATCCATTGCACCGGACAGACCCAATGCCACTCCGGACTGGAATCCGAGGACGCCGTTCAGGGGATATCCATAAGCGGCCGGTTCGATACATCCAAGGATAGCGATAGGTACGAAATCTACTGTTCAGGGAACACCACACTGGAGGGATCACGGGG
The DNA here is from genome assembly GCA_049472315.1 of bacterium. Classification (GTDB taxonomy): domain Bacteria; phylum SZUA-182; class SZUA-182; order DTGQ01; family JAFGSM01; genus JBLIRM01. The sequence continues at coordinate 55,590 of JBLIRN010000019.1, forward strand.
ATTCTCGAACCAGGCATTCTTTATCGGGATCTATGACCACGATGGGTTGCTTATTCAGGAAGGCTATGAATCGTTCGGAGTCGATCTCCCCATGGGGAAATACACCGTGAGGTCATCGCTCTGCAACGATGCGGGAACGAGCTGCTACGGCGACTATGTGGACCCCTTCAAGGAGTATCACCTCACCGTTCATACCGGCCCCCTCACCCAGGCGCAAATCGCAGGGATTGATGAGACCATAGAAGTCCCCCCTGTCATCGATAATGTCTTGCAGGACGTGATCGTACAAAACGGCTCATCCCTCGCCATCTATATCGAGTCCTTTGATGTGAACGGCCAGGCCGTGACACTCGATGCCTCAAGCAATGAGAGCAGGATCGGGGTATCCCTGCAGCCATATAATGTGTTGAGGATCACCCCCAGCGCTCCACAGGTCGGCGGTGTAATCACGGTCACGGCAACGGCAAATGGCGAGACCACCGTACGCTCCTTTGTGGCACTGACCATGGACGAGGTGATCGGATTCGGCACGGAATTCACGATGAGCGGGACATTCCAGGATCAGGATACCCATAACCTGCACCAGGCCATACTGGATGGCAACTGCACAATCAGCGGGTTCAACGGATTTACCAATCAGGCCTTTTTTATCGGGGTCATGGATCAGGACCAGGACTATGTTGAGCAGCCCACATACAGCGAAATAAGCGGTCATTTCACCAGGGGTCCTTATCTGCTCGGGGCGTCCTTATGGCAGGACCCGCAGGCACATGAGAGCCCCTATTTTCCCTACGAGCAAGGCCAGGGGGACCGTTATGAGATAACGGTGGTGTGCCCGGATGCCGATGACAGTATCGTTACCATTGCCGATGAGTACGGCATATCGATTCAACTGTGCAACCCGGAGGTATGTAACGGTGAGGACGACGACTGCGACGGGGAGGTGGATGAGGATGGCGCAGCGGGATGCACCCGGTACTACCGGGATGCGGACGGGGACGGCTACGGGGCGACAGAAGAGAGCCGTTGCACCTGCCTGCGGGAACCCTTTGGTGAATATACCACGATCGTGAGCGGTGACCCCAATGATTCCAATCCCTTTGAACGGCCGGACCCTGAGGGGATGAGTGTGCCGGTGTCCGTCGGATTCGATAGTGGCTGGGCCATGTTCTCCCTTCCGGTCATACCGGCTGATGCAAGGGTACGGACCGTCCTTCCCGATGCAAAGGCGGTCTTTTCCCTATCCGGCACCACATACGAGCTCCTTGATCCGAACGACATCCTATATTTTGGAGAAGGATACTGGGTGTACCATGGTGCACCGATAACCTGTGATATCACCGGTGAACCTGTGGAAGGATATGCCATCACCAATCTCCCGCCGGGGTGGTCGATGGTCGGGGGATGCTCGTTTCGTGCGCATCCCTCTGTGGAAAGCGGAAGGATCCGGGGCCTGTTTGGATTTGCGAATGCCTATGTTCACCTTGATCCCGTTCAGGAGCCCATGACGCCTTCCCGGGGATATTGGGTCAATTGCTCCGAACAGACCACCCTGTGGGTCAATGCCATTCAGTAATGATACCTCGTTGCACTCAATCGATACCATCCTTGGACTCGGAGGTGACCCTGTAAGAGTGGAAAGCCGGCAAGGCCGTGAGGGCGGATTAAAAATGGTGACTGCAAGGCAAAAGAGCCGGAAGCCCGTTAGGGGTTTGCGCCCTGCCAGGCGCATAATATAAAGGGCAGCCTTTTTAAGGCTGCCCCTTATTGGGGAAAAGCATGCTCAATACAGGGGCTGCTTTGGATCACTTATTGACGCGTACCTGTTTCTGTACCACCGTACCCTGTCCTTTGTCACCTCGATTCTTGTCCCCGCCTGCGAACGCAGGGGATGTCAGCAAACCCAGAAATAGAGCGATCAACATAACGATAGCTGTCTTCTTCACGTGAACGTCTCCCTTCTGTAATACGATTTGATTGCAAAAG
>JBLIRN010000002.1:0-39278 GCA_049472315.1 bacterium
TGAGGACCTCCAGCCAAACCTGCCTGAGCCCGGGCATTCCGGTTGGTATATTGTGCCCTGCGCGTTCATTGGAGACCTGGACGGTGAGCGTCCCCTTTCCGTTGGAAACCGTGCCCTGCGCATCCAGCCGGGCCGCCGACTGCAGCCGTTTTCCCGCGTCCCTGCCGGGGCGCCCCGGTGTGTTCCCCTCTTTCATTACCGGATTCCCGCCGACGAACGTATGCACATGGATGCTATCCCGTATCGGGCCGATGGTTGACGCCTTGCCCGGGCTTTTTTGTCGCTCCAGCGTATCAGCGGTAAGGATCGCCGTATCCACCGACATCATGTGACAATCCTGGCATACGATCCCCTTCTGTGCATAGATGGAACCCTTCCACTCTTCATAGGTGGTTATCAGGGGGAGGCCCGAGGCATGATGGAACAGGTTGTGGCAGTTTCCACAGAATTCCGACCTGGTATGGAGCTCCGAATAGGTGGATTCATGGAAGGTGGATTTCACGTTGTCCATGGGGCCTGTCTTGACGCTCCCCGGCCTTACGAGCAGCGAGGCATTGTGGGGGGATTCGGACTTTGTGCACCGGTATGTCGTATCCGCAACGGTATGGCAGAGGTCGCAGTGGATCCCCTCCCTGGTCACATTCGTTGCAGTGAGGCTCCCCTCAGGACCTTTGATGTCCCCCGTCAGCACGCCGATCGGCGTATGGCAGCTCACGCAGAATATATCGATCGCCCCGCCGGTCTCCCGTGACCCTGCCTTCCATAGCGCATGGAATAGCGAGTCCTTGAAGGCATGGGCGTGAGAGGACCCCTCCCATTCCTTCATGGTTGACATATGACAGGATCTACAGGAAACAGGCTCCTTGAAGTCTGCCGGGGCGACCGGTTCATCGGACGAGGACTTCAGGAGGGCCGGGAAAAAGGGGAAAGTGCACTCGTTTGTGCTACCCCGTGCGGAGAACATACCGATGATGATCACCAGGGACATAACGATGCATATACAGAAGATATACCTTTTTGACATTGTCACCCTCTTGTTTTCTGGGAAATTGCTGCCCCACACCACCGCCGTTCTGCATCAAGCCATGGTGCACGCGCCTTATCATTTTATCGGCTTTTTGCCCGGAGACATTTGTCACCCTTTTGGATTGGCGTGGATTGGCAGCCCCACCGGCTCCTTGCAAGGAGCCGGGTTACCGGATACTATTATTGCGGGCATTGAGGGGGGCTGCGGACGAACGCTACAGCCCTTGGCCGAGACCTTGTTTTGTTACAACACGGAAAGGGAATGTGTATGAATCCTAAGGCATTACACAAGATCAGCTACGGCATGTTCATCGTCAGCTCTCACAAGGGTGAGGAGATAAACGGGCAGATTGCCAACACCGTATTCCAGGTGACCTCGGAGCCGCGCACCATAGGGGTGAGCATCAACAAGGGGAATCTCACCCATGAATTCATCATGGAAAGCGCACATCTTTCCGTTTCCATCCTGGATCAGCATACGCCCCTTACATTCATAGGCCGTTTCGGATTCAGGTCGGGAAGGGACTTCCCCAAATTTCAGGATATCGAATACACGCGGGGGGGCACCGGGGTGCCCATCGTCACCCAACATTGCGTGGGATTCATCGAGGCACGGGTCATTGACAGGCTGGATGCGGGGACCCATACCCTATTCCTGGGGGAGGTGGCGGACCTGGATATCCTCAATGATGGGGAGCCCATGACCTATGCATACTATCGCCTGGTGAAACAGGGAAAGGTCCCGGAGGCTGCACCGACGTACATAAAAGGGGAGCGGTGAACGCATATCAGGGGGCGAGATCGAATCCCTCCTACAGCACCGGGAGATACTTCTCCTGCTCGTACTGACTGACATGGGTGTGGTACCTGTCCCACTCGATCTTTTTGTTGTCGATGAATTTGTGAAAGATGTGGTCACCCAAGGTCTCCCGGACCAGATCGCTGCGCTCCGTCTCCTCGATCGCCTCCGCAAGGCTTCCCGGGAGGGATGAGATGCCCCTGCTGCGCCGTCCTTCCGAAGACATGCCGTAGATGTCCTCCTCGATCGGATCCGGAAGCTCATACCCCTGCTCGATCCCCTTGAGACCTGCGGCAAGCATCACCGAGAAGGCAAGATAGGGATTGCATGCGGGGTCGGGGCACCGGTATTCCGCCCTGATGGCCTTTTCCTTTCCCGGTCGATAGTAGGGGACGCGGACCAGGGCGGAACGGTTCTTTTGCCCCCATGAGATATACACCGGCGCCTCGTATCCCGGGACAAGCCGTTTGTATGAATTGACCCACTGGGCCACAACGGCGCTTATCTCGCGGGCATGCCTGAGGAGACCCGCTATATAAGACTTGGCGGTTTTGGAGAGGTGGTATTTATCGCCGGGGTCGAAAAAGGCATTGCGCTCCCCCTTGAACAATGATTGATGGGTGTGCATCCCGCTGCCGTTTTCACCGAAGATCGGTTTTGGCATGAAGGTGGCGTAGATGCCGTGCTTCATGGCAACCTCCTTGACCACCAACCGGTAAGTCATCGCCGCATCCGCCATGGTGAGCGCATCGCTGTATCGGAGGTCTATCTCGTGCTGGCTCGGTGCAACCTCGTGGTGGCTGTATTCCACCATGATGCCCATCTTTTCGAGCATCAGAATGGTGCTCCGGCGCAGATCACAGGCAATGTCCATAGGGGTGAGGTCGAAGTAGCCGCCGACATCCAGTGGCTCGGGCCTGCCCTGTGCGTTCTTGAAATAGAAGTATTCGAGTTCCGGTCCGACGTAGAAGGTATATCCGAGATCGGCGGCCTTCTTCAGGTTCCTCTTGAGCGCCCATCGGGAGTCCCCGTCATAGGGCGCCCCGTCGGGGGTGAATATGTCGCAGAACATGCGGCCGACCGCGGCCTCCTGGTCGGTCCGCCAGGGAACAACGGTGAAGGTGTTCGGGTCGGGACGTGCGATCATGTCGCTTTCTTCGATACGGGCAAATCCCTCGATTGAGGAGCCGTCAAATCCCATGCCGTTTTCAAAGGCCGATTCCAGTTCCTCGGAGGTGATCGAGAAGCTTTTGAGAAAGCCGAGTACATCGGTGAACCACAGGTGAATAAACCGGATATTGTTTTCCTTTACGCTCCTCACCACGTATTCTTGATCCTTCGAATATTCCATATCGTACCCCTTTGTATGAATCCCTTGTAAGTGTTGTGTATTATTGGGAACTTTTTGTATTTTTGAGGTATTGCGCCAATAGGCCCTGGAAAGGAAACATCAGGCTCACCTCAGCTCCCGGCTTTTCCTGGACTTGGACAATTATGGAAAATATACCCCAAACGGGCTTGAAATACAAACCACGGCGATTTAGTTGCCGGGATTTGATTCGCCTGGCAAGCTTGGTTGGTGCGGTCGCGGCCCTCTTTGACTTATCTCCTCCGGTGTGCTATAAAAATCAACCATGTCCACGAACGAGAAGATCCTGGTAACCAGCGCGCTTCCCTATGCAAACGGTCCCATTCACCTGGGGCATATGGTGGAGTACATACAGACGGACATCTATTGCCGCTACCTGAGGCTTGTGGGCAAGGACTGCATCTATTGCTGTGCGGACGACACCCACGGGGCGCCCATTGAGATCAACGCCCGCAAGCTGGGGGTGAGCCCGGAGGATCTGATCGCGCGCTACTACGATGAACACCTCAACGATTTCAGGGCATTTCACATCTCCTTCGATTCATACTATACGACAAATTCCCCTGAAAACAAGGCATTCAGCGATTTGATTTTCGGCCGGCTCAAGGAGCGCGGTGATATCTATACCAAGGTGGTGGAGCTCACCTATTGTCCTCGTTGCGAGCGGTTTCTCCCTGACCGCTATGTCAAGGGGGTCTGCCCCAAGTGCGGGGCTTCCGATCAATACGGGGACAACTGCGAGGTGTGCAACGCCACCTATGCCACCATCGATCTGATCAACCCCTATTGCGCCCTGTGCGGGTCGCCGCCGGTCCGGAAGGAGTCGATGCACTATTTCTTCCGGCTGGGCAGCTATGCGGAGAGGCTCAGGGATTGGATCGCCGGGCATCCGACCATTCAGACCGAGATCCGCAACTATATCCTGCATTGGATCGATGCAGGACTGAAGGACTGGGACATCTCGCGGGACGCCCCCTATTTCGGCTTCACCATCGCCGGGGAGAAGGACAAGTATTACTATGTATGGCTGGATGCCCCCATCGGCTACATGGCGAGCTGCCAGCACTACTGCACGGAAAGGGGTGTCTCCTTCGATGAGTACTGGACCGGCACATCAGGGAGGGTCCGGCATTTCATAGGAAAGGATATCATCTATTTTCACTTCCTGTTTTGGCCTGCCATGCTCATGGGGAGCGGTTTCAACCTTCCGGAGAACATATTCGTCCACGGATTTCTCACCGTCAACGGCGAGAAGATGAGCAAATCGAGGGGGACCTTCGTTACCGCCCGCCAGTACCTCGACCGATATCCGGCGGACCTCCTCCGGTTCTACTATGCCCTGAATCTGACCAATTCCATTGCGGACATCGATCTGGATGTCCGGGATTTTACGGAACGGATCAACAGCGAGCTTCTGGGAAACATCGCCAATCTTGCCTATCGCAGCATGAGCTTTCTGGCCAGGCGCTTCGACCGTGTCCTTACCGCACCCGCCCCGTCGGACATCGTGGGGGAGGTGGAAAAGAGGATCGCCGCTATCGGGGAGAGCTATCAGGCCTGTCATTTGCGGAATGCGCTGAAGGGTATCCTGGAGATCGGGGATATCGGAAACAAATACTTTCAGGCAGCGGAACCATGGAAATGGATCAACACGGAGCGGGACCGTGCCTGGAGGGATATCTCCCTCATCGTCCAGATGGTGAGGGATCTTGCCATCTGCCTGAAACCGGTCATCCCGGACCTGTGTGCCGACCTGGAGGCCCAGCTCGGCCTCGGTCCCCTCTGCTGGAAGGACCTGGGCAAGTCCCTGGAAGGGCATACCATCGGCGAGCCGCGACAGCTCCTCACCCGGGTGGAAACGCTCGCCCTTGTCGAGCAAAATCCCTTTTGCATGCTCGATCTTCGGGTCGCCCGGGTCCTGGAGGCGGCACCCCATCCGGAGGCGGACCGCCTCATTGTGATCCAGGTGGATCTTGGCGGCGAGCGCCGGCAGATCGTTGCAGGCATACGGGGACACTATGCCCCTGAGGAGCTTCCCGGAAAGAACATCGTGGTGCTCACCAACCTCAAGCCTGCACTGTTGAAGGGGATCGAGAGCCAGGGCATGCTCCTTGCCGCGGACAACGGGAGCCAGGTGCGGCTGCTGAGTGCGGATGGGGAGCCGGGCGATCGGGTGACCATCCCCGATATGGAGGGAGAACCGAAATCCTCGCTCACCATTAAGGAACTCCAGGGGATCGATCTGCACAGCAGCGAGGGGAAGGCCTTTTCGGGTCGCTCCCCCCTCGTATGCAACGGGAAGCAGGTCGTGGTGGACGGGGGGATAACCGGAAGGATCAAGTAGCCTGCTGTTTTTCCTCTGAACGTGAGCGCCCCAGCCTTTTTTCCTCCCCCCTGCACAACCGCTTGATATTCCCTTTATGGCGTGCGATGAGAAGGATGCAGGCAATGATGGCCGCATAGAGTATGGGGAGCGGGTATTCGAGCGCCCATACCATTACCGGAAGCACGATGGCCGTCCCGATGGAGGCGATGCTCACGATTCGTACGAGTGCCACCACCAGCACCCAGACGCCGACACATACCAGCGTCGCCACAGGACTCATATACAGAAACACCCCCAGGCTGGTTGCCACTCCCTTTCCCCCCTTGAATCTCAGGTAGGGTGAGAAGTCGTGCCCGGCAATGGCAGCGAGTCCCGTGCATGCGATGAGCCAGGGGTGTGGGGTGATTGAGCCGAGAACCAGGAGTGGTACATAACCCTTGAGGAGATCACCGGCAAGGGTGAGCAGTGCAGGGGCGGCGCCGAGAACACGATATACGTTGGTGGCACCAATATTGCGGCTTCCGCTTCTTCTCACGTCCGGTCCCCCCAGCAATTTTCCGATGAGGAGCCCTGAGGGTATCCCTCCGATCAAAAAACCGGCGATGGGCCATAGAATAAAGCGGATCACCATTCCAGATCGATCTCCTTCTTGAAGCGGATGAGATGATCCGCCCCTGAGATGACCGCCATGGTCATGGCGAGCCAGGCTGCTATGATGCCCACATTATAGGGAAGATCCAGAATCAGTGCGATAATGGCGGCGGTTTCGAAGCCGACCTTGTATTTTCCCAGCCGGCTTGCCGGTATGATGATCTGCTGGGCGGCGGCGATGGAGCGCATGCCGGTCACCATGATTTCCCTGCCCACGATAATGACCACGATCCAGGCAGGCACCCGGTTTATTTCCACCAGGGAGATGAAGGCGGCGCTGATGAGCAGTTTATCCGCAACCGGGTCCAGAAATTTGCCGAGGGTGGTGACCTGCTTTGCATTGCGGGCGATGTACCCGTCGAGCCAATCGGTTATGGCGGCCACGATAAACACCACCAGGGCTATGATGTCGTTCCACCTGGTCAATGCCTTGCCTCCCAAGAGGAAGACGACCAGCAGGGGAACGAGCAGGATTCGGATAAGTGAAAGTTTATTGGGAAGATTCATCTGCTGCAGCACACGCCGGGATCGTTTCGTCAACGGATCCCGGCATGTTCCTTTACAATCACATTCAACGCATCAATTGGACACACCGTGCAGAAAGGGTCCGGAGGTGTTCGTTATATGAAGGACATTGTCCCCATCAACGAAAAAGTACACCTCGTCGTCCGACTGTTTCGCCTTTTTATATGATTGATATTGCTTAAGCACCTTGCGCACGTACTGCTTGGTCTCCCGATAGGACGGGATCCCTCCGCACTTGAGCACCACCGTCTCACCTGCGTTATATGCTGCCAGGGTGATCTCGATATTGTTGTCGAACTTATTCAAAAGATATTTGAGATATTTAGCCCCTCCGAAGATATTCTCCTCCGGATCAAAGGGGTCCGTCACGTCCATTTCATACGCGGTCTTGGGCATCAATTGCATGAGTCCCTTCGCCCCTTTGCGGGAAATCGCCCGGGGATTGAAATTCGACTCCACCTTGATGACGGCCTTGATCAGGGTTGCGTCAATATCGAAGATACGTGAGACGCGGTTGATAATGCGGTCCAACAGGAGCTCGTTGACTGAACTCACCCCCGTATAGCCCGGATCGTCGTCCGAGTAAATGTAATAGTCATGATAGATCGGACGGTCGCTGTAGTGTGTCACCCCATTCTCATCCGTATACTTGTATATCTTTGCCCCGGTTCGATGGGGAAAGAAAATCCACAAGGAGAAGAGTGACACAATGATTAATGCCCATGTTCCCCATGCAAGGAAGATATGAATCTTCTTAATCATAAGTCAAATCCCCACATTTCTGAGTATACTCTGTTTCAGGATTTCCAATACCTTGCGCCTTGCCAAGATCCCCAGGAAGAGTCGCGTCTCCCGGTCAATCACGGAGATGTAAGGCACTTGCCTGGTGTTAAAGAGATCCATCGCGGCCCTAAGGTCCTGATCCGGTGTCAGCACCGCTGCATCCGAACGCAAAAAGTCTTGGGCCTTTGTTGCGTGGCTCATGGATGGATCGATCAAAACGTTTCTAACATCCTGCAGTGTGATCACGCCTGCAAACTCACCCCACTCATTGACAACAGGGAAAAAGGTATGTTCGCTCCTTTTGATAAATGCAAGGACATCTTTGAGGGTCATATTAGTATAAAGGGTCTCTATATCTTTCTCAATTACCTCCTCTACCTTTGTCGAGGCGAGAACGTTCATTTCATACTCAAGCGGGGAGATCGGACCGTACACACCATCATAGAACGTCGACAGCACCTGCTTGTTATACTCATGGCGTTCCGCAAGGCTGTTGATGGCGTCCACGAGTGCACCGATCTCATCCTGCGCGCTGTGCTCGATCTGTTGTATCCTTCCCGAAATGATCGATATCCCTTCAAGACCAGTGGTGATTGCCTCCAGGGGCTGTCTGATCATTTTCTTCAGGACGACCTTCAGAACGATGATAATGACGAACACGCTCACCAGGGCTGCAATAATAATCTGGAGGATGTGGATAATGAAATGCCTGTTTACCCTTTCCGTTGAAAAATCCGCCATGAGAAAGCCGAGGATCGGCCTTCGGGCATCATGACATTTCAAGCAGCTTCCCTGGTTTGGGAGCATGGTGATATTCCGGAATACGGTGCCGGCATCACGGGTCTTGTATTTGAATGTCCGGATCAGGTCCGTTCCCGGAGATTCCAATGTCGTGGCAATCTCCGTTGCATCCCGGATGAATGGCTGGTCCTGGCTGGACAGAAGGGCAATGCCGTTTCCCTTCGCACCGAAAAGCCCGATGTTCCGCATGTCCGTCATCTCTCCTATCTCTCCGAGAGAGCGTTTGATGTAATCGAAATCGGAAAGATCGAATGCATTTTTCAATGCAGCGGAATAGCCGGCCATGAAGCGGTTGATTGAGGCCTTTTCCGTTTGGAAATGCCAGTAACTCAAGCTGAAAATGACGATCAACAAGAAGGCCGCTCCCATAAAAAAGAGGGGCCCCAGGACGGAGACGATGATCTTGAAGCTGATGCCATGCGTTACGTTTCTCGTTTGGTTTCTTCTCTGCATGTTCACGTCATTGTATATAATGGTGTCATTTGTACGCTGCACCCAAAAGGACCCTGCAAGGCACTGGTTCCTTATGGATGGCATGTTTCGTACACAACAGCGTATGAAATAAGGGATCGAGCAGGCCCCTTCCGCTCACCGCAGGCGTAATCATCCCTCTTCGGCCGGTTTGATCCCCTATCATATACCTTTTTTCCCTTTAGTCAATATGTGTAACTCCCTCCCAATGGGCGTCAAGTGCCCGTATTCATGCATCCGATCATCGATCATACTATCCATTGCCCCTCTTTTTCGCATGTTTTTGTGGAATATTTGCAAAATGTTTGCCACAGGCAGTGGGCCTGCACTCTCACGAGGGTACACACATGGATTCTCAATGGAGGGCACGGCAGGGAGGTCTCGCGAATTTCCATTGTATGTGCCGTATTGGTTGACAATTGTGTTGATAGTGAATCATTATTTTGCAACAAGTTGCAACGTTTTCCGCGCGGGGCGCTGTCAGCGGTCCTTTTATAAGATTAATTTTCAAGAGGTTATAGCTGATACCCGCACGGGCATATGAAATGCAGTATATCGTGAAACATAGTAGTCACATAACCACATATTCATGCAATTCGTTCTCTTCCCATCCATTGTATGGCATGTCACGCCTTTCTCTCGGATGCGAAGCTGAACCTTTTCAATCCCCTGCTTGCGAAGGCTTGCGTATGCCTTGCAGTAGTAAATTATAAATTATTAGTTTAATCGAAAATATAATTGCGACGATATCGTTGACAAAGTATATATCCCGTGATAAGCTACACCTTCACATAACAGCATCGTCATATGTATGCACGGTATGGTTGACGCCTTACCGTGCTTGTTAGGAAGGCGTAGATAGCACAGGGGTATTGCGTAAGGAGCGGATCTATATTGTCCAGCTTTTTCCGGAAAGACGCCAAGGAATTCCTGGTAACCCTGCTGTTCGTTCTGGTTTTCTGGTTCACCATCATCAGTTTTCCCGAAAGTCCCTTGTCCGTATTAGGCCTCAAGAATCTTCTGGGACACCTGATTCTGGGCAGTATTTTTGCGGTTATTGTGACCTTTGTTTCACCCTATCCCATCTTGACCAGTAAACAGATCGATCTGTATTTCCACACCGGCACCATACTTCGGTTTCTCGGCTATATCAGCCGTCTCACCGTGGATATTCTCCTTGCGGGAATAGATGTGGCCCGGAGGGTTATGAGGCCGAAGCTTCTTATCTCTCCCGGCATCGTCGAATTCGAGACCCCGCTTTCCGAGGATATAGAAATCGCCTTGAATGCAAATTCAATCACGCTCACCCCGGGCACCATCACCATCGACGCGCAAAAGACCCCGCACGGGAGCCGGTTCCTGGTCCATTGCATAAGCCAGGATGCGGTGGAGGCCACCCTCAGGGAAGGCGGATTCGTCAAGCGGATACAGGATTGCCTTTATTCGGAGGGGCAATGATCGAATTCCTCTTTATCCTGAAGCTGGCCATCGCCGTCCTTTCCATCACCATCTTTTTCTGCCTGTACCGGGCGATACTCGGCCCCACAACCGCCGACCGGATCATTGGGATCAATGTGGTGGGAAGCAAGTCCACCATCGCACTGGTGTTTCTTGCGGCCATTTTTCAAAAGACCTCCTTTCTGGATATCGCCCTTCTATATGCCATGCTGGTGTATGTCACCACCCTGGCCTTTGTCAAGTATCTCGAACACAGGGAACTCGGTGATTAGGCGATGATATATCTACAAACCATCCTACGATTCCTTGCCGGTCTGTTCATCCTGGGAGGGGTATTCTTTTTCGTGTGTGCCACCGTGGGGGTCATTCGTATGCCCGATTCGTACAACCGGGCGCATACGGCCGGAAAGGGGGACAGTCCGGGACTTCTCCTCTCCCTCCTCGGGGTGTGGCTCTACTGGTTGACCATCAACCCGATCGAGAGCATCAAGGTCCTTATTATCCTGGTATTTATGCTCCTCGCAAACCCGATTGTGGTGCATTCGATCCTGCGGTTTTGCTTCAAGACGAGGATCCCCTGGACAAGGGAAACCACCTTTCATATGCTCAAAGACACAACGCATTCCCCGAAAAAGGAGGTATGACGATGGATCTTGTGCTCGTGGCCCATCTGGTGATTCTTGTATTTCTTATATGCACCGCCTTGGCAGCCATTGTGAGCAAGGATCTCCTCGAGACGGTCATCATCTTCAATGCATACAGCTTCACCATAGCAGTGACGTACAGTATCCTGAGGGCCGTTGATGTGGCCATGACCGAGGCGGCCGTAGGTGCCGGGATATCCAGCATTCTCTTTGTCGCAGCCCTGTGCAAGACAAAAAGAAGGGAGGAGTGATGAAGCGTTTTGTCCCGGTGGTGCTCTTTTGCATATTCGGCATCGTCATGATTGCAGCCGTTCTCACCCTGGCGCCGGTTGGTGATCCCCACCAGCCCGGCTATGCGGAATTCGTTCACCCGGAGGTCCCCTTCGAGGAGATCGTCAAGGAGCGGGAAACGGTCGCCCTCCACTATAACCGCAACGGCGCGTATGATACCGGTGCCCTCGATATCATTACCGCCGTTATCTTCGACTATCGCGGGTATGATACCCTTTTTGAGACCACCGTCCTTTTTACCGCCCTCATCAGCGTCCTTGCCATTATTGGGATCAACAAGGAATAGGGCATGGCAGGGAGATGCGCGAGACGGACGCGTGTATGAAGGGAATTGCATACAACGGTGTGTCACGAGGTTTTGTTGAATGGTAACGCAGGAAAGGAACGCAGATGGGAGACAAAACAAAAGAGCCCGAATATAAGACGAGTTTGGTGATTCAGACCGTGACCCGGATGATGATCCCGTTCCTGCTCATGTTCGGATTATCCGTGATGGCACATGGGCATCTTACTCCGGGAGGGGGCTTCCAGGGAGGGGTGATTATCGGGGCATCCTTCATCCTCCTGGGACTGGCATTCAACAAGGACGAGGGGCGGCGGGCCGTGCCCGAGGGAAAAATCAAGTGCCTTGCCTCCTCAGGGATCCTTGTCTATATGATCGTTGGTCTCGTTGGAATAGTTGCCGGATACAGCTTTCTGGCAAACAGGAGCATCAATTTCCCTCCGGTCGGCGAATTGGGCGGACTTTTCAGCGGCGGCACGCTCATGTGGATAAACATTGGGGTGGGCATTACAGTGTCGGGCGTGGCCATTGAATTGTTTTACGCCTTCCTGGAAGAAAAACGCGATCCGGCTTACTACAAAAACAAAAAGACTGTGCATGAGAAAAGGAGATGGTCAGATGGCGGGGTTTCTGAATCTTCTTCTGACTAGGATGGATTATATCGTTACGGTGATCCTCTTCTGCATCGGGCTATATGCCCTGGTCGTCAAGCCGAATCTGATCAAGAAGATGATCGGCATGAATATCGTGGAGACCTCCGTGTATTTGTTTCTCGTCGCCTCCGCCGATGTGCGGCTGGGGGCTGCGACCAGGTTTTGGGCGCACCCCAATGAGATCTTGAATGCGCAGGAGGCGGCCCATGCAGCGGCCGGGGAGCTGGTGATGGTGAATCCCATTCCCTCAGCCCTTGTCCTGACCGCAATCGTGGTGAGTGTGAGTGTGACTGCGGTCTCGTTGAGCCTTGCGGTGAAGATTTATGAGAATTACGGGACGCTGGATACCCGGAAAATTATGAGATTGAGAGGATAGCACTCCCATGGAAATCCCCCTGGAACAGGCAGGTTCGCAGCTTCAGATCTTTGTCCCCATTTGCCTTATCTTTGCGGCGGTCATCATGCCCATCATCGCACGCCTGGCGCGACGCCTGAGAGAGCCCCTCTATCTGCTTGCGACGACCTTAGCCGCAATAATGTCTACGATCATATTTGTAAAGGTCCTTAGATCGCCGATCGGCTATTTGGAATACTTTGTGGGATATGGGTGGCGCGGCGCCCGTATCCTGAATACCGGCCAGCCCATAGGTATCGTCTTGAGGACCGACCTGTTCGGGGCCATCCTGCTCATCCTGATCAATGGAATCGGCTTGCTCTCCTCCATTTATTCGGTGCCGTACATCGAGCACGGGGTGCCGAAATCGAGGCACACCTATTATTATACCCTCTTTCTCCTGATGCTCGGGGGCATGTCGGGGATTGCCATCACCGGTGACATATTCAACTTTTACGTATTCTTCGAAATCGCATCCATCAGTTCCTATGCACTGGTATCCATCACAGGAAAGGCGGAATCCCTGGAGGCGACCTTCAAATACCTCCTGGTAGGGGCACTGAGTTCAATCTTCATTGTCTTTGCCATAGGGCTCCTGTTCAATGCGACGGGAACCCTCAACATGCAGTATGCAGCAAAGCAGGTCGCCAAGATCGTGACCAGCGAACCCGGATCGTTCATCTATCCCTTACGGTATCTGGTCTTCGCATCCTTGGGCCTTTTTATCATGGGGTTCAGCGTCAAGGCGGCCCTTTTCCCGGGACACGCGTGGCTCGCCGATGCCCATCCGGTTGCCCCTTCCGCCATCAGCGCCCTTTTGTCGGGTCTGGTGATAAAGGCAACCGGCATATTTCCGCTGGTGCGTTTTTTGTTCGGCATCTTTGCAATTCACAGCGGCTACTACGGGAGGCTTTTGAGGCCGCTGTTTTTGACCATCGCGGTGATCACCATGGTGGGCGGCTCCTTCTTTGCCATTGCCCAGACAAAGCTCAAGCGCATGCTTGCCTTTTCCACCATCGCGCAGGTGGGGTACATCATGTTCGGTATCGGCCTGATCACCCATTTCGGCCTTGCCGGCTCCATACTGCACATCATCAACCATGCGATCGTGAAGGGCCTGCTCTTTCTCGTCTCCGGGATCATCATCTACAAGACCGGAATCACCGAGATTGCCGACATGGGAAAGCTCGGGTACAGGATGCCCTTGACCATGACCTGTTTCGCCATCGGCGCCTGCTCCATGGTGGGGGTCCCCCCCCTGAGCGGATTCATGAGCAAGTGGGTTCTGGCCAACGCCGCCTACCAGGCGGGTCTGCCCTTTTTGATCTTCTTCCTGCTCCTGAGCAGTCTCCTGAACGCCGTATATTATTTCAGGGTGGTCGCCATCTCCTACTTCGGGATACCCAAGATAGACATTCAAAAGAGGGACGAGGCCCCTGTGCTGATGCAGATACCGGTGATCATCCTGACCTTCTTGGTCGTGCTGATCGGCATATTGATTAAGTTCCCGTTTGATAAGGCCGCCATGCCGGCGGCTCTGCTGGTATTGAAGTAGCCCTCCGTGCGGAGGATAATAAAAACCAAGGGCATGAAGGGGTTGTATACGAAACCCCATGAAAGGGATATTACAACGTAACCATTATTCACCGGATGCACGGCATGGGTGAAATGTATAGTCAATACGTGAAAATGACGATTAGGCTCTAAGGAGGATTATCAATGTTAGCGGAGAGCTACCTGCCTTTACTTGCGGTTATGTTTCCTCTGGTTGCGATCGTTTTTCGGCCCTTCGTAGAAAAGCACCGGTACTATCACTACACCCTTATCGTCAGCATGGTGACCATGATTATCGTCATCATCATGTATCCCTCAATACGGGCGGGTAATATCTTGAATATGAGCCTTGATACCGGACTCGGATTCAATTTTGTCTTTCGTGCGGACATGCTCGGCTTTTTTGTGGGAATGCTCTCCATACTCCTCTGGACCCTCTCCTCGTTATACGCCATCGAGTACATGAAGGAATCCCATGCCCATGGCAGGTACAACATCTTTTCCCTGCTCTCCCTGGGGGGGATGATGGGCGTTGTGTTTACCGGAAACCTCTTCACACTCTATATATTCTTTGAGCTGTTGAGCGTGGCATCGGCAATACTGGTCTTTCATGAAGAGACCCCCGAGGCGATGAAGGCAGGGTTCAAATATCTCTTCCTGGGAATCGCGGGAGGGCTCGTATTGCTCTTCGGAATCATTATGACATACGAGATCGCCGGCACCGGCGACCTCACCATGATCGGGATCGGTATCCAGGAAAGCAAATGGGTACCCTTTATCTTCTGGAGCTTTATCATCGGGTTCGGGGTCAAGGCGGGTATGTTCCCCATGCACATATGGCTCCCGTCCGCCCATCCCGTTGCCCCCTCGCCTGCCAGTGCGCTTCTTTCAGGGGTCATGATCAAGGCGGGGGCCTACGGCATATTCAAGACCATTTACAATATTCTCGGGCATACGGAAATCGTCAATCACCACATGGGGCTCATCTTTCCCCTGCTGATACTGGCGCTCATCACCATATTCCTCGGCTCCGCCTGTGCCATAACCCAGACCGAAATAAAGAAGATGCTGGCCTATTCCAGCATCTCCCAGATCGGCTATGTCATCATGGGCATCAGCCTGCTGTCTCCCACCGGGATTGTGGGGGGGCTGCTCCATGTCTTTGCGCATGCCTTCATGAAGGGCACCCTGTTTATGTGCGCCGGCGCCTTTATCCATCAAACCGGTCTGCGGGAGTTGGAGGACTTGAAGGGTATAGGCAAGCGGATGCCGTTTACAACCATCTGCTTCAGTGTCTGCGCCCTCTCCATGATCGGGCTTCCTCCGTTCATCGGATTCATCAGCAAATGGTTTCTCGCCATGGGTTCCCTCGAGGCCATGCGGCTGGGATATTACTGGCCGGGAATAGGGTTCATCGCGCTCCTCACCCTCCTCCTGAGCAGCCTTTTAAATCTCGTCTATTACGGACCTGTGGTCATAGGGGCATGGATGCACGGAGCCGAGGAGCATGAACATGAGTCGGACACGAAGGAGGCCGCTTCGTCGGATTCCGGAAAAACAGACGAGGCGAATAAGATCATGCTCGCCCCCATGTTGCTTCTTTCCATCGGGGTATTCTTTTTCGGCATATCGCCGAAGCTTCCCCTCGATTTTGTCCGTAAGATCAGCAAGATTTTCTTCCCATGATGAACAACAAAGAACGCACTGATGAAAAGGACGCATATGAAAATGAGTGGTAATCGTTGCCTCCTCCTCATCGCTGTGATGGCGGCACTGAGCCTGCTTCCCTGCGGAAGGGTCCTGGGAACCGAACACGGACGGGGAGGGGAACGCCAGGCACCTCATGAGACGGCACTGGAGACGAATACGGATCCGTATCATGAGGAGGGAATTCACGCAGGGGCCTTCCCTGCGGAAAACGCACATGGGATTGAGCATCATGGGTCACCTCCCCTGCACGGGGAAGAGGTGCATCACGACGGTTCTCATTTTGAAGGTGAGGGCAGTCACAGTCAGGAAATTCATCAGGTGAAGGAAGGGGAACATATTGAGACTGAGGTTGGCCATGGGGACGCCCATTCATATCATGCAGTGGATGGAGGGTCCCTTCACCTGGAATCGGAGGATGCCCACGGTACATCCGCCGGGGATGGAGGGCATGGGCACGAGGCCGAGGCCGCAACGGTTCCCCTGGTATACCTTCTCTATTGGGGGCTTTTGATCCTGATTATGGTGATCATACTGATCTATTTCGTATACCGGGTAAAACGCACCCAGTCGAGATCCTTTGTAGCCCTGGCCGTCTTTTTGGCGCTCTTTGCCGTTTCGGTGTATCTTATCGAGATATTCGTTCCTGTCTTCAGCGGCAGATTCGACCCTGGTGCCATGAGGGTGGTTCATGAGTTTCACGAGGGAAACGGGCTGGGATCCCTTCGGTTTTTCTATAAATTCCTGCTCGGGGTTCTCCTGAGCATTTTTGCATTGCTGAACCTGGACAGGAAAAAATATTTTCACTAAACACATTGAAAATCTGTGGTGAATGAAAAAGACACATAACAAAAACGATTGCACTGAGACAACAAAGGTTCTGGTTGTTGATGATGATCCTGCAACGAGGGACATCATACGGCTGAGTCTCAGTCCCCTTGGGTATCATATAAGCGAGGCGGTAACGGGGACGGAGGTCCTGGAAAAGGTGATCATAGAGAATCCGGATATCATCATATTGGACGTCATGCTGCCGGAGAAATCGGGCTTCGAGGTCTGCCGCTATCTCAAGGAGAGCGCCATAACCGCGCATCTGCCCATCATCATGCTGACCGCCAAGCAGGACCTCGCCGATAAGCTGACCGGATTGGACACGGGGGCGGATGACTATGTGATCAAACCCTTCGATCCGATGGAGCTGGAGGCACGAATCAAGGCGCTTCTGAGAAAAACACGACGCGACCTTTCCGCCAGTCCCCTCACCCGTCTGCCCGGAAGCGTGGCGATCGAGAAGGAGATTCAGCGGGTGATCGACGAGAAGGAGCCCTTTGCAGCCGTGTTCATAGACCTGGATAATTTCAAGGCATACAACGACAATTACGGGTATGCCGCGGGAAACCGCATCATCACCTTTACCGCGCATACCATCATGACCGCGGTCAAACGATACGGCAATCCCCACGACTTCATCGGACATATCGGCGGGGACGATTTCGTGTGTTTGTCCACCCCTGATTGTGTTGACAAGCTCTGCCAGGAAATCATCCGTATCTTCGATCAGCTTATTCATCTGCACTATCGTGAGGAGGACCTGAAGAGGGGGTATATCGTCAATGAGGATCGACGGGGGGTGACCAGACGATTTCCGCTTATGACCATAACCCTGGTGGTCATCACCAATGAGGAGACCACCTTTGATCACCATTTGCAGGTTTCTGAAAAGGCCGCGGAATTAAAACGGCATGTGAAGATGCTTGCAGGAAGCAACTACCGCAAGGACAGGCG
This sequence comes from bacterium, assembly GCA_049472315.1. GTDB lineage: Bacteria > SZUA-182 > SZUA-182 > DTGQ01 > JAFGSM01 > JBLIRM01. Next base: position 17,521 of record JBLIRN010000002.1, read on the forward strand.
CAGGGGTAAGTCTGCGCTTCAACCCAGTCTCGAATAGAATGCGGGCGGTATGAACCTGAATATTACACAAAAATTGATGATCGGTTTTTTGGTGGTACTCTTTTTCGGCGCCATGAGCGGGGCGATATCCTATGTCGGACTCGCCAAGATCGAGATACAGATGCAGACCCTCAAATCCCCCGGCAGGGGCGACGTGGACAGGGACGTGACCGCCATCGTCAAGGACATCAGGGTTGCCAAGGTGCTCACCTTCACCCTGATCATGCTGAATTTCCTGGTTACAGTGGTGGTGATCCTGATCCTGTCCAACAAGTTCACCGATCCGATTATTTCCCTCTCCACCATGGTAAAGGAAATCGGCGAGGGACAATGGGGCAAAAAAATCAACATCGAAAGCCACGATGAGATAGGGCAGTTGGCAAGGACCTTCAATCAGATGTCGCGATCGCTCCTGGAACATGAGCGGCAGATACGTGAGGCCCAGGAGGAGCTCAAGCGGAGGGACGAGATCCTCATCACGGCGAATAAGGAACTCGAACGGCTGAATCAGCTCAAATCGGATTTCCTGTCCACGGTATCCCATGAGCTGAAGACCCCCCTGACCGCCATCAAGGGATATGTCTCCCTTATGAAGAATAAAAAGGTGGGCCCGATCAATCAGCAGCAGTTCAAGTGTCTCACCATTGCGGATGAACGGGTTGATCACCTCAACAACCTCATTTCGGATCTTCTCGATCTTTCGAAGATCGAGGCGAATCAATATGCGATCAAACCGAAGCCGGATGATCTTGCCCAATTGATACATAATACGGTTTCATCCCTGAAACCCATCTTTCAGGGCAAGGACCTTCATGTGCAGGTGCAGATCCCTTCGCCTCTGGCCAAGGTGAGTATGGATGCACCCAAGATAAATCAGGTGCTCAATAACCTGCTCAGCAATGCCATCAAGTTCACCCCTCCGGCTGGCAAGATACAGATCAGTGTATCTCAGGGGGTATCCCAGAATGGGTCAGACGGATGCGGTTATGTGCGGGTGGATATATCGGACACCGGTATCGGGGTGTCACCCGAGCAAATTGAAAGGATCTTCGAGAAATTCTATCAGGTCGACCATTCCGCAACCCGGGAATACGACGGCACCGGTCTGGGGCTTCCCATTGCAAAGGAGATCGTTGAGCTTCATGCCGGCAAGATCTGGGTGCACACCAGGGAGGAGGGCGGGTGCACGTTTTCCTTCACCTTACCCATGGCGGATGAAGCGGGGACCGAGAAGGGCTCCGGTGACACTGATTCTTCCGAAGCTAACCAGTCCCCTAATAAAAAGAGAGAAAAGAAGGTATGAATTATCAGAGCATACTGCCCGTTGTGGCATTGGCATTTCCATTAATCGGTGCGGTTCTGGTGCAATGGGTGGAGCGATTCTTCCCCGGGCAGGCGGACCGCTTTACCGCCCTGACGACGCTGGCGTCGGCGATAACCGTCGGGTTGATGTATCCTTCCATCAAGGCAGGGCGGGTGCTGGTGTACTCACTCTCCACCGGCCTTCCCGTGGGGATTTCCCTCAGGGTGGACGGATTGGGATTTTTTGTGGGGATGATCGCCGCCGTTATCTGGATGCTGGGGAGCTTCTATGCAATCGGATTCATGAAGGGGGGCCACTCCACGGTCCGCTATGATGCCTTCTCCCTTTTGACCCTTCTGGGAATGCTTGGTGTTGTTTTTACCGGTGACCTGTTCAGCCTCTATATCTTTTTCGAGATCCTGAGTGTAGCCTCATTTATGCTCATGGCCCATGAACAGACGAAGGTGGCGTTAAAGGGCGGGCTGATATACATATTCATGGGGATCTCGGGAGGCCTCATCCTGCTTCTTTCCATCCTGCTCACCTATTCCCTTTCCGGCACCATTAACCTTTCCATGGTGGGATTCGGGTTGAAGGGCTCCCCGTTCCTTCCGTTGATCTTTGCCGGCTATATCATAGGGTTCGGGGTCAAGGCGGGGATATTCCCCCTGCACTTCTGGATGCCCTCGGCGTATCCGGAGGCCCCGACCTGCGCAGTGGCCCTGTCCTCCGGGGTCATGATAAAGGCAGGCGCCTACGGGATCATTCGAACCCTTTACAGTATCATGGGGAGCAATGTGATGAAGGGGAGCGCGCTTGCCGGGATACTCCTCGCCATGGCCCTGCTCTCCATTTTTGTAGGATCGGCCGCTGCCATCAATCAGACCGACATCAAGAGACTGCTCGGGTATTCGAGCGTTTCGCAGATCGGATACATTATCCTTGGCGTTGCCCTGCTTTCGCCCACAGGTCTTTTGGGCGGGCTGGTGCACATATTCAACCATGCCATCATCAAGGCCGCCCTCTTTTTGTGCGCAGGCTCCTTCATCAAACAGGCCGGAGGGAGGTACCTGCCCGAGTTGAAAGGGATAGGGAAACGGATGCCCATTGTCACGCTCTGCTTTTCCTTTGCCGCGCTCTCCATGATCGGGCTTCCTCCCTTTAACGGCTTCATCAGCAAGTGGTTTTTGGCACTGGGTGCGCTCGAGTCCGCCAAGGTAGGCTCATACGGCCAGTGGGTGGGAATCACGGCGGTGGGCGTGCTCATCCTGAGCAGCTTCATGAATCTCGTGTACTACGGCCCCATTGTGTACGGGGCCTGGTTTGAGAAGGGAGGGAATCCCTCGGCGTCTCAGGAAGTGACTGAGACCACGCTTGATCCTGAACCGAACATGCTGATCCCCATCTTCATCCTGGCCATGGCAACGCTGGTCTTCGGGATCCTCCCCGGCTTGCCCCTGAGGCTTGCCAGGCAGATAAGCAGCATGTTGTTTTGAAACAATGAAACGGCGCATCGGCATACAATGCGTCCATAATGCCTTGAGAGGGTTGTTGTAAGGTGACCATGATAAGAATAAGGTATCTTGTGCCGTGCATACTGATGGTATGCCTTGTGATCGGAGGCACCCCGCGCCTGGCTTCATGTGCCCGCACCTCCCCATCACATGCAGTTCACCAGGAGGTGCATCATGAAGACCCGCACCACGATGAAGGCGGCGGGGTCCCCTACGACGAGATTACCCCGGGCGGCAGTGTCAATTCCATGATCCCGATCTGGCTCATCCTTGTTCCGCTGATCGGCGGCATCCTTTTGGCATTTCTTCCAAAGGAGCAGCCCGGCGGGAATCTCCTGATCGCGCTGACCGGGATTTCATTTGTGGTGAGCCTGCTGCTTTACAATCCCGTGGTAAAGGGGATCATCAAACACGGGGTGCTCATGAAGGGGATATATTCCGAAATCCCCTTCCTTCCCCAGTTCGGATTCAACCTCACCTTCAAGGTTGATCCGGTCAGCATGTCCCTGGTGATCTTCACCTGTCTGATCTGGTGTATTGTCGCCGTCTTTTCGAAATCATACCTTGAGGTGGAGGAGCGGCAACAGCGCTACAACGTGGCGAACTGCTGCTGCCTTGCAGTAACCCTGGGCGCGTTTATGGCAGGCGACTTTTTCACCCTGTACATCTTCTATGAGGGTATCCTCCTGTTCCTCTATTTGATGATCATCCATCGGGAGGATGAGCAGGCCCTCACCGCATCGAAGGTATATCTCTACCTCGGGGTGGCGACCGGCCTCGTTCTCCTGTACGGCATTTTTCTGCTCTACCATATGACCGGGACCGTCGAGATAAAGAGCCTGGGTGCCGCGCTTGCCTCCAGCCCCGCCTGGGCCCGCTATGTAGTGGCAGGGATGCTCATCCTCGGTTTCGGCGGAAAGGCAGGGGTATTTCTGGAGCATATCTGGATGCCGAGCTCCTATGGAAGCGCTCCGTGTCTCACTGCCGCGCTTTCCTCCGGGATCATGATCGAGGTGGGGGCCTACGGGATCTTCCGAACCGTGAATATGATCTTTTCACCTTTGGGCATGCCGGTCGGCGATGCCTTATGGAAGTGGGCCTCCCCCATGTTATGGATGGATACCACCCATATCGGACACGTGCTGATTTGGCTGGGCATCATGACCATGTTCCTGGGCGCCTTGAATGCCCTCATTTCCCATCACAGCCTGAAGTTGCTCGCCTATTCGAGTGTGAGTCAAATGGGGTACATCATCATGGGCATCGGATGCGCCGCTTACATGGGTAGCCAGGGTGCCATGGGACTGGCAGGCTCCGGGTATCATATCATAAACCATGCAGTGTTCAAGGTGGCGCTTTTCCTCTGTGTGGGCGCGGTGTTTTTCAGCACACGGGAGACCGATATCCGGAAGCTGGGGGGGTTGTGGCGCACCATGCCCCTCACCGCCTTTGTGATGCTGATGAGCCTGTGCGCCATTTCAGGGATCCCTGGTTTCAACGGATTCGCAAGCAAGACCATGCTGCACCATGCCATTGTGGAGGCATACGAGCACTCCTTTCATATCATGGGAAGACCCGATCAATGGCTTAAACTGGCGGAGTGGATCTTTATCGTGACCGCCGGATGCACGTTTGCCTATAACTTTAAACTTTTTTCCTTCATCTTCCTGGGCAAGGGGCGCAAGGAGCACGCAGACCTCGCGCCTGTGCCGGCCTCGATGAAGATCGCCTTGGCCACACTGGGCACCTTTATCATGTTCATGGGGCTTTTTCCCAATTGGCTCCTTGAGTATTTCATAGGGCCCATGCTCTCCTATTTCGGATTCAATGCCCATTCCCATGCCTACCATATTATCTATAATCTCCACGCGAACGAGGCGCCCCGTTCCATCATCCCCCTTCTCTACAATCCGACCACACGGGCATTTCTATCCGATGGTGCGGTTGTTCATAATCTGCTGGGAGGCAGCTCCGCAATCCTTATCGGGGGCGTGATCCTCATCATCGGACTCGTGTTTGGCGCCTTTCTCTATAAGACCCCGGAGCAATACCGGGTGGAGACATATTACCGGCAGATGTTCAGAGGGTTTCTCTCGCTGTGCTCCTTCACCTACAGGACCATCATATATGCCGGCGAATTGGTGGTCGCCAAGTGTATGGTATATTCATGGATTCCCCCCCTGCGGATGGAGAGCGTCATATCCCCCCGCGGGGACCTTGATGATAAGAGGATATTGGATTATCTTGCGGCCCTTGAGCAAAACAAGGATGAAAAGACGGCCCTGTTTGAAAATATCTCGCGGTTCGACCAGAAATACGGTGAGGCCATTGAGAGGGCATTAAGGGAAAAGGGGCTGTTTGAGCACATCAGCAAGGTGGATGAGAAGTTTTCCAAGACCGCTGAGAAGGCGATCCTCTCCAAGGATCTCTTCACCCGGATATCGAATGTGGATGAGCGCTTCTCCGAGTCCATGGACAAGGTCAACAAGGGCCTTTTCACCCGGATCTCGGATGTCGATGAGAAGCTTTCCGGGTCGGTGGATAAGGCGATAGGGGAGAAGGGTGTTTTCGGGAAGGTCACCTCCGCGGACAGCATGTTTGACGGGATGGTGGACAAGGTGATCTTCAGCAAGATATTCTGGGGAATGGTGGCCCGGGCGGACGGGAGCATCCTGACCTCCGACTTTCTGAAGAAGTTTACGAACCTCGAGAAGAGCTACGATACCATGATGGAAAAGGTGCTCTTCGGCATGATCGGGAGTGAGGACCTGTCAAAGATCAAGATGGAACGGAGTGATTTTTCACGCTCGTGGTTTCTGAACATTTGCAAGAAGGTCGCCCGGATCCACACCGGGGACATCAGCAATTACATCAGTTGGATTGCGATCGCCCTCACGGTGATCATCGTCGTTCTCGTGGGAATTCCGTACCTGAGGACCTTATTTGCCATTATCCTGGCCATTACGCTGACCATTCTCTCAACGTTCATTTTGGCTTTGTTTTTTCTTTAATCCCTTTTGCAGGTAAGGTGCACCTATGGAAATGAAAAAGGTTTTAAAGGTTATACTTATTCGAAGCGGTATACTGTTGAGCCTTCTTGTCGTGCTGATCATGGCAATCAAGACGATGGTGCAGGAAGGCCCTTTAGAACCTCCGAAACAGGAAAAAGTCCTTGCGATCCTTCGCACCGAGACGATCGAGGAGTACGACCTTCATCTGAGGGGGATTAAGGATGGCATGGTATATAATGGACTGCAGTACAGTGCCAAGATATATGCCTCCTCTTCCCTCATCCGGGACGTGGATCTCGTCTATATCATGGGCCCCTGCGAGACTGAGGAATTTCTCGCCCGGAGGGGTGAAGATTCTCGCCTTATCGTGGTCGGCTATGCCTATATAGAAGAACCGAATGCCCACTACACAGGGATCTATTGTGGGCTTGACTGGCAAAAGGTCTTTCCCCTCTATCAAAAGATCATCCCCGAAATGAGAAGACTCGGCGTGATCTATACGCAAGGATCGTGCGACGGTGAAAGGCAGGCCCTTTCATTAAAGGCCCTTGCCGCATTGCGACCGCATCTCACCGTGATCGATCAGCCGATCGATCGATACGGAGCGGACATCGATACGCTGCTCTTCGAATTATTCGAACAGGTGGATGCGATCTATGCCGTATCACGTGATGTCGTCATAGAGAATCACCTGAAGCAGATCGTGGAACTATGCCTGCAGAGAAGGATTCCTCTCATAGGAGGCGGCATCTTCGGGCCCCAGAAGGGGGCCCTTGCCTCAATGGCATTCGACCCCTATCGGGTGGGGAGAACGGCCGCGGATGTCATACGGACGCTTGAACGGGTGGATAATCCATCCAAGGTCGAGATCGCACGACTCGAGCCCGAACTGTATATCAATCTGAGGACCGCCTACTACCTTGGTCTGGATATCCCTTCGGACCTGAGGAAGATCGCCAAAAAGGTCTATAATTGATTGCCCGCTAAACCTTCGTTTGCGCGGAGCCCAGCTCAGCGTCGCCTCACAAGTTTGGTTGATTCCCCGTACCTTGCGTCCCCTCTATTGCTATGCTACTATGAACCATTCAATGCTACTGGATTGTACAATGCCGTCTGACTGCCCAATTACGAATCCGGTTCTGCTTCGGCGGTTTGTGCTCGGGCCCTTAAAAGGGGCTTCTGCACACAGGCAAATGCATTGAAGTGTGAATGCCGCTCGTCCTCCTGCAGGTAAAATGGCCGAATAACAGATAGGGAGAGAGATAGGTTCAGAATGAATGCAAAAGGAGACAGCTCATGGCAAAAAAGGTAAAGGTTAAAGAGATTTCCCCGGAAGAGCTTTCTCAGGCCATTGAGCAGCATGTTGTTTCGCTGGAGAACCTGCTGGAGGAATCCAAACAGGAAGAGATGCACTTTCAGGACCTGCTGGAGGAGATGAGGGCCCAGACGGAGGAATTTTCTCACAACAGCGAGCTCCTGGTCAGGGTGGAAAAGCGTCTTGAAACACTCAAGTTTACCGCTGAAATGACTGAGGAAAATATTGCGAAGATATTGGATTTCAAAGGGGAAATCGACGAACTCCGCACCCAGACAGAGGGTGTGCGCCAATTTACACAGGAATTTGAGGAGCGCATTGCCGTGGTGATGCAGGAGAGGGATCGACTGGAGGAACTGTCGCGCACGGTGGAGCAGCTCAATGTGCCTTTCGAGGATATGACCCGCAGCATCCAGGAACAGTTTTCGCGCAGTGAGGCCCTCGAAAAGAGTCTCAAGTCAATTGACGCGAAGCGAGCGGCAATCGAGAAGTCCCTGGCGAACCTCGATGAAATGGGCGCAACGATCAAGGCGCGGTCGGAGGAGGTGACGCGGCTTTCCGCACGGCGTGACGGCGTCATCGAGAACCTGGAGGACCTTGAAGGCAGGATAAAGGGCTTTGCCAAAAATCTCGATGCGGTGGAAGAGCGCTTTGCCTCGATCGAAAAGAACCGGCATGTGTACGAGATCACCAAACAGAAGATCGAGAGCCTGAATTCCATGGCTGAATATATCAAATCAAAGCTTCAGAGCCTCTCACAGCAGCGCATCATCGTTGAAAAGGCAAATGAAGAGGCGGGGAAGCTGAATGTCCTTTTCTGGGACATGGAGGCCAAGATCAACAAGCTGTCCGAAGAGAACAAGCTGATCAAAAAGGCCGACCGAAACATCGTCCGCGTGGAGGAACGACTGAGGGACCTTGATCAAAAGATGTCCCGGGTCGAACGTGCAGAGGAACATCTCCAGGGGATTACCGCAAGGATGGAGGAGTTAAAGGAGAAATCGGATGATCTGGACAAGCGTTCCAGGTCCCTCTCCCACTATTCGGATCTCCTCGAATCCTTTGCGGACAGGATTCATTCCCTGGAGGACGAGGCGAATAAACTCGAATCGAAGGAGATGGCATTCTCCTCCCTTACCACCGGGCTCAACCATATGGAGGAGCGCTCCAGGCAGTTCACCGAGACCCTGAATGGCATCAAGGACGAGGTCGAGGCGGTCAAGCGGCATGCCGATCGTATAGGGGATGCAAAGGAGGGCTTTCAGAAGATCGAACTGCTTGCGGAGGGTGCCAACAAGCGGATGGAAGAGCTGGTGGCGAGGGATGCAAAGCTCCTTGATATCCAAGACAGGATGGACAATCTGGGGGGGACGATCTCGAATATAGGAAGACGGATCGACGAATTTCTCTCCCAGGTACCTCACATCGTCGAGGTTGAAGAAAAGATAGGGCGCCTCCGGGACCTGTCGTCCGAGCTTGACAGGAAGGAAGAAGCGGTGGTCAAGAGGGCTGAGGACCTGCAGCATGCCCAGGAGGGGATGCAGAAACTTGAGTTTCTCTCACAGGCCATCGAGGGGAGGATCGCCTCCCTGACCGATCAGATGCAGATCATCGAAAAACTGGAGGCGAAGTTTGACGGGCTCAGCGGGATGGCCGCGCAGGTCCATAATTACTCCCAGGAGTTTCTCACCACGCGCCAGGAAATCGAGCAGGCCACGGAGCAGGTCCGCCACCTGGAGATGATCATGGATGAGGTTCGAAAGAGGGAAAAAGATGCCCTCAAACATCGTGGTGATCTCGATTCGATACGGGAGGATCTGTTCGGAACCCAGGCCACGCTTGCAAAACAGAGGGAGGCCCTTGAATCGTTCGACCAGAAGGTTGCCACTTTCAGCGGGATGGGCGACAAGGTACAGGAAGAAATCAGGGCGGTGGAAGGGCGACTCGCGCTCACCGAACAAACCCTTTCCACGATCGATGAGCGACGCACCACCATGGAGGATATCCTTGAGGCGAAGCTGGTCCGGTTCCACGACATGAACGAGGATGTGGATCAAAAGGTGAAAAAGGTGCGCGAGGCATCCCGGGAGATAGAACACTTTGACAAGAAGATGAACGAGTTGAAGATCATTGCCGAGCAGATGGAGGAGAGGACCCAGGCGATTGCCGAAAGGCATGAGGAGATCATTTCCATAGAGCAGAAGACAAAGCAGTTTTCCGGCATGGTGGTGCAGTTGAACGCACAAATGGAAAGCTGCATGAAGGAGAACAAGGCACTCGAAAAGATGAGGAAGGATCTGGACGGGCTCAAAAGGCTCCAGGGTGAAACCGCTTCCCAACTCAAGGCGGTGAGGGACGAAGACGAAAACCTGAAACGGATGAAGGCGGATATGAAGGAGCTCAAAGGGCTTATCAATGATCTCAACCAGAAGACCAAGGGGATTGTTAAATATGCCCAGCTCATCAGCGAGTCCGACGAGAAATTGAAGGCCATCGACCTCTTGTCAGAGGATGTAGGGGTGAAGCTCGAAAACCTCAAGGCCCAGGAAAAGACTATAGAACAGGCAACGCAAAAGGCGGATCGCCTGCAGTTCTCGATTGCCGAAGCGGAGGCACGCATCAAGGAGCTTTCGACACGCACCGATATGGCAAACCAGGCAGAAAAGAGGCTGAGCAGCCTCATTGCACATAAGGGTGTTGACAAGAATCTGGAAGAAGCCCTCTAATCTCCACAAGGGGGCATGAAATCGTGAGATATGTTTTTTCGTGAGTACCCTGAGAAGGAGCCGGGCCGTTATTGCCTTCATTGCTGGATACCGGTAAGTGAAGGGCGGTCCTTGAAATTTCGCTGCAAGACCTTTTGCAGTTGGAGGTGCCTCTGGCAATACCACTGGTGTGTTATCCAGATCACCCTTCTGCACAGGGCACGAAAGGCACGGGTGCTCTTTCATCGAAAGAAGGGATGGTCCGCGGGGCTCCTCGCAGGCTCGGTGCTTTCACTTTTCCTCACCATCATGTTTGGTATCCTGTTCAACCCCTTTACAAATCGGCCTGAACTACCCCCTGTTACCGAGGCGACCGTTGAGATACCGCTCGGGCTGAGGTATCCCTTTTCGCTTCAGATGCCGCTTTTGTCCCTTCAAAGCGACCGGGGTATGCCCCGGGAGTCCCCTGCAATTGAGGAGGCGCGGGTCAGGGAAATCAAGGAGAGGATCAAGATCTCCCTCATACGGGAATATCCCCCCGGCCCTCAAAGAACAGTGGGCATATCGGGCCAGGCTCCTGAGGGGTCGATATGCGCACTGTACTTGAATGACTCACTGTATGAGGCAACCACCTGTGCGAACGGCACCTTTTTTTTCCCGAGGATTGCCCTTAGATCAGGCAAGAACTTCATCGAGGTCCTTACCCATGATCTGGAGGGGTATGTCATCCCCTCCAATAAGGTGGAACTGTATGTGGGTTCCAATCGCCACATCACCGAGCGAGGCATCAACATTACCCGGGGAGAGATTGAAAGGCCGCTGTTTTGTCTGACATTTGACGGAGGCGCCTCCGCATCGTGCGCCCCTGAGATTCTGGCCACATTGAGGGAATTTGATGTGCCGTGCACCTTCTTTCTGACCGGGGATTTCATCAGGAATCACTCCGATCTGGTGAAAATGATGGTTGAGGAGGGGCATGAGATCGGAAACCACACCGACACCCACCCCCACTTCGCCCGTCTCACCCCGCAGATGCGGTTCGAAACCCTCCCCTGGGTTAGCAAGGATTTTGTCCAAAGCCAGATCAAGCGGGCGGAGAAGGCATTCTTCGAGATAACCGGGCAGCGGATGGCCCCATTTTGGCGGGCGCCTTACGGGGAGCATAATCTCCAGATACTGGAATGGGCCGAGGAAATCGGGTATACCCATGTCTCTTGGACCTGCGGCCGGGTCTATGAGGAGAGCCTCGATACCCTCGACTGGGTATATAACCGTGAATCACCCATCTATTATTCCGCCGAAGAGATCAGGGACAAGATCATCCATTTCGGCGAGGGAAGCCCCGAGGAGGCAAACGGGGGGATCGTGTTGATGCACCTCGCCACTTCAAGGCCCCTGGAGGACAGGATACATCGCCAGCTTCCGGGTATCATTGAAGGGCTTAGAAAGAGGGGGTATACTCTTTCCACGATCGGGGATCTCCTGGACCATTCCGGAGAATCAATGGTTGCCGGCGCGGACAAGGATGCGGAATCCTTCAATAATCCATGGATATCGAAAAAAAGGGAAAAGAGGGCCACCAAGACCCTAAGAAGGCGGGTGACCCCCCGATCATCCAGTGGAGGGACATAAACATCCGTCATGCCGAGGGAAGAGGGTGTAGTCGTCAGGATCGTGCCGGATGGTGCGATCGTTTGCGTGAAAAGGAGTGACGCCTGTCATGGCTGTCCATCTTCGCAGCTCTGCCACATGGGCACTAGCGGTGAACGACAGGTGGTGGCCAAAAATCCGGTCGGCGCCCGTGAGGGACAGCGCGTAGAGATCGAGGTGGAGGACGGACTCCTTGTCCGAGCCTCGTTCATTGCCTATATACTCCCCGTTGCTGCCCTCATCATAGGCGCCCTGTTCGGGCGATGGGCAATTCATTCACTCGGCATACCCTGGAGCGAGGATACCGGCGCCGTTGTGGGCGGATTGACGTGCATGGCGGCCGTATTCCTGCTCATCAAGGTAAAGGGCATGAGTCGTCGTGCCATGGAAAAATATCAGCCTACCATCATTAAAACCAAATAAAGGGAGGGATCTATGCGCATTGGATTATTGACCGGTGGAGGGGATTGCCCGGGTTTGAACGCCGTCATCAGGGCCATCGTGCGTAAGGGAGTCGATACGTACGATGATGAATTCATGGGAATCCGGCATGGATGGGCAGGGCTCATCGAGAATATCATGGCCCCCCTGGGAAAGGATCAGATCTCGGGTATCCTGCCGCGCGGGGGGACCATTCTGGGGACCTCGCGGACCAATCCCTACAAGGTGCAGGAAGGCGTCAAGAAGATTTTAAACACCATGAAGACGCAGACGCTGGATGCACTCATCGCCATAGGGGGAGAGGATACCCTGGGCGTGGCCAATAAGCTCCACAAGGAGGGGATGTCGGTGGTGGGGGTGCCCAAGACCATTGACAACGACCTTTCGGGTACCGACTACACCTTCGGATTCGACACGGCAACCCAGATCGTTACCGAGGCCATAGACCGGCTGCACACCACCGCGGAGTCGCACAACAGGGTCATGGTGGTGGAGGTCATGGGACGCCATTCCGGATGGATCGCCACCGTAGGGGGGATTGCAGGGGGTGCGGACTGCATTCTTATCCCTGAGATCCCCTTCAGCATCGATGAACTCGTGGAGTTGATAAAAAAGCGCCAGGCCCGCGGAAGGGCCTATACCATCATCGTGGTCGCGGAGGGGGCGAAACCCAAGGAACAGGACGCGTTCATGACCCAGGACCAGTCGCTTGACGCCTTCGGTCACGTGCGCCTGGGCGGCATAGGGGAATTCCTGGCAAAGGTGATCGAGGAGAAGACCGGTGCGGAAACGAGGATGACCAATCTCGGGCACGTTCAGCGCGGGGGCACCCCCACCGCATATGACCGGGTGCTTGGAACGCGCTATGGCATTCGGGCCATCGATATGGTTCACGAGGGGAAATTCGGACGCATGGCCGCCCTCCAGGGGAGCAGGATTGTTGATATCCCCCTTGCGGATGCGGTTGGTGCGCTCAAGACCGTGGACATGGATCTGTATGACGTAGCACGGGTGTTTTTTGGGTAGACCGTATCGAAGGATAGACACCACCGCCGATGTGGGTATTGAGTCGCGGGGGGCCACCGTAGAGGATGCCTTTTCGAACATGGCAAAGGGGCTTTTCAGCCTCATATGCCCGCTGTCCCGCATACGCAGGCGTGTGCATCGTACGGTGGAGGTGCACGCCCCTTCACAAGAGGATCTCCTTGTTGCATGGCTGAATGAGTTGATTTTCATCCATGAAACAGCGAATATGCTGTTTCGTTCCTTCACCTTCACTGCATTTGAGGAGGAATATCTCAAGGCGACGTGCCTGGGTGAGCCTATTGATCCCGAGCGGCATATGCTCAGGACGGAGGTAAAGGCTGCCACCTATCACCGGCTGTCCCTGGGACGTGATGAAAGCGGGCAGTGGTGTGCACGGGTGATCATTGATGTGTGATCCGGGCATTCCGCACTGCTCGTAGATTTCTCCTGGTGTGCGTTGCGCCGGAGGGGTTGAGCGTCTTGAAGCGACCTGCATCCGGTGAAAACCAACGAGGTGTATTCATGACCATCCCCATTGAAAAGACAGGGCCGTATCGGTACATGATCCCCAAGACCTATCAGCCGGGGATGAGGGTCCCGGGGATATTTTACGCAAACGAGGTGCTGCTTCAGAGCATACAGAAGGATGAATCCCTTCAGCAACTCGCCAATGCAGCCACCCTGCCCGGGATCGTCAAGGCGTCCCTGGCCATGCCTGATATGCACTACGGCTATGGACTTCCCATAGGCGGGGTGGTGGCTACGAGGATCGACGAAGGGGTGGTCTCTCCAGGGGGGGTTGGTTTCGATATAAACTGCGGGGTGCGTATTATGCGCACCGGTCTTTTCCGGAAGGACCTTGAGCCGAGGGCACGATTGGAAAAGGCAGTGGAGGCGCTCTACAGGCATGTGCCCGCAGGGGTCGGATCCAGGAGCACATTACGGCTTCAGGGAAGGGAGGAGAAGGACCTCCTCAGAAAGGGGTCCGCCTGGGCCGTCGGCCGGGGATTTGGGAGTCAAGAGGACCTGCGCTTTACGGAGGCGGGGGGCCGACTGGAGGGCGCCGATCCCGATCTGGTGAGCAATAAGGCATATGAGCGGGGCAGGCATCAGCAGGGCACCCTCGGATCGGGGAATCACTTCGTCGAGATTCAGTATGTTGCGGAGATCTATGATCAGGAGGCTGCCGGGTGTTTCGGCCTCGCCCCCGGTCAGATCACCGTTATGATCCATTCCGGCTCACGCGGTTTCGGCCATCAGGTGTGCACGGATTTTATCGAGGGCATGGGCAGGGCCGCTCAGAAATACGGCATCCATCTTCCTGACCGGCAATTGGCATGCGCACCGGTCAGCTCCCCGGAGGGGCAACGCTACCTCGGTGCCATGCGATGTGCCGCCAACTATGCATGGGCAAATCGGCAATGCCTCATGCATTGGACGGAAGAGGCCCTCTGCGAGGGATTGCATATCTCCCCCAGGGAGTTGGGTATGCATCTGATCTATGACGTTGCCCATAACATCGTGAAGGTCGAACGACATCGGGTGGAAGGACGGGACATGGAACTGGCGGTGCATCGCAAGGGGGCGACCAGGGCATTCCCTCCGGGGCATCCGGAACTTCCACATGAATACCGGGCGGTAGGCCAGCCCGTTCTCATCCCGGGTGACATGGGGACCGCATCGTACATTCTCAAGGGAACGAGCACTGCCATGGATGAGACCTTCGGCAGCACCTGCCATGGCGCGGGGAGGGCCTTGAGCCGCAAGGCGGCCATGAGGGCCTCGAAGGGGAGGTCAATAGCCCGCGAGCTCAGGGAGAAGGGGATTGTGGTGCTTGCAGCGGGCAAAGAGACCTTGCGGGAGGAGATGCCCGAGGCCTATAAGGAGATATCCGAGGTGGTGGGGGTCATGCACGAGGCGGGCATTGCACTCAAGGTTGCCCAATGCAGGCCCCTCGGAGTGATCAAGGGGTAAGATTCATGACTGATCAAGAAGATTCCAGAATTCCTCAGGGCCGAGTTTGTCAAGATCAATACCCTCGATCTTCGTTTTCCTTAAGGTAAAGCCCCCCGCGTCAACCCAGGTGAGCCCGGTCCCGTTCCGTTTCAATCCCTTGATATGTATGGTGATCTCCGTATACATCTCGTTTTCCATGAGGGCCTGGAGAAGGGTGAGGAAGAAGAGACGATCCGCCTTGGAGAGCGATAGGGGGACCGTCTCCACGGACAAGGGGAAGAGGGTGTCAATGGAAATCCTGCGGGCGGATATGGCGAGCCCCAGCCGCCAACCCTCGGGCAGCGGCTCGATCGTTACGTCCTTTTCCCCAAAAAACAGGGAGAAGGAGGGATACCACCCTGCATCTCTGTATGCGCCGTTCTCCTTTTTCTTCTGATCATAGTAACTGATAAGCTTTTCGGACAGGTTGAGGACCTCCTCCTTCCACGCGGCGAGGTTCTGATTCCTCTCCGGGTCGTACACACAGGTGTTCCTCACCCATCCCTCCACCTTCTCATCGGATTCCTTGATATAGACCCAGTCACCCTCCTCCAGGAATACCCCCGCCTCCCGGTCCATTTTGAGCACGCCGAGGGAGGGATAGTCCCCACTGGGGCCGGCCCTTACGTGCATGTCATCGCAATTGACGATCACGCGCCGCAGTTCAGTGCGGGCGGATTCCGCATGCAGGGGGACAATGGCGCATGAGGAGGCAATCACCCAGCCTTCCTTTCCATCGGTGGTCTTGCAGCGAAACCATTCATTCCTTTCCTCGAGGCCGATCAGGATGTCATTTTTACGTGCCGATCCGATCCACTGCGAGCCGCCGTCCGGTTCTCGGCGGATATTCACGGCGGCCATGGTCACCTTCAGGGTGAGAAGGGGGCCACTTCCTTCTCGTGCGCTCTCCTCATGTGCGCGCTCGTTGCCCCAGGTATCATCGATCGATTCGATCTCGATCCAGCCCTCCGTATTGTTGGGATCGTGCACCTTGAGCCATTTTCCCTGCTTTTCCAGCACCTCCAGCCGCGTCCCTTTGCCGGCAGTCCCTGTCTGGGGCGCATCAACGGACGGGGTTTCGTGGAGCGTGGCGCTCGTTATACCGACGCATACCTGATCTGCCTCCCCTGATAAAGGACACGCGAGGACAATGTGGAGAACAATCAGTGCTGCAATCATCGGAATCATGATGATTCCTGACCTGTCCCTCGGTTTCATGGCATGCCTCCCATGCTTCGCAAGGTTTTTGCCGTCATTGAACATATGCGTATGACTAACCCCTAAGGATAGTACAAATGGTATCGCAAGGCAACACCAGGCACAAAGCTTGCCATGCGGAGCGAAGCGACGCATTATACAGCCCATCCGGCTGCCGAAAGGGCCACGACTCAAAGCATCAAAGCTTGCCATGCGGAGCGAAGCGAAGCATTATACAGCCCTTCCGGCTACCGAAAGGGCCGCGACTCAACACATCAAACCTTGCCAGGCGAAGCGAAGCGGAGCACTATGTTGCCCTCTGAGCCACCTGTAAGGCCCGCTTCAGGAAACGTCCAGCCTCCCTATATCGCTCCGCAAAAAATGCCTGCCCACTAGAATGCACTATCAAAATTGGAATTGCCGCACCATGGGCAGGTGCCTTGACAAGGCGGCGGATTGCTGTGATAATTCAATATTACGGTACGTATAGTGAATCATATATATACCAAAGTAAGGCGGATGATGAAAGCGAAGGACAGCTTACTATTGAACCCATTCAAAAGGGTGAGCAAATCTTCGGCCATGTGCTCCATGCAGCGATTTGCCCTCACCATGCTGACCCTTGCATCCTTCTGTGTGTTTCTCTTTTGCCTCTCGGCGGCCCCGCCCCGGGTGCTTGCATCCTCCTCATGCCCGCTCGTCAAGGAGATCACCGCATTCTTCCCCGTATTGGAGGGATACGTCGTGGAGGTAAAGGGGGAGAATATCTTCCTGGATCTGGCCAAGGATTCAGAGGTGCGGAAGGGGATGGAATTCCTCTGCATCAGGGAGGGAGAGGAGTTCACCCATCCGATCACCGGGGCGGTGCTGGGACGCTTCGAGGACAAGCTCGGATACGTGCAGATAACGGAGATAATGGAGAGCTACAGCATAGGAAAACTGGTCCGTAATTTCAGCGGCAAGGTGGTCAAACGCGGGGATAAGGTGAGGATCACCTCGGCGCGGATACCCGTTGCCTTTCCCCCTGAATCGCCACAGGATCCGATTTTGGAGGCGATGAAGGAAGAACTCAGGAAGAGCGGACGGTTTTCCATCGTATCCAGGGAGGGGATCATGGCCGCTCTCGCCGAGGCCGGATACCCCGATCTCCAGGGGCTCACCACCAGGCAGATAATGGATCTTTCGGAAAAACTGGATATTTCCGCCATCATCTATCCCTCCGAGCAGACGTCGGGTACGGAATCGATCGTTACCGCACGCATCGTCTCCGGCCGCACCGGAACGGTCATGGGCCAGGTGAGCGGACCGTGCACGGTCACTCAGGGGGCAACCCCGTCATTCTCCCCGGAGGATGTCGAGGTGACATCGCCTGAAGCGCCGGGCGCCGTTGATCGATTCAGCGGCCCTCTCCACGGTGGCATTGCGTCTCTGGCCCGTCTCTCCCAGGAACTCCCCGTATCCATAAGGCATATGGCAGTGGGAGACGTAACCGGAGACGGGCGGGAGGAGATCTGCGTCAGCGATGGGCGGGATATTTCCCTCTACACGTGGCAGGATGACGGCACGCTGCAGCCTGTCTTTGTCCAAAAAGGTGGTTCGTCCGAGGATCACCTCTCCCTTGATATCGCCGATATCAACGGGAATGGACGCGCCGAGATCTTTGCCAGCAGCCTGGAGATGGATTCCCTCCAGTCGTTTGTCCTGGAGTGGAACGAGGGAAAGCTCACCAGGATCTGGGAGCGGGTGCCGCTCTTTTTGAGGATCATTTCCGTCTACCCCGGCGACAACGTCCTGGCTGGCCAGGCCATGGGGATGGCTGAGCCGTTCGACCCGCGGGTGACCAGGCTTTCCTGGGCAGGCAACCGCTATGAGACTGCGGAGGATATCGACCTTCCCTCCTCCGTCAGCATCCTCTCGGTCGGCAAGGCGGACCTGGACGGGGATGGCATCGAGGAGGTGGTCGCCTTGGACAAGTACCTCAGGGTATATCGGAATGGGAAGAGGGTATGGAAGAGCGAGGAGGAATACGGACAGAGGACGCTGTTTTTCGCGCATACCCCGAAGGGCGCCCTGATAACCACCGATGAGGAGAATCGTATCTATCTCCCCAGCCATCTGAGGATTCAGGATATGAACGGCAACGGAAGACCGGATATCCTGCTGATCAAGAACATTTCATCCACCGGGGGCCTTTTCCCCCAGAGTCAGCTCTTTCGCAAGGGGGAGGCCTGTCTTATCGAGTGGAACGGTATCTCGTTCAGCGAGACGTGGTGTTCCGGACCAATAGACGCATATTTGACTGATGTCGGAATTGGTGATATAAATGCTGATAAGTCCGAGGATCTCATCCTGTCCATGGTTTTGGTGAGCGGCATCGGAAAGTTCTGGAGGTCGGATCCGAGCAAGATCCTTATTTATTAGGGCCAGGGGAAATGGATGCCGAGACTTGACAATGCCCCTACCCGGTGTTATATTCTGTGTATTTTAAGAATGTTATCACATAATCATCGTGGCTGAGGCTCTAAAAGGGGGTAGTGAAGGGGGTGGTCGATGGCCTTTAGCGTCATGGTGTAGACAAAGAAGAAGGTTATTACCAACCAGACACCCACTTGATATGCCTTTACGAGCAAGGACAGGAGAGCCCTTAATCCTTTAATGTGATACCAAGGTTTCGAGACGATTCTTACCACGAATAAACAAATCCTCATAAAGGAGGTGGTGGCCCAGGCAGACACCTCATTGATCTCTTAATGAAATGCAATGTTTTTTCATCATTTTTGATTGTGGGTTAAATTTGCAGGCAGTATGTTCAAGCTCGCGGATGTCAATGTAAGGAGGAAAGGGATGAAAAAGGTACTCTATTTTACCTTTGCAGTACTTGTGTTGTCTGTGATGTGTTTCAGTGTGATGCCTGCCAGGGCAGACGTAACCTTCAATGGCGAGTACAGGGTCAGGGGCTTTGCCTATGACATCGACGGTAGCGACGATTCGACCGGAAATCGTTCCGATTCCCAATCTTTCTGGGATCAGCGGTTCCGTCTCTACATCACCGCGCAGATGAGCGACAACCTCAAGGGCGTTATCCGGATGCTCGCCCCCCATCATAATCCGTGCGACCTGGGTGGCGGCACATATCCCGGCAATGTATGGGGCGATGTGTGGGAAAAACCGGTCCTGTGGGACCTCGCCTACATGGATTTTGATGTGCCCGAGTTGCAGTTGAATGCCAAGGTTGGCCGCCAGGGCATCGATCTCGGGAACAAGATCGTCCTGGGAAGCTGCAAGACCTACGACTCATTGATTCTGACCAAGATGGTCCAGAACATGACCCTGTCGGTCCTGACCGCGAAGTTTTATGAAGGCGACAAGGGTGCAACCGCCACTGGATTCGATGACGAGGATATCTACGGCGCGGTACTGAATTTCGCCGCGGCGCCCAACGTGAACATGGGTGTATGGGCAGTCATGGGCAAGGATGGCGACACGGTCAACGGCGGGTATATGTTTGACGATGCAACCCTGACCACCAATCCCACCGCCGATGCATTCTGGTTCGGCGCCACCGCAGCCATGGATTATTCACCGCTGAAGATCAACCTGGAATTCGACTACAGCAAGATCACCCTCAACGGCATAAACGCCAATCCGGACTTCGAGATGACGGGGTATGCCTTCTTCGCCGATGTGAGCACCGATATCGGCGTTGCCAAGGTGGGAGGCAATCTCCTCTATACCACCGGTGACGACAAGGCGGACGGCGATGCCACAAAATCCGATCTCTTCGTCCCCATCAGCAGTCATTTCTCAGAGAGAAACGACTACGACGAACTCGTGGTGAGACGATACCTGTATGGAAACGGCAACGGCCTTCTGGACGGCGACCGCTCCATCGGCAACATCCTCGCCATCCAGTTGTATGCTAC
The DNA here is from genome assembly GCA_049472315.1 of bacterium. GTDB lineage: Bacteria > SZUA-182 > SZUA-182 > DTGQ01 > JAFGSM01 > JBLIRM01. The sequence continues at coordinate 37,640 of JBLIRN010000002.1, forward strand.
AAAGGACCTCACCCCGAAGCTGAGCGGCAAGGCCAGCATTCAAAACTACAGCTTCAACCAGGACCCGGACGGCGACGGTCCCGCTAATCCGATGGACAAGGCCATTGGCCAGGAAATCGATGTCAAACTCGCCTATAAGGTCAATAACAATCTTACCGTCACAGGCACCGGCGCCTACTGGATCACCACCGATGATATATTCGGAACGGACAACGAGAACTGCTGGTTCCTGAAGCACGAGATCCTCTATAAGTTCTAAGCGGTTCTTCTCGATAGTGCACGAAAAGGCCCCTGGGGATTATCCAGGGGCCTTTTTTAATCAGGGATTCCTCGCATGGACAAAAACGCAAAAGAAAACCCCATCCCCTTCTCAATACAATGTCTTAGTACCTCACCCATACCATTTCCATCTTGACCCGCAGGTGGCAAAATGCTACTATATAAAAATATTAGAGCTATTCTTATTGTAAAACCTATATGCATCCCTGTCAGGAGGGCGTCCCATGATGTATACCTATTTTAACGGCGATTTTGTGGCGTCGGACAAGGCCATGATCAATGTGCGGAACAACAGCTTCAACTACGGCACCGCCATCTTCGAAGGCATCAGGGCATACTGGAACAATCAGCACGGCCAGATGTACGTCCTCAAGATAAAGGAGCACTACCAGCGATTCATGCAGGGAAGCAGGTTTCTCAACTTCAAGGTCGATTATACCCTTGAGGATTATTGCGCCATTACCGTGGAATTGATCAAGAGAAACAACCACCGGGAGGATGTGTACATCCGCCCCCTGGTCTACTACACCCCGGACACAATATCCCCGAAATTCACCGGATACGAGGCGGGATTCACCGCCTATACCATCCCCATGGGCGACTATATCGACGTGTCCAAGGGAATCAGGGTGTGCGTGTCCACATGGCGGAGGATTTCGGATAACATGGCCCCCGCCCGGTTCAAGCTATGCGGGGTCTACGTGAACTCGGCCCTCGCCAAGACGGAGGCGCTGGAGCGGGGGGTTGACGAGGCGATCATGCTGAACGGGGATGGGCATGTGGCGGAAGGGAGTGCAGAGAACATCTTCATCGTGCGCAACGGAAGACTGATCACCCCATCGGTCTCAGACGACATCCTGGAGGGGATCACCCGCCGGGCCCTCATCGGCCTGTGCAGGGATGACCTGGGGGTCGAGGTCATCGAGCGGAAGATCGACCGCACGGAGCTGTACATCTGCGATGAGGCCTTCCTGTGCGGCACCGGCGCCCAGGTATCTCCCATCGTAGAGGTGGACGGACACCCTGTGGGAGAGGGAATTGTAGGACCCATCACCAAGAAAATCCAAAAACGATATTTTGACATCGTGAAGGGAAATGACGAGGCGTATCGGGATTGGCTGACCCCGGTGTATTAGAAAGGGTTGGCTTAAGAGGCCCATAAGCCGAGTTCTGTTCCCCGGATAACTCCGGGGTGATGATCATTAATCTGGGACACCGGTTACCCGGTGCCTCGAGCGACCTACCCGAAGGCACCCAGCCGTTGCAAAACAGTTTTCTGAAATTATCGGTGAGGTTAAAGGATGCCGGATCATCAAATCCGATGATACCTTAAAACCTGACCTTCAAATATTCGAGATAA
>JBLIRN010000020.1:0-53701 GCA_049472315.1 bacterium
GAACATATTTCCGTATCGGCCATCCGTTGTGTCATGGTCTTTCTGAATGGTGCTGGGACGTAGGCTGCAGGAGGAAGCGCTCCGTATCCTTGATCATTTTTCCCGCCCAATCCCTTCCATGCTCGATCCATGATGCCACGGGTGCCGTGAACGGGATCGGCATGGTCATGTCGTATAATATATTGTTTTGCATGGGATAAGATGTAAATAAAAAAACTGATCACTATGGATTGCATTCGTGCATTGCATCTATACAGGATACAAGGAATATTTCTGCACAGTATGCTAACGGCCCTTTTTTATTGCTATGTCTATGAATATCGTGGTCCTTTGGCATCGCGTTTGCTTTGTATGCTCAATATCAGGACAACCGTAGGATAGAACTATTGGTATACAGGCCAATAACAACAGGAAAGGAGGAGAACAATGTTAACCAAGGCGCAACGCATTAACATTTGCCTCTCCGTTTTTTTGGTAGTATTCCTGAGTGCAAGCGTGGTGCATGCCGGGGGGATCATCGACGGCAGCACGGCCGCTGATTATTTGAACGCCCCTGCGGTGGGGGAGAGCGTCATCGGGTACATGATCGGTGAATACCTGGGTCCCGATGTAACGTATATCCACGTATTCGTGCGCAGGTGCGAATGCCTCAAGAGGCTTTCCTACACGAGCGAAGGGGTGCTGGTCACCTATGCCCATGTACTGACCAAGGAGGAGTTCGATGCCCTTGGGCCGGATACCCTGCTGGGCATGGTTGATGCCGATGGGCAGCTCACGGCCGCGCTGGCGGGCCAGTCGGGGCTGATCGGGATCGTTGACCAGATCCTGGAGTATAAAAAGGACACAAATCGGTTTGCCGCGAGGGTAAGGATCAAATTCGTGGCCCAATAATAGGGCCACTGCGGCACGTTCACCATAACGAGGCAATCCCATGAACGGTCCCGGGCCTTTCAGAGAGGGATGGTACAACGAAAGGCCTCGGGATGCTGAAAGGGAGTGAAACATATGAGAATAGGTAAAATGCCGTATATTCTCTTAATTGTCACTTACCTGGCATGTATGCTCCTGCTTGTGCAGAATGTGACCGATACCGGGAGGCATGCGGCGGATACTCACGGAGCCCGCGCCATGGCCCAGTCATCTCCGTCACAGGAAGCCCGCAGCCATTCCACCCCCGCCTATGCCGCAAATGCGGCACCGGCACATCGATGGGGGAACTATGGCCGTTCTCACGGAGGCAGCGGCACAGCCGGGTTGTATCCCGAGGAATCCACACAGTACGTGCCGAGGGCACAGGTGACCGCTGACGATGCACGGATTCGGACAGCGGGCACCTATCACCGCGAGCGCATACTGGTGAAATTTTCCCCTGAGGAGGCTGCCCATATACAGAAGGGATATCGGCCGAATCTGCACGGAAGGCTTGGCCGTATGGTCTCCAGGGGGGGATTCTATGAGGTGTCCCCCGCTGAAGGAGAGTCGGTGGAGGAACTGCTGGAGCAGTACTGGACCGAACCGCCGGATGTGATCGAGTATGCCCAATTGGACTACGAGTGTACCGCGGTGCAGGACGCATCCTCCATTGATGCCTCGCTTATCGATTTGGATCTTGTGAAGGATGATCCATATTTTGAACTCGATCCGAATGCCAAGGCGGAGATGACCATCACGGAATACATTCAGCTTGCCGAAGACCCGAACCAGCAACGGGGGCTGATGTGGTTTTTGGACAGGTTGAACGTCGAACCCGCCTGGCAGGAAACCATTGGGGCACCGTCAGTGGTGGTCGCCCTCCTGGATACCGGGGTCGCGTACGAGGATTATGCAGTGCCCGAACATGAGGCGTTGCAGGTACAAAGCAGTACGTATGCAAAGGCCCCAAACATGGAGCTCACCCGTTTCTGGACCAATCCCGTGGAGGCCCCCGATAACGACGTTGACGATGACCTGAACGGGTATATCGATGACATCCACGGATACGATTTCGTGAACAAGGATGCGCACCCGAATGATACCAACGGCCATGGTACGCACCTTGCCGGTATCATCGCGGCGCACACCCTCGATCCCGAGACCGACACCGGCATCGCCCGGGAGTGCACCCTCATGAACCTCAAGGTACTCGACCACCGGGGCATCGGCTACGCCTCCTCCATCGCCGAGGCAATATACTATGCGGTGGATCACGGGGCCAAGGTGATCAACATGAGCCTGGCCTGGTCCCCTGGTGTCAATCCGGGGCCCATTGTACACGAGGCGATCGCCTACGCTGCCAATGCGGGCGTTGTGATGGCGGCGGGAACCGGAAACAACCTGGAGGACATGGTGTGCTTCCCTGCCGCGTATGCGGAGGTCATCGCGGTGGGAGGGACCGAATACAAGGACAAGCGGGCCTACTATTCGAACTATGGCCCCCAGGTGGAGGTCGCCACGCCCGGCGGTTACCTCAGGAAGGATTTCAACAAGGACGGGTACGCCGACGGCATCCTGCAGCTTACCTATGCAACCAGGTATCAGTTTGATTCGGTTCTCAAGGAGACCTTGTGCGATACCTCCCAGTTCGTATACCGGTTGATGCAGGGTACATCCATGGCCACCGCCGAGGTAACCGGCGTGGTCGGGCTGATGCTCTCCGCGAATCCAGCCCTCTCCACAAAGGATGTACGAATACTGCTGCGGGAGACCGCGCTGGACATCGGTTCCACCGGGTGGGACCAGGAGTTCGGCTATGGATTCGTTGATGCCGGCGCTGCTGTGTCGCGGGCAAAGGCGGGGCTGGTGGTTGACGCCGATGGCGACGGGTATGCATCCGTTGCCTCGGGAGGGGAGGACTGCGACGACAACGACCCGAGCATCTACCCCGGGGCCCCGGAGATCGCCAACGACGGGATCGACCAGGACTGTAGCGGCATGGACCTCGTGGATGCCGATGGGGACGGATATTTTTCGGAACATTCAGGCGGCACGGACTGCGATGATAATGATCCGGACATCTACCCTGGGGCCATGGAGATCCCCAACGACGGGATCGACCAGGACTGCAGCGGTACGGACCTCGTGGACGCCGACGGGGACGGGTATGCATCGGTCGAAACGGGGGGCAGGGACTGCGATGACACGGATGTGACGATCAATCCCTCGGCCGTGGAGATCCCCAACGACGGGATCGATCAGGACTGCAGCGGTACGGACCTCGTTGATGCCGACGAAGACGGGTATGCATCCGCCGATGCAGGGGGTACGGACTGCAATGACACCGACCCGAATGTGCATCCCGGTGCACCGGAGATACTCAACGACGGCATCGATCAGGACTGCGATGGCGTGGACCTGATGGATCTGGATGGGGATGGCTACGCAGCCGTCGTCTCCGGAGGGGCCGACTGCAATGATCAAGACCCGGCCATCAATCCGGCTGCCGTGGAGATCGAGGGTGACGGCATCGACCAGAATTGCGACGGAACCGATCTGGTGAGCGTCAGTGCACCGGAGGATCCCTGCGGCGGTGATAACTTCGAAGGGGAGTGCGATAGCTGCTCCCGGGACGTCGAGATCGAGCTCGAATGCCCCTGATGAATTAAGGTAAACAGCGGGGCATGAGGCGGCAGGCAATCGTTCCTGCCGCACCTCATGCCCCTTTTTTTGTATGGCTTGGGGTCAGGTCTTGAATTATCAGTTTTTGTCTCGAAAAAAACAAAGTGGCTGGGGTCAGGTCTTGAATTATCAGTTTTTGTCTCGAAAATAGATTTACAGATTTACATGCTTCGTGGCGCCACAAAGTGGCATGAGCGTTTGCTCCGAAAATATCCCGTATTCATCTGAAAATATAGCATTTTTATAATTCGTGGCGCCCCGTAGGGGCATGAGGGTTTGTCTCGAAAATGGATTTTCATTATTCGTGGCGCCACAAGGTGGCATGAGCGTTTGTCTTGAAAATAGATTTTCATGCTTCGTGGTGCCACAAGGCGGCAAGAGGGTTTCTTGTGAAAAACTGACAATTCAAGACCTGACCCCATTTTGTGTATGGATGGTGGAATGGCTGCACGGGACAGAGAGGGGTATTACAGTCCCTGAACGATGATCAGAAGAAGGGAGAGGATCCCGCACAGGGCGACAATTCCGCCGGTGATGTGGGTCTTGATGATCTCGCGTCTCATGGAAACCGGCTCCATATGCCAGTTGATATACCTGTTCAGAGTGATTTGCAGGTTGATCGCCCTTTTGGGCTGGAGCGCCAGAAATGCCCCGTAGATCATGGTGATGACGGGAATCGCAAATCGCATTGCGTGAATCCCCCCCTGTGTGAGATATGCCGGCCGCATTCTATGGGCCGTACCCTTCCTCTATCCTTAATCGGAAAAATCACCGGGATTGATCCCGTCACGTCCGCACGCACGAGGACCGCTCAAAACCGATCCCTCCTATGCTGATGCGCCCCTTCTCAACCCTGACCTGTGCATCCAGGATGTGTTCGACCAGCCACAGGTTGGCATCGATGTGGTCATTCATGGCCGGGATCACGTATTCGGTCTCCCCTTCGGCCAGTGCCGCATATAGGATCAACTGATCCGCAGTATGGCGATCCACCGTCGCACCTGCCCGTATATCCTCCAGGAGGGCCTGTGCGACCCGGGCGCCTATATATTCAGCGCTTCGTCCGATCTTGCCCGCCATATCGGCGCCGATGATACACCCGGTATCGGTTTTCGCACTGATGAAGAGTCCCGCCCCCGGCTGATTCGAGGTGTGGTCTTCAATAGTGGTTATTTCGGAGGGATACCCCGATTCTTTGAGCGTCTTTGTGCAGGCGTCCGCCATCCTTTGGCTTACCCGTCTTTCTGTGAGATGGGAGGCGACGGCAATCCCGCTGATGCCGGTGATGCGCCCCTGCCTGGGCAGACGGACGGGTTTAAGCCTTCCGATAACCGGCTCGACATCCAGCCGGACCGTTCCACCGCCACGGGGGACATAGCCCGGCTGTATGACGCGCAGATCGGCGGTGATACCGTAACGGTTCAGAAGGGGTAACAGGACGTGCCCCGTATGGAAGGCATTGGGTGCGAAATCCTGAAATACCCCGCCGGATATGGTATAATAGGATTTTTGACCAGCGAAGCATCCCAGCGGGAGGAGGCAGAGGGCCATCATGGTGGTGGACCCCGCAGTTCCTATATCCCAGTTGAATTCGCCGTGCCGGATCACCTCCCCCGGCGTATAGACAATCTCGCTCGAGCCCACCGCCGCCCTCTCCGCCGTTCCGCCGGTGAGCATGCAACAGGCCTCAACCGCCTTCAGGTGCTGGGGACGGAGCCCGGGCTTTCTCCTTTTGGCCCGTATGTTGCGCATGCGGAGCTCTCTTCGGAGAATGGATGCAAGGGAGAGGCAATGCCGCACAATGGTGCCGCTCCCGGATTTGAGTGATCCGTCGATGTCGATGATTTCTCTCATGGTCGTGCACCTTGCCTTGTACAGGGCCGGGGCGCCTGTGTACCCATTGCGGAAATGAAAAGGATTCCCTGGAAATCCCCGGGCGGCCTTTGACAGCAGCACGAATCTGCCTTGTTGTAACCGGTATTGTATGATAAAACAACCACCGGACAAAGGCAAAGGAAGGGATGTTGCCCATGCTTGCATGGGCAAGGCTCTGACCGAACATCGTGTGAACTACGCATCCCAGCCTTGGGGGAAACGGCCGACCATCGGAACGTACCTCAGGTTGTATGCGTAGGAGGTGAATGTTAGATATGCGAAGCTAGCCTCATAGGTCATTGGACGGGGCATTCGTAACGGCAGTGAACAATTATAGTATTCAATAAAAAGAATATTCAATATTGACGTTGACAGAATCTACGACGGTTCGTTATACTGTTCATAGGATGAAGAAATTATGTTGATTTTTCATACCATTAATGCAATTCACACGGAGGTCGCGATGCATAAACGGAATGTCGTGTATATACTTTACAGTCTCGCGGTTATCGGCATGGTGTGCTGGTTTCCGTTACGGGCCCGGTGCGAGGAGCCTTCAGCCCCCCAAAAAAAGATGATCACCTGGGGAAGGACGTTCGGGGGGAGGCATATCGATGTCGCCCATGCGATTAAACAGACCTCGGACGGCGGCTATATCCTTGCCGGTGAGACGTTTTCGTTCGGCTCGGGAAAGAGTGATGCCTATGTCCTCAAGCTGGATGCCAAGGGAAACAAGGTATGGGAACAATATTATGGAGGCGATGATACGGATGGCGCTGAATCCGTCTGCCAGACGTCCGACGGCGGCTATATAGTAGCAGGAGGTACCCAGTCCGCCGGCGCAGGGAAGTGCGATGTCTATGCCCTCAAACTGGATGCCAAGGGAGACAGGGTGTGGGAAAAGACGCTCGGAGGCACGGAATGGGATATTGCCCATTCCGTGGACCAGGCCTCCGATGGGGGGTATATTGTTGCAGGCGAATCCCAGTCCTTTGGATCGGGCAAGGGTGATGCCTATGTGCTGAAGCTCGATCCCAACGGCAAGACGGTCTGGGACAAGACGTTTAACGGGAACGGCGCAGCACGGGCCCATGATGTCAAGCAGACGTCGGACGGGGGGTATATCCTGGCCGGGACCACCTATTCATTCGGCTCCGGCAGCGGGGAGGCCTATCTCGTCAAGCTGGACGGCTCGGGGAACAAGGTGTGGGAGAAGATGTTCGGCGGCAAGGGACGGGGTTCGGCCCGATCCGTTCAACAAACCTCCGATGGCGGCTATATCATCGGGGGCCAGGTTTCCTCGTCCGAGCTCGGGCAGGGGGATGCCTTAGTCATACGCCTGGATGGCCAGGGGAAGATCACCTGGGAAAAGACCTTCGGCATCAAGGACCTGGATGCTGCATCCTTTGTCTCCGAAAAAGACGCCAAAGGGGCGAATGCCTTTTCCGTCATTCAGGCCTCCGAGGGTGGCTTCGTCCTGGCCATCTCCACGTACACCAAGCTATCCATCGCGGATGCCTATCTCCTGAAGGTGGATGGCGACGGTAATAAGGTCTGGGCCACAACGTTCGGGGTAAGGGATCTGGATGATGAATACGCCAGCCGGTTCACCAGGGCCGCCTGTGTATATCCCCATGCGCTCCTGCAGACCTCCGACGGCGGCTATATGGTTGCCGGCGGCATCGTTGACAGGAGGGAGGGGATCTCCGATATCTATGTTATCAAGACCGATAAAGAGGGAACGGTTAAGTAGGACGAGGTATCCCGTCAAAAGAGCCGGACTTCGATCTCGTCACCTTCATAGGCCCCTTCCGCATCCGCGGGGATTCTGAACATTCCGTGTGCCTTGATCAGGGGGGAGATGAGCCCGGATTTCCCGAACAGGGGGGTTGCCAGCAAACGTTCATCCTGTCCGGTTAACGCCACCCGCACAAAGTCCTCCTTCCCCGGCGAGGAGGGGACGTTTCTTGTGAGGATTGCCGTGAGGGTATGAGCGCTGTGTTCCAGGGTTGACTCCAGCGGTGAAAGGCAGAGTCCGGATAGCCGGTGTACCAGGGGCCGGACGATTGCCTGTGCAACGACCATGGCGGATGCGGGATGGCCGGGCAGGCCGATGATGGGGACCGTCCCTGACTGACCGATAATGGTGGGCTTGCCGGGACGTATGGAAAGGCCGTGGACCAATACACCCGGAGGGCCGAGGTCAGTGATGACCTGGAAGGTATAGTCCCTGGTTCCCACGGAACTCCCGCCGGATATGAGCACGCAATCCGCCAGGGCAAGGGCGGCGCCGACCCTGTCTCGCAGTTCCCACGGATCATCGGGGCAAATGCCGAGGCTGCGGGGCTCTCCCCCTGATTCCCTCACCACGGCGGCAAGGGTATATGCGTTGATATCCCTCACCTTCCCCTTTTCAGGGAACCGGTCCACCGGGCACACCTCGGGGCCGGTGGAGAGAATGGCTATCGACGGCCTTCTGAAGACCGCCACCGTGGTCATCCCCAATCCCGCGAGGATGCCGATGTCCTGTGACCTGAGCTGATGTCCCTTCGGAAACAGGGACTCCCCCTTTCGTATATCCTCCCCGCGCTGGATGACATTCTCACCCGGGGCCACTGCCCGGGTCACCTCGATCATATTCCCCTTCTCTCCTTGACAGGGCTGGGTATATTCCACCATGACCACGCCGTCGACGCCCTCGGGGAGCATTCCCCCGGTGGGAATCCGTATGGCTGCATTGTGGGGGAGGGCGAACCGAGGTATTCTTTTCCCCCGGGGGTCCATAACCTTGCCGGAGCCCATCATGACCTCACCAAGCACCTCCAGATAGATGGGGGTACCCTCGGAAGCGCCGAACGTATCGGCTGCGCGCACGGCATAGCCGTCCACCGTGGATTTGACGAAGAGGGGGAGATCCTCCGGGGCCTGCAATTCGCACACGGTGATCCTGCCCAGAACCGCATCCAGGGGAATGATCTCGGCGCTCGTGCCCAGGGGGACATGGGTGCGGATCACCTCATAGGCGTCTTCCAGGGTGGTGGTTTCAAGAAATTCTCCGGACATTATGTGCCTGCGGCGCTCTCTTGTTTTTCCTGCCTTTTCCGGTAGGTGGCACGGCAGACCACCACGCTTATCTCATAGAGAAACAGGAGGGGGATCGCCATGAGGATCTGGGTGACCACATCGGGAGGGGTAAGGATGGCGGAGAGGATGAAGATGATCAGGACGGCGTATTTTCTGTTTTTGGTCAGCATCGCCGGTTTCATAATGCCTATTTGGGTGAGAAAGAGGATGATCAGGGGGAGCTCGAAGATGATTCCGAATACCAGGATGAGGCGGGCGACAAACCCGATATAGTAGCCGATGGTGATGTTGGCGGTAAGGGAGGAGGTCTTATAGGTGAGAAGGAAGCGAAGCCCGAGGGGGAGTATGAGGAAGTATGCAAAGAGGGCCCCACCCACGAAGGATAGGGTGGAGAAGATGACAAAGGGCAAGGTATGTTTCCGCTCAAGGATTTTCAGCCCTGGGGAGATGAATTCCCACACATGATAGAGTATGAAGGGGACGCAGAGGGCAAGGGCCGCAAAGAAGCCCAGTTTGAGGTGGGCAAAGAAGGCCTCGGTCGGTGAAATGAATATGAGGTCGAAATCCTTTATGGGGGCCCGGAGGAGGTCCAGGATCGACTCGGAAAGGTAGAAGCAAATGACAAAGAGTATGGCGAGGAATATTATGATCCTGATGAGGCGGTAGCGAATCTCCCCGAGGTGCGAGGTGAAGGGAAGCCTTTCATCAAACTCGACCTTTTTGAGCTTCATCGGTCAGACATGGTCGTCGGATGTTGTGTGGTCAATAGAGGGGGAAGGGGGCGCCTCGTCCGCCACAGGCCCCTGGTCCGGTTCTACGGAGGGGGCAGGTTCCCCGGCCTGTTGTCCGTCCTTCGGCTTGATCTGCTCATCCACCTTTTTGAGAAGTTTCGACTTCTCCTCTTCCGCCTTTAGGTCCTCATGGATGGTATTTCTGAAATCCTCTGCCGTTCGTTTAAATTCCGCCAATCCCTTCCCGAGTGTCCTGGCAAGCTCGGGAAGCTTGTCTGGACCGATGACCAGCAGGGCGATCACGAGGATGACAATGAGCTCGGTCATGCCGATTCCAAACATATAAGGCAACCTCTCACGTGGGCGACAAATATTCAGGAATGTTTACCACGCTTTGATTTTTAGTCATGGCATCAATCGAGGAACATCCCGATGGGCGCGTAAATTTCCATAAGACGGTGATATTGTATGGCAGGTGAGTATTAAAGTCAAGAAAATCAAGGGATCTTGAAAATTCTGTGAAGTATAAAATTGCTCTGATGTATTGAATGTATAGCGACTGCTATGCATAAAGGGTTGATTGACCGGCAACCGGTTGTGTGATAGCATTGTATTGATTATGCATCCTTCAGTATCCCCTTTTTAGAGGGTGGTGCTATCCGAACACAGGCTGATGACTCGTTACTCCCCTTTCCCGCTAATTGGCTAATTCCTTCATGGAATAAAACAAGGAGATAGCCGAGGAGGTCTCTTCCCGGCCGGTATTCAACGCAGTGCAGTTTCACGGCCTTTGTCATAGTTCCTATGTCATGGGCGTGGAGCCGGCAGCACGTGAATCGCATCCCGGGTGTGCCGACGCAACCGTTTATATGAGGGACCGGGGGCTTTTGCATGTCACATCCCTATGAGGGTGAAGGCCTTTTCCTATGGAATGATTTTTGCTTTTCCTCTGAACGTATGGCTATTTTTTTGCGGGATTACAGATAATTGTAGAGGGCATGTGCATACCATGGAATCATGTTTCCCAATAATTCGTTCAACCATAGGGGTATCCTCCTCAAAAGGCGAGTGATGCCGTGTGTCATAGGAGGCAGTAATGGGGAAGAGGGTGTTTAAACGGGCCTATGCGAGTTTCTTTTTACCGCTCATCATAGCGCTGTCATTGGTGATCACATCAACGGGGGTGGTATATGCCGCGCCCTCCATTGTTCGCGTGGAACCCAATTACGGCACCAGTCGGGGCGGGGCATCCGTTACCATCGAAGGGGCAGGATTCGCCCCTGATGCGGTCGTTCTGTTCGGAGGACACCAGGCCATTGTCACGGGCAGGGATGCAGGCCGAATCGTATGCACGGTGCCCCCAGGATTGGGGAATGTGCCCCTGGAGGTGATCAACGGTGACGGATCCAATGATGCCCTCTCATACCAATACACCCTATCGGACAGCCTCTATATCGATGACCACCAAACCGGATCTGCCGGGGAGGAGGTTCACTTCTCACTTGGTATCAACAATGCCCCCGAAGACATAACCTCCTTCGGATTCGACATCCACTTTGATCCCAATGTCCTCAATCCTGTTTCCGACCCGAATAAGCCCGATTCCATTGGCGTCCTCTTTACCAGGGGTGAATTGGCCGCCGATTTCAAATACCTTGGCATCACCTATACCCCAGGAAACAGCTACCTGAGAGTGGGGGGATTTACCCAGGATGCACCCGAAGAGGAGCAATCCTTCATCCCCAAGGGTGTGTCGGGGGTCATCGCCACCGTTCACTTCACCATGCTGAGGGAATTGGGCACCGCCACCCTGAATATTGTCGGGTTGGACGATGACATGGCAGGGTGGAGCGCGCGTCCCGGATACCTCTTCTCATGCCCGTCCGAGGTGTGCGACGGCAAGGACAACGACTGCGACGGGATTACGGACGAAGGATGTTACCCCTATTATTCGGATCGTGACCAGGACGGATTCGGGGACCCGAATGACTTGGTGAAATCCATCATCGCGCCTGAGGGGTACGTTTCAAACAGCGACGATTGCGACGATACGGACGGCACCGTGCATCCGGAGGCCGACGAGGTGTGCGACGGCAAGGACAATGACTGCAACGGGGTGGTGCCTGGTTCGGAGATCGACGACGACGGGGATGAAATGTCCGAGTGCCAGGGTGACTGTGATGATACGGACAGCACCGTTTACCTGGAAGCCCCCGAGGTGTGCGACGGCAAGGATAATGACTGCGATTCAGCCGTGCCTGCCGATGAGATGGATGCCGATACGGACACCTTCAGGATATGTGCAGGTGACTGTGATGACACGGACAGCACCGTATATCCGGGAGCTATTGAGCTGTGCGATGGCAAGGACAACGACTGTGACGATGTGGTGCCTAGTTCTGAGATCGATGATGATGGGGATGAAATATCCGAGTGTCAGGGCGACTGCGACGATACGGACGGCACCGTGCATCCGGAGGCCGACGAGGTGTGTGACGGCAAGGACAACGATTGCGACGGGGATACGGATGAAGGCTGCCACACCTGCTATCGGGATGCTGATGCAGACGGGTTCGGTGATCCGAATGACACTATCGAATCCGTTGATCCCCCCGAGGGGTATGTTTCGATTGGCGGGGACTGCGACGACACGGACGGCAGCGTGTACCCGGAGGCCGACGAGGTGTGCGACGGTAAGGACAACGACTGCGACGGGGTGGTGGATGGGGAGTCCATCATCGGGTGCGTCCAGTACTATCACGATGCGGATGGGGATGGATACGGGGTGATTCAGCATGCACGATGCCTGTGCGCACCTGAAGACGAATACAGGGCTCGCAAGCCGGGTGACTGCGATGACAGTGATCCTTATAAAAACCCCGGGGCCTTCGACCCGTGCGGCGGCGAGGATATGAATTGCGACGGGATCACCGATTGCGCAACCCTCACCGGCCTAGTCATGGACCCGAACCGGCCGGGGGTGAATCCGCTTCTGCAGGGGGTGCGCCTTACCCTCACCCGGGTGCTTCCTCGATCAGGCGCGCAGCATATCATCGACCCGAACGGGCTGGTGTTTGATTCCTCCTCTCAGTATTACCGCTACACGGTCGTTGACCTGGAGGTAGGGGTATACGAGGCGAGGATCGACAATGTGGACGAGGATCCGAATACATGGAGGTATCAGCCTGCACGGATATCCCTGACCCTCCTCCCGGGGGAAACCAAGGCCAGGGACATCAGCCTCGTCTCCATCCCGGCAGGGGAAGCCCCGCGCTCCATTGCGGTCCTGGTGTCCTCCCCTGGCGAGGAGGTCACCCTGACCCTCAAGGAACTCGTCATGAAGGACGTGAGGGTAGAGGAACGGACCATTGAGCGCATCACCAAGGGGCATTTCGAGGAAACAGTGCAGGTTAACGGGTATGAGTCCCCCGGATATGGTACCCTCTCGGATGTTTCTGCCTATGACACCGAGGTGGGGATGAATCCGTTCGAGCATACGTTTGTTCTTTTCCAGGATGCGAATTGCCGCATTTATGCGGAGTCAAAGGGATATCGCAGGGATATCGGCGATGTGCTTGTCACCGGGGATACACCGGCACAGGTCGAATTGACCATCCATGAGCCCGGTTCCCCCTCCCTCTCGGTGAACAGTCATGACATCGACGAGGGAAGGATCAGCCTCACCATCTCCTACCGGGATGCCTTCGGAAGGCAGGGGATATGGAGCTATGGGAAGCAGCCCCTTGCGGATGTCAAAATCGCCCTTTTTGCCCCTGCTGATGACGCGGATAGTGATGGATGGCCGGATCCGGATCGCATGCCCGGAGGTGCTCACCTCACCGGGAGTGATATGCAGCGCACGGCGGATCCCAATGACCCGCAGATGATCACCCACCTGGAGTATATCCTTGACCCGAGGGTGCATCATATGACCGTCGAGCAGGAGGCCGCGGACGCCCAGGGAGACCCGAACATCTATGTGGTCGCCTTTACCATCGAGCTGTTCGACCCGGAAGGCGGTTCCCTGCTGGGGCCGTTGTCCCGCAGGCTTACGGTTTCGCCTGCCGAGAAGCGGACCGTTGGCCGGGTATTTGACACCCTCGATTGTTCGCAGGTCATGTCCATGGGGGTCATTCGCGTAGAGGGGGTCTTGAATGCGAATGGAGAGGAAAAGTCCGCGACGGCCTTTATGGATGCCGCTTCCATTGACCCCGCATTTCTCTTCGAGGTCCCCTCAGGCACGGCCGGCCAGGCTGTCGGACCTGATGCGGTACTTGACCTTGCCATCACCTGTGCCCCTGATCCGCTTGATCCCGATGTCACCGTGATAGACATTGCACTGCGCAATGACGAGGGGACTGCGGTCGAATACAATCCCGCCGGAGATCCGGATGCCCCTCCCCTCATCCTCGAAATCCCCCTGGCAGGCTCTCTGCAGGCGCCTGACGTGGAGTTCTGGGAGGCCACCCGGCGGGCGGTGATCAAATTCATCCGCTTCGGCAGCGTGGAGGTGTTTACCCCCGGTGACGGCGAGTTTATTGAATTCTATATCTCCGACAAGGCCGTATATATGGCCCGCATCATCACAAGGCACACCAGCGGGTGGTACTCAACCGTCCCCCCGGAGAACTTTTTTGTCACCACGGAGGGTCTGGGGGCAGGGGAGGTGGCGGCAGGATGGGATCCGGTTCTCGATGAAAACATGGATCTCGACGAATACCGGGTCTATTATGGTACCTCCCCGGACATTGACCTGACAGGCGGTCAATACGAGCCTGTGCCCCCCGGCGGGAATTCCTGCCTCATTTCCGGACTGCGGGATCAGACCTTGTACTCATTTGTCCTGGTTGCGGTTTCCACATCCGGCGACCTCGGTGTATCCTCCCCGCTTGTAACCGCAATACCGGGTGCGGCATATACCGGCGAGGAGCTTCATGAAGGGACCGAGGTACGTGATTACCAGATCGTTACCTATCCGGTGGTTGCAGCGAATCCCGATCCGAATGCGCCGGAGAATTTCCTTGACGATCTTGGCGAAAGAGACCCACAGCAGTGGCGGCTCTGGTGGTGGGACCCGTCCATTGATGACTACGAGGAATTCCCTGATATCGGCACCGTGGTCCCATGCAAGGCCTTTTTTCTGATAGCGAGAAACAAGGGTATCAGCATTGATATTCCGGGAAGACCGGTGCAAACCTCGTATGCCTATGAGCTCCGGAGCGGATGGAACCTGATCGGTTCTCCCTATCCGTTCGATATATCGTGGCAGGAGGTGCTCGCAGATCCGAATAACACGGATGTTATAGGGCGGCTCTACGGGGGAGACCCCAATGATCCATTCAATGACGACCCGGGCGTGCCCAAGCTCTATGCCTTTGACTCCGATTCCCCAAGCAGCTACCGGTATGAGGATGAGGTCATGGAGGCCGGGGTCGGATACTGGATCAGAAACACCGGAGATCCCGCTGTGCTTCGCTTTGAACCGAAGATATTCCTTGGATCCATTGAGAAGCGCTTCCGGCCGGTCAACATCTCGTCGGAATCACCCCCTGCACCGCCCGGCAGCGAAACCACGCCCAGGGAACAGGGCATTGGGGGATGCTTCATAGGGCTCTTTGAGGAGAATTGGCACATTGCAGCGACCGCCGTTATACTGGTCATCCTCGGGGTCTGTGCCCTGATAGGCAGACGGTTCAGGTTTCCCGGCAAGGGAGGCCTTGGTCCCTTCCTCCTGGTCCTGTTCTTGTGCGGTGTCAGTATTCTCCTTGCCGTGCTCTGTGCCGAATCCGCCGGGAATGTCACCACGTACATCGACGCCCGGAAGGCCTTTCAAGCAGGGGAATATGAGCGGGCGGAAAAGGGATTCAGGGGTGTTATCGACGTATATCCGGGGCACGCCTATGCCCACAAGGACCTGGGGTTGACCCTCATCTTTATGAATCGTCCGAATGAGGCCCTGGATGCACTCAGAAAGGCATTTGCCCTTGCGCCACGGACGCGGCTGGCCCTTGAATCGCAGTATGCGGCCGGGTTTCTTTTCCTCAAGAGCCGGAAGCGGCTGAGTCAGAGCGTAACCCTCGGCTACATGTATGACGACAATGTCACCCTCTATCCGGAGGAAGAACCCACCGGTCGCTATGACGCTATCGGGCAGATTCGCTATACCCCGCAACTCAGGTGGTATATCCCCGGGCTGAGGGGTTTCAATACCATTTCGGTGGGGTATATGATCGATTCCCTGTTTTATGACCGCCGGGATGAGCGGGACCTGCAGATCCAACTGCTCATCGCCACCTGGACCTATATGCGCGGGACTTCCAGGACGACGTTGCTTGCCACATACCATTCAAGTCACCTTGACTATGACCGGTATACCAACGGGCCGGGGATAGGCTTCAGGTGGGCGCATGACTTCGCCTACCGGATGACCGCGGAGCTCGGGTGCGGGTACGACTGGCAGAACCGGGTGCAGGAGAGGACCAAGGACAAGGAAACGGTCAAGGGACTGGCAAATGTCCGGTTCTACTCACCGGGCCGGGGGGGATACGTGCAGGTGGAATATGTCTACAGGGATGATCGCGAGAAGGAGGGGCTTACCCCTGTGCAGAAGAATGAACTGACCAGCGGGACCACCCACCAGTATGAGATATGTGTATCCATCCCGAAGAGCTTTATCCTCCCCTTCGGATTCATAACCGCGAAGGGTGACTGGTCCGCCCACCGCGACGTGCATTCATTCACGTACAGCACAAAGCGGTACGATTGGCTGTACCATATGTATCTCAGCGGCGGCCATCGGGAGGACGATACCTATGTCTACGAATTCCGTCATACGCAGCCCCTGTTCAGGAATGCATTGAGCAAAAAGGGGGGATGTCGCCTGGATCTGGAATTGAAATATTCCCATCGGCATAATGATTCAAACATCGATGATCTAAACCCCAGCCTGGAGAGCAGGGATTATCACAGAAACACATACGCCCTCGGGCTAACGTGTAGATTTTAATGCTATCGGGGAGGTGCCCATGATCAATAGAAGGGATTGCAGGTATGGACGCGTAGGGATGATGTCATTGGTGGTGCTTGCCATGTGCGGTATCCTTTTTGCCCCGGGCATGCCCATGGCGGCTGAAACGCCCGTGGGCAGAATCGATCGGCTCGTGGGCACCGTGTATGTTCAGCACTCCTGGGATGCAAAGCCAGCCGTTGCCAAACAGGATGACGACCTGTTCCACAGGGACACCATAACGACCGGTGAGCGGTCAAAGGCGAGCCTCAGTTTCATCAACGGGGCGGTCCTCGACATGGGCGAACAGACCGAGCTTGTGGTAAAGGAACTGCACTACCGGCCCGATGACGCGCTGAGTCAATCCACCTTCACCATGAAGCTGGGACGGGTCAGGGCCTTTATAAGCAAATTCATCAATCCATCATCGCGATTTGAAATACAGACCACCACTGCGGTGACCGGGGTGGTGGGCACCGAACAACTCGTCATCAACGAGCGGACGGAAAGGGAAGGAACGATCGAGGACTCCACCCGGGCCATTTGTACAGTCGGAAGCGTCGAGGTGCGCAACGTTGACCCGCAGATACCCGACAGGGTTGTCTTGGGAGCCTTCCAGCAGGTATGGGTCTTCGAGGGTGCCCCACCCGAAGAGATTATGGATGTGACCATGGAGGAACTGGAAGGACTCCTGCAGGAGATCATGATCTCGGTCCAGGAAGAGGAGCAGGGCGCAGCCATTCAGATCGAGAAGAAAACCAGGGAGCGAAAGGGAGCAGGGCCTCCTCCGGAGAAGGCTCCGGAGGACAAGGCGGAAGGGGCGAAGGAAAGGCCCGGTGCCCTTGAGGGGGGAATTCCCCCCGGAGTCCCCGGACAACCGGTGATAGCGCCCCCTGAAGCCCCTCGGGAGGTCGAGCAGCCGGGATTGCCGGAGGAGCCCT
Organism: bacterium; assembly: GCA_049472315.1. Taxonomy (GTDB): domain Bacteria; phylum SZUA-182; class SZUA-182; order DTGQ01; family JAFGSM01; genus JBLIRM01. Next base: position 17,232 of record JBLIRN010000020.1, read on the forward strand.
TTCCCGTCGAGACGGAAGTGCTTTTAGACCAGGACCTGGGCGGAGAAATGGGTGATGAGTTTTCCCCCGAAGGTATAGGATCCGGACTGATAGAGGAGCTTGGAGAAACGATTCAACAGGAATATACCGAAGAGGAAACCAAGGACCTGAAGCTTCTGCCGGAGCCGCCGGATCCTCCCAATATGGAGGTGGAGCGATAGCGATTGCACCAACCAAGCTATCCTTGTACGGAGGTGCTCACGTCAGTGCAATGCCGAAAGCAGACGTGCCGGCCGCGGAATAGAGGCCTTTTTATTCAGGTGGCGTATCGATATAATTAGGGATACCCTTCGATGTCCGGGCCGGCGGGGGTGTTGCTACGGACAATGTCCTTATCAGGTGGCGAGGGTATCCTGATCGCATGAAGCGGAGGGCGTGTTTGATCTCAGGCAGGGAGAACGATGACCAAGGGAACAAAGGAACAGGAAGTAATCCTCCTCGTTGAGGATGAGCCCGATATTGCGAATCTGATCCATCTCCTCCTGGAGGGATGCGGATACGACGTCATCTGGAACAGTGACGGTAAGGAGGTCATCAGCATCCTGGAAAAGGAGCCACGGGTTGACCTGATCCTGCTCGACCTTACCCTCGGCGAGATGGACGGCCTGGACATCGCTCGGCAGATCCGCAATAACGACCGATGGAAGGATCTCCCGATTATCATGGTGACCTGTCACAACCGCCAGGAGGATAAGATCAGCGGCCTGATGGCGGGTGCCGACGACTACATAACAAAGCCCTTCAACAACGAGGAATTGGTGCTGAGGGTCAAGACGAGGCTCAGGATCAGGGCACTTGAAAACCGTCTACGCAATTCCGAGGAAAAATTTCGTCGTCTGAGCGAGAATGCCCAGGATATCATTTACCGTATAAATTGCGATCGGGAATTCGACTACGTCAACCCGGCCGTAAAAAAGATCACCGGATACAGTCAGAAGGAAATCCTGGACATGGGACTGTGCGGCTACCTCAAGCTCATTCATGAGACGGACAAAGGCATGCTTGCCGATGGTCTTGCAGGGGTTGAAAAAAAGAGGGGAAGGGCCGAAATCGAATACCGCCTCAGGACCAAGGGGAAACGGTGGATCTGGCTTCATGACAAGAGGATTCCCGTGTACGACAAGGATAACAACCTGATCGCCATCGAAGGGATCATTCGTGATGTGACCGAAAATAAGAGGATGGAAGAGAAAAAGATACAGATGGAAAAATTGAAGGCCCTCCAGCATCTCGCCGGAGGTGCCGCTCACAATATCAATCAGCCGCTTTCCTGTATCAAGGGATTCTTGAAGATATTCGAAGAGAAGCTCTGCCAGACGGATAAGAACGAGGATCAGGATACGCTGGCGGATGTGAAGCTCGTGGAAGAGGCGGTTGATCGCATCTCCGATATCGTACACAGGCTTCTCTCCATAGACACCATAGAGACGGAGTCCTATCCGTCAGGTGGAGAGATCCTGGACCTCGAACGATCCAGCCAGAAGAATTAAAAGAATTCCTCATTATCCATAAAAAAAGGGCCGGTGCATGCACCGGCCCTTTCTGCACTATGCGCAAGCAGGATCAATACCAGTACCACAAACCGGAAGCGGTTGCCACAGGAGTAGTGGTGGTGGGAGAGGTGGTGGTAGCAGGTGTCGTTGTCAATGGCGAAGCAAGCGGTGAGGATGTCTGACCAAGCAGCGACTGCAAGAGCAGAAGTGTATAGATGCTGCTCCCGCCCATGCCGCCATACATACCGCCGTAGAGCCCGCCGCCGTACAGACTGTTGCCCAAAAGTCCGCCGTACAAACTGCTGCCGCCCAGGAGCCCGCCGTAGAGGCTGCTGCCGCCCAGGAGTCCGCCGTAGAGGCTGCTGCCGCCCAAGAGTCCGCCATAGAGGCCGCCATACATGCCCATACCGCCTAACAGGCCTCCGTACATGCCGCCCAGGCCGTAAAGACCCGACGTTCCCAAGAGGCTCGTGAGATCGGTACCGGTTCCGTCGGTGCCGAGCTGTCCCAACAGCGCCATGAGGTAGAGGGTGCGCAAGCTGCTGCCGCCCATACTGCCGTATAAGCCTCCGTACATACCGCCGTACATGCTGCTGCCGTAGAGCCCGCCGTACATGCTGCTGCCGTAGAGGCTGCTGCCATAGAGACTGCTGCCGTAGAGACTGCTGCCGTAGAGTCCACCGTACATGCTGCTTCCGTAAAGGCCTCCGTATAACCCTCCCCCATACATGCTCCCTAACAATCCGCCGTATAATCCGCTGCTCAGGCTTGTGGTGCCGAAACTTCCGCCGAGGAGTCCGGAGCCGTAAAGACCATACGTTTGGGCATGGGAGGTATGGGGAGTGGCAATACAGATGATAAGAAGCATTACCAAGAGGAGACTCATCTGCCTGACTCTCACTATCCATTTTTCCTTCATCTCATTCCCCTTTCGCGTACCAAATAAAATTAACCTTTTCTTAGCAATAAACCTCAGTCCTCAACGGTCATTTTTGCCGGGACGTCACACCCCCTTTCCTCAATGACCTGTTATCCAGTCATCCGCCGGTGGGATGATGAAAAATCGTATATTTGTATCCTCTCATGCAAATGCCTTGGTTTTTAAGGCCTTTGCAGACTCGTGTTAACATTATGCAAGGGAAGTGCCAATCGATCGATGGGGTAGAGAGAGGGGGAATTTTATAAAAAGATATAATAAATCAACAAATTATGTTTGGGGATGCTGTGAAAAAAATATTATTTAGGGGTGTATTTGTGAAGATACAATCATGGTATGAAATAAAATACACATTTTATTAAAATATGTAGCAAATTTCCGTTCCTTTTATCGCGTATTATCAAGGGGTTTTGGCCTTTAACAACGACAGCTCGGTCCTTGAGTATTCATACTCGGCGAGGGCATCGATCCCCATGGATCTGCACTCCGTCAAATATTCGATGCCCTTTGACGTATTCCCTTGCCATATGCGTTTCAGGCCTGCGTAGTAAAGCGCCTGACATCGATGGATCGGATTGAGTTTTCCCTGGGCGAAGAGATCCTCCTCGGAAATATTCCCTGCATAGAACTGAAGCAAGGAAAGGTCCCATCTTACGGGCATGGCGAGTTTCTCCGATACGGACGCTATGGCCTTTTGCATGAGTGGAGGGACCTCGCTCGCCTTGCCTGCCTTACCCAGGCTCACCGCCATGAAGAGATAGGTATAGGGATCGGACGGGTTGAGTTTGAGGGCCTTGTCATACTGTGCGAGGGCACGGTCGTATTGTGCGTCGAATTCATATGCCTTGCCCAGCTTGCGCAGGATATGGAAGTTGTTGGGGTCGCGGTCGAGTCCCTGTCTCAGGATGGTGATGGCTTGAGGGATGTCCTTTGTATCGATAAGGTATGCCTCGCCAAGGTTGAGATAGTTTATGGGATTGTCCGGTTCGAGGCTGAGTATCTTCTTGAGGGTTTCCAAGGCCTTGTCGTAGTTTTTCTGAAGCCGGTATATCCACCAGAGGTTTCTGTAGGCAACAGTGAGTTCGGGCTTCAGCCGGATCGCCTCGAGTGTTTCCTGGAGTGCAAGATCATAGTCCTTCTTTCTCAGCGCATAGCTCCAGCCCAAATTGAGGTGCGCCTCAGCCAGGTCGGGGTCCAGGTTGAGCGCCTTGCGGTACTCCTCGATCGCCTCGTTCACCTTCCCCAATTTGGAGTAATGCTCACCCATCTTATAGTGTTCCAGCGCCTCCTTTTGTTTCTCCTCCTCCTGTGCCCTTGCCATCGCATCAACGGGGGGGGCGGCAGGCTGCCTGGAAGAGTAATCGATGCTTGCCATTGCCCCTCCGGCACAACACAGAATCATGATAAGGGAGAACGCCGCACAGAGGGCCATCAATGCGGTATCGTGGACGAATGGGCGATGCCCCTTTTGTTTCATGAGCGGCACCCCCTGACGCTGTTTGATCGGGTATACACCATTATTCATTTCCCCTTTTTTGCGGTTTTGCGAGGGAAGACGGGGTCCTTGAACAGGGCCGCCGTCTTCTCGGAAGGGATGCCGTTGGCGTCCCAGCCCCTCTTATTATAGTAGATTTCCAGCATCCTTTCATATTCCTTGCGGTCCATCTTTTTGCCGCTGTACTTTCCCGAGCGTATCGGGCTCGTAAACGCCCTCTCAGGGGGGTAATCGTCTTTGCGGGAGATGCCCAGACGGGTGTTGATGAGACGGGTCAGGTCGTATATGTCCCTGGATCTGGCAAGGAGGTCGTCCAGGCTGAGATCGAGACCGGTGGTTGCCTGAAAGAACCGTTCGTAATACCGTTCCGCAAATCCGAGCTCGATCCAGGGAAGCCGGCACACCCCCAGCATATCGAAAAGCGGCCTGATGGTCTGGTGGTAGATCACCAGGTCGGCCTTTTCCTCCAGCCCCCATCCGGAACCCATCTCCATTTCCTTGGCAATGGTCCACGCCCTGGTATGGTGCGCACCGATGTCGGAGGTGCCATAGGCAAGTGCCATGGATGAGGCAATCCTCGCCTCGTAGGCGGACTGCTCGAGTCCCTTTGTCTGTGAAAGCACGGGCTTGAGCTGCGGCCATGTCGCGAGCACCTTCTTTGATCCGTCGGCCAGGATCGCCCCGATGCCCTCCCTGTGGGCAATCATGTCGATCATCTCCAATATCCGATCCTCATCCCCCCATTGAATGGGTGAGGAGCCCAATTCCTTGTCGGTGAGCAGGCCTGTCTGGGATGCCTCGATAACGGCGGCGATCAGATTCCCGGTGGAAATGGTGTCGATGCCGTAATCGTCGCACAGGTGATTCCCCTTGATGATAAAGGAAAGATTCCCCACGCCGATGTTCGAGCCGAGCATACAGGCGGTCTCATATTCAGGCCCTTCGCATACCGTGCCCTTGTATCGGCCTTCCTTTACCAGGCAGATGTTGCCGCAGGCCATGGGGCAGGAAAAGCAGGCGGTGTCCCCGATCTTGAAGTGATCCTCCATCATGTATCCATTGATCTTTTCGGCATCGGCAAAGCAGGTGTCGGTAAAGTTATAGGATGGGAGTGCATCGTGCACCCGCAGGTAGTCGATGACCGTCATGAGACCCTGCTGTTGCCAGAGATCGAAGTAGGGATGGACCCTCAACGAGGAAAACGCCTCCTGAGAGATCTCGTACAGCAGATTGATGTCCGCGACCGGGAGGTCCTTGGTGCCCCGGACGGCTATGGCCTTGATGTTCTTCGATCCGAGGACCGCACCCATTCCCGTTCGCCCTGCATTGCGGCTCCAGTCGCAGTTGATGGTGGCAAAACGCACCAGGTTCTCGCCTGCAAGGCCGATGGCTGCGATTTTTACACAGGGGTCGCCCAATTCACCCTTGATCTGTCCCTCTGCCGCAAGGGTATTCTTTCCCTTGAGATCAGGGCAGGGAACGATCTCCACGGCATCGTCGTCGATCCACAGGTAGGAAAGCTCCTTTGCCTTGCCCACCAGGCAGATTGCATCATATCCCGCCTGACGGATCTCGACCCCGAAACTTCCTCCCATGCTGCTGTCACCATAGATGCCCGTGGCGGGTGAAAGGGACACAAAGGAGGTCTTGCCTGAGGCGGGAAGAAACAATCCGGTCAACGGCCCGGGGGCGATGGTGATGACGTTGTCGGGGGACAGGGGATCGATTCCTTGCTTCAAATGGTCCCAGAGGACCTTGGCGCCGAATCCCCTCCCTCCGATATACCGGATCGCGAAGTCGTCATCGAAATCACGAACGGTGCTCGTGCCTGCGGAAAGATCTATGTACAGGATCCTGTGGTGGTAGCCGCCCTTAGTCTTCATTTCGTCTCCTCTCGATTTCCGCATATTTGATGATCTTCCGCTCCCCCTTTTCCTCATACTCCACCTCTTTCATGTGAACATATTTGAGGAGGTTCGCCATGCGTTGCGGTTGCCCCAGCATATGCTCGGGGATAAAGAGGATGGCCTTTTTAGGGCATGCCTTGACACACGCGGGATCCCCGCCGCAGAGGTCGCACTTGAAGGGGGTTCTGACATCATCGTGGACAAAGATGCAGCCGAAGGGACATGCTGTCACACATTTGGTACAGGCGATGCATTTCTCCTGATTGATTTCCACCACCCCGTTGTTCTTGGTGATGGCCTTCATGGGGCAGTTGTCCATGCATTTGGGTTCACCGCACTGATTGCATACCACCGGCATCCTGATAACCGGATGGGGGTAGACAACCATCACCCTGATGGCGCTTTTCTTGGGATTATTGACGGAAAAGTGTTTTATGGCGCACACAAGCTCGCAGATCCTGCATCCCGAGCATCGTTCGGCAATAACGGTCAGCTTCTTTTTCATGGGTACTCCGTTGTCTGTGGTGCGTGAGACGATCCGCTCTCTTCCGTGAATTGCCCTCTATCGCGCGAAAGGGGGTACAACCAAACGTGTCAGGCGGAGCGCAGCGCAGCACTATGTTGGTCTTCGTCGTTACCTTTACCTATAAGGATCGCCGTGAGGCTCAAAATACCTTAATATATATAAATTTACCATACATTATCGGATAGTATCAAGGGAATGCATGCATTCGGTCAATCAATTTTGATGCGACATCATACTGAGCAGACATGTTGTATGTCTTCCCACGTCCATGACGTAGAGGTTTGTGATTAACATTGCCGTCGTATATCGCGTCATCATACCTCTACTATCGGATAAAGCATGGCACATGATTCCCATCCGCCGGTGAACGGAAACAGAATTCGAAACCGGTAATTGTTCAGTATTGAGCGGTTATGATCTATCGCGTGATCTTGGCACTGTATTTGCTTATAGAGTACTGGAATATCTGAAATTCATTCCAGGGGGGGAGTACAATGCCTTACAGAACGATTCTTGTGCATGCGGTACTGAACCTGTTCCTTGTTATCCTTTTTGTTGGAATATGTCCGTTGAACCCGGCCGGAGCCGATCAGGTGGGTGAGCTGATATGCGGGAGCGAGCGCGATCAACAGGCCCCGGCGATCGCATTTGCCGACGAGGACAGTTATCTCATCGTATGGCAGGATTTCCGGACTGGAAGCTCATTCGACCTCTATGGTGCCGGTGCGTATGACGGAGAGGCGTTTGGCCCCTTCCCGATATGCACCGTCTCCCGGGACCAGAAGGAGCCGGCCGTGGCATGGGACGGGGTGCATTACGTTGTGGTATGGCAGGACAACCGGGGGGGGAATTTCTATGATATCTATGGGGTTCGTATTGCCTTGAGCGGGGCACTCCTGGATGGAACCGCGAGTTCCGGCGGCATACGCATCTGCGTCGCCCCCAAGGATCAGCTCCATCCCGATCTGGTGTGGAATGACAAGGACTATTTTCTGGTGGTGTGGGAGGATTATAGAAGCGGCGAGGCCGATATCTACGGAACGAGGATGGACAGGGATTTGATGATCTATGATGGCCCTGCCGAGGATGGCGGCCTGGTGCTCTGCCAGAAGGCAGGCGAGCAAAAGGCCCCGTCGGTGGCATGGAACGGCAGCCATTACCTGGTGGTATGGGAGGACCATGCCTCAGCCCAGGAAACGGATATACGGGGGTTACGGGTCTCGTCGGTCGGCAATATCCTGGATGACGTGTGGGGGGGAGGCATTGCCATAAGCCAGGGGCAGGATATGCAGCTCAATCCGGATGTCGCATCGGATGGCGAGGGATTCCTGGTGGTTTGGGACAAACACGCCCCCGACCAGCTCTATCCGGACATCTACGGGATCACGGTGTCAAAGGAGGGACAGGTGAACCAGGGTGACCCCGTGGCCATCAGCACGGCGAAATGGAATCAGGTGAATCCCGCGGTCTTCTGGACGGAAAACAACTATGTATGCCTGTGGAAGGATGACCGGGATGGAATGGTGGATGTCTATTGGACGAGGGTGAACCGGACCGGTGGGCTTCTCAACGGTAACGCCACGGATGGGGGGATCGCCATCAACAGTCCGCTGGCATCCTGCATTTACACCCCTCCCGGCGGCGCCTTTTTCCATGCAAAGGGTATGGTGGCGTGGGAGGAAAATTACACCGGCCAATTGGACCTCTATGCCCTGGATTTGATCCCGCCGGTTCCGCCCATGATCGAGTGGGCCGGAGAGGAAGGGTATGAATCTGATGGGGTCGATCCCGACAAGGGATTTGGGGGCATGGCATTCACCTTCAGGGTACGGTATATAGACAACGAGGGCACTCCCCCGCAGACCGCCCAGGTCTGGGTGGACCTGAACGGCGATGGGGCCTTCTCGTTCCCTGGTGATCGAAAGGTCGACATGGCCCTCGCCCCTGAGGAGACAGACCCGAATTACGCAGCAGGGGCCGTATTCCAGTGCCAGTCGGCGATCGATTACATGGGGGAAGGCACGGTCGCCTACCGCTTCTTTTTCAAGGACGATATCGACGAGGCAACCGGTCCTCCCGCTGCCCCCTCCTCCGTCACCGTGGAAAACAACCAACCGGTTCTCTCCTGGTGCAAAAAGAACGGATACTACACCGACGGGGTGGATCCCAACCAGGCAGAGGGGAGCTATACCTTTGTGTTCAGGATTAATTACCGGGACGCGGAAGGGGACCTCCCGGAGGTCGGTGAGGTATGGGTCGATCTTGACGACAGCGGAACCTATGAACAGCGGGAGCGTTTCGTGATGGCGGAGGAGGATCAGAACGCTATCACCACAGGTCGCAACTTCAAGAAGAATATCAAGATCCTCTATGTCGGGGACGGCATCATACAGTACCGGTTTCTGTTTACCGATGGGTTTCACCTGGCGGTTGGTGATCCCAACCAGGGCGATCCTACCAAGAATCATGCACTTACTGTTTTGCCCCACCTCATGGCCCCGATACTCTCCTGGCCGGTGGATGAGGAATTCCAGGATGGATTCAAACAGGGATCCGGCGATGAGGAAAATCTCTTTATCTTCAAGGTGGGCTATCGCGACCCGGACAATGATCCGCCCATCACGCGGCAGGTGTGGCTGGACCTGAACGGCGACGGTTTATACAAGGAAGACGAACGATTCAACATGTCTGCAGAGAATTCACTGGATATGGATTTTACCACGGTCAACCTCTATACCCTCCAGAAGGTCATTTCCTATTCCGGGGAGGGGGAGATGATCTATAAGTTCGTGTTCGATGACGGGTGTAACATCGCCACCGGGGATCCCTTCCTGGCGGGGGGGATGATCATGGTCCAATCCCCGATAAGCCTGAGATGGCTTATCTCCGAAGGATTTGTCGATGACGGGGTGGACCCCGACGAAGGTCCGCCGGGCACCTCCTTTGAGTTCAAGGTGGTATACATGAATCAGTATGGATACCCCCCAAATGTCAAGGAGGTCTGGCTGGACGAAGATCTGGATGGGGAGTTTGAGGATGATGAACGGTATGTCATGCAGGATGCGAACCCTGCGGATATGGATTATGTCGATGGAAAGGAATACATACGGGCCGTCTCCTATAACGGCACAGAGATCGGATTCATCCCCTACAGATTTGTGTTCAGCGATATCTACATGTCCGCAACCGGCCCCCCGTCCCAGGAGGGCCTGGGTATCCTGATCCTCCCGGGCAGCGCGGGTGACGGCCAGCAAGGCACCGTTGACGGGGATCAAACCACCTGGGAGGGGATCGATATGAAGGGGGCCACCTGTTTTATCCACACCCTCCGGTGCGAAGCCCCTGTTGCCGTCCGCCATATGACCGAAATGGAAAGGATCAGGAGGAACCCGGACCTGTCATACATCGGGATCTGGTTTATGGTGCTTAAATGCGGTCTCCTCACCCTGTTGATTATGGCACTGATTTGTTTTGCCATGTTCGGCTACAGCATGCTCAGGGGCAGTTCATCCATGCAGCACAGACTGTGAAAGAAAGGCATGGATGACCCTCCCTTCCTATACGATTGTGGTGCAGGAGAGGGTTCGTCCCCTTCCGGCACGCCATTGAACAATCGTAATACCTTTTTCAGCACGTCAGCCATGTCCATGAGAGCTGCGTAAATATGCAAATAGATATACATAAACTGGGAAATATGCAATAAAATGCATAATAAGATATTTTTTGCATATATTTCCCTGTACGACATCATGGGAAATGGGCGATCGGGGCGGTCCGCATGGGCCGGCCCTGGTATATATCTTGCTGAACATTGAGTTGGAATTTTATCTTTAAAAAGAAAAAGGGGGGACATTGCCGGTGCGCACCATTCAACCGGGTATCACGTGGCTGCCCTGGGCATTGATTGTCTGGATGGCGATCCTGGGGAACGGTACCGCATGGTCTCAGTCCGCGGGATCGTCGCCACCGGTGGTTGCATCCCAGGAACTCCTGGTGCGGTATCGTTCCGAGGCCGGCTATTCCGATATTGTCAACACCTATCGTACCCTGGGCCTCAATGAGCTCTCCTATAGCCCCTACAACGGGTTCAGAAGGGTTCAGGTCCCCGCGGGGGTGTCCGTGTACACGGCTGCGGCGAGTTTGAACCAGAACCCGGCTGTTGCCTTTGCAGAGCCGAATTATCTCAGGGTGCTCCATTTTGTTCCCAACGATCCCCTCTACCAGTACCAGTGGCACCTGTGCACGCCGATGATGGAATGGGCATGGGATATCTCCCGGGGCAAAAACGTGATCGTCGCCGTCGTTGATTCCGGGGTTGCCTGCAGGACGGGTGATGGATATATACAGGCGCCCGATCTTGCGGAAACCGTTTTTTTGCCCGGATATGATTTCGTCAACGACGACCCCTATCCGGATGACGACAATCGTCATGGCACCCACATAGCAGGGACCATTGCCCAGAGTACCAACAACCTGGTGGGAGGGGCAGGGGTGGCACCGGCATGCGCCATCCTCCCGGTGAAGGTGCTGGATGATACAGGGTATGGCGATGTTGCCACCATCGTGGATGGTATCTACTATGCGGTCAACAACGGGGCGCAGATTATCAATATGAGCCTGGGCGGCTCCAGGCCGGGCAAGGGCCCCCGCAATAAGTCGGCCGCCGAGGAAGATGCGATCAACTACGCCGTTTCACAGGGAGTGACGGTCATCTGTTCCGCTGGCAATGAATCAACCAGTCTGCCGAGCTACCCCGCAGCCTATGAGGCCACCATCTGTGTGAGTGCCGCAAAATACGATCAGTCATTTGCCGATGCCTATTCAAACTATGGCCCTGATGTGGATGTGTGCGCCCCCGGAGGGGATCTCAACGAGGATGTGAACGATGACGGATACCCCGACGGTATCTATCAGCAGACCCATGACGGTAAAAACTATACGAAATTCGATTTCTACTTTGCTGAGGGTACGTCCAGCGCAGCGGCGTATGTATCGGGGGTGGCGGCCCTGATCGTGGGATGCGCCGGTCGCATCCTCACCCCGGATGAAATACGCGATATCCTGCACACCACCGCAATCGATCTGGGTGACCCGGGGTGGGATCAATATTTCGGCTGGGGTCTGGTCAATCCGCTGGCTGCGGTACAGGCCGCCGCCGCACCGGCCACGGAGGGCATTGTTCTCCGCACCCCGCTGCGCCTTCAGAATCCATTTACTGCCTATCTCCAGGCCCTGTCCTCTTCGCTTCCGGCTCAGGGCGGCAGGGTAACGTTTCAGGCAAACGCACGTTTTGCCCCTCTGGGTCAGATTGTCACCGGGCGCCAACCGGCTCAGGTCTCATTGCAGAATACCCTGCTTCCGACGAATTACACATTCCTCAATCCATCACTGTCAGGTCTCGGATCACAGTACGCTTCGTTCCTCTACACCTCCTTCCCGGCATATCAACGGACCGGCGGCTTATACCCTCAGGCAAGCAGCCTGATCCCCTACCAGCGATCAACAGAGGCGGGCTTTATCCCGGCGCAGGGTAATTTTCCGTCACCGCTGATCAATGGGTATCCGTCCCTCTTCACCCCCTCGCTTATCATGGCATTCCTGCTGGGCATGTAGAAAACCACCCTTCCCGTGACGTATGTCGGGGGGGACTACGCTACTAATGCTGCCTTTCAAAATACCGCTAATGGAAATAGAGAGGGTGATTCATGGGGACATGGTAGGAGTGAGTGGTGTTCTTGTTCCACATTCGGATCAGAACGAGGGCCTTGTATAGGGAATGGGGCCGACGTCTGTTCCTGGGGTGGTATCCTCCCCGGTAATCCCGTTCAATGATCGGGCACTGGTTCGCAGGGTGGGTGTTTCATCGAGATCCTCTGCGGTGTCCCGGTGCATGGCCTGCCTGTCTGACATCCACCACGTGCGGTGGCCCTCCAGAAGGTTATCGGATTCGTACTGCTCATCGATGGAATCGCAGGGATCAAGCCTGAATCCCCAGGAGCGGGGACGACCGTCGGCACACGATTCGGGGATGTCGAGGGAGACAGCAAGGGTGTGGTATTCACCGGGAAGCAGTGGTAATTGGCCCTGCCCGGCGATATCCGAGGCCTGCATCAGGGAAACCGTCTCGCCCGCTTCGTCCTCCTGTCCCCCGTATATCAGAAGGGCAATGGGATAGTCATGGATGGGGACATCACCCTCGTTCCATACATGGATTTCGAATCCTACGGAATGTGTTGTTATTTCACCGTACTGGTAGGTAAAATCGTACAGATACAGATTCGGGTTGGCAGTGGGAATGCGTACCGGCTGTTCCATGATCGCCGGCGGACTATGGGTCCCGCGATAGACTGAAATGACGGCGTAGAAGTAGGCAATGCCGGGAATAACCTGTGAATCCGTGAAATGCCGGCATGGAGGATTGACATATCCCGCCAGCACCCAGTCATGGGTCTCATCGGAGGCGGCACGACAGCGCCACAGTTCGTAGAAATCGACATTGCCTTCATCGATCTCCCATGACAATTCAATGGAGGAGCGTGCATGCCGCCCGGAAAATGCCCGGATCGAGGCAACACGAAACCGTGGGGCAATCGTTGCATTGACCCGGGCCGGCTCCGAGAAGCTGCTGGTTCCATGCGCGCTGCACGCCCTGACCTTTACCTGCGGCATCCTGCCCGTATACGCAGAGTCCTTGCCCCAGGATATTGTAAAGTCTCCCGGTGCAATCCATCCCAGGGAGTCCCAGTGCCCGTCTGATGTGGCGGAAACCGCGACGTGCAACGAGGTTGCGGTTTCATCGATATTCGATACCGCAAAGAACGAGGCCCCCTGCGCATCATTGAAAACCCAGAATATGGACGGGGGGGACATGGATCTCCCCAGGGCGCTGCCCCGGTCCACATATCCCTGTTCATCCGTATCCAAGGAATGATGTGTCGACTCTCCGATTTCATTGGCTGCCGACACCGCATAATAGAAGGGGATTCCGGGTTCGGGATAGTCCCTGTAGTGAGGTGTATGGCTGGATCCGATGAAGGTATGGGTGTCCGGATCACCGATCCGTGTCCGAAAGATCCTGTAGTAGCGTGCTTCAGGTATCCTTTCCCAGGTGACATCCACATACGGTCCTGCGTCATCCGAGGCAATCACCTGGGAAGGGGCGGCGGGAACCTCCCGGATGTTCAGACCCGCCCGGTTGACGTTGGGGAGGTCCTGGATGGCCATTGCACAATCAACGATACCGGAATAGTCCGAATAGCGTATCCATGAATAGCCCTGTTCACCCCAGGAATCCCCCTTGCTGTTCACCACCTTGAGTGCGCCCTCGCCGAATCTCGAATCATCGTACCCAACGCATACGAGGATATGGTGGCTTTTGGTTCTGCATGCCATATACTCCAGGGAGTTGGTTTCGGGGGACACGGACGAGGGTGGATCGCCCCAGTGATTGATCGCCACCATGACCGGCCCCTCGGTCAGCGCCTCCCTGACCTGCGTAAGATTGCAGAGTTGTATCATCTCCCCGCACCTGAATTCCCGTGCCTGGACATGGGCCGTTTCGGGTATATGGATGCCGGCATACGATTCCTTTTCCTCTGTGGGATCGTCCCATAACCGATAATCCTCATAGGGAAGGGTATGCCAGAGGGCGCATCCAAAACGTTTCATGATGGTATATGCAGCGATAAAGGAATAGGGTTGAGAAAATGTTCTGCACTGCATTGCAAAGAGATACATGGGGCTGAAGGCGAAGGCGTCCGTATTCCATCCCTCTTCGAAGGCCTCCTGGCAGGTCTTGAGATAGTATGCCGTCATCCATGAGGTACAGGAACCGGTCAACCCCTGGCTCCGTGCCTGGGGAACGAGGCATGAATGATCCACAGAGGAAGGGAGGAGCCTGCTTTCGTTGTCATCGATCCTGAAGTCGCTGAGGGGATCCAATGCCTCAAAGGGTGAATATGCGGCATTTCCGGTTTCGCAAGGAAGATCCTCTCCTACCCCGCACCCGGCAAAGGCCATCAAGGAAAATGAGACAACAATGGCCACAAGGGATTCTCGCATGCTACCCCCACCTGCTTAACCTTACACGATCCTGGTCAAAGAGCGCGGCCTTTCGGCTCATGTCACCATGATCCACATTTGACCGTTCTGTATGGTTAAGAGCAAATAGCGTTCCTATGAAGGGAGAGAAAAACGGGTGAGAAATTTCATTAAAAAATTTATTAATACTAACAAAATAAAATTTAATGACATTTCATCCGGGCGGGTGTCATAAAATACATAGGCCCCCGATAAAAACTATGCAATCTCTTTGGAGTGCCTGTGACATTAAACAAGGTCGTTTATCAGGCGGAGCATCATACCTATGATGAAATAGCCTCTATATTTAATCAACGCGGATTTGTAACCGGAGCGAGGAATGCATATACTGATGGACGCATGAGGCCCATCCAACGCTATTATGGTTCGAAGTCAAGGAACACCGTTTAAGAGGAGACCAAGGGCCTTTGACGCTTGATCAGATCAGCCGGACGCCTGCAATTGCCATAAGTATGGTGAGAAATCTCAGGAGTGCAGGGCGTCTGCCTGTGGGGTACAGAAAATTAAGTGATGCCGGGGATTGTCTGTATGAGCCTCCAGCTTTTGAAATACAAGAAAAAATAGATTTGACGCCGAGGATATCGGGAGGTGCATTATGAATAGCAGCAATCCAATGCCGGGAGATATTCACGACGGCAGTGGTCACAGTGCACCCTGGCGAATCCATAGGTGAGGTCGCCACACTCAAGGTATTTTTCTATATGGCAAATTTTATTCCCTGGAAGGATTATTTCTTTTATTGCCTTGATAAATTAGTTGAAGACTTCAATCTTGCTTCACCATTCCTTGATGTCGGTTGCGGATCAGGAGAATTGTCAAGCTATTTAGCGTCAAAAGGATGGTATGGAAAAGCGATAGATATTTCAGATATCGCTATTACAAACGCTAAACGTAACTTGTTGCCTTTTCAGCAAATAGTAATTGAAAAAAAGAATTTATTCGAAGAAGATGGTGTCTATAACACTATCTTTGTTTGGGATGTCATTGAGCATATTCACAATGATGAAATTTTTTTGGCAAAAATCGTTTCCCTGCTGCCTCCTCATGGGTACGTATCCTTCTCCGTTCCGAATAATTTAAATGAGTGGCGATGGGATGATGATTATTACGGGCATATAAGAAGGTATACTACTGATGAACTGCAACAAAAATTATTTGATGCAGGTTTAAAGCCGTTGATTTTATGGGATGTTTCTTACCCTTTTTTCTGGGTCATGCGCAGATTATATACACGACTGAAGTCGCCTCCAGAATATATTGATAGCGAAAAAAGCATACGAACAGAGAACAGCACTGCAACAAACGCGTGGGATATACCTGTTATTTCTAATCTTTTAAATAGACGGCACTCCCTGTGGCGAATACTGTATTATATTCAATTTAGGTACTTCAGGAAAAAGACTGAAAGCGGAAATGAACTGTTTGTCCTTGCTGAAAAGATCGAATAACTACAAGAATTTTGTTTATGCAGGAGAGCACACAATGATGTGGATATCGATCCTGTCCAGGAGGGAACCCCATATCCGGTCCAGATACTCCCGGATCTGCAAGAACCCTATAGGTATCTTTACCGTATGGTTTCTATGATAAAGGGAAGCGGAGCACTATGCAGCCCGTTCCGGTCACAAAAGGGTCTGCGATTTCGCAACCAACCTTGTCAGACGAAGCGGATCCGCTATGCCTCCCTTCCCGAACAATATTGGGTGATACGCAATTAGTTTACTGCGGAATGCCCGGGATGATGCTATTGAAGGATTATTGATAATACGGTCTTGGGATGAAGGATTCGGTGACCGGCGCTTCATTGAGCCCCAGGTAGGCATATGCCGGATCGTTCGCATAATTTCTTTCAAAGGGATAGGTCGGTATCTGGTCATAGAACTGGAGAAGGTTTTGGCCGATCGAATAGGGTGTCCCGGTCTGGGCATCCAGGTACAGCGGGATGGATCTCAGGAGATTGGCGGCGAGGCCCGGATTGATGGGGGTTGAATAGAGTTGCGAGGGAAGCCGTAACGAGGGCACACCGAATGGATAGGCAAAGGGGAGGGCACCTGACGAAGCGGGGGTAAAAAGGGTAACGGGGAGTAACGGGCCCGGCATGAATTGAGGGCCGATGAATGATGACACGGGTATCTTGGGGAACTGCTGCTGGGTGCTCCGTGAGGGATCCAGGCATACGTATCCTTCATCACCGTCGCCATCATGGTATTCACAGGTTACCGGTGTGATGCTCACCCATCCATAATCAGCGATTGCCTCCCGCTCTTCGGTGAAACTTGCAAGGTATGAGGTCTCCACCCTCTCGCCATCCTCCTCGAAGAAGGCAATGGCCGGCCCCATACAAAAATCCTCCCCATGAATCTCCACCCGGGCAATAAAGCCGAACTGCACTCCCATCCCTTCGAGCACATCGTCCATGTCGTTCAACAGCCATTCATGCCATGCCCCGTCAATCTTTTCGCTTCCCACCGGAACGAGGATGCGATTTCCCTGGGTAACGGATGGATTGTCCGTGTTCTCGGGAATCATCTCGATTCGGAACAACTGCCCGCCTTGGCTTGATATATCCAGGATAATGCTCATGAGTGAAGAGGTCTTCATAAGGAAGGAGACATGTTCCTGGTTGTTTTGCCCTGCAGGGAATTCCCTGATGAGGGTAATCGTCGATACTGTTTGCGTCGTCTGAGGTGCGAATAACGGATTATAGAATCCGGGCGTGAAAAAGGGTTGCTGAAATTGTGACCATGCAGAAAAGGGGAGGAACAGGACGGATAGTGTGAGAATGATAAGAACACGGTACCCATACCGCGACACAAAACGCATCAATCTTCCCCCCTCCAGCAATGTATGTCACCCTGTATCTATGCAAGAATCATTCTCTTTTCAGGATGATAGGGGTGTTGGGGGGATCAGATAAAGGGCCAGCCAAGTCCTCCGATACCGAGCCCTAAGAGGCCTCCCATGCCGATGGGGCCCCCATAGTAACTTGCAAGCCCACCGTAGAGGCCGCCGCCATAGAGGCCCATACCATAAAGGCCGCCGTAATATCCTCCGCCGTAGAGTCCAAGCCCGCCGTAATACCCTCCGCCATAGCCGCCGTAGTACCCGCTGCCGTAGTATCCTCCGCCATAGCCGCCGCCGTAGTATCCTCCGCCATAGCCGCCGCCGTAGTACCCTCCGCCATAGTACCCACTGCCATAGCCGCCGCCATAGTACCCACTGCCATAGCCGCTGCCATAGTACCCTCCACCGTAGTACCCGGTTCCATAGTAGCCGCTGTAATAGGGATATCCGTAATAGTAGTAGTAGGGTTGATTTGCATCCTCTTCAGTGTCATCGTCCGAATCGTCATCGGTGGACGGAGGCGTATATTCCGCCTTGAGGTGGCCGCGCATATCGGAATCGAAGGCGATGCTGAAATAGGTAATCGTTCCTGACATCCATCCCCGGGTGGTAAGGTTTTGCCCGGGAAGGCTGAAATCGTCTATGATGATGTTGCTTCTGCTGCCATCGGAAAGCTCCCGGAAGGCGATGATATAGGCGAGATCGTAGCGGTTCCCCACCAGCTCGATCTCCTGGATTGATCGCAATTCCGGGAGGACGAGACCCTCTTCAAGGGTAACCCCGACATCGAGTGTGATAAGATTCCATTGCTTTTCAGTAAATGTGGCGTTGAGCCCTGCGTGGATCGGGCCTCCCTCGTAATCCTGGTATGGCTGAGCATTTGTCGGGGTATAGTAAATCCAGAGGTACTCCCCATTATCCATATACATCTTCAGTGCGAGACGAAAGTTTTTGTCGTACGGCCTGATCTTCATCATGATGTGGTCGTAGACCTCATTGGGGTCCGGGCCGAGGGGAAAGTCGGTTGCCTTTCTGATGGAGATCTGGGTATCGGATGCCCCCAGTATCCCCTTGATCAGGCAAAGACATACGGTAAGGATAACAAGTACACTCAGGATGGAGCAGATGATTTTTCCGAATCTTCTCATATGTTCACTCCCTAACCAAACAAACTGCAGGCACGTGGTTTTCTATTCGCCCAGGTTATTCACACACGGAATCTGTTCTCTACACCAACGGCTCCGTACACGTCGATTCATGAGGCATCGCATTAACACATTCAGGGCAATCAACCTGCTCCACGATTGCGGGAGATCACCCCGCTAATTAAATTATCTTATTGTATTTATATAGTTAATATACCATATGGAGCCGAAAAAGACAATTGCTGGGTACGTATGATTGGTACACCATACCCGGATATCTTCTTTATTTTAAGCAAGATATATACCGCGGGTCAGGTTTTCACGCCCTGAGGAAGATGGCTGTGCCTACAGGTAAAAGGAATGAGCGGGAATCGTGTCTCCGCTTAACAGGCAAGCGATCTGTGAACCGAGTTGCAGAGATATGCAGGGGGTTTCAGTAATCCGTTCCCTGTGTCCGATTCCCGGGTGCTGGTGAGGCCACAAATGGTGATTATTATTTACCAGAACATGGGTGCTGGGATCAAAAACAACACAGGTGTTACGTGCTCTCCTCGGAGGGCGTTGGTACTGATTCCTTATTAGGAGGTGGTGCTTCCTCCTTGAGCTCCTGCCATTTCTTGTTGATCTTGTTTACGGAGAAGGCGCCTACGGTGTAGATGACATCACGGTCTGCGGGCTTGATGAAGTATTCCTGCGTCTTTTCCGTCTTTTCATTCTTTGAGCCGATGAGGAGGGCCCTTGTGGTCTCATCGGCCATGCCCACGGTAATGGTCACGGAGGGGGGATCCAGGTCGAATTCCTTCAGGGATTGATCGGGCTTCAAACGCTGGACCTTGGTTGCCCGAAGATTAAACAGGGTCTGGGTCATGTCCTTGATCATGTCCTCCTTTACCTCTGCCTCTTCCGGCGTTTCAAGCCGCCATTTCCCCTCGTCACGCACCTGTACGATACTGTATGAGCCATCCGGCCTGCTGAATTCAATGCGGTCCACATCGGGCTCCTGCACGAGGAGGACGAATCTGTCCAGCCAGGTCTCGGCAGGCTTGTCAAACCTGGATTTGAGATGGAATCCGCTGTACAGGACGACCTCGTCGCTTCCGGCCTTGCGCACATAGGTGCTCATGAAATCAGGTCCGTTTTTCCCGATATAGAAGTGGGCGAGCGTTGTCTCCCCTTCTCCCTGGACCAGCACCTCGAACCCGCTGTTCGGATCAACCTCGAAGATCTCCTGCTTGGAGGGATTCTTGGATACCACGTTGTCCCGGTCGATCTCGGCAATGGTCTGGAGGGCCTGCTTTACCTGATCGTTGTCCGCGGGAAGGTTGTCCTCCTCGACCGCAATCCATCGCCCATCCACCTTGGACAGGGTGAGCGTGCCGCGTTCACCGTCAATGCGAATGGCGACGGCCTTTTCCGCATCGAACCCGGGAAACAGGGCGGCCTCTTCCACCTTTTTGGCGGGTCTGTTCAGGAAATAGGCGATGCCGACCAGTATACACAGGAATATGATGAGAATGACGGTTTTTTTATAGTTCATTGGCAACGAACCTCGTCTTTCGTTTGAGAAAGAGCTTCACCAATCCGAATATAATGATCAGGATCGATACACCCAGGATGTTGATATAGCGAATGAATGCCTTTTTGCTTTCGGACAGTTCGGGCAACGGCCGTTCTGTCTTCTCCCTGGTTCGAATGCCGATGAGTGCATCCCCCATGGTCAGCCAGTCAACGATGTTGAGAAAAAAGGCGCCATTCTCAGGGAAGCGACCCAGAAAATCGTCCTGGACGAAGCGGGAATTCCCCACCACCACAAGGTTGGTCTCCTGCGCGGAAACATTCAGCGTATCCGCCTCATTGACGGGCGCCTGGCGATTTTTGTAAAAGCTCTCAAAGAATCCGGAGATCATGGCAGCCAAAGGGATCCGCTCGAAGGTGATGGATTGAAAGTCGAAGCGCTGCTGGGGATTCAGATCGAATTTTCCCTTCTGTGTCCATCCATGGGGGGTGGTCTGGGCGAGTATGGTCCTTTGAAGGCCCTTATCCTGGATAACCTGTTCCTGGGGCCTCACCGAGCTGGTCCACGGCATGGTAACGCTTTCCAGCTTGCTCACCATCGGGTGGGACTGGTCGAAACCGTCCTTGACTACCTTGGGCCAGAAGGGATACGGGAGCTGAAAATGGAAGAAACCACCGCTGAACGCCGCCATGGAATTGGACCGGTCCAGCACCAGATCCGGCTCCACCTTTACTCCGTAATGTACGAGCATCTCGTTGATATTGGTGGTGACCTTTTCCGCTTCAAGCTGCCTTCCCGTCTGCAGCCTGACCATGTCCACAAGATACACCTCTTTTCCCCCGTGCATGAGAAATTGATCCAGGAGATAGCGCTCCTTCTCGTCAACCTCCTCCGGCGCCACCAGCACCAGGGTGTCAATGCCCTCCAGCACCGATTGACCGGGGCTCAGGTTGATATTTCGCACGTCGTATTGTTTCTGGAGGGCCATCTGGATCTGCATGTAGGGATCCTGCTGGCGACGGTCGGGGTCCTGCTTCCACGACACGAAACCGACCACCTGGGGCTCCTTTTTCGTCACCTTGAGGATGGCAGAGGTGAGATCATATTCGAGGTTTGTTACGTTCTGAATAACGGGGATTACCTCCTTGCGGTCCTCGAACATGATGCTCATGCCCAGATAGAGATTGGTCACCTCCGCCTTGTCCCTCTGAAAGATGTTGACCTGTACCTTGGGAATGCCGATGAACTGCATCCTTTGGCTCAGGTCCGGGTCATCCTCCGGGTCGATGAATTCAATGGAAAGATTGGCCCCGGCATAGGCGGCGTATTCATCCAATATGTCCTTGACATCCCGCCGCATTTCCACCAACTGGGGAGGAAGTTCCTTGCTGAAATAGGCCTGAATACTCACCACGTCGTCCAGATCCTTGAGGAGGTTCTTGGTCGCCTTTGAGAGGCTGTAGACACGGTTCTCGGTGAGGTCCGGCCGGAAGGAGACGGCCTGAAAGATATAGTTTACGGCCACAAGAATGGCCAGTACCACCAGGGTATAGAGCACCACATGGGTGCCGTATCCGATTTTTTTCATGCTCACGGTCTTAGCTCCATTTCCTGCTTTCCAGCGAACGTATGTTCAGAAATAGAAAGAAACCGATTACCGACAGGTAGTAGATGATGTCCCGAATATCGATGACCCCGCGGCCTATGCTTTCAAAATGACTCCCCAGCCCCAATTGTGATAACAGTGCGGCAAGCCGGGAGGGGACCGCCAGGAGGACGAAATTCTCACCGATGATAAAGAGGGCGAAGCAGAATGCGATTCCCAGAATGAACGCCACAATCTGATTTTCACTCAGGCTGGAGGCAAAAAGCCCGATGGCCAGATAGGCGCCCCCCATGAGCATGGCGCCCACATAGCCGCCGATGATGGGGCCGAGGTCAGGCTCCCCGAGGATCGCCAGGGTGATGGGAAGGGTGATGCTCAACAGAATGGTCAATCCGAGAAAGAGGTATGCGGCAAGATACTTGCCGAGGATCACCTCGGAATCTTTCACCGGGAGCGTCATGAGCACCTCGAGGGTACCGAGCTTTTTCTCTTCGGCCCAGAGCCTCATGGTCACTGCAGGGACAAAGAAGAGGAAGAGCCAGGGGAGGAGGCTGAAGTATCCCCGCATCATCACCTGCCCGATCAGAAAGAATCCCTTGAAGAAGATCCACATGCTGATGACCAAAAAGGCGGTGATGAAGATGTAGGCAATGGGTGAATCGAAGTAGGCGCGAAACTCCTTTTTAAAAATGGCGATGATATTTCTCATACGCTCTCTTCCTGACAGGTCAATTGTTTGAATACATCCTCAAGGGTTATGGATTCCGCCCGCAGTTCCGACAGGGACCATCCGTTCTCCACGACACACCTGAAGAGGTCCTCCTTGATATCCTTTCCCTTCTCCGTCCTGACGACGATCGCATGGAGTTCGTTGTCGCCAGGCTGTTCCGTCCCCTCCGGAGCGAGCGATTCAACCTCGACCACATGTTTCATGCCGCCGATGGTCTCGATGATTACCGGAAGGGGACCGCGGATGCTCATGAACACCGTTTCCTTTCCCTTGGCCTGATCAGCCAGTTCCCCCGGGGTGCCGCTTCCTACCAGCTTGCCCTTGTTGATGATGATGATCCTTCCGCAGGTGGCCTGGACCTCGGAAAGGATGTGGGAGCAGAGTATGACCGTCTTTTCCTTTCCGATCTCCTTGATGAGCTCCCTGATCTCGATGATCTGGATCGGATCGAGCCCGGTTGTGGGTTCGTCCAGAATCAGGATCTCGGGATCGTGGATGAGGGTCTGGGCAAGCCCCACCCGCTGGCGGTATCCCTTGGAGAGCTGGCCGATGTATTTATGTGACTCACGCTGGAGCCCGCATATCCGGATCATCTCCTTGATCTTGCCGTTTATCTTTTTTTGGGGGATGTTCCGAATGGTGGCGATAAAGGTTAGATAGTCGATCACCCCCATGTCGAGGTAGAGGGGTGCGCTTTCGGGAAGATACCCCACCCTTTTTCTCACCTCGATGGAATCCTTGAATGTATCATATCCCGCAAGTTTGGCGGTTCCCGAGTCCGCCGGGATGTAGCAGGTGAGGATGCGCATGGTGGTTGTCTTCCCGGCCCCGTTCGGGCCCAGAAAGCCCAATATCTCGCCCTTTTGTACCTCAAAGGATACGCCGTTCACCGCCACATTCGGGCCGAAGCTTTTGTGTAGTTCCCGGACTTCTATCATGGCTTGTTCTTTCGCCCCTTTCAGGCGTTATGTGTCTCGCCCCGTCGCATTCGGTTCATCCCGGTTGTTTGCCCCGGTCTATCGTTCGGGGGAGACCGCACGTCATAGTGACTCTGCAAATAACGTTTTGTTTTTCGGTTTTATAAATCAACTGAAGGCCACAAGAAAAGAATTATAGAAAAAATTTGTTTCTTGTCAAGGGGCACTTCAATATAATTTTTGCAGTGCATCGTCGGGGGCGGATGCACCCATCCCCGATCCCGCCCAGCAAGGTGCAAGATCAAGTATTGATCAATACATTGTGGTAAAGGGAAGGGGTGTGCACCCGTGTGCACGGGAGCCACGGCAAAAGGTCACCCCTTTCCCATACGTCGTTGAGAAAAAACACATGAGAATCTTAAGGGAGCACGGCCGATGCCGTGCCCCCTTACAGGCAATCTCAATATGGTATCAGTTGCTGATGGCGACATAGAGGAGATTTTCACCGCGGCGTATCAGGAACAGCACCGTACCCTTTGATGACGCCTTCAGGGCCTTGCGGAAGTCCTTGGCGCCGGCGATTTTTTTTCGGTTCACCTCGATGATGACGTCCCCCCGCTGTATCCCGGCCTTTTCGGCAGGGGAATCCGGGGTCACGTCGGTGACCAGAACCCCCTCGGTCCTCCCCAGATCGAATGCCTTGGCCAGTTCCTCGGTGATGTCCTGAACGGTCATGCCCATGGCCTTTTCTTCACGCTCCGCCACCGACACCCCGCCGTTCTCGCCGAACTCTCCCAGCTTCACTGAAATCTCCATCTTCTCGCCGTCCCGGATAAGCTCTATGGCCACCTTCGTGCCCGGTCTGGTCAGCCCTGCATATCGGGAAAGATCGGTGTACTCCCGTATTTCCTTTCCCTTGAAGCTGATGATGACATCCCCCCGTTTCACCCCTGCCTTGTTGGCAGGACCGCCTTCCACCACCTCCGCAACCAGGGCGCCCTTGTTTTCCTTGAGGCCGAAGGATTCGGCAAGGCCGGGAGTGACCCTCTGGATCATCAGCCCGAGCCATCCCCGCTTGATCTTCCCTTCGGTCTTAAGGTCCTCCAGGACATCCTTCACCATGTTGATGGGGATGGCAAAACCGATTCCCTGCCCCTCGGCGACGATGGCGGTGTTGATTCCCACCACCTCTCCCTTGATATTGAACAGGGGGCCGCCGCTGTTGCCGGGATTGATGGATGCATCGGTTTGTATGAATGAATTGTAGGGTCCTTGGCCGATCGTGCGCCACTTGGCGCTGACGATCCCTGCGGTAACGGTATGCTCAAGGCCGAAGGGATTGCCGATGGCAACCACCCACTCCCCGATCTGCAGGGCGTCCGAATCCCCAAGTTGAGCGACGGGCAGGGTCCCCTTGGCATCGATCTTGAGGAGGGCTATGTCCATGTCGTCATCCTTGCCGATGACCTTTGCCTGGTATTCATTCCCGTTGTCCAGGGTGACCATGATATCCTCGGCATCCCGCACCACGTGATTGTTGGTGAGGATATACCCCTCCTTATCAATGACGAAGCCTGAACCGAGGCTCTTCTGCTTGAGGTCTCCCTTCGGCATCCCGAAGAACTTGTCGAAGAAGTCGTCGCCGAAGAAATCCCTGAACGGATCCCTGAATGGGGAGTGGAAGTTCTGGAATCCCTTGACCACCTGCGTGGAACTGATATACACCACGGCCGGGTTGAGGCGTTTGGCGATTTCCACGAAGGTATAGGGGGAGATGATTTGATCATTGGAAAGAGCCTCTGAGGGGCCCTCTTCCGGTGCGAGATTGACGGCCATGCTCTGCGGGGTTACATTGATCCGCGCAGCAACGATGAGGCCGCCAATGAAACAACCAAGACAAAGGATAATGAGTATCGGTATCCATCGCCTTTTTATTGACATTCTGTCCTCCTTCTATCAAGTACTGTGTTCGGGCACAGCGTGCCCCGAAATCTGATTGCATTACACTATCGTTTAAACAAAGGATTGTATCAGCAAAGGGATAGGTTGACAAATCTTTCTACGAGATTATGATTTTTCGAGGATAATACATAGGTATAGTATATCATGTGGAGGGAAAATACAACCTCTTAGATGTGCCTCTCTAACACTTCGGAGAAGATGGCCGGCGCAGTCAAGAGTTTTTCACAAAATCGAGGAGCGGATGGACGCTGTTCGGCTTCTTGAGCCGTTGAAGGGCGTTTTCCTCTATCTGGCGAATCCGTTCACGCGTCAGTTGAAAATACCTGCCTATCTCTTCCAGGGTCTTTTCCTTGTTTGAACCGATGCCGAAGCGCATCTCCAGTATCTTTTTTTCCCTTTCAGAGAGGGTGTCCAGGATATGCTGGATCTCTTCGGCCAGGTTCTGCCTGATGACCCATTCGATGGGCGATGCACCCTTTTTGTCTTCGATATAGTCCGAGAGGCATGAATTGCCGAATTCATCGATGGGGGTTTCCACGGATATGGGGATCTTGATGATACCCAAGAGCTCCTGCACCTTGGCGATACCTACCCCCATTTCATCGGCGATGTCCTGCAGGGAGGGTTCCTTTTGTTTGTCCTGCATGAGGCGCTGATGGGCCTTGAGCATGGATTTTATTGCATCAAGGGTATGAACGGGTATGCGTATGATGCGGGCCTTATCAGCAAGGGCGCGGGTTATGGCCTGCCTGATCCACCAGATGGCGTAGGTGCTGAATTTGCAGCCGCGGTGGTAGTCAAACTTTTCAACCGCCTTGATGAGTCCGATATTGCCCTCTTGCACCAGATCCATAAAGGGAAGGCCATTGTTTGCATACTTCTTGGCAATGCTGACCACGAGTCGGAGGTTTGCCTCGATCAACTCGGACTTGGCCCTTTCATCCCCTTCGGCGATCCTTTTTCCCAGATCCTTTTCCTGGTCCCTGGTGAGCAGTGATACCTTTCCGATTTCCTTCAGGTATAACTTTATCTGGTGATCGCTTTCCTGGTTTGCAAGTTCCTCGTGCTCATACTCGATGTGCTCGAGTAATTTTTCTTCATACTCCTCGCTGTTTTCTTCGATATCATCTTCATTGAGTGCGTACATACCCTTCAGACGACCTCCTCCTTGAACCCCATCCCTTTAACCTTAGTTTGTTGGTACGTATACCATATTCTTTGCAGAACGGTAACGTGGGTCAAACCGGCGAGTAACCACAAAGCGGTGGCAACTTGGAGCGTCAAGGCACCCAAGGCAAGCAGGATGACCCGTTCCGGGCGCTCCATAATTCCCACATCGCACCGGGAGATTATGGATTCCGCTCTCGCCTTTGTGTAACTCACCATCACAAAGCCAATCATCGTGACCAGGGTGAGAACCAGATAACCCACTGCGGATCTTCGCGCAAACATCACCCCGAGGCCGCTCAAAATGAGCATGTCAGCATATCGATCAGAGGTGGAATCGATGAATGCTCCGAATGATGAGGCCCGGCCCAATACTCGTGCGTAGGTGCCGTCCAATATGTCAAATAGCCCGGCAATAATGATAAATACCCCGCCGATCCGTATACGATCAAATGCAAAAAAAATGCCTGTCACAAGACTAAACAATAATCCGGTGAGGGTGAGAATGGTGGGAACCAGCCTGTGATCAGGAAGTAGCTTAACGATACCGCTCAGAAGCGGGTCCAATCTCCCTTTACAATATTTACTCAACATAAAAAAACCTTCTTTTTTTTATTGTTGGTTCTTTCTGTAATCGGGCATGTATGGGCCGATTTTTGCCGAATTTATGCAAATCATTTCATATACAGGAAATGGAATTCCGACAAGGAAGATGAAAAATGCAACATTATCAGGAGGTTATGCCGTAACAGATCCGCCCGGGCACCCCGGAAGCACCATGGTGTCCCTTTTCCCTCTTACGGCCTTTTCTGTGACACTGCAATATATCTCATTCTTAAAGAATAGAGCATCTCATCGAGGAGCTTATCCTCATCTTCGGTTCGGTTGCCCTCGGTCTTTTCCTTGAGCATGGCAATAAGATCGATGGTCTGCTTTGCCAATGGAAGGTTGGGCTCGTTCTGGTTGGTGGTCGGATCCGGAATCTCGCCAAGGTGAATATACACGGAGGTGCAAAGGGACATGATAAAGGAGGGAAAATCAACCTCGGGCAGGGGGGCCTGTTCTTTTTCCTCTTCCCTCCTGGTCCCTGTGTTTTTGTGTGATGGCTTCTCCTTTTCCGAGGAGGTGTCACTGTCCTGTGTGCGTTCCTCCGCGGATTTTTGTGCCCCAATCCTTCGATCGACAATGGTGAAACCGGGTCCTTGAATAACGTCGTCCTTTTCGCTCATCCCTGATCCCTTATTGATAATTAATCATATCGTGTCGCAACACGTGCATTCTACAAATGCTCACGAATCGCGTAGGAAGGCGCATCCCCCTTCCCACACTATAATGAGTGACTACACTCTAATTATAACGAGGTTTTGCCGTTTTTCAAGAATGAAAAAAACACGGGATTTTTTACAGCCTTGACCCCTTGCACGGTCTCATCAGGAGAACAGGGAATCGATATGGTCTTCGATATCCCACAGCACAAGCCTTTTTTTTGCCAGGCGGCGTTTGTACAGGTAGATCCCGAGGGTCAGAAGGCTTACCAGAAACCACAGGGCAATCCCGCTGGTCAGGAAGGGGATCCAGTTGTAGCGCCGCCGCAGATATACATGCCAGTTTTTTTCGAATCCTCCAAGGGTGATCCCAAACACGCTGTAGAAGGCCTGCGCCGGGGTTTGCCCCTGGAGCAGATGCGCGATCAATCGATGCAGATACTCGGTGCCGTAGGTATTGATGATGTATGCAATGAGGCTTATGCTCTGTGCATACGCCCGTTCGGCAAGCCTTTTTTCCGCAGGGAATCCCTTGGCAAGAGAGGCAAGGGGCAGAAAGGAACGGGTCAGGGCGGTTTCCGCCATAATCATTCGGTGGCCCCAATCCCATTGGCGTGCCTCGTACTGCGCAAGCCCTTCATGGAGCCATACCGGCAGATGTACCCCCTTCCCCTGGGTTAACCCGAAGAGGATGAAATGGGTGAGTTCGTGGGCCATGGTCTGTCGAAGGTCGGCGTTGACGGCCTTCTGCACCTTGGGAGAGAGCAGGAGTATCAGATTGCGCCGGGGATAGAACACCCCCACCGACCAGTCCTCGGTCTCGTCGCCCGGAGGCTGGAGCCGCTTGAATGAGGTGCGGTCCGGGGCGAGGTAGACCTCCGCCCTCAATCCCGGGTCCATGCCGATATCCGCTACGATGCGGGTGTAGTCCTCTTCGGCGTCTTCAATGAGATACCCGGCAAGCAGGTGGTCCTCTTTTCGATAGTAAAAGATGAAATGGGCGGTCTCCCCCTTTTCCCACTGCAGGATCGGTTCATTTGGGGATGCTGATGGCGGCGCAAACAGCAATTGCCCGAGAAGAAGGGGAACAAGGATGGCCGATACAAGGATGCCCTTTACCGCGCAATGGTTCACCGGGGCCTCCCCGAGCACTCGGCAATGCCGGTACATGGCCTGATCTCCGTTGCTGCAAGCCGTGGCTGACAGGATGCCTCTTCTCCTGATGTTTTTGTGCGGTTTCTCATCCTGCGGTTTTCCATCCTATACCTCGTGCAGATGGTGTAGTATCATGCATTCAATTGTATAATGAAATGGCGGCCCGGTAAACCCATCCCTGCCGTATGCTGAGAATGTGCCGGGCATTATCCGCTTCGCTGTGCCTGGCAAGCTTGGTTGCAGGATATTAAGCAATTGCAGCCACTTCATAGGGAGAGGGGCCGGGCGGAGACGGCCCGAATAGGCTATAATTATTGAACATCATACAAAAAGGGGAGGAAACATATGCACAAGGTGGCAATACTGGTTGAGGACGCCTACCAGGTCTTGGAGGTATGGTATCCCTATCTTCGCCTGCGGGAAGAGGGAATAGAGACGGTTCTGGTGGGTCCCGGAACAAAGAGGGAATACGCGAGCAAGGAGGGGTATCCCGCGCCCGAGGAATTGCCAATCAAGAAGGCACGGCCCAAGGACTTTTCCGGTGTGGTCATCCCCGGGGGCTATGCCCCTGATATCCTGAGGCGATACGAGGAGGTAAACCGGTTTGTCAGGGAGATATTCAGTGCCGGAAAACTCACCGCTGCCATATGCCATGGGGGATGGGTGCTTGTTTCGGCGGGGATCCTGAAGGGAAAAACCGCAACGGGCTTTTTCGCCATCAAGGATGACATGGTGAATGCCGGGGTGCATTTTCTGGACAGGGAGGTGGTGGTGGACGGAAACCTGGTGACCTCCCGTAATCCTTATGATCTTCCCGCGTTTTGCAGGGAGATCATTAAATTCCTGAAGGCCGGGACCGCATAACCAGTCCTGCGCCACCGCTACCCTGAGATGTGCGAACCATTACGGGTGAGGGTGTTGCGGACATGTCCTGCCTCCTATTCATTATATGCCATTCTTTGCTTGAGGGAATCGAGGGGGAGGCGTGATGCGCCTCCCCCTCTGGGCGGGATTAGTAGCGGCCTTTGCCGCGTCAATCATCTCATCAGTATGCACTATAGGTGCTCAGTGTTTCCAGGATGGTTACCTCCTGTTCCAACGTATCGTCACCGATGGCAGCCATTTCGCTCTCAAAATACTCCTTGAATTCGACGAACAACTGCCTGTATTCCTCGGAGACTTGGAGTGCCACGGACTGGCGCTCCCATTGCCCCAATTCAACCTGATAGAGAATGGGGCAGGTGGGCGGCCACCAGGGGCATTTTGGATAGAGACAGGGGATCCTGACATAGGGGATCCCGTAGTCATACACGATGGTGTGTCCTGCAGGCTCGTTCTCGTTGAGACTTTTGCGTTCATCCATGATCCAGTTCTTCATCAGGCTCGCATAACGGGAGAGCAGGACCGCCTTTCGTATCCCGGTGTTGGGGAAATCGTCCGGTTCCTGATAATCAAAACCGATGTCCTGCCAATTCTCATGAAAATTCCCTTCCCGGTCTTCATAGGATACGGTGAGTCGGATTGACGCGTCATCCGAGAGCCTCGTGAGTTGCAGGAGGATAATGCCCCCCTTGATCCCTTCTCCTGTCCTATCGGAGGGAAAGAGGGTGTTCACCTTCATGATCTCGCCGGTGGCCTCATCCGCCTCCGGAGAACCATAGACCTTCTGAATCTCGAATCCCTGCGCCTCCATCGTCAAGGTCAGGTCAAATACCAGAGGGGTGACCATGTATTCAAATCCCTCATCCATCCGATCGATGAATTGGGCGGATGAGTGGACGGAATAATAGTTTGCCCCTTGTATCTTGGTGATGAATTCCACCAGTTCGGTGTTGAAATCAACACCGATTCCGATAAAGGTGCTGAAAATCTTTGTGCTCGCGTTTTCCCTGGTCATTCCCAGAAGCCCCGTATCACTGGTCACACCGGTATTCGGCATGGCATCCGTCAGGAATATGATCCTGTTTTCATACACCGAGTGGTCTATGGAGAGGAATTCGTCGAATAACTCCGTCCCCTCTCTCATGCCTGCCTCCATGTTGGTGCCACCGGTCTCGCGGAGCGTGAGGATATGGTCCTTTATCGCCTCCATGTCCGTTTCCCCGACCAGTCTCAACGGCTTGGCCAAATGGGCGGTGCTCTCAAAAAGGACCATACCGAAGCGGTCATCATCCCGGAGGTGATCGAGAAGGGCCACGATCGCCTCCGTGGCGATGGTGAGCTTCTTCTTTCCGCTATCCTCTGCTTCGATAGACTGTCTATTGCCGAAACGGTCATAGTAATACCGGTTGAATGCAGAGCCCATGGACCCTGAAATGTCGAGCACGATGACCAGGTTCAGCTTCTTTCTCCGGAAATCCTCCTTCGTGATTCCGGAGTTCAATCCCACGGACAGGAAATATTCGTCCTCTGCGGAAAACGGCTCCTTTGTCACCACGCTGGTATACAGGGGACAGAATAATTCCGAGCATTCCTCCGGTTCCCCGGTATTGAAATAATAGTCATAGAATAATCCCTCATAGGTTATGTCCGTTGGAATGGGCAGGTAGTCGTTTTCGATGTTCTGGCGGAAGTTGTTGACATCCTTTGCGCCTCCGGTGGAATATCCGATATTGGAGGAGGCAGTGGCACTATAACTGCTGGCCCCCGCTGTGTTGTAGCTGGAATAAGAATAAAGAGGGGCGGCGGCAGCCATGGTATAGCCGGCATACGTCCCGCCATAGCCACCACCATAGGTGTATGCCCCATACAATCCGCCTGCCGGGTAATAAACACCCCCCGAAGAGCTGCTGGAGCTGGACCCTGGTTTATATTTCCAGTCATCGGTCCTTTTTTTTGAGGACTGCGATGATGCCTGGCTGGGCGAAAGTGCATACAAAGAATTCACTGGGGTGCTATGCGAAAGATCGGACCAGGTAAATGGCTTGGCTGAGGAACCCTGCGTACCATAGGTAAAGACTGAAGGGTTATTCATCGTCCATGCGTAATTCATTATAGCGGACAAGGCCATTGGGTGATTGGATTGGTTCTGTCTATAAAATAATAGATTGATGGGGGATGCCAGCCCCGCCGAGGTATTGAATTGATAACTTAATGGGTAGGCCCTAGTATTTGAGGTGTAAAGCGGAAGGGAACCAATTGCATAATTGAGCGGATTGGGTGAACGGGCGGAAAGGGTAGAGGTGAAAAAGGGGTACAGCGATGCCATATAAGGACTGTCTGCGCACAGGCCATTATGGGATAGGGATACGAGCCCTATACAGATCGTTACGATTACAATGACATTAAGGATATTTCTTTTAAACATGGTACCATCCTCCCCGTGTGTTTTGATTGTTCCGATGATGCAGAGATTTTAAGGCATCTATTTCCATGAATTGTCCACCTCCTGTTGAGCCTTTTTCTTTTTGTATTCTCTACCCTTATAGACGTAAAAAAGAAGTGGCTTTCCCCCATCGGGTATCGAATTGGGCTGCGCAGTAATTTTTTAGGGCAGGAGGACTGAGGGATTTTTCACTTTTCTATATAGGCATGGTAAAGGGGAAAAAGGTGCCTTTTTTTGTGTATCGATAGGGAAGATGGTGAAACAATGCCTTTAGGTAAACCCAGCATAGTCACGATGCCGTGAATGCTGGTGAAAATCGGTGGCATCTTGACAGGAGTGGATGCATATCACCCCATCGGGGCTGCCCGGTCAGGGAGGCAACTATCAGAGAGATCCTCGATTGTCTCCTGTCCGTAAAGTATCGCTTCCTTTAGGGTCTGTATGCTAATTGAAATTGAAGCCAATCAACTTTTCTTGGTGCACACGTAGTATTGGTTGGTCATCCTCCGGTACTTATTTATCCGTCATGCGGGAATGGGCGAGGTTCCCCGTTATCCGGTGCGAGGCAAAGGTGCAAGACTTGCACTGATGACGCATTAGTAGAATACCCAACAACGTGTATCCCCTCGGTTGCGGAAGATGAAATTGTACTGAGCAAGATCCTCCGGCGTGAGCACGATCTGCTGTTCGGTGCCGCGCAGGTTGTTAAATCCGATGACATTGGTATGGATGACGGGGAAGGGCACCGCATTGGGATCATCCCTCGTATCGGTCAGCTCGATGGCGCATACATCCACCACATCCGGGGTGTCGCTTATAAGACGGATCCTGTTCCCTATGACGTAATTGAAGGCGATATGTTCGGCACCGGGGTTTCCCCAGCGAAAATCCGCATACAGCACAATACCGGTGCCGTTGTAGCCGCCGCAGTCATCCTCTTTAACGAAGAGGATTCCATCGATTGCATTATGGGATACGAGGTTGCACGTGATGGATCCACCGGACCGTTCGCCCAGAAGGATCCCGATGCCTCCGCCGGATGCGGTGCTCAGGTCCCTGATGACGTTATGGCGGATTATCCAGTTGCTTCCATGCCAGTTCGAGATCCCCTGGATGGGGTTCAGCATCGAGCAATGCGACACCGTAACATTATCGGCCCCCCTGCTGAAGACGGGGAATTCCACGTTCTCGAATCGCAGGTGGCTGATTTCCGCGCCGCTTCCGGCACCATCACCTTCAAAGAAGAATCCGATCGTTAACGGCGGTTCCGGCCTCAGCAAGGGCCCGCAATCGATCACCGCATCGCATTTCCCCTGGATTTTGACTGCCTTCGTTATTACAGCGCCGCAGTGACTTCCCGGCCCCACCTTGATGGTGTCTCCATCCCTGACCAGATCGCTGTCGATCGCTTCCTGAATCGTGGAGAAGTCTTGTGGCACATGGTACACCCTGGCCCTGGAGAAGTCTCGCGGTGCATGGTGCCCCCTGGCCAAGGCAGGGGAAGAAATAACCAGCAATGAAGTTGCCAGGATGCCTGCTATGATGGCTATGCTACAGTGTCGTTTCATCGTAAACCCCCTTGTGATAATTTTGACCAACCAGTTGGTGCCATGGAATTCGGATGAGTTGTCCCGTTTTGATCGCCACAGGCGTGTTGCATGGTGTCCATTGTTACACCTCATCTTTCATATCCCATGTGCTCAGGATTTCTGTGTGTTCACATGAGGCTGGTCATCATGAACGATCATGGGCACACATGATATGCTACGCAAACAATAACGATGCGCCGGTATGTGCCGGATGAAAAAGGGTACGCCCTTGATGACGGACAAACCAAGAAGGGTAAAACATGATGGAAGGAAACACCTTTTCTTTATTAAGTATACCGCTCTCTCGAGGATATTGTCAAAAGGGCCGTTTAATGGTCCTTTAGGCCGTTTATATCATGCTGATGTGTTCGTGAAAAGGGTTGCATGCTGCTGCTCACTCCTTGTCCATGTCCCTTGTCAGGGTTTCGTAGAGGGATTTCAGCAGCGGCGTTTGCCTCTGGGATTCCTCCCAGGTGGTGACCAGGCAGGTTGCCCCGTTCGTGTGCAGGGTGATCGCCCCGTGGAGGTCCGTCCGATAGATCATGGTGGGCAGTGATTGAATCCGTTTGATGGTGGAGGGGGCGGGCAGCGGATACCAACTGTTCCGTCTGGTGGAGAGGACGGTTATCCGGGGTGACACCGCCCTCAGAAACGGCAGGGTGCCTGAATGTTTGCTCCCGTGGTGCGGGGCCTTGAGCACGGTGGAGGCAAGCACCCCTTCCGGCAGCCGGTCAACCAGGTATCGCTCCGCCTCCTTCTCGATGTCGCCGGTAAACAGGAGCGAGACATCGTGGAAGGTGACCTTGAGGACCATGGAATGATTGTTGATCCGGCTGTTCTCCCCTCGCGGGCTTACGATCGATTCCCTATCGGGCGGATGCAGGCAGAGGATCCCCACTGTGGGGGAAATGGGTATCCGGTCGCCGGGCTTGAGCACCCGTTCCCTGGTCCCCTGCGCGGCCATGAGTGCAGCAAGCTCCCTGTAGCGCTTATCGCTGCGCGCGGCCTCTGCAACCCATACCTCCTCGACAGGAAAATTTCTGAGCACGGCAAAGAGCCCGTTCAGGTGATCCGGATGGGGGTGGCTGACGGCCACGGCGCGGATCCGTGTTACCCCCTTGGACCACAGAAAGGGCGTGAGGACCAGCTCTCCGATATCGAATGTATGATCGTAAGTGCCGCCGCCGTCGATGATGATGTTTTGTCCTTCCGGGCATCGAATGAGCGCCGCATCCCCCTTCCCCACATCCATGAAGGTCACCTCCATGGTATCCCCCGACGGAACGGATGGAAGGAGAATGGTCTTTACCGGAAAGAAGGAGATGAGCACCAGGAGGGATATGCCCAGAAAAGGGGCAAGCCGTGATCTTCGGCGAACATATGCCCATACCGCACAGCCCAGGGCAAGATAGAAGAGCATGATGCCCCACACTGGAGGGGATGGGACGGGAAGGAAGGTCCAGGATCGGGTGCCCAGGTACGAGAGCATCGTGAGCAGCATGCGGATACCGAATCCGCTCGCAGCCATGAGGGGACGGGCCAGGGAGTGATGGATGGGGATACACAGGGTGGCGATGAGCCCTCCAGGGACAATGAGGCTCAAAAGGGGCAGGATGAGGGGGGTGATGAGGACCCCTCCCGGTGAGAGATAGTGAAAATACATGGCGCACAGGGGAGCGGTGATGACAACGGCCGCCGTGGACACGAAAAACAGGTCGAACCCCCTGCGTATCCAGGGATGCCCGGCAAGAAGGGGAGGGTGATAGCGAATCGCTGCGATCACCCCCAGGGTTGCAAGAAAGGTGAACTGAAAATCGATCGCAAGGATGGAGAGGGGCCGCCACAGGAGGATGACCAGCGCCGCCCAGGCCAGGGTGGTGAAATACTCGTGCAGGCGATCGAAGAAGTACGCCACAAGGTAGAGTGCGATCATGATCAACGCCCGCACGGTTGACAGCCTCATCCCGGTGAGCAGGGTATAGAAGGAGAGGGGGAGAACGGCAACCAGGGACATCACCCGCGAATACGGGGTGATGCGTGACATGGCTGCAAGCCATTTCACCGGTATGGCCCTTTTCCCCAAGCGTATCAGGGCGAGACAGAAAAGGAGCACGAACCCCAGGTGGAGGCCGGATACGGCAAGCAGGTGCATGGTCCCGGTGCGCTGAAAGGCCCGGGTGACCGGCGGGGGGATATACCCCCGTTCCCCCAGGACAAGGGCGTTGAAGACCGCCGCGGCCTCCTCATCGTGTATGGCTGACTCGGCGAGGCGGGAGGCCTCCCTCCTGAGACGGATGATCCCACTGATGATCCCCTGTGATGTGTCGAGCCTCTCAATCTTTTCCTTGTTGCTTATCGAACCGGTGGCATATATTCCCCGCCGCTCGAGATGCCGGCGATAGTTGAACGTGTTCTCGTTGCGGAATCCGACAGGCCGGCGAAGGTTGGTCGATGCGGTGATGCGATCCCCATAATCGAAATCCGTGTGCACGTCGTACAGGTTCAAGTAAACCCCTCCCCTGACCGGAAGAGGTGGTTCATTGGGGGATATCATGAGAGAATCAACTGCAACAGCGAGCCTTTCCCGTCCGGGAAGGGCCCGTTTGGGCTTACAAATGACGCCGGAGATGGTGCAGGGGAGACGTCCCCGAACGTAGTGAAGGAGGTGATGCTGATCCCCTTCAAGGAGCCCGGGATGGGAGTATGAGGGGGCGAAGAAACCGAATAAGAAGAACACTCCTCCCACAAGGAT
>JBLIRN010000021.1:0-49595 GCA_049472315.1 bacterium
GCCTGCCTGTACAGGTACTGGGTGCCGAGGCGGTTTGCGCTGCGCGAAGTCTTTCTCCCGTCGTTTATCCCGACTGTGGCGTCCGCTCCACAGCTTATGCCGTCGGCGGGTCCGAAGAAGGTCACGTCCTTGTACTGGAGGAGGACCTGGCCGGTGCATTCATACAGCACCGCCTGGAAGGTGATCCCCGCACCGGAGGCATCCTGCGGTATGTCCCGCCACTCGATGACCAGCCTTTTGCAGGCCGGATCCGCATCATCCACCCGGTAGTACACCCCTCCCCCCAGGTTGGGCCGCAGGTTCATCCAGTAGGCAAAGATGCTGTCGGGAGGTGCGTTCTTGTGGGTGGGGCTCACCGGGGTGGGTGATATCGGGTTGTAGGAGGGGGTGGCTGCAGTGGCAAAGGTGAGGTAGCCGTTTGAGGAGACCTCCACCCGGTCGTAGCTTCCCCCGTAAAACGGGAAATCAAACCCGATGTCCTGGATGACCCATGAATCATCATCCGCAAGCGGCACCACCTGCGCCTCCTGCCCGATCTCGATCCATTCGTACGGGGCGGATTGGCAGGCATAGCGTATAGTCACCGTAAGGGTGTAGCTGCTGTTTGTCGTCCCCTGATAGCCGTAGATCTTTACCAGGTAGTCCCCCGACGGTACGGAGGCGGAAACCACCTCCTCGTCGGCGGTCAGGGTGGAGGTGTCCAGGTAGTTGTAGCTGGTGACGGGAACGTGGGCGTCGTAGAGAACCATGTCCAGGTCACCTATCGTGTGGTCAAAGCACATGTTCGCCCGGAGGTTTGCCGCATGCATCCCGCCCGCAGCAGGGATGCTGACCCGGTACCAATCGGCGTCGTTGCATATGAGTCCCGGGTATTCGCCCGGATCGATCAGGGTGGCCTGCTGGGGGGTGTCGTTCTGCAGACCCGCGTTATTCACCTCCAGGGCATCGTCCCCCTGGGCACCGGCGCAGGGGCAGAGTGCGAATAAAAGGAGACAACACAGCAGGAATACATAAAGGGGAACAATACACCTTCGGGCAGGTCGAGCCAACACTTCCTGAGCCATTAACCAACACCTCCATGGCCTCACGTACAATCCTTCCACTGATCACTGCACCCTCTTTGACCGCATTGTGCCTTCTGAAAGGGAATGCATAACGCGATGCGCCATTGTGCAGCACTACACATCGATATATGCCGCCGTATTATTTAAAATGTATGGCAGCCCTTACATAGATCACTTCCCTCCGTGGTTTCGATATTGTCCTTGACCAGAAGCCTTCCGTGCGCGGAACTGTCCGGGTCCGTGGAAATCCCTCCCTCCCAGGTGGTGGCGGCGGCATGAACATTGTGGCAGGTCAGACAGATGATATTCCCTGTCTCCGTTCCATCTGCGGTAATCCCCCCCTTCGCACCGCTTCCGCCGGAGTAATAGATCTCGGGCCATTTTTCGGCGGTGGCCGGGTAACGGGGACCCTTGTCTATGGGATGGCTGTCGTGCACGAACCGATACTGGTCCGACGCCGCATCATGGCACTGTTCGCAGAAGCTGAACGGTGCGTAGGGGGATAGATTCAGATCCCCCGGTTCATGGTTCAGATAGGGAGACACCCTCCCGTCGTGGGCATTATGACATGTTCCGCAATATATGCTGCCGGCAGCGACGCCGTAGTCATTTTTGGTTGTTGTGGCGAAACCGTCGGAGAGAGGAAAATCACCCCCTGCCTGGATGACCCTGGCGGGAGGATTGTTGGGATCAGGAGGCGAGGCAAAGGGATGGGTATGCACATCATCCGCCCACTTGAGGAGCGCTGCATTCTGATACCCATTCCCCACGATCAGGAAATCACCGTGACACCCGTAGCACATGTCCTCGTAATCGTTGATATCGGTGTCACCCTGACGGTCACCCCAGGCCAGATTCTTGGGGGCGATTCTCATGAGCGAGTCGATATCCGCCCGGATTGCCCCGGGCACGCCTTCGCCTGCCCGTTCCTCGCCGTCGTGGATGAAGTGGCAGAACATACAATTCGCGCACCCCACCTGGTTTTCGATCAGGGTCCCGTTCACGTAGGCCCCGAAGGTCAGCCGTGTGACATCCCGTGCATAGGACTCAGCCCGTGTAACGCGGTGTTTGCCCTCAAGCATGGATGCGCTCTTATCCGAATGGCATGCAATGCAAAAGACGGCATTGTCCTCCGAGGGATTCGTGCTCTGGGGGGTATTGTTGCTGACGAATTGCCAGCGCAGGAAATTATTCTCCTTGGTCCCGTCATGGAGCCCATTATGACAGGAGGTACATGTTATTTCCCTGTTTTGATTGAGGTATAGCGTGGCCGCTGCTCCCGGGGCCCTCAGGAAGGAGGAACCGGTCAATCGGGCCTCTTCTCCCATGGGGTGATGATTTCTTGTGTGACCGGCATTCGCACTCCCCTTGATGATGTCTCCGTAAACCGGCGCTGCCCCATAGCGTATCCACAGGTCGTCCCCCACCAGATGCTGGGGTTGATGGCAGGCGTAGCACATGGCCGAGGAGAGGCTATTGGGGTCTTGGAGGTCGTCGTTGATTGCGGGCACGTTCGGCAGGGCGATAAAGGGGGTGTTCGGGTCAACGGAGGGGATGATCCCATTGTGGGGCAGATGGCAGATCGAACAGTCACCGCCGGCGCCGCCGTGGACCAAGGGGTGGCAGTCCTCACAGAACCCTTGATCGAGAGGCGTAACCAGCAGGGTGCCATGGGTGAGGAACTCGTCTTCGTTCGCCCCTCCGTCCCAGTCCGTCCGTGCCGTGTGCACGCTGTGGCAGGTCTGGCAGACCACGGTTCCCGTCGCTGTGTCGAAGGCGGTCAATCCATTGGTGATTCCCCCGATTCCCCCGCTGTAACCGGAATGATAGAGGGGCGGCACCCCGCCTTCCAGGGGGGTGTCCTGGGGGTGGTTCAGTCCCCCGAGGTCCTCGTGGTATGCAGGGTGACACTGGTAGCAGAGCGAGGAGCCGTAGTTCTCCTCCCGCAGGTATGCGGATCGCCGTTCCTGGTATTCCTCGGGTATATCCGCAGAGTAACGGATTTGGAGATGCACGCTGTGGCAGCTGCCGCACCATATATGTCCCTCCTCGACCCCGTAATCGGTGATCGTTTCGGTCTCCTTGCCGTCGGAAACAATGGGGAGGCGATCATCGAAGGTGTTCACCACCTTGATGGCAGGGGATGGCGTTGCATTGAATCGATGGGAGAAATAATCGTCCCTGACGTTGTCGAACAGAAGGGCGTTTTCCTCGTTCAGCGAGAACTCCCTTCCTACGATATTGTCATCGGAATGGCACCCGTAACAGGCGTCCTCGTAATCCCGGGCATCGGTGTCCATCACCTGATCCGACCAGGCAAGGTTCACCGGGGCAACCCGCATGAACACATCCACGGAGGCGGAGGAATTGAATTGGGTGGCCTCGTCCTCATCGGTCTGGTAAAGGGCATCCGGGTCATTCGGCGAGTTGTGGATGGAATGGCAAAACAGGCACTGATTGTAAGGCGTGATCTGATGGTGCTGTTCACCTCTGGGACCGAGGTCCTCCAGTGTCTTGTCTGAGTGGCAGGCGATACAGAAGGCGCCCGCATTGGTAGGATCGAAGTCCATACTGATCACGGGATTGAGGTAGTTGTCGTTGGTGCCGTTGTGAACCGTGTGGCAGGTGCCGCAATAGAGCTCCCCTGCGGGGGAGAGAGTGCCTGCCTGGGTGGGCTGATGCCCGGATGTCGATGCATCCGCACCCCTGCCCATGGGATGGTGTTCCTTCGGAGAGGGTAGATCATCTCCTGCCAGAGGCGCCCCGATTTCGCCGTCAAACCCGGATCCGAGCTGGTGACAGCCGTAACAGGCGGCGGCGATTTCCTCGGTATCGGTGAAGCCGCGGCAATTGGGCACGGCCGTAAAGGGAACCAGGGCCGAGACGAGTATGGTCGGGCCCGGATTGGGGGAGCTATGGGGATGATGGCAGTCATAGCATCCTTGCTTCGCCCCATGTCCGAGAGCATCGCCGGGAATGATCCCCTGGTGGCACTGGGTGCAGAAGGCGGTCTCCTTGTCCGCGGGTGTCTTTATGAGGTCTTCCACCTCCTGCCTGAGGTAATCCCCTCCTCCCAGGTCTTCAACCGGATCATAGGGGTCCCGGTGGGGATCGTGGCACGACCCGCAATAGAAGCCGTCTCCGCCCTCGTTCTCACCCAGTGGAAAGGGGGTCCAGTCCTGTCGAATGATGCTCGGCCCGTTGATGGAGGCATCGCCTCCCATCACGTGGTCGTAAGTGATATCCCCCTGGGCCTCGAATATCCCGAACCGGTCCTTGGCCCCGTACAAACCTGTCCCATGGCAGGACGCACAGAGTCTCTTCACGCCCAGAAATGGGCCGGTGGTGGTTCGCGCCCACAGCATGTCATCGGCTGCATGGTGGGGGATGTGGCATACGTCGCACGGATTCGTGCCCAGGATATGGGGGCCGTTGAACCCGTACACCGGGGGCACGGCCGCGATGAATCCCGCGATGAGGGACACCAGGATACCGGTGATGCAGCGACTAATCGATCTGGATGACATGGACCTTTTGTCCCCTCCCGTCTACTATGTAAAGCCGTCCGTCGCGAGAACAGGCGATCCCGAGGGGTTCATCGAACACCTTTTCCTGGATGATCCCCATGAACCTTCCGTTCTTCCCGAAGACCTGGACCGCCTTCAGGACGAAATCACTGACGTATACCCTTCCTGCAGAATCTATGCCAATATCATATGGCCTGACGAATTCCCCCTCCTTGGTCCCTTTGACGCCGAAGGCATCAATCGGCTGGTGATTGGGTGAGAACCGTTGTACCCTGAAATTTCCCGGATCAACCACATAGACCTCACCGTCACTGTTAAAGGCACAATTGGCCGGGCCGCCGAACGCCCCCAGTTCCGTTCCCATGTCTCCGAACGAGATGATGAATTCCCCTTCCGGGGTATAGATGCCCACCCGATGGGTGCAGGAATCAGGGAGATAGATGAGGTCCTTGAGGGGATTATACCCTATGAACGGGGCGCAGGCATCCGACTTTCCCTTGGGCTGGAAAAGGGGGAACTCCCCGATGAAGGTTCCGTCGGGATTGAACATAAGGACCATATCCCGATCAAGATCGCTTATGTAAATGACGTCCCTTTTATCAATGATGATGCCGGAGGGCTCCGAAAAGGCCCCCCTTTCCTTTTCCGCCGTTCTCTTCTCCCCGAATGAGAAGAGATACCCCCCTTGTGGGGAATAGGCGCGTATCTCCTTTGCATACGGCACCACCACGTATACCTGGCCGGTCGAGTTTATGGCCAGGGTGCGCGGCTTGCCTATCGCCCGTTCCCCCTCCCCCTTGTTGGTGGGAAAACTGAAACGATACGAATATTTAAAAGGGGGTGGGACGGACTGTGAAAATCCGGAAAGAGGGACGCAGAGCAAGGCGCCCATAAACAGCATTCCCCAGAGGAGGACCATGGTCCCTTTCACAGGATCCTTTTGATGAAGTACGCAGGTTCTCATAATTTTTACGCCCCCCTTCCCTCCGGCTTACACAACAGGAGGCACAAATACCCTCCGTACTTGTGCCTCCTGTGTTGACGTCATTGTCAACTGTCGCAACGAGTTAAAAGGGATGACAATCCCTGCACATGTCACTCCCCATATCGGTCGATGTATTATCCTTTACAAGTAACATGCCATGTCCCGCCTCGGGGTCATTTTCGACATGGCCGTCGAAGGAGGTGGCGCACGCATGGACATTGTGGCAGGTGAGGCATACGACCGTGCCCACCTCGTTCGCCGTTTCTCCGGTGATGCCGTCGGGCTCTCCGCTTCCTCCATCGTAATAGACCGAGAGCCATGTGGCGCTCGTAGCGGGCGGGTTGGGACCCACATCGATGGGATGGCTCATCGCAACGAATTCGCCGGTGCCGGCACCTTCGTCGTGGCACGCCTCACAGAACCCTTTATCAACTGCAAGGTTTTCATCATCTTCAGCGTGATTGAGATATGGCTGGACCATTCCATCGTGGACATTGTGGCAGCTTCCGCAGAAGATACTGCCGTCCTGCGTTCCATAGTCGTTCAGGGTCGCCTCCCCCTGCCCGTCCGAGAGCGGATATACGGCGCCCGCCTTGATGTTCCCACTGGTCGGGCTGTTCGGATCGGGCGGAACGGTGTACCGGTGTGTGAAATACGCGGTCGGCTGGAGCAGGGCGCCGCTGTCCCCTGGGCCATCAACAATGGACTGTTTTCCATGACATCCGTAGCACATGTCCTCATAGTCATAGGGATCGGTGTCGCTGCAACTGTCGTCGGCGCACAGGTCGCCGACCTTCCAAATGAGGGCGATGGCGGGCTCGCGCATCAAGGCATCCACATCCGCCCTGATTCCCTGGTCGGGCAGAAGGGTGAGCGTGGACTGGCGCTCGAGACCGTCGTGGATGAAATGACAGAACATGCATCCCCCCCGCTGATTGGGGGAGGCAGCCTGGGTGACAAGGTGCTCGCCGGTAAGGGTCGATTCCGATTTGTTGTCATGGCATGCCACGCAGAAGGTGGCCTGGTCCTTCTTCTGCGGGCTGTTGAATTCCCACCGCAGGTAGTAGTTGTCCCGGGCATTCTGGGCACTGCCGGCAAAGGGACCGGGGCCGTGGATATCGTCATGGCAGGACTTGCAGGTGAGCTCTCCGGCCGCATTGTAGTAATTCTGTCCCGCGGGTATCCCCGCCCTCAGGCTGTTCACGCTGGCCTGGGTTCCCATCGGGTGGTGTTCCCGGGATGCCGCGGTGAAGTTCGGTGCATCGTCTCCGTAAATGGGGTGCGCGCCGGCATCCTCCCAGTCCTCTGCGCCTTCCGGCCCATGGCAGCCGTAGCAGAAGGGTGAATCGGTGTTTTGCAGGTTGTTCGGGTCCTCGGACAGGTGCGGGACATTCGGTATGGCCGCGAATTGGGTGCGTGTGATCCTGTATTTGAGTACCCAGCGTGATTCCGTCTCATTTATCTGGGGAAGGACTGCGCCGAGGTGCACGCTGTGGCAATTCAGACATTCCCCGGCAATGCCGCCGTGGGCGTCCGGGTGGCAATCGTTGCAGAAGCTGATCCTGACACCCGTGGTCCCGGCCAGCCCGTCCACGCTCCTGAGGTATGTGCCCCCGCGAAGCGGCTGTGCATGGGGATTGTGACAGGAACCGCAGTAGAATTGCCCTCCGGTGCGATAGGGATCGAGCAGCGGGAAGGTGTCCGCATCCGTGGTGTCAATAGGGATGGTGAGCCCGGGGACCGGATAAACGGCACCGATGTCCGCAGCTGCATGC
Organism: bacterium; assembly: GCA_049472315.1. Lineage (GTDB taxonomy): Bacteria > SZUA-182 > SZUA-182 > DTGQ01 > JAFGSM01 > JBLIRM01. Next base: position 7,352 of record JBLIRN010000021.1, read on the forward strand.
ATGACGTGGTCCATGGGGATATCCGGGTCGTTCGGGTCCTGTCGTATATCATAAAACGGGACGCTCACCTTGAAGACGCTTGTCCTGCCTGATGTCCCTATACCCTGAGGATTGTGGCAGGTATAGCAGAGCTGCCTGTATCCGGCAAATGGGCCGGTGACGTATCCCCGCCTGGACCAGATCTTGGGACCGTAGCTGTTGTGGGGGGAATGGCAGGCATTGCAGATCCCCATCTTTCTCCCGTCATTAAGAACATTATCCGCAAAGGTGGCACCGTGCTTGTCCTCCGGAAACAGCTCGTTTCCACCGGTAAGGGAGGAGTGACAGGCCTTGCACATCTCGCTTCCTGCAGGGTCGTCCTCCCTTACGTAGTTATCCATCACCAGGAGCTGTCCATGGAAGAAGCGGGAGGTGTCCATAGGCACGGTTCCGTCCCAGTTCGTTTTCGCGGCATGGGTATTGTGACAGGTCAGGCAGATCACCTCTCCGCTGTCGGTCACCACGCCTCCCTCCTTGCCGCTGCTCGGGGTGCTGCTGCTCCATGCGGTGAACACCGTGGGAAAGGTTGCCAGGGTGGGGCTCCCCTCAACGGGATTGTCGTTGGGCCCCACAGCAACCGGATGACTCCGCATCACGAAATTCCCGGCTGCGTCATCGTGGCACTCCTCGCAAAAGCCGTTTGTCGCATACGGGGAGGTTCCGGAATGCAGGTAGGGTCTCGATGGCTCATAGGGGGCATGAACATTGTGGCAGGTGCCGCAATAGATGCTCCCGGAAACGGTGCCGTAGTCATCCAGTGTTTCGGTGAGAACGCCGTCCGAGAGGGGGAAGACCCCTCCCGGGGTAATGTTCTGTGCTGTGGGGCTGTTGGGGTCCGGGGGGGATGCAAACCGGTGTGTGAAGTACGATCCGGGCCTGAGGAGGGCATCGAGGCCGAGGTCCGGCCTAAGGACGATGCTCGTATCCCCATGGCATCCGTAGCACATATCCTCATAATCCTCCAGGCCCGTGTCTCCGGACCTGTCGCCCCACGCCAGGTTCAAGGGACCCTGCCGCATCAGGCTATCGATATCGGCCCGGATGCTTCCCCCAACCACCTCGTTCGTCCATTCCTCCCCGTCGTGGACGAAGTGGCAGAACATGCATTGCTTACAGGAAACGCTCTTGGTGTACCCGGGGGACACCTTGTCGTATACCTCGCGTGAAAGGGGGGAGTCCGTATCCCAGAAATGTTTCTTATCAATGATGATATGACCGTTGTCCATCCTCTTGTCACTGTGGCACCGCAGGCAGAACTCCGCATCGTCGTTGGCAAATTCCCACCGGAGGAAATTGTTCGCCTTGCTCTGGTCATAGTCCTTCCCGTCTATGATGCCGTGGAGATCCTGGTGGCACGAGGTGCAGGTCAACTCCTTGGCCTGGTTGAGATAGAGCGTGGCCTCCGCACCCGGCGCACGCGAGAAGGCCGTGCCGGCCAATTTCGCCTCGGTGCCCATGGGGTGGTGGTTCCGGCGGTTTGCAGCATCCTGCACTGGGTCACCGTTGATTTCGTCACCGTAGATGGGGGCCGCACCCTCTTCCCGCCAGAAATTGTAATTGGGATCGGCAGGATCGATGATGTGCCGGGCCTGATGGCACCCGTAGCAAAAGCCCGACGAGATCGGATCACCTGTTGGATCATTGATTTTGGGTACATTGGGCAGGGCCACGAATTGGGTGGCAACGGCCACATCGGCCCTGAATATGAGCCGGACGATCATCAGTTCATCAGGACCCATGTCGCTCCGGGCGCGTTTATACCCCTGATGGGGATGGTGGCATGCCTGGCAGTTTCCGCTGGTCAGGTGGGAGTTGTTCGTGGCAACCGGGTCATGGCATTCCTTGCAAAAGGGGGAACGATTTTCCGGCACTCCTACGTCTCCCGTGGTTGTCCTCAGATAGTCCCCGGTGTCTTCGTTTCCGGGGGGTTGGGCATGAGGGTCATGACAGCTTCCGCAGTAAAACCCCGCGCCTCCCTCGTCCCAGGAGGGTGGATGGCCGGGGACCTTGTCCTTATCGGTCGGATCGAGTGGAAAGGCGGTGGCGTTATAGGGTCCAAGCCATTCGTCGCTGGTAATATTCGCTGCCCCATGCATGACGTGTGTTTCGAGGTTTGCGCCGAATACGGTGGTGATCCCGGATTCCACCTCCGGGGAATTTCCCGCACCCGGATTGATCCCCTGAGAGAATGTCCCGTCATGACAGCTGTTGCAGAGCTGGCGCACCCCGTCGAACCTGTTCAGGAGATCCCGGGCCCATATGCGGTTCCCCTTTGCCTTGTGGGGCACGTGGCAATTGGCACACACGCCCTTGCTGTTGGCTATGTTATGGGGACCTGTAACGGCTGCCCCTGCATACGGTGTGAAAAGAAGGCATACCACCACAACGATGAGACAACCCTGCCCTAACCTTTTTATGTCCATTGCAACCTGAACCTCCCCCTAACCACATTGTCGAAATTATGGATTAAATGCTCAACGCTACTCCATGTCCTTAATGACCTTTATCGAGTGATAGTCCTGAGCGGAGATATAGATCCGATCCTCAGTGTCGATTGCCATGTCAAAGGGCGCCGAATTTCTTAACGCATCGGTCTCGTCCAGATCCTTGATGACTCCCAGCACGTTTCCTCGCAGGTCGAAGACCTGAATGGCCGCAATAAGGCGGTCCAGGACGTACACCCTTCCCCGGCTGTCGATGACAATGGCGTTGGGTCGGGCGAATTCTCCGAGCGAATCACCGAAATTGCCGAAAGAAAACCGGAATTCCTTGTTCGCCCCGAACACCTGTACCCTGGTATTCGCCATGTCCAGCACGTAGATGTTCCCCTGGGCATCGAAGGTGACCTGGCCGGGAAAGGAAAAATGCCCCTCCTCACTGCCAAACCCGCCGAATTTGTCCAGGTACTTACCCTCCAGGGTAAACCGCCGAATCACCGAGTTGGCATTGTCCGCGATGCAGACGATCCCTTGTTTTCGATCGAGCCCCATCTTGGTGGCGGTTACCGTCTGCTCTCCGTCGGAGATACCCTGAACGATGGAGAATTCGGTGAGAAACCTTCCCTTGTTATCATAGACCAGGACCTTTTGCTGCCGTGAATCCAGAAGGAGGACCCTTCCGTCGGCGGCGATTTCAAGGTCCAGGGGGAGCAGATACCTCCCCGTACCCTCGCCCTTCTCGCCGAATTCATACCGGAATCGTCCTTCAGGATTGAATACCTGGATACTCATCTGGTCCAAAAAGATGGCAAAGAGCTTCCCTTCGGGATCAACGGCAATGCCCTTGGGGATCCCCTTTCCCTCCCCTTTGAGGCTCGCCCTTCTCTCTGCGCTGTAGGGATAGATGGTGTTTATGAACTGTATCTTCCTTCCACTCACCACCTCGTCCGTTACCGCAATGACCCTCCCTGCCGGCAGGAGAAGAGAGATGAGAAGAAAAGTGCAAAGAAATGCGCCTATGATGCAGCGACAAGCAACCCTTTCGGTGCCGGGCCGCCTGCGTAAAATATGAATGAAGTTTAAAAGATACAACATGATAGAAATGTTCCCCTGTGAAAATTATGTAGACATGATACAACAACTATATAAATAAGCAACATCTGTGCCATACCTCAGTTTCCCTTCCGCTCAACCGCCCGGTCGCTCTCCGAGGGGTGTTTTAAGACCACCACCCGATGAAGGGGCTGTTCGATTACATAGATGATGTCACCCCTTCCTATGACAATCCCCGAAGGCGACACGAATCCCAGGGATTCCCCCTCCGGGGTGGTATACTCCTTGACCACCCCCACCAGGTCGCCCTCGCTCCCGAATATCTGCACGACACACTGGACAATGTCCGTGGCATACACCCGGTCCCTGCTGTCAATGGCAAGCCCCGAGATCCTGAGAAACTCCCCCGCCCTGCTCCCCGTCTCACCGATCTGCATAAGAGGATTCCCTTCGGGGGCGCATACCTGGATGCGATTAGGGATGCCTTCCAGGATGTATATTCTTCCCCTGCTGTCGAAACACAACTGACCTGCAGAGGGAAATCGTCCCGGTTCAGGACCTCCCAGGGACCGCAGGAATTCCCCCCCGGGTGCGTGAATCCAAACGTGTCCGTTCCTTCCGTCGCTTATGTACACCCGGTCCGTGGTTCCCACAGCGATGTGGGAGGGAAAGGGATCCTGCTTCGGATCGTGCGTGGTAAGCCCCTGAATTGAAGAGAATGACCTGCGGAAATTACCTTTTTCGTCGAACACGAGAATCCTGTGTCTTTTTACATCAGCGACCAGGGCCTCGCCCTTGCTGCTGATGGCCATCCCGCACGTATAACTGGAGAACTGCCATTCCTCCTCCCCCTGCCCGCCAAACCTGAACAGCAGGGCGCCGTTGGGATCGACCACCTGTATTTCCGATCGGTTACCGGTATAGAGCAGATAGAGGTGTCCCGCCGAATTTTGCGCCAAGGATACGAGGGTACCGCCGCTTTCAGGGGTGTCCCTTTTTCCAGCCGCATTGGTGCCGTAAATATATTGTATCAGAAGAAGGGGATGGTTGGGGATAATGGACGGTGATTTGCCGGCCCCTCCCAGGCGAGACAATAACGTGATGAAAAAGACCAGGAAAATTATTAAATAGTGCTTTACATCCATTGAGACATCTCGAATGGAGCGTCCTCCGTAAAAAAACCCCAACCTTTCAAATTGGTTGTACTATATCAGTCAGGGAAAACAAAGTCAATTAAATGAATGGCATGGGAGGAAATGTGTATGCACAGGGGTGCCCGTACGAAGATGCACGCATCCGGACGATGGGGATTTCGTGCCACCGCACGCCCCTGCAGCAGGAAACAGGGAGCCCCTGTTTGTTGCACGCCGTATTTCAAATGGATGCAATAGGGTCCGCTGCTGGCAATTTCGTTACACCGGGGATGATCACGGCACCCTGGGCAACCGATGGATTTGCTTCACATTCAGTCACGTGCGGGTGTATAATGGCATCATTCAATGACGTTGATTGATATGCCTCCGGCTAATGTCCTATAATGTATCTTCAGGGAACGCAGTTGCTGGTAACTGCATGATACATTGTGGGAGAAGGTGAAGGAGGAACATAGTGCTCCGTTGCGCTCCGCCTGACAGGGTTTGGTTCCCCCTTCCCCGCACGAAAAGAGCAGTTATCGGTCTTGAATGATTCAGCATGGAGATGATGCCATGAACGGATATGAACGAATCGAGTTGGTGCAGGGGGATATCACCCGTCAAAACACCGATGCCATAGTCAATGCGGCGAATACAACCCTTCTGGGGGGCGGGGGTGTGGACGGGGCCATACACCGTGCAGCGGGTCCCGAGCTCAAGGAAGAATGCAGGGGGCTGGGAGGATGCCCCGTTGGAGAGGCAAAGATCACCAAGGGGTATCGTTTGCCCGCCCGATATGTCATCCATACGGTCGGCCCTGTCTACCGGGGAGGGGGCCACGGGGAGCCCGAACTGCTGGCCCGATGCTATCGAAACAGCCTGGACGTTGCCGAATCCATCGGGATAAAAACCATCTCCTTTCCCTCCATCAGCACCGGTGCATACGGATATCCCATGGAAGAGGCGGCGAAAATCGCCATGGAGACCATCGGAGACTACCTCAGGAATCATCCGCAGATCGAAAGGGTCCGCATGTGTCTTTTCAGTGCATCTGCGTACCATACCTTCAAGGACGTACTGGAAGGATTGAAAAAGGGAACCGGGAATGCCTGACGGGGAGACGAGACGCGTGCACACCTTCGTCATACCCGAGGACAGGATGGTTCATTTCAGGGAACGGCTCTCCACGGAGGGATTTTCCTTTGCCGCGACACCCCCGAACGCCTTTATGCTCTGGAGGGCCAGCAGGGATGGGGTCATCATCGATAGCTATCGCACGGGAAAGGTGGTAATCCAGGGCGGGGATGCCGCGGCCCTGCTTGCCCGCGCAGACTGGTGGCCCGATATCATCGGCCCGGAGGCGGATGGGGACCTCATCGGCATTGATGAGGCGGGCAAGGGTGACTACTTTGGTCCCCTGGTCGTGGCAGCCGTGCTGGTGAGGGATGATCGATGGAAGGATCTCGCCCTCATAGGAACAAGGGACAGCAAGTCGTTGAGCGATGAACGGATTGCCCGATTGTCCACGGATATCAGAAAGGCATATCCCCATAGCATTGTTGCTATCTCACCTGCACGCTACAATCAGATGTATGCCCGGATCAGGAACCTGAATCGGCTGCTGGCCTGGGGACATGCACGGGCGTTGGAGAATATCCTCTCCCACTGGGAATGTGCCACCGCCATCTCCGATCAGTTCGGGGACGCATCCTATCTGCAGTCCGCCTTGATGGAAAAAGGGAAACGTATCCATCTTGTGCAGAGGCCCAAGGCGGAAGAGAATCTGGCGGTTGCCGCAGCCTCCATACTGGCCAGGGGTGAATTCGTAAGGAGACTGGCCACCCTGGGCGAACAGTACGGAATGATTCTTCCCAAAGGCGCGGGTCCCCGGGTTCTGGAGGCCGGCCGTGAATTTATCCGTCGCCATGGCTCTGCCGCCCTTCCCCAGGTGGCAAAGGTGCATTTCAGGACAACCAGGGAGATTGGAGCCTCTCCTGTGGCATGAGGTATTCATGGGTTGCGCGCATGGAAACATGAAGACGAACCGGTCCATATGGCGGGTGAGCCGGGTTGGCCCGGGAAACATCAGCGCCTGTCGCCCTGGTAACGCGGGCGGCAGGGTCTTGCTCTGAATACGGTATGGCTGGCGAGCACGGCAAGGCAATAGCCCTTATTGGTCTGTTCGGCGTGATTGCCTTTGGCACGGGCATCCTCCTGTCGAGTAAAGTGGCGCATTTCGGACTGTTGATCCTGCCCGCCTTCGGCCATCTTTACCCTATTGCATTCATTTCCATAGTGGTGGTGTATTCCGCCGTGGTGTCGCGCCGGATTTTTTGGATGCATCTCCTTTTCGTTGTGGGTTCAGGTCTTTGCCTGGAGTGCCTGCTGCTGTGGCTGATGATGCATTTTATCTTTGATTCCCCCAGGGGTATGGCCCTTGTAATATTCAGCCAGTTGGCCCTCGTGTATGGGGTGAGCCTGCTTTTTTATTTCACCATTACCGCACGAATACCGTCCAAAAAGTTATAACAGGCGTATATCATGGAATGGCGTCTACTCCCGAAATGGATAACCCCCGAGCATATCGTGTGTACGTGGAAGGATTCTCCCGGGATTGCCTTCCTGGACAGCAGCGATAACGTGAATCCCCGCGGACGATACTCCTTTGTGGGGTGTGAACCCTTTCTGCGTTGCATATACCATGATTCCGTCGTTGTTTTGGAGTGGAAGAACGGCCTTCGGGAGGTTTGCGCCGATCCCTGGCAGACGCTTCGAAATCTCTTGAACACATATCGGATACAGGATCCGTTCAGCAGGGACCTCCCTGCCGGTGCCGCCATTGGTTATCTCTCCTATGATCTGGGCATGGAGATCGAGGGGGTAAAGAGCAACGCACACGGCGTGTCGGGCTGGCCCCTGTTCGAGCTTCACTTCTATGACCTCCTTTTTTGCTTCAGCAGACAGGGAGGCGAGAATTGTGTGGTATCCACAGGGTTTCCGCTCCTTGAGCCCGGTAAGAGACGCCGACACGCCCGTAATCGATTAAACGAGGTATTCGGGCGGCTCAACGGGACCTCATGGGACAACGGTCTGGAGGAACCTGGTGCTTGTGTGCGTGATGGCCTGTTCGAGTGCACGTTGGAGTCCAACTTCGATTGCCCAACCTATTGTGCATCGATCAGGAGGATCAAGGAATATATCGCTGCAGGCGACGTATATCAGGTGAATCTCTCCCAGTCCTTCTCCGGCGAGATAGAGGCGGGCGGATGGAGCACCTACCGGTACATACGGCAACGCAATCGCGTTCCCTTCGGAGCCTATCTCAGAAGCGGCACAAGGGAGATACTCTGCTTTTCCATGGAGCGGTTTCTTCGCATGCAGGGGAATATGATAGAGACCCGGCCTATTAAGGGAACCAGGCCCAGGGGAAGAACACAGGAGGAGGATCTCCGGCTGAGCAGGGAATTGCGTGCAAGCGGGAAGGATCAGGCGGAATTGGTGATGATCGTGGATATGGAGCGGAATGATCTGGGCAAGGTGTGTAAGCCCGGAACGGTAAGGGTGAAGCGGCTCTTTGAGGTGGAGCAATACGCCACCGTTTTCCATCTCGTTTCCACCATCACCGGGACCTTGGCGGAGGGAGCGGATCAGATCGATTGCATGAAGGCCTGTCTGCCTGGGGGATCGATCACCGGGGCGCCCAAGATTCGGGCAATGGAGATCATCGACGAACTGGAAGGCATAAAACGGGAGGTCTATTGCGGGGCAATAGGATATTTCGGGTTCAACGGGGTTTCGGACTTCAATATTCCGATCCGGACGATTCAGAAGGAGGGAAAACGGATTCGCTTCAATGCAGGCGGCGGCGTGCTCTATGATTCAGACCCGGAGGACGAATACCGGGAAACACTTCATAAGGTGCGCAGCTTTATTGAATGCCTTTCTTCTGCCCAATGCCCCGGACCGTGGGAGAATGCCATTTCATGGAAGGAATATGGTGATATGCATGTGGATACTGGTGAATGGAAGAATATGTGACAGCACCGCCCCGTGCCTCAAGGCCACTGACAGGGGATTCATGCTTGGCGACGCTTTGTTCGAAAGCCTCCGATCCTTTGGAGGAAGGCTCCCCTTCTGGGATCTTCATTGTGAACGGCTGCGCAGCGGAATGACGCGGATGGGATTCTTCGTGGAGGGTATCCCCTTTGACGCCATGGAGGGGATGGTATATGAGCTCATGTCACTAAACTCCCTGTCCGACGCCTATATCCGTCTTACCGTAAGCAGAGGAGCCGATATCCCGGAGCTGCTGCCGCCATGGGGTACAGGAAGCCCGACCTGGGTCCTTTTGACACGGCCGCTGCCCGCCCATGCGAATGCTCATCAAGGGGGCGCTATTTCCGCCGTCATCTCCTCCTTCGTACGACATGGAAGCTCCCTCACCGCACGTTTTAAGACCATAAACTACCTTGACCTGATCCTCGCACGAAGGGAGGCGAACGAGGCCGGCGCCCAGGAGGCCATCCTCCTCGACGAGGAGGGTCATGTTGCCGAGGCCGCAACCGCAAACATATTTTGGGTCATCGAGGACATACTCCGCACCCCGTCCCTCGATCTGCCTATCCTTCCGGGAATAACCAGGCAGAAGGTCCTGGAGATTGCCGCGCATCTGGATATCCGGCGGGATGAAGGGGCCTTCCCCCTCTCCTCCCTGCTGGACTCCACGGAGGCGTTTTTGACCAATTCGGTTCGGGGAATCATTCCCTTGCGCAGCATCAATGGAAAGGTCCTTGGGTGCGGGGATGTGGGGCCGGTTACCCGGCGGATGCAATCCGCATATAATGACCTCCTCCAACGGGCGACCGCGCGGTGAAGGCGATCGTCGCAGGCAGATATGTCTGCCTGCGCTCCCGGCCCGAAGGTCCGAAATGAGCATTGCGGCGGCAAGGGGATTCAATTGACAAACATACGCATTATTGCTATAGTGAGCAATAATTTATTCAGGTTTTATGTAAATATTTTTGTATACACCGAAAAGGCGTTCCAAGAATAAACAGCATCACCTTCGCCCGGGTCAATGCGTCATACAGGTCCCTTATGGTTCCAGTCCTCTTTCGGTTGTTTCTTTCATTCATTCGTGTATTTTCAGATAGAAGACTATGGGAACGTCCAGGAACCGATTCGGATTCCTGTTTTTAATGAGGATGCAGTGCACATCAGTTTATACCCGAGTCAATGACAAGGATTCTTTCATCGGCACCATCCATAACCCCTGTTAGGGAAATGCAATAGGAGGATGTTGTAATGCACAAGCGGGATTATCTTTTTACCTCGGAATCTGTCGCCGAAGGCCATCCGGACAAGATGGCCGATCAGATCTCGGATGCAGTCCTTGACAGTATCATATCCCAGGATCCGATGGGGAGGGTGGCCTGTGAGACGCTCGTCACCACCGGGTTGGCATTCGTAAGCGGGGAGATCACCACCAACTGTTACGTGGATATACCGAAAATCGTCAGGGAAACGGTAAAGGACATCGGATACACGGACGCCACCTATGGCTTTGACTATGAAACATGTGCGGTGCTGACCTCCATTGATGAACAATCCCGCGATATCGCCCAGGGTGTTGACGTGGGCGGGGCAGGTGATCAGGGGCTGATGTTCGGATATGCATGCATGGAAACAGACGAGCTCATGCCCATGCCCATTTTGCTTGCCCATAAACTCACCAAGCGGCTGGGGGAGGCGCGGCGGGAAGGGACCCTTTCCTTTTTGAGACCCGACGGCAAATCCCAGGTGACCATCGAATACATCAACCTCAAACCGGTGCGCGTGGACAGTGTTGTGGTGTCCGCACAGCACAATCCGGATGTATCCATCGAAACCCTGCGTGAAGGGATCATCGAGGAGGTCATTCGTAAGGTAGTTCCAAGTCACCTGATCAACAAAGAGACGGTATTCTATATCAATCCGACCGGACGTTTTGTCACCGGAGGCCCACAGGGTGACTGCGGAATGACCGGGAGAAAGATCATCGTGGATACCTATGGCGGTGTGGGGAGCCACGGCGGCGGTGCCTTTTCCGGTAAGGATCCCACCAAGGTGGACCGGTCCGCGTCCTATATGGCCCGGTATGTTGCCAAAAACATCGTTGCCGCGGGGATCGCCGAGCGGTGTGAGGTGCAGCTTGCCTATGCCATCGGGGTGGTTGACCCCGTTTCGATCATGGTGGATACGTTCGGAACGGGCAAGATAACCCTGGTACAAATCAGGGATATCATCAAGGAGATTTTTGACCTCACCCCCCGTGGCATGATCGAGACCCTCAATCTGCGCAGACCCATCTTCAGAAAGACGGCCGTGAATGGGCATTTTGGACGAAATGATCCTGATTTTACCTGGGAAAAAACGAATAAGGCGGCAGAGCTCAAAAAGGCGGCGGGGCTGGCGTAAAAGGAGGTGCGTAATGACAAAGTGTGCAGGAATGGTGAGCTGTGATATAAAAAATAAATCCCTGGCTGAAAAGGGAAGGCTCAGGATGGAATGGGCGGCACAGGATATGCCCGTGCTCTGCGCCATACGGGATCGTTTTGAAAAGGAACGACCGTTGGAGGGATATCGACTCGGTGCGTGTCTCCATGTCACCTCCGAAACAGGGAACCTCATGGTCACCCTGAAGGCGGCAGGGGCGCAGGTGGCCCTGTGCGCCTCGAATCCCTTGAGCACTCAGGATGATATTGCGGCCTGTCTCGTGGTGGATCACGATATCCCGGTGTTTGCCATCAAGGGTGAGGATAACGACACCTACTACCGGCATATCAATGCGGTGCTCGATCTGAACCCGCAGTTGACCATGGATGACGGGGCGGATCTGGTCAGTACCCTCCATTCAAAACGGTCGGAACAGATTGAAACGGTCATCGGCGGTACCGAGGAAACCACCACCGGGGTCATCCGGCTGAGGAGTATGGCCAGGGACAAGGTGCTGCGGTATCCGATCGTGGCCGTAAACAATGCCATGACCAAGTATCTTTTTGACAATCGGTATGGAACCGGCCAGTCCACCATAGATGGTATCCTACGGGCCACCAATCGGCTTTTAGCAGGGTCGGTGGTGGTTGTGGCGGGGTATGGATGGTGCGGACGCGGCTTCGCCATGCGCGCCAAGGGATTCGGTGCGGATGTGATTGTCACCGAGGTCGATGAGATTAAGGCCCTCGAGGCGGCAATGGATGGGTTCAGGATTATGCCCATGATGGACGCGGTCCCCGTGGGCGATATCTTTATTACCCTCACCGGAGACATCAAGGTAATCGACAAGCACCACTTCGATTGCATGAAGGATGGGGCGATTGTATGTAATTCAGGACACTTCAATGTGGAGATCAATATCCCCGCCCTGGAAAAGATGGCGGTTGCCAAACGGCTGGTCAGGGATTTTGTTGAGGAATACACCATGTCCGACGGACGCAGGATCAATCTGTTGGGTGAGGGAAGATTGATCAACCTTGCAGCGGCGGAAGGACATCCATCCTGTGTCATGGACATGAGCTTTGCAAACCAGGCCCTGGCAAGCACGTATCTGGTCGATAATGCCCGGAGGCTTGAGAAAAGGGTCTATGATGTACCCGAGGATGTCGATCGCTATATTGCCACATTGAAATTGGAATCCATGGGCATTACCATCGACCGGCTCACCGAGGAACAGGTGAAGTATCTCAATTCCTGGTCCGAGGGAACGTAACGGGAGTCACAGAAGGTTATCCCCCAAATGGTCGATATAATATGACAGCAGGGCAATGAGGACATGGAAACGAGAGCCCGTGAACGGTGTCCTTTTTTCAGATACGCGCTCTTCGGTTTCGCGGTTATCCTCTTCCCTTTCTTCTGTATGGCGGGTCCTGGGGCGTATGAATATTCCCAGAAAATAACCGCCCTTCACGTGAGTCGGGTTACCGAAGAAGATCTGAGGTGGGAGCTGACGGCAGATGAGGCCCTGGTCCGGGAAAACGGAGAGCGGGCCGTCCTGAGGCGGGTTGCCCTCCGCTATTATCTCGTACCTGGTCAGGATATAGTGTTGAGCGGAGATCAAGCGGTGGCTGACTTCTCCACCAATACCATTACCGTGCAGGGAGAGGTGAGGGTGAAATCGTATCTCGGCATCTCCCTGGACACAGAGTCCCTGGTGTGGAACGGCAATGAACGGGCGATTACCACCCAGGAACGGATCACTATACGAAGGCCGAACATGGAAATGAGCGGCTGCGGGCTGGAGGCTGATCTGGACCTCGAGAGGATCCGGATCAGGGCGGATGCAAAGACGGTTATTTATTGAAGGTTTTATCATTTGCCTGGTCATGGTTTTTTCCTGTTCCCTGAGTGCGGAGACACTGTTGGAAAAGGCGGAGGATGGTTCACCGGATATACCGATTACCATCAGTTCCCAAAAGGTTGATCTCAACAACCAGAAAAGGGAGGCATTGTATTACGGGGATGTCAAGGTAACCAGGGCCGATATGACCCTTACCGCAGATACCCTCAAGGTGCTCTTCAGGGAAACGGATCAGGGGATACATGTGATTCATGCACGCGGCCATGTAAAGATCTGGTGGAAGGATCGTTATGCCGAGGCAGAGGAGGGGATCTACGATGAACATGCGCAGACCATCCTCCTTACCGGTTTCCCAAAAACGTGGTATGATGAGAATATGGTGAGAGGTGAGAGTATCACGTACGATCTTAAAGAAGACAAGGTGGTGGTGGAGGGGGGAGTGGAGACAATCATCCAGGTGGAGCCGGGTTCTGTAGGAAAGGCCCCTTGATATGCCCCCTGTTTATAACGAGACCCTGCAGGTGCAGGAGGTGGCAAAGTCGTATCGTTACAAGGAGGTGGTGCACAAGGTTTCCTTGTGTGTACGACGAGGAGAGGTGGTGGGCCTCCTCGGGCCGAACGGCGCGGGGAAAACCACCATTTTCAAGATGATCGTAGGGCTGGTTAAGCCCGATCAAGGACATATATACTTGAACGATCAGGAAATCGAGGATGAGCCCATGTACAAGCGGGCGCGGATGGGGCTCGGGTACCTGCCCCAGGATCCGTCCATCTTCAGGAGATTGTCGGTGGAGGACAATCTGAGGGCTGTTCTGGAGGGATTATCCTCGGATCGGGCCCGGCAAAAGGCGAAACTGGAGGAAACCCTCACGGAACTCGAATTGGCGCATTTGAGGAATCAGAAGGCGGATACCCTTTCGGGTGGCGAGCGAAGACGGCTGGAGATCGCGCGGGCGCTGGTAACCGAACCTCTATTTATGCTGCTCGATGAGCCGTTTGTCGGGATTGACCCGAAGGCGGTGGGAGGAATTCAGGATATCGTCGGGCATCTTAAGGGAAAGGGGTTCGGGGTGATCATCACCGATCACAATGTCCGGGAAACACTTGCGATTACTGATCGGTCGTATATAATCTTCGAGGGGAGTGTGCTGATGGAAGGCACCTCTTCTGAACTGGTTAACAATGAACAGGCAAAGGAGGTGTATCTCGGCGATCGGTTCTGTCTGTAGATCCATGAAATGGGCAAATTGTTGACAAGAAATTTATATTATGTTATTGTTAATAATGATATTATAGGTTATGCTTCAACTTTCCGGGCTGTTGTGTTGGGTGAAAGGAGGTCCACATGACCAAGGCTGATTTGGTGATGGAGGTTGCCAAGCAGACATCGTTGACCAAAAAGGAATCAGAGACGGTCATAAAGACGATTTTCGGGAGCATAAGCGAGGCATTGAGCGCCGGAGACAAGGTGGAATTGCGAGGCTTCGGGAGCTTCAGGGTTCGGGACCGAAAGTCGCGACAGGGAAGAAATCCGAAAACGGGCGATACCGTGAAGGTTCCTGCCAAAAAGGTGCCGTTCTTCAAGGCAGGCAAAGAATTAAGGGCTATGGTTGACTATTAAGGAATTTGATAACCATCCCTGAATGTATTAGAACGGGATTGCACTACGGGAAGTTGCAGAGACTTCCGGCAGTATTCCTTGGTTCGATCCCAGGGAATACCTTTGGATTGTTTGCAGATTAAAAGGGGATTGCCATGGGCTTAGAGATGAAACAGACACTCAGCATGAAATTGACCCAGAGGTTAATGATGACTCCTATGCTGCAGCAGTCCATTAAACTGCTTCAGTTGTCGAAATTGGAGCTGACTCAATTGGTTCATCAGGAGCTCCAGGAAAATCCTATGCTCGAGGAGGTTCAGTCCGAGGTGCAGGAGCGTTCATCGGAAGATGAGACGCATGATTGGGAGAAGGATTCGATACGGCCTGAAGACATCAAATTGAGCGACGCCGAGCAACTCTATAGTGCCAGTGCAAACGACGATTTTGACTGGGAGGGTTTTCTCAATGACTCGGGAGACACCGGATACTATTCGGAACCCGAGGAGAGGGAGGTGCCGCCCCTCGAGAATATTCTCACCCGTCCCCAGACGCTGCAAAACTACCTCTTGTGGCAATTGCGCATGTCCTCCGTAGAGGAGCAGGAATTTTGGGTGGGTGAATTCATCATCGGCAACATCGATGAGAATGGGTATCTCAGGGAGAGCCTCGATGAGATTGCACAGGAACTCTCCGTTCCCCAAGAATTGGTCGGGAAGGTCCTTGCCAAGGTTCAGACATTTGATCCGGTGGGGGTGGGAGCCCGGGATCCTCAGGAATGCCTGCTTCTGCAGATAACGGAGGAGAAGCCGGAGAGAAGGGCCCTTCTTGAAAGGATCGTTCGTGATCATCTTCATCACCTGGAATTGAAGGAATATCCGGCAATTGCGAAGGATTTGGGCATCAGCATCGACGACGTGATCGACCTGGCAAAGGTCATCCTGAGTTACGATCCGAAACCGGGCCGGAGATTCGATCCCGAGGGATCATTCTATATTGTCCCGGATGTCTTTGTGTACAAAGTGGATGATGAATACGTGCTGACACTCAATGATGAGGGGCTGCCTCAATTAAGGGTGAGCAATGCCTATAAGCGAATCCTGAGGAATGGACATAAGGCCCCTGATCAAACCAGGAAGTACGTGGAGGAAAAGCTCAGGTCGGCGGTATGGCTGATAAAGAGCATTCAACAGCGGCAGCGGACCCTCTTCAATGTGGCCTCGAGCATCGTGCGGTTCCAGCGTGAATTTTTGGACAAGGGACTGGCGTATCTGAGGCCCCTGACATTGATGGACGTTGCCAATGATGTTTCCATGCATGAATCCACGATCAGCCGGGTGACCACGAATAAGTATATCTATACCCCCAGGGGTATTTTTGAATTGAAATTCTTTTTTAATCCAGGCTTTAAAAGGGCCCAAGGCGATTACATCTCGTCGGTCAGGGTAAAGGAATTGATCAAGGAGATGATCAAGAATGAAGATGGCCGGAAGCCCCTGAGTGATAAGCAGATCTTACAGATGTTGAAACAACGGGGGATCAATATCGCGCGGAGGACGATTGCCAAGTACCGCGATGAGCTCAATATCCTCCCTTCCCAGCGAAGGAAGGTCCTTTATCCGCGTCGGTCTTAAGAGAGCCCTTTCCGCCTGTTTTAAAAAAGATGTGCACCTTATAAAGCAGCCTGGATAATGAACAGCAGGTCGACAGATGCGGAATGAACTGGGTGTGGCAAGTTTCTTCTATCCCTCCTCCTCTCTACCCTTTTTCCCGATTCTTATATATAATAGTGTGTTTATTGCGATATCTCCGGTGTCCGAATACCGGCGAGAGGGGTCCTTGAAGGGATATACATGGATCCAGGGAACCCGTATAGATCTTTTGTGAAGGAGGATATACATGCAGTTATCAATTACCGCTCGACATATGGAATTGACAGAAGCCCTCAAAGAGCATGTAAGGAACAGAATAGACCGCCTCACCAAATATGGTGATGATATCATCGAGGCCAACGCCACTCTTTCGGTCGAAAAGTACCGTCACAGCGCTGAGATAACGCTCATCGTCAACGGGACGACGTTCAACAGCGTGGACATGACGGAGAATATGTATACCTCGATAGATCGGGTGATTGACAAGCTGGAACGGCAACTTAAAAAGTTCAAGGGGAAACGCAAGGGCCACAAGCACAGGAAGGATCTCAAGGAGATGTTGATGCCCGCGGATGTATTCAGTCCCGATCAGTCCGAGGTGGAGGCGGAAAGGATGCGCCTTGTCAAATCGGTAAAGGTTGCCCTGAGGACAATGAATCTGAATGAGGCATTGGAAAATCTCGAACTGAATGATACGGATTGTTTCTTGTTCGTGAACGATAAAACCGATACAATTAATGTTCTGTACAGAAATACCGACGGAAAATTATTGCTCATGGAACCAGAGGAGGTATGAATCCTGTCGAAAGAGAGGTTGGGAGGTCCATCAATGAAAGTGGCAGAATTGAAACTTATCGATCTTTTGCCTGAGAAGGTGATCGCCCCGGATTTACAGGCCGATAATAAGACGGACGTATTGAGGGAACTGGTCGGCCTTCTGTATCAGGCGGGAAGGATCGATGACCAGGAAAAGGTATTGGAAGTGCTCCTCGATCGGGAAAGGCTCGGAAGCACCGGGGTAGGATATGGCGTCGCCATTCCTCATGGGAAATACAACAGTATCGAGAATCTGATTGCCGCATTCGGACGATCGAAGAAGGGGATCGATTTCGATGCGGTGGACAATAAGCCGGTTCACATCTTTTTTCTGTTTTTGGCTCCCGAAAATGCCGCCAATCTTCATCTGCGGGTCTTGGCCCGGAGTTGCCGCCTTTTGAAGCGGGACACCTTTCGGGAGTCATTGATGCATGCGGAAAATGAAGGCGAAATCGTGAAGATCATTGCCAGAGAGGAAGGTGCCATGCCATAGACAGGGGGTGATAGAGAGTGAAGGGGGCAGGCCGCAGCGTTATATCCCTGCTCCCGGCGTAAGGGTACTCAATGAGGAAAGGATTTTAACAAGCAAAGATGGTTGCTTCCGGATATGCCTAATACGAAATTTCTTACGATTAAAAAACTTATCGAAGAGAGGAAAGACTATTTAGAAATCGCGCTTATCTCAGGCAAATCCGGATTGCTTAACAAGATCCGCAAGACACGCATCCAACGACCAGGACTTGCCTTGTCCGGGTACATGGACAAAATGGACCCTCAGCGGATCCAGGTACTCGGAAGTACGGAACTCGCCTATCTCGACTCTTTGGAAGCAGAAAGGCGCAGAGAGATCCTTGCTACGATCACCCGTTTTCCCCTGTGTTGCATTCTTATAACCAAGGGATTGGACCCCCCTCCAGAGTTGCTGGAGTTATCCGAACAGCGTGGCATCCCGATCATTCAATCCGTATTGCAAAGTTCCATACTGATTCGGCGCCTGACATACTATCTTGAAGAAGAATTGGCCGAGGAGATGAGCGTACACGGTTCTTTGCTTGATATCTTCGGCCTGGGGGTACTTATTCTCGGCAAAAGCGGCATAGGAAAGAGCGAATGCGCCCTGGATCTGTTGGATAGGGGGCATCAGGTTGTTGCGGACGATATCGTCAGGATATCCCTGTGGCCCCCGGATACCCTCATAGGAAGCGGATACGACCTGACCCGGTATCACCTCGAGATACGGGGTATTGGAATCATCGATGTGAGGGCGCTTTTCGGCGTTGCATCGGTCAGAAAGAAATCGAAGGTTGAATTGGCGATCGTACTGGATGAGTGGAAAAAAACCGAAGAGGAGAATCGAACCGGCCTTGAGGAAAATACCACCGAATTTCTCGGGGTCCAGATTCCCATGATTCGAATGCCGCTCGCCCCCGGCCGCAATATGGGGGTCATTATTGAGGTGGCGGTACGCAATTTTTTTCTGAAAAAAGAGGGAATCAATTCGGCCATGGTCTTGGACCGACAGGTGAAGATGAACAGTGTGAAGAAAAGATCTGCGGGTAAGGGAAGAATAGGGAGGGTGTGAGAGGTATGATTGGTGTGGTTATCGTAGCCCACGGGCAACTGGCTCATGCGTTCAAGGAGGCGACCGAGACGATCATGGGGACGCAGGGAAATTTCATCGCCGTGTCTGTCGGGGCTCAAGAGAAGGTTGATTATGCGAGCAGGAAGTTGAAGGAGGCGATCGCCAAGGTGGATGAAGGGAGCGGGGTGCTCATTCTGACGGATATGTTTGGGGGTACCCCCTCGAACCTGAGTCTATCCTTTTTGGACGAGAGGCGCGTGGAGGTATTGACCGGCGTCAATCTTCCCATCCTCCTGAAGCTTATGAGTCTGAGAAATGAAACGGAGGATCTGGATGTCTTGAAGGAAACCCTCTGCCGTTACGGCAGGGAAAAGATCATTGCTGCGAGTGACCTGCTGAACCAGAGACTTGTCAAGCAAGGTGCAAAACCCAAATGAAACCGGTTTTCTTCATCCTTGGGATACACAACCATCAACCAATTGGTAATTTTGACTTTGTATGTGAAAATGCCTTTCAGAAGGCATACTGGCCATTTCTCCAGACCCTGGCCAGACACCCCTATATCAAGGCGTGCCTTCACTATTCAGGCATATTATGGGAATGGCTCGAATTTTCACACCCGGAGATGCTCGATCTATGCCATCGGCTCCTGGAGAAAAAACAGATAGAGCTTCTCTCGGGGGGATTCTACGAACCGATCCTCACCATCATCCCCGACACTGATAAGATCGGGCAGATGAAGAAAATGGAATCGTATCTCGACCGGAAGTTCGGGATACGGCCCCGTGGGATATGGCTTGCAGAGCGGGTGTGGGAGCCGGGGCTGCCCAAGTTTATACAGGATGCCGGATTGGAGTATGTGATCGTGGACGACCGGCACTTCCTGGCAACCGGGCTCGAACAGCCCGATCTCCATGGGTATTATATAACGGATGATCAGGGAAGGGCCGTGAAGGTGTTTCCCGGCAGCAAGGAGTTGCGCTATCTGATCCCGTTCCAGACGCCCGAAAGGGTTATTGAATACCTCGACAGCATTCGATGTCTGAAAACCGGCGACCTTGCAATGATGGGGGACGACGGCGAGAAATTCGGCATCTGGCCGGGGACGTATCGATGGGTGTATGAACAGGGATGGCTGGAATCCTTTTTCAGCATGATCGAGAAAAACAGTGACTGGCTCAGAATGTGTACCTATTCCGAATACCTCCAGGAACGGGCCCCCCTGGGGCAGATCTATCTGCCCACCGGAAGCTATGCGGAGATGGAGGAATGGGCCCTCCCCGTGAATGCGCAGGAGCAATTCCACTCACTCCTGGATCGCTTGGGCCGGGAAAACCTTAACCATAATGCCTATAGCTTCGTGAGAGGGGGATTATGGCGAAACTTTCTGTGTAAGTACAGGGAGGGAAATATCATCTACAACAGGATGTTGCAGGTAAGCGGGAAGATACATGATGCGGCGACGCTCATCGACACCACGGCAGAAGGGGGAGATTCCTCCGAGTGGCTTACCGCTGCCAGGGAGGAGCTCTGGAAGGGGCAATGTAACGATGCCTATTGGCATGGGCTTTTCGGGGGACTCTACCTTCCACATCTGCGATCCGCCCTCTATGCGCATCTCATTCGCGCGGACAATCTCATTGAGGAACACCGGCATTCAACCCCTCATTGGGTGGAATGGCATTTGAAGGATATGAACCATGACGGGTTCGAGGAGATCGAGATAAATACCGATACATACTGCCTTTTTGTCGATCCCCACGGAGGAGGTGTGATCTACGAATGGGATTTCCGCCCCAAGTGCTTCAATGTCATAAATTCCTTTATTCGAAGGCCGGAGGGATATCACCGGAAGATTCTCCGTCTCGCCTCCCAGGGGAAGAACGCCGCTGCCGAAGAGGTGAGGAGTATCCATGATATGGAAGGCACGCAGGTGGAGGGCCTCGAAAAGATCCTGGTATATGATCGATACAACCGAAACAGCCTCATGGATCATTTCATTCCTGCATCGACCACCTTTGAACAATTTTCTCAATTGAACTATCAGGAGATCGGCGATTTTTTGCAGCGCCCTTACTCCTCTACAATGGAAAGGAACAAGGAACGCCTTGCAATCCGTCTTGTGCGTCAGGGGGGCATGGAGCCCTCGGGCCTGGTCGGCCTTGCCAAGACACTCATCCTTTCCCCTGGTGATACAGTGGTCAGGATACTATACGATATCGATAATCTCGGTAAAACCGTTGTTGATGCGTTGTTCGGGGTGGAGTTCAATTTCAATCTCCTGGCAGGCAGGGCCGATGACCGCTTTTTCCGCCTTGATGACCGTGTCCCTGCAGAGCCATACCTGGCGAGCCGCGGGGAGGTGGAGGGAATAAACAGGATCTGTCTGGTTGATACAAGCATGGGGCTTGAGATAGGGATTCATGCCCATGAAAAGACCGGTTTATGGCGATTCCCCATTGAGACCGCGTCGAATTCAGAGTCAGGATTCGAGAAGGTCTACCAGAGTTCCACGCTCTTTCTTCATTGGCCGATCCTCCTTCGGTCAGGAGAGCATCTGCGGTTGAGCCTGGACTGTTGGGTGAGGGAGATTCCCTGATACGTGAATGAATACGTGAGGGTACGACACGAATGACCAGTGAACTGCGCGCCTGCATTATTTGTAATGTTAACGGAAAACGCTGACACGTGATTCCATGCCGAGACGGACAACGACAATCAAAAATACCCTTGGACTTCACCTTCGTGCGGCATCGAAGCTGGTCAAACTTGCCCACAATTATGAATCGGAGATCTCTTTGCTCAAGGACAACATCAAGGCAAACGGAAAGAGCATGCTGGGTATTGTGACCCTCGGCGCCACCCGTGGATCCACACTGGAGATCATCACGGAGGGCCCTGATGCACAGAAGCTCCTTGACGCGGTTGTTCAGCTCATTGAGCGGAATTTTGACGAGGAGGATTGAACACCCCATGTCGAAGCTACTAAAGGGAATCCCCGTATCCTCCGGGATCGGCATCGGCCGCGCGTTTCTCCTGGATCGTCGCAAGATAAAGGTGGAAAAATATCCGATCAAGGCCGAGGACGTGCCCAGGGAAAAAGAGCGATTTCACAAGGCCCTGGACATGGCTAAGAATCAGCTCCTGGAGATAAAGGAGAATCTGATCAAGGAGCTCGGTGATAAGGGGCACGCCCATATTGTCGATGTCCATATCCTGATCCTCGAGGACGAGATGCTCATCAATGAGGCGATAAAGATCGTGGAGCAGGAACGGGTGAACGCCGAGTGGGCGTTGCGGACCGTGCTGAGCCAGTTCGTCAATATCTTCGAGGGGCTCGAGGACACCTACCTCAAGGAGCGGCGCAGCGACATCGAACATGTGGGGGAACGGATCCTGAGAAATCTGGTGGGAAAGACCATCAAAAACATCAGCGAACTGGACCAGGATGTCGTGGTCATCGCCCATGACCTTTCACCCGCAGACACCGCTCAGATGCACAAGGGAAAGGTGATCGCCTTTGCCACGGATATGGGTGGGAGGACCTCCCACACGGCAATAACCGCGCGATCACTGGAGATACCCGCAGTAGTCGGGCTGGAGAATGTTTCCGCCACGGTGAAGACCGGTGACCCGGTAATTGTGGACGGCAACGAAGGTCTTTTGGTTATCAATCCCACCCCCGGTGAATTCAGGACGTACCTGGATAAACAGAAGCACTACAAGTACATCGTTTCAGAACTGCTGCGGCTCAAGGACCAGCCGGCTGAAACGAGTGACGGCTACCGGGTGGATCTGAAGGCAAACATAGAATTTTTCGATGAAATCCCCAATCTCCTGGCACGGGGCGCCGAGGGGATAGGGCTCTACCGGACCGAATTCCTCTATATGAACCGGAAGGACCTCCCCACTGAAGAGGAGCATTTCCAGATTTACAAGAGGCTCGCCGAGCGTATCTCCCCCTATACGGCGGTCATACGAACCCTGGATATGGGCGGGGATAAGATCGATTCCCAGTTGCATGCCACTGAGGAACCGAATCCGGTCCTGGGGCTGAGGGCAATACGTTTTTCACTCAAACACCAGGACCTCTTCAAGCTGCAGCTCAGGGCCATTCTTCGTGCGAGCGCCTTCGGAAAATTGAAGATCCTCTACCCCATGATCTCCGGGATCAGCGAACTCCGCCAGGCAAACGACATCCTGGACAGCGTCAAACAGGAGCTGATATCAAAGGGCATCTATTTTGACGAGGGAATACAGGTCGGGGCGATGATCGAGATCCCCTCCGCTGCAATGACCGTGGATTTTCTTGCCAAAGAGGTCGACTACATCAGCATTGGGACTAATGACCTGATCCAGTACTCGATTGCCATAGACCGTGCAAATGAACATGTGGCCTACCTCTATGAGCCGCTGCACCCGGCAGTCCTCAGGAGCATCAAGCAATGCGTGGTCAGCGCACACAGCGAGGGGATCAGGGTGGCGATGTGCGGAGAGATGGCGGGCGATCCCTTGTGCACCCTCATCCTCATCGGCCTCGGCATGGATGAACTGAGCATGAATGCCTCATCACTGCCCATAATCAAAAAGATCATACGCTCGGTTCGATACCAGCAGGCTGCGGAGATCGTCTATCGGGTCATGCTCCTTTCCTCCGCCCCGGAGATTGAGGAATACGTGGGAAAAACAATGAGGCGACTCTTCCCGGAATTTTTTTAGCACCATTGCCGTTTCCCGCCGGCTTCCATGCATCCCGCGGCGAGAGCCTTTCGATGGATATGCAGTGTCTTCAATGAGCAAAGAAAAACCTACCGCCCGGTCGTGTGTTCGATGCGGTATCTGCCTCGGCACATGCCCCGTGTATCGCGTTTCCAGGATCGAGACCGAATCGCCCCGCGGCAGATTGGAGCTCATGAGGGTATTGGAGGAACGGGATTTTACCCCATCAGGGCCTTTTCCTGCCTCCCTGTCGAACTGTCTTTTCTGCCTCCGATGCCAAAAGGCATGCCCCGCCGGGGTGGCATTCGACCGTATCCTCTTTCAGGCCATGGAATATCTCTCACCCGAGGGAGGTATGAGTGACGAAACAGCTCCTTTTATGAGATCGCAATGTCCAGTATCCGATCTCGGACTCGAGGCCGTTGACCGCTGGATCAAGACGGAATTGAAAGCGACATCGGGGGTGGTGGTATTTCCCGGATGTTTGGAGGGGACTGATGAGCGGGAACGAATGCGTGTGGGGCTTGCAAGGAAGGGTATTGATGCGGTCATTGCCCCGGAGGGGATGTGCTGCGGACTCCCCTATCTCCTCAGGGGTGACCGTATGGGCGCCGAAGGGGTGGTGAAGCGGAACATGGATGCCTTTGAAAGGCTGCACGCCTCGATCATCGCCACCCCCTGCCCCTTTTGCCTCGAGACATTCCGCCGTTACTATCCCTTGCTATACAAGGGAGGGATTGATATGACATTCGGGCATTGTGCCGATCTGATACCCGTGCGGAAATCCATGCCCGGGGTGCTGAAGAGTAAGAAAGTCGCCTATCATCCGCCTTGTTTATTGGATATAAAGGTCGCACGCCATCACCGAAAAATCATAGAGAAATGGACCGGCAGTGCATATGTCACGCTGCCTGAGCAGATCTGTTGCGGCCACGGGTTTGGGCTTTCCTCCCGTGGCGCGGAGCCTTCCGCGGAGATATGCCGGACCAATCTCCTCATGATGGCCGATAAGGGAGTCCATGTGCTGGTCACGGATTGCCCTTCCTGCACAATCCAATGGAGCGAAGGTGCGCGCAGGGAAGGACTGGACATCGAAATAATTCCCTTGTGGAATTTGGTGTTATATCCGGATTAGCTGGTATATTTATTGCATTAGATCTAATAAGATTTGGGTTCCGTGGGTGTGCCGTGTGCACGCCCCGTGCCGTATGTCCTGGTGGACATTGCCAATATATTAAAAGAGGCAGGCTTATCACGGTTCGCACCGTTGGTGTGATTCCATAGGGGAACCGGCGGACTCTTGAATTCTATACAAAGGAGATATGCAAAACAGGTCACATCATCGATGACACCACGTCATAAATCGTGCACTCCATTTCCATGAAAGGGGGGATGGGCAACATCAAAGGGCCGGCTCATCATTAAAGGGCTTAGCGTAAGACGTCTTAAGATAAGGAGAAAAAGGTGAAACGAGAACAGAAAGGAATTGGGGGTTTATTGATCATCGGCGCCCTGTGCGCATTCCTTATTTTCATCTGCCTGGCCATTCCTTCCGAATCCCAGTCATATTATGGCGGCGGCTACTATGGCGGCGGGTACTATGGTGGCGGCGGGTATTATCCCGGCGGGAGCATGTATGGCGGCGGCTACTATGGCGGCGGCGGGTATTATCCCGGCGGGAGCATGTATGGCGGCGGATATTACGGCGGCGGCGGGTATTATCCCGGCGGGAGCATGTATGGCGGCGGATATTACGGCGGCTATGGGAGTTCCATGTATTCGGGTATGGGCTATGCGGGCTACGGATATCCCGGCATGTACAACTCGGGTGCCTACGCCACCATGGGTCCGTTCGGGTATACCGGCGTCTACCAGCCTGGATACGGGTTCTTTAACCTCCCCCCGGGAAGCATCGCGCCATACTCGATAAGCGGCGATTGGCTGAAGGGGGCATACATGCCCCAAATGCCCGGGTTCTTCCAGATGTATCCGGGTTCCGGGGGCTTGCTATATTCCTACGGGCAGGGGTCCTCAGGTTCCAACTACCTGGGGATGTCCATTCTGGGCTCTCGTAGTGCCATCGCCGGCCTGGGCGGATTTCCGGGTATGTGGGGAGGATTCTGGTAATACCGAAAGGCCGATAGCACAAATAAATCAAACAAGGGGGTTTTCCTTCCGCACGCGCGATAAGGGACACCCCCTTTTTCCTTTTTTCATCAATTCGAGACCATTCCGTATTGATGTTCCCGCATCTTGTCGGCAGGAGGCGATCGGAGGATTGCACTCATGACCGGCGGCGGAGTCGTCCATGTGAGCACATACGCCCGCGGACGTTCCCGGACGTGCGATTCAGAAGTACGATTTCTGAGTCGTGAGGTCCTTCCTTGACACCGGAGGGGCTTTTGGGTAAAAATATGGGTTCTTGATTTCAGGAGAATCGATCACATGAAAGAGACCCTTGCACAGAAGATTATCAGCGAGCATTGCGGGAGGCACGTTGAGCCCGGGGAGCTGGTGGTGGTGCCCATCGACTGGGCCATGACCCAGGACGGCACCGGCCCCCTGGCGGTGCAGCAGGTGGAGCGGCTGGGATTTGACCGGGTATTCGACCCGCAGCGGGTGATCCTCTTCATCGACCATTCGGCCCCCAGCCCCCGAAAGGAACTCTCCGATGCACACCGGCAGCTCAGGGCATTTGCCGCAAAAACCGGGGCGCGCCTGTCCGATGTGGGGGAAGGGGTGTGTCACCAGCGGCTGGTGGAGGAGTTCATCCGTCCGGGTGATATCCTGATCGGTGCCGATTCGCATACCTGCACCGCAGGCGCTTTGGCCGCCTTTGCCACGGGCATGGGCTCCACGGACGTGGCCGTTGGTATGGCGCTTGGAAAGACCTGGCTGCGGGTACCTGAAACCATCCGGATCGATGTCTGCGGCACCTTCCCGGCGGGGACCTTCGCAAAGGACCTTATACTGCGGATCATCGGTGAGATCGGAGCCGACGGCGCCACGTATGCGGCGCTGGAGTTCGGCGGGCCGGCTATCCGCAGCATGCCCATGTCCGACCGTTTTACTCTCACCAACATGGCGGTGGAGGCGGGGGCAAAGACCGGTTTGATCGCCTCGGACGAGGTGTGCCGCGAATATCTCGATCAGCAGGGAAGGGCCGGGGATTACCGGGAGATTCATCCCGATGAAGGGGCGCGCTATCTGCAAACCCTGAGCGTGAACCTCGCTGAAATGCGGCCCCTGGTGGCCACTCCCCACCGGGTTGACTCGGTGAGCCCCGTTGAAGAGGTTGCAGGGACGAGGGTGGACCAGGTATTCATCGGCACCTGCACCAACGGCAGGGTCGATGACCTGCGAATCGCCTCCCGAATCTTGCGAGGGCACCGGGTTGCCGCCCATACCCGTTTGATTGTGGTGCCCGCATCGAGAAGCGTATTCCTTCAGGCCATGGAGGAGGGTATCATGAGGGACCTGGTGGAGGCCGGAGCGGTGGTGCTCGCCCCGGGATGCGGTCCCTGTGTGGGCATCCACGAGGGTATCCTGGGTGAGGAAGAGGTGTGCCTGAGTACTCAAAACAGAAATTTTTTGGGCAGGATGGGAAATCCCAAGGGATTCATCTATCTTGCCTCGCCCGCCACTGCTGCATACTCGGCCCTCAAGGGAGAGATCGCCGATCCCAGGGAGGTGTTCCCATGATAACCGGAAGGGTATGGAAATTCGGTGATGACATCAGCACCGACCTCATTGCCCCGGGACGGCTCTTTCACCTCAGGACGAATCTCCCTGAGTTGGCCAAGCATGTGCTGGAGGATGCCGACCCCGACTTTCCGAAAAAGGTCAAACCGGGGGATATCATCGTCGCGGGGAAGAACTTCGGCCTCGGCTCGAGCAGGGAGCATGCCCCCCTCATCATCAAAATGGCCGGGGTGGGAGCGGTGCTGGCAAAATCCTTTGCCCGGATCTTCTACCGGAATGCCATCAACATTGGTCTTCCCCTCCTTGATCTCGATACGGACCCCATCCCGGAGGGGACAATCCTGGAGATCGACCTGATCAAGGGGAGTGTGAAGGATCGGGAGGGTGGAATCAATCTTCAGGCGACCCCGGTCCCCCCTTTTATGATAAGGATTCTTGAGGAGGGGGGGCTTGTTCCCCACATACGGAAACACGGGGATTTCCTATTGAAGTGACAGCATCCCCGGGGATGTATCCATTGTCACCGTCCCAAGAAGGCACGAACGATTAGGGAAAAGGGCATAGACTGGCGCACACTCTTTATCAAGGCCGTTGACACCGGTCTCGGGGTGGGATATCTCCCCCTTTGTCCCGGAACCTTCGGCACCCTCCTTGCCGTGGGTCTTTACTTCCTCCTCAGTCGTTTGAAACCTCCCTTCCTGATTCTGGTGATCATGGCCCTGTTTTTTTTAGGGGCATGGAGTGCGTCTCAGGGCGAGCTGCTCTGGCAGCAGAAGGATCCCGGGAAGGTGGTCATCGATGAGATCGTCGGCTATCTCATCACCGTGTGTCTTGTTCCCTTTGATCTGAAGGGTGCGGCTGCCGGGTTTATTCTCTTCCGCCTCTTCGACATACTGAAGCCCTTTCCAATACGGAAGATCGAAGGCATTCGGGGTGGTTGGGGGATCATGCTCGACGATGCGGTTGCCGGGGTGTATGCGGCGATACTCCTGCGGGTGCTTTGGGGGATCATCGGGTAATGGATGCACCCACCTTCCCGCAGGACGGTGCCGGTAATTTTGTGCAAAGGTGACGATTAGATACTGTATGAACCTTCTTGTTGATATTCTTTTCTATCCATGCCTTTTGGTATTGGGCCTGATCGTGGGGAGCTTCCTGAATGTGTGCATATGGCGGATCCCTCGAGGCGAGTCAATCGTCCTGCCTGCCTCACATTGTCCCAAGTGCGGTATGCCGCTTCGATTCTACGACAATATTCCGGTGCTGAGCTACCTGCTCCTGGGGGGACGGTGCAGGGGATGCCATGAGCGGATCTCCTGGCAGTATCCCCTCGTCGAATCGCTTAATTGCTTCCTGTACCTGCTGGTCGGGTGGCGGTTCGGCCCCTCCTGGCCCATCATCCCCTATTGTGCCTTTGTCAGCGCCCTCATCGTGGTGACGTTCATCGATATACACCATCTCATCATTCCCGATGTCATCACGCTGCCCGGCATTGTCCTGGGGATTCTGGTGAGTTTTCTCCCCTTTGTGTGGGTAAGCCCGGTTGACTCATTGATCGGGGCCGTTGCCTGCGGGGGGTGTTTTTTCATCATCGCCATCCTCAGCAAGCTTATCTGGAAACGGGACGGCATGGGCGGGGGGGATGTAAAGCTCATTGCCATGATCGGCGCCTTTCTGGGATGGCAGGGCGGGGTGGTGACCATCTTCTGGGCATCCCTCCTCGGGTCGTTGTTCGGGGGGTTCCTCATCGTGATACGAAGGAAGGGGAGAAAGGATGTGATTCCCTTTGGTCCGTTCCTATGCCTTGGGGCCTTGATCAGCCTGCTCTTCGGCCCTGAAATGATCCTGTGGTATCGCAACCTGCTGTGGCCTTAGCCCGCCTTATCTCCATTTTCTATGGATATATTCATCTTTTTCAATGCCTTCATGACCGCCTTATCGAGCATGTTGCTGATATCGTCGCTCATCTTGTTGATATGGCCGAAGAATTCCCTGATAAAGCACGGCCTGTCAGAGTCAGAAACGATTCCCTTCCGCATGAGGCACGAGAAGATGTAGTCCGCCTTGTCCTCGAGCTTGCCCTCGGTGTTGGCAATGGGGGTCAAAATGCTCGTGAGGATCCTTTTTTTGACTCTCTTGTACATCCTGCACCTCCAAGGCTAAAATCCTGGTCGATGGTTCGCGTGAGCTGAATACCAATCAGACTATATTCATATCAATTCGAAAAAAAATAATCAAATGCACCGGGAATCCCGCCCTGAAATTATGCATATCGACAATTCTCATCTTGTTATTGCGTTGTCATGGGAAGAGATGGCAACTTCCGCACCAATGGTTCAAGATTTGAATTGTTTTCATATACATATAGACAGTCTTTCCCTATGCAAACTTATGAATACAGATGATGCATCATGCTGATGCACCACCCGCTACCCGGTATCATACCGTAATTTTTTGTGCGGGAGCAGACATGTCTGCCTACGCTCCGTGGCTCCACATTCGAAGTTGGAACTGTTGTATATACACCAACAATTCTAATTTTGATGTAGCATCGTTGTGGGCGGACATGTTTACGGAGCGAGCTTAGAAAATTAAAAAAGCCTGTCCTTTTAGCGGAGTAAATATGTCTACTTATACTTCCTGCCCGAAGGTCCACAATGAGAATTGCTGGTGCATACACCCGCTTTCTTGACATCCTTTCCGCGAGTTGGTATTTATTCGATACTCACCACGGATACCATTGTTGGGACGTCAAGTCCTAAGCGAAGGTAAAAATGGGATCACCCCTGGACAGTACACGAGCAATCTCTATATCCAGAGTGGATACGGTATATCGTATGTAGGAACGCGGGATTTTCCCATAGGAAACTGAGCAATTGCACAACCACTTCAGAGGAGAGGGCACAATGGCAGACAAGAGAGCGGACCTTGCCGGACCGGGAATCGGCGACTATGCGGAGCTTGAAGGGATTCTTCCCCGAGATTACACCTCGCTCCTTAATCCGAGAGAAACACAGCAGGCCATCTTTGCGGTAAAAAACTATATCGAAGATAATCTTTGCCGGGAACTCAACTTGATAATGGTGACGGTCCCGCTTATCGTGGATGTTGAGAGCGGGGTGAACGACTACCTGGATCGCGACGGTTCCCGGACCCCCATCCAGTTCCATATTTCAAACGACCACGAAAAGAATCCCATCGATGCCCAGGTGGTGCAGGCTGCGACCAAGTGGAAGCGTATGGCCTTGAAGCAGTTTGGAATGGGAATCGGAGAGGGATTGTGCACGGATATGCGCGCGGTGCGCAAGGACTATTTTCTCGATCACGACCACAGCGCCTATGTCGACCAGTGGGACTGGGAACTGGCGATAACGGAGGAGCAACGGAATCTTGATTTTCTGACCGAGGTGGTGCGGAAGCTATGGAAGGTGATCAAGGGGGCGGAGACATATGTCCAGGATCGCTTTCCAAAGCTGAAGACGGACAGGTATCCCAATCTTCCCGAAGAGCTCACCTTTATTCATGCCGAGGATATCCTCGAGATGTATCCGGATATGCCCCGCAAGGAGCGGGAAACCGCAATAATCCAAAAATATCCCGCCGTGTTCATCTATGGTATCGGCTGGCCCCTTAAGGACGGCTACCCTCATGAAATGCGTGCAGCGGACTACGACGACTGGGTCACGGAGACCGTTTCCAAGGATGGAAGGCCGATGCATGGACTCAATGGCGATATCCTGGTGTGGAACCCGGTGACAGAGCGGCGTCATGAGCTGACCTCCATGGGGATTCGTGTCAATGCGGAAACCCTCAAACGGCAGCTCGAAATGGCCAAACAGAACCATTTCCTGAAGCTACCCTATCATCAGGCGGTTCTCAATAACTCGATACCGCTCAGCATCGGCGGGGGCATCGGGCAATCCAGGACCATGATGCTTCTTCTAAAGACCGCACATATCGGGGAGGTCAGCGTCACCGTCTGGCCGAAGATCCTCAAGGAGATGTGCAGAAAGAAAAACATCCATGTCCTGTAATGAGCTGCGATATCCCGGCAGCCCGGTCCGATCTCAAAGAAGCGCAGAAATCGTCACAGGGCATCCCGGTCAGTACAAGGAGGGATATTTCATCAGCAAAGGTCCTCCCCGGATCAGGGAGGGGTGATGCCCATGGCCACCGGCTTCAATACCGGTCCGGACGGGGACATTCTCCTGCAACGCAGCCCTGACGGTAAAACATGGGAACTTCCCTGCATCCCTCTGGAGTTGGGCGAGCGGATCGATCGGACCCTGGTGCGCGGTATACGCTACACCATCGGGGTGAAGATCGACGTTGAGCGACTGGTCGGGGTGTATTCGCCTGGGGAGGCCGTATGCGGACCTTCAGCGCTTAGGCCCCTGTCCCTGCTTTTTCTCTGCAGGGACCAGGAGGACGTAACCCTGGGGGGACGCCCGTCAAGCCGGGAGGTCGCCTTTTTTCCCGGCGAAAACCTGCCGGTACTTGCAGGACGTCATGATCTCCTTATACGGGATGCGCGCATCGGTTCGGATGGGACGATCTTTTGACGCGGACGGTCAACGGATGAGCATTGCATCGCCGTAACTATAAAACCGGTATCCCCTCTCAACGGCCTGATGGTATGCCCTCATGATCAGATCGTATCCCCCGAAGGCGCAGACCAGAATGAGGAGGGTTGATCGGGGGAGGTGGAAATTGGTGATCAGCGCATCCACCGCATTGAACCGGAAACCGGGGGTTATAAACAGATCGGCCCACCCCTCCAGCGGGACATGGGAAGGGGTTCCCTTCAGATAAAGGGTTTCGAGCACCCTGGTTGTGGTGGTTCCCACGGCGACAATCCTCCGCCCGGACTCCTTGGCAGAGGCGATCATGGTATGATCCTCGGGCCGGATGCGATAGGCCTCCCTTTCCATGACATGGCGCTCAATCGCCTCCTCGCGAATGGGCTTGAAGGTGCCCGGTCCGACATGCAGGGTGACGGTGGCAATCTCGATACCCATCTCCCGTATGCGGTCCAGGAGTTCGCCGGTGAAATGGAGCCCTGCGGTCGGTGCAGCCACTGCTCCCCAATGCCGTGCAAATACGGTCTGGTACCGGGCTCGGTCCTCCGGCAGGGGATGTTCCCGCTTAATATAGGGAGGGAGTGGAATCTGACCGTATTTCTGGAGCACCTCAAAGAGGTCTCCCTCCACGAGGAATCGCAGCGTGCATGTTCCATCCCCCTGTTTCTCCACCACATCCCCTGGAATGGCCCCTTGGGCGAAAATCAGCCGCTGCCCGGTGCGGATCCTCCCCCTTACCAGGCAGTGCCAGCTGCCTTCTTCAATGGGATGGACCAGGAGGACCTCCACCTTCCCTCCCGTGTCCTCCTTTATTCCGCTAAGGCGCGCAGGGAAGACCCGGGTGTCGTTAAGTACCATCAGGTCATCCGGGCATAGGAATGCAACGATATCCCTGAATTCGCACTCCGTAATGTCGCCCGTGGCACGGTCGACGACCATGAGCCGTGAACGGTCTCTGACCTCGGCGGGTCTTTGGGCAATGAGGCAGGAAGGGAGGGAAAAATCGAATGCGGACAGCTCCATTGCTTCTCAGTAAGCGATATCGATACCGGCACGGGGGTAATAGTGGCTCAGGATGTCCCTGTAGCTTGCCCCCTGTTCGGCCATGGCCTTGGCACCCCACTGGCAGAGCCCAACCCCGTGACCCCATCCGGTGCCCTTGAATATAAAGAAACCATCCTCGTCCTTGGTCACCGTGAAGGTGGTGCTCCGCAGGATGTTGTTTCCCATGAGCGTCCGCAACTGCTTGCCGTTTATGATATCCTGACCCAGGGAATGGACGACGAGGAGGGTTTCCACCCCGCCGCTTGGTGTGTGATCCATGACACGGATGGATGTTATAGGCCCCATGCGGTAATACTTTCGGAGAAAAAGGTTGCGGAGTTTGATGGGGGATATCCTGTTTTCCCATTCAAAGTGAGGCGAATCCATGCAGAATTCACAGGGGACCCCGATGAGTGCAGGGTGGTCATAGAACACATACTGGGCATCCTCGGTATGACCACCGCAGCATGCGTGATAGAGGGCAGGGAGATACCCGCCGGTGTAAAGCAACACCTCCCCCCTGGTGGCGTCGACTGCCATGGATGTCCTGGGGTCCTCACCCACAATTCCCGAATAGACCTGGGAGTCTGCAGAGGCCTTGAGGTCATAGATGCCGCTCCGGTTTCGGTCGATCTGATAGAGTGTGTAAGTACGAGCAACCACGGCCTGCGCCTTGATGCTCTCAAAGGGCCAGACAGGAGAGATCTCCGTCTTCATGAGTCCCTTCACATATTCCTCTATATCGATGCGATTGATGACCTCGAGCCTCCATTTGGCATTGAGGTTGATAAGGATCTCACCACGGTAGGCGTAGTATCCCACGGTGAGGGGCTTTCCATCAGGGGAGGTGATCACCAGGAGGGATGATTCAACCTCCTGGTCGGCCATTCGAATCCCCGACGGCAAGGGGAAAAATTGCAGGGGATTGTCGCTTCCTGCACTGAATGTCCCCACAACCTCTCCACTCTCAAGGGCCGCCTGGATCATCCCATCGCTGGAGACCGTTACCATGCCGGGTGATTCCTTAAGCAGGATTCTCACCATCGGGGCGGAGGCAGGAAAGACACTGGCGGGGCATGAAAGAAGAATAACGAGTGTTATCAGACCACAGCATGCAATCGAAGGGAACACTTTTTTCATCATTCTGTCTCTTTCTCCTGATTCTGCGCTTTTTTCACCATATAGCGATCCCTTTCGCTATAGATGCATCCACAGTATGTCTGCCGGTAAAGCCCAAGGGCCTTTGATTTTTCGATGCCCTGTTTCCAACCTTCCCGGAAGTCCCGATAAAGAAAGGCAATGCCGTATTGTTTCGAAAGGCTTGCCCCGATTTGTGATATGGTCTCATGGTCCTGGTATTTGCTGTAAAGGAGCGTGGAGGTGAAAGCGGAAAATTTTCCGCGCCGGGCAATGATTGCCGTTTCCTTGAGCCGCATATGATAACAGAAAAGGCACCGTTTCTCCTCCCGGAATGCAATCCCTCGCAGGAATTCATCGAGGTCATACTCGTCTCGATAGATGATACTGAGCCCCTCCCGTTGCTCCAATTCCCTGAGTGTACCGAGCCTTTTTTGATATTCCGTATACGGATGGATGTTGGGATTATAAAACAGACCATGCACCTGTAAGCCCTCCCCCAGAAGGATCTCGTGAGGATAGAGGAAACACGGTGCGCAGCATATATGAACCAAAACCCTTTCCATTTTTGAGCACTAAGGTATCAAGGCAGGGTTTTTTTGTCAAGAAGGAGGGCACCGAGGGAGCCGAAGAGGCATACCGTCGGAGACCTGCAAAGAGAGTCCTTGACATATTTGTTCCTTCGTATTATTTTTCATATAATTTTATGACGCATGACACAGTGGGTAAACGGGACCGTTAACCAATTAAACCCTCGGGAAATGTTATAACCCGCAACGGGTGGAAAGAGATTCTTATGAACGACACGCATTGTAGACCGTACGGCTTGGTGGTGATACCAATCATATTCATGATGATGGCCCTGGGATGCGCCACAACAGGTCCGGGTTTGGGTGCAGGGAGTCCCCCCACCACACAGGGGAAAACCCTTTTTATGGCTGCGGAGCGGTCTTTCGAAAAGGGCGACCTTGAACAGGCTGCCGCGGGGTATGAAAAGGTCCTTGGATCGGAATCCGACTCCTACATAGCTGATAATGCCTTGTTCCGCATGGGGGAGATTGCCATGCACCAGGGCGATTATGTGAAGGCCCTTAAACTCTTCGAACTCCTGCCTACGGAGTATCCGGAGAGTGAACTCATCCCGTCTGCCAGGTTTCAGGCGGCCCGGTCCTTGTATCTGAATCTCTCCTGGGAAAGGGCTTTGCATGCCCTGCATAAGTTCCGGGAGGATTTCCCCATGAGTCAGCACAATCCTGCGGTCATGCTCCTGCTTTCCGATATTTACATAAAAACCAGGGAATATGCGCGATCAAAGGAGGTGCTCGCCACCTTCTTTTCCCAGTACCCTCGCTCTCCCCTCATAGCCAGTGCAAAGTATCAGCTCGGATTGAGTGAGATGTATCTTGGGGAAACCGAGCAGGCATTCTCTCACCTCAAGGAGGCCCTTACCGGTGAACTCCCCGATGATCAACGGGAGGATGCCTTGTATGCCCTGGCCACACTCTCCCTGATGAAGGATGACCTCCTCTCCTCCGTGGAGTATTTCTCGGATTTGTACAGGACCATCGAGACCGGAGACCGGAAGGAACGGGTTCTTAAAAAGGTAACCGGATTGATCCAGGCGCGGCTGCGGGATGAAGACCTGCGGTCCCTTATTGAACGCCATCCCCGAGAGTTCCCCGGTGATCTCGCCTTGATAGAAATGGCGGAGCGCAGCTTCAACCGGGGAGAAATCTCCGATGTCCGTCATTACCTGGCGGCCTTTCAGTCTTCTTTTCCCGGACATCCGGAGACCTCCGCGCTGCAGGAGCGGCTCAACGTCTTCGAGAAAGAGCCCGGGCTGGCTGCTGCGGGAAAATTCGGGTGTATTGCCCCCCTCACCGATCTCTTTGCAGGCTATGGAGAGAAGATGATCAGGGGGGTCAAGATGGCAATCGAAGAATATAACCAGAAGAATGGCACGGATCTCAAGGTTGTGCTTTTCGATTCAATGGGAAAACCCGAGAATGCCCAGAAGGGGGTGGAGGTGCTGGCATATGAGGACAAGGTGACGGCGATCATTGGTCCCCTCCTGACTGCATCGGCAACCTCCGCAGCAAGGACGGCCGAGCGGATCGGCGTCCCCCTGTTTACCCCCACCGCAGCAGGGGAAGGGGTGCCTGAAATCGGGCGGTTTATATTCAGGAACTGTTTGACCAACAGGCATCAGGCCGAGTCACTGGCAACCTATGCGGTCGAGGAATTGGGATTGACCGACTTTGGGGTCTTGTTTCCCTTTAATGCCTATGGCAAGGAAATGATGGCCCTCTTTTCCGACAAGGTGGAGGCCTTGGGTGCGCATGTGGAGATCATTGAGTTTTATGACCAGGACGACACCGATTTCCAGGAGCAACTGGTCAGAATTCACCAAGTGGAACCGGAGGCCCTGTTTATACCTGGTTCCTTCGAGAAGATCGTGCTCATTGCCCCTCAGATCCCGTTTTATGCGCCCGAAGAGGAGGATCCCAACGATCCTAATGCCCTTGCTGAAGGTATGGAATCCCTGTCGGAAGAGGATGAGATACCCCTTATACCGCCCGAGATTGCCATGGCCCTCGAAGATGACGGGGAAAAGAAGGTGGTGGAGGCAAAGAGGGAGATGCAACTGCTGGGTACGGACGGATGGTATGACCAGCGTCTCATTGTGGAAGGGGAGTCGTATGTGGAAAAGGCCATCCTGAGCGTGGGATTTTACCGGGAAAGCCCCGATCCGCTGGTGAGAAAATTCGTCTCTGACTTTCAGAAAAGGTATGGTGAGCCGCCGGACCTTGTCTCCGCTCAGGCCTACGATGCCACCAATATGATCCTGGAGGCGAGCAATGGAGGGATGGCATCATGGGAATCCACCAGAAAGAAGCTTTCCGAAATTCGGGATTTTCCAGGTGTATCGGGCAGGACCACCATTCTTCCTTCCGGTGATTCGGTTAAGGAGGTTACCCTGCTGCGGGTCAAGAGGAGGCGGTTTGTCCCTGTGGAGTGGTTCTCGTTCAATCTGAACTAATCCTCGGAGTGGCGGTCATGGCGGCCGGTGATTGATGAGGATCGGGCATGCGGTCGTTTTTGCTCAGGTCCATGTCAATGCTGACGAAGTGCTCCTGGGCTATACGATGTGAGTTACAGAGTTCCTTCGGCTCGTTTCCCTCCCGGAAGGCCTCCATAATAACGGCAGGACACTCCTTGGTGGCCACGAGGCCCGTTTTACGGTCGATGGGGATGAATTTGATGCCGTTTGGCACGGCGAACGCCTGTATCGGTGTGTCCTCAATGCATTCCTTCATGAATTGGACCCAGATTGGAGAAGCGGCACGAGAGCCGGTCTCCATATCCCCAAGGCTTCTATATTCGTCAAATCCCACCCAGACCCCGGTCACCACATCCGGGGTATACCCAATGAACCATGCGTCAACGTAATTGTTGGTGGTTCCTGTCTTTCCCGCAATCGGCCTGCCCAGTGACTTGGCCCTCCACCCTGTGCCGTGGTCCACAACCCCGATGAGCGCCTGAGTCATCAGGTAGGATGTCTGCTCATCCAGGACCTTTTTCGGCTGGGGCTGGCTTTCTTCCATAACCTGTCCCTCAGGCCCTTCGATGCGAAGAATGGCGAAGGGCTTTGCCCGCATGCCTCCTGCTGCAAACACCCCGTAGGCTGAGGTCAATTCCAGGAGAGAGACCCCCGAGCTTCCCAATGCGAGCGAAAGATCAGGGGCCAGGGGGGAGACGATCCCCGCCTGTCGGGCGGTTTCTATTGTCTCCTCGATACCGACCTTTTTCAGGAGCTTGATGGTAATAACATTTCTGGACTTCTCGAGGGCCTCCCTGAGGGTAGTCGGGCCGAAGAATTTTTGATAATAGTTGACCGGTTTCCAATCCTTGTTTTGCGTTTCATCCTGGTAGATGATGGGAGAGTCGATAAAGATGTCTGCAAGGGTGTACCCCTGCCGGAGAGCGGTCTCGTAAATAAAGGGCTTGAATGCGGAACCGGGCTGACGTCTGGCCTGCACCGCGCGATTGAATTTGCTGAGACGGAAATCATATCCTCCCACCATGGCCTTGATCCATCCGGACCTCGGGTCGATTGCCATAAGCGCCCCCTGCACCTCCGGTATCTGTTCGAGTGCCAATTGGTATCGGGGGATGTCCGCCTCCGCGTGGGCATTGGGATCCGAGGGTGCCGGCTGTTCATCAGGAGGAGATTCCTCCTCTTCCGGCAATTCCAGTCTTCCCACAATCCGTGTATAGATCCTTTGCCCGGGATGGAGTATGGCCTGCAGGGATGGAGCCTTCGCCCATGCGGCGTCCTCCGCGTCCAGGATGCCGATGCAATTGGTATCCTCAAGACGCACCACGGCCTGGGTGGGTTCTACCGCAAGCACCTCTCCCAAAAAGAGGTCGGAGGGCACCTGCTTCGTCTCCTCATATTCCCCCAAGAGATCCCTCATTTCATCCTCGTGTGCGAACGTGAGCGGCGAATCATCGGGGATGGGCCGGAAGCCCTGCCGCTTATCCAGCTGCTCGATGCCCCAACGGAGTGCCGCCTCTGCATGCCTTTGGGCCTCCAGGTCCAGGGTGGTGTATACCTTGAGTCCTCCCCGGTAGAGGGCGGTGGACCCATATTTCTCTTCAATGTAGCGTCGAACGTATTCGACGAAGTATGGGGCTTGAATGGTTTGAGGTTCCACCCTGGTCACCGCGATGGGGATTTTTGCGGTATCCCTTCGTGTCTTTTCGTCGATGAATCCCTCTTCTGCCATCCTTTGTAAAACGTGGTTGCGTCGCGCAAGGGCACGCTGAGGGAGCGTGAAGGGGTTGTAATTATTAGGGGCCTTCGGCAAGCCCGCCAGCAGTGCGGCTTCTTCCAGGTCCAGGTCCTCCACGTGTTTCCCGAAAAAGGTCCTCGCTGCAGCCTCGATTCCATATGCACCCTTGCCGAAATAGATTTGATTGAGGTACATCTCCAGTATCTTTTCTTTTGGGTATACCTTTTCCAGCTCGAGTGCGAGGAGCGCCTCCTTGAACTTGCGTATGATCTTTTTTTCCGAATGGAGCAGGAGGGATCGGGTCAGTTGCTGGGTAATGGTGCTGCCTCCCTCCACGAATCCCCCGTGCTTTATATTGCGAAACGCAGCCCTGAGAATCCCCCCCCACTCGAGTCCCCGATGGTTATAGAAGTTGGCATCCTCGACGGCGATAATCGCCTTAATCAAATGGGGAGGCAACGAACTATAGGGGACGAGGATCCTCTTCTCAAGACAGAAGTATGCCAGTGACTGGCCATCCGCACTATATACCCTGGTGATGAGACTCGGTTCATACTCCTTCAGCATTGACAGGTCGGGAAGCTGTCTCTTTATCTGAATGATAAAACCGGTTATCGATCCAACCAGGATGATAGACAGGATGATCGAGGCGTAGATGAAAAGGGTTAATCCCCTTTTGAGATTTGATACCATACCATCTGATAGTGTTATTTGGATTTATTGAAGGCCTCTGCCACCTTTTCCTTCAATGCCGTGATATCCAGGGGCTTTTTCAGGAATCCGAAGGCCCCGAGACGCATAACCTCAAGATAGGTTTTCATCTCCTCATAGGCGGTGATGATGATTATCTTCATGCGGGGATTTTTTTCCCTGATCATTTCCAGCAATGCGATCCCGTTTACCACGGGCATTCGAATATCGGATATTATAAGCCCCACCGTCTCGGACTTCGTGATCTGGTATGCCTGATCCCCATTGAATGCAATGAGGACCTTATAGCCGTCGGCTTCGAAGATGTCTTTGAGGGTGTGACAGAAGTCTTTGTCATCGTCAACAATGAGAATCGCTTTGTTTTCGTTAGTGATTGAGGACTCCTTGTGGCCTTCCTTGGGGTTCATTTCCTCCTCGTGCCCATTCACTTAAACCGGGGCCAGCATGGCATTTTGCACAAATTCCCTCAGCACCTTATACACATACTCTCCCTTGCTGAGCGCCTCCATTGCCTCCGGCTCGCCGTAAATCTTCGAGGGTATCCAGAGGGGAAGATCCTTCCGCTGGTAAAGTGGAAACCGGGTTCGTGCACCATGCTTTTCAAGGGAGATGATGCATTCGTAGAGCTTTTCAATGTCATCGATTTCATCCTTGAATACGGCAAGAAAGAGGGTGGATGTCTTATGATCACGGGTAACGACATTCCTCATGGTAAGGCATGCCTTGGTTATCTTTTCCACCGACTCCTGGGCAAAGTGAATGGTTCTGCTGTAGAGTCCGTTGACATAGGTGAGCCTCGCCGCCTCAATATCAACCTCGCTCTCCAGAAGATACGCCTCAACGATATCCTTCGGCTCGTGCATAGCGTCCTCCTCGTCGGAAATCCTTAACCGCGGATTTCCGTGAAATTAAACATTCATTATGTCAAAAGTCATTACTACTGTCAAGGAAAAGGAAATGTCACCCTGCCGAGGATTGGTGAATCCTTCAAGGGTATAGAGGGATAATCTCCTTTATCTAACCTATATTATCGGCAGATCTTGGCGAATACTCCGATTTTTTGCGGAATGGCAGTGGGGGGCCCCCGGGTTCGTTTCAAATTCACACCCTTTTTTTTCGTGCGGCTGGGGAGACTGATCGTACCAGCTTTAGGAATGGATTGATGGTGGCTGCGTCCCGGACATTATTTCGTAATGTATAAAAGGAATCGGTCGGCCATGTATATGGATTGTTATGGTCGCAGATGCACCATGCGCACCATTCTGCAATGATTTGATTGCACACCTGGTGACAATGTCTGGCGCCGGGGTGAAAAGGGCGGTGCAAAAAAAGTGGAAAAGGGTGTAATGATGGCGATTTTTTCAATGAGCGATGGTCAGGTATATGGTATGCATAGGAATGAGTTCATAAGCATGTCAGATCATTGTGCCTTGAAGAAATAGATCAATCATCCTCACATTCCCGACTGTGGTGACCTGGGCTGACCCACTGCAGTGATGCTGCGTAGGAAGCCTTCTCGGATCATGCACGAGGGGGGACTGTCAACTGAATTTCCAATGCCTTGCCGGCATAGAAGGTTAAGGGAGGGGGCGTAACAATGAACAGGAAGGATCGTGGTAATCAGCACATAATAAAGGCATTCTTGATTGTCGCATTGGGCGTGGCCGTGTTTGTATGCACGGCGACCGATTTTGTTTCAGGACAATATTACGGCGGGTGGCCGGGAACATTTTCCGGCCTTTATATGGGGGGGCCTTTTTTTGGTTCCTATGGGTCAAGCGCCCCCCCATTTTCAACGCTGTCCTCCTATGCCTCATCGGGTGCATCGATAGGATTCACCCCGCTATGGGGGGGGAACAGCGCCGGTCTTTTCGGGATCCAGGCAGGCAGCGGGTATAGCCAGGGGCTATTCGGCGGCTTTACTCAACCGAGTGTTGCATCCGGTGCCCCCGCGTGGGGAGGCTCCCTGTTCGGAGGGCCCTGGCAGCCGGTTTCATCCTTTGGTTTTTCCGGCGGGTATACCGGCGGCCTGCAATCAGGGAGCACCTGGAGAACCTCCCTGGGGGGCCAGAATTCCGTAATGTCGTTTTCTCCTTCCTGGCCGGGGTCGAGTTACAACACCACGGGCATCTATCAAAACCCGCTTTCATGGACACAACCTGTTTCCGGATACACCACGCCGGTGTCATCGGGAAGCACGAGTTCATCGGAGATTGCCGAGATGCCTCCGGTATCCGAATTTCAGTCGGATGCCGAATATGTTCCCGACCAGATTCTGGTCAAGTTCAAGGATGGCACCACCAGCGACAAGAAGAAGGACATACACGACCGGCATGGATGCAAGGAGATTTCCACCAGTGAATACTCGGGGTGCACCGTGGTCGAGATACCGGCGGATGCAACGGTTGAAGAAATGGTGAATCAATATCTCCAAGAGGAGGAGGTGGAGTTTGCCGAGCCCAATTACATTCGGCATCGTCACCTGACTCCCAATGATCCCTATTTTTCCTATCAGTGGCACCACTCGATGATGAACAGCACCTCTGCCTGGAACCTGGGCAGAGGTGCCGGGGTGATAGTGGCGGTGCTGGACTCAGGGGTGGCATACAGGACCGGCGGCGGATACGTTCAGGCCTCTGATCTTGCCGGCACCACCTTCAAGGCGGGCTGGGATTTCGTGAACAGCGATCCCTATCCCGACGATGACAACGGGCACGGAACCCATATGGCAGGCTGTATTGCGCAAACCACCAATAACTACAGGGGGGTGGCAGGGGTGGCATACGGGGCAACCATCTTCCCCGTGAAGATCATGGATGAGTCGGGGGATGTCACCATTACCAATGAGGTGGACGGGATATACTATGCGGTCAATAATGGGGCGCACATCATCAATCTGAGCCTGGGGGG
>JBLIRN010000022.1:0-46549 GCA_049472315.1 bacterium
GTTCACACTGGTGAAGACGGCCCAGTCGAAGGTGTCGATGCTGCGGATAACATCTCCCAGCCCGGGGTTTGGTGTTATTGGCTTGAGGTGGATGGTGGGATATTCGAACACCTCCGCCCCCAGCCCCTCCAGGAGATCCACCAATTGGCTTGCCTGTGCCCTTGACCGGGTGACCACGATCCTCCTGCCGAAGAGCGGCCTTTCTTCAAACCAGTTGAGCCGCTCCCGGAGCCTCACCACCTCCCCGACCACGATGATGGCGGGCGGCTTCAGTCCGGCCTCCTCCACCCTGCGGGGGATGTCCTCCAGGGTGCCTGTGATGGTGCGTTGGGTATTGAGCGTACCCCAACGGATGACCGCTGCGGGGGTCTCGGCCGGACGCCCGAATTTCAGCAGGGTGCTGCAGATGAGGGGAAGGTTCTTCACCCCCATGAGGAAAACCAGTGTTCCGGGACCTGTTGCCAGTTCCCTCCAGGGAATGGTGGATTCATCCTTTTCCGGCCTCTCGTGCCCGGTGATGAATGCAACAGCAGGGGTAAAATCGCGGTGGGTGAGGGGTATGCCGGCATACGCAGGCACGGCAATGGCGGAGGTGATGCCGGGCACCACCTCGAAGGGGATTGTATGTGCGGCCAGGTATTCCGCCTCCTCGCCACCCCTTCCGAAGATAAAGGGGTCACCCCCCTTGAGCCGCACCACCAGCTTCCCTGCCTTGGCATGTTCCACGAGGAGCTCGTTTATCCTATCCTGGGGGAGGGTATGCCTCGATGCCTCCTTTCCCACGTAGATCATCTCCGCTTCCGAAGAGGCCTCACAGAGGAGCTTCGGGCTGGCCAGGTGGTCGTACACGATGACCTCAGCCCTGCGGATGAGATCCAGGACCTTGACCGTGGCCAGCCCCGGATCGCCAGGGCCTGTTCCTGCGAGGTATACCATGCCCCGCTTATTCGAACCGTGTATATCCATAGAAAGACACCCTATTCAGGACACTCCTCCACCCGTGCAAGTATTTCCTCGAGGATTTCCGCAGCCCCCTCTGCAAGGAGCTGCTCGGCGAGTCTGATACCCAGTTCATCGGGGTCATCGGGGGAACCGACCACCGTGTCGCGAATCATCTCCGCACCGTTCAGGCTGGCCACCATACCATCGAGGACCAGGGTGGTGTCCCTGATCTCGGCGTATCCCGCAATGGGTACCTGGCAGGTTCCGCCGAGCCTGTTCAGAAAAGCCCGTTCCGTGCTTACCGCAATGGAGGTTGCTGGATCATCAAGGGACTCTACGATGTCCCTCACCCGGTCGTTGTCCTCCCTGATCTCGATGCCCAGGGCGCCCTGGGCGATTGCAGGCAGGCAGATGTCGGTGGGGAGATATTCGGTCACCCGGTCGTACAATCCGAGCCTGTTGAGACCCGCAGCGGCCACGATGACCGCGTTGAGGCCGTCCTGTCCCTCGATCCGTCTGAGGCGGGTCTCCACGTTCCCCCTGATCTGCACGATGTGGAATGTCGGGAAGTGATGAAGGATCTGGGATTGCCGCCTGAGGCTGCTCGTTCCCACCAGTGCCTCTGGAGGAAGGTGTTTCAGGATGGTGTTATCCTTCGCCACCAGGACATCCCTGGGGTCCTCCCGTGCCGGGATGGCGGCGACGGTCAGTCCCTCCACCAGCCTGGTGGGGAGGTCCTTCATGCTGTGGACGGCGAGGTCCACCTCGCTACGCAACAGGGCATCCTCGATCTCCTTTATGAAAAGCCCCTTGCCGCCGATTTCGGCGAGGGGGGCATCCAGGATCTTGTCGCCCTTGGTGCTGATGGGCACCAGCTCTATCTCCCCCTCCCACCCCTTCTTCCTCAGGGTGTCTTTGACCCACTGGGCCTGCCACATTGCAAGCTTGCTTGCCCTTGTCCCTATCTTCAATGTCTCCATGGCCGTGGCCTTGCTTCCTTTTTCCCTAAATGGTTTTAGTGATGTATTGCCGGTGTTGAATGCGACCCTTGCGCCCCCTGACTCAAGGATACCCGATTATCCCGAATCCCTCGGTCAATCCTTCAAGCCGAAGAGCTCCCTGGCGGCATTGATCAGGGCATCCAGATCCTTGGGATTCTCTGCCCCCTTGAGCCGGGCGATGGGGTGATGCAGGATTTTTTTGATCATGGCCCTGGTCATGGCGTCGAGGACCTCCCGCTGGCCGTTTTCAAGCCCCGAAAGACGGGAGAATGCCTTCTGCAACTCCCGTGCCCTGATCTCCTCCATGCGCGTGCTCAACTGGCTGATGGTCGGCACCGCCTTGGTGAGTGCACACTCCTTGGCGAACCGCTCCAACTCCTGATCGATGATCTCCGATGCCCTCTTCGCCTCCTTCTGTCGTTCCTTGATGTTTGCCTCGA
The DNA here is from genome assembly GCA_049472315.1 of bacterium. Classification (GTDB taxonomy): domain Bacteria; phylum SZUA-182; class SZUA-182; order DTGQ01; family JAFGSM01; genus JBLIRM01. Next base: position 2,384 of record JBLIRN010000022.1, read on the forward strand.
CCACCATCTGAAGGTCATCGATGTCATAAAGGTACACATTATCACATTTGTTCGCCTCCGGGTCAATATCGCGGGGCACGGCGATATCGATCAGGAACATGGGCCGGTTCTTCCTTCTGTGCAATGCCGCCGTGATATCGGATCTGGTGAGGATGAGGTGGGGGGCCCCGGTGGAGGTAATCACGATGTCCGCCTGGTCCAGGGTTTCGTTGATCCGGTCGAAGGGGACGGGTTCGCCGCCGAAGAGCCGGGCCAGTTCCTGCGCTCGTGACATGGTCCTGTTTGCCACCAGGATGGTGGTGACCCCGTTGCCGATCAGGTGCCGGGCGGCCAGTTCGCTCATCTCCCCGGCGCCGATGAGGAGGACCACCTTGTCCGCAAGCTCCCCGAATATCTTTCGTGCGAGCTCCACCGCGGCAAAGCTGACGGATACCGCATTCTGCGCGATTCCCGTCTCGGTCCTGACCTTCTTGGCAACCCTGAGGGCCTGGTTCATGAGGTTATTAAGGAGGGGACCTACGGTCCCGGTCTCCTGCGCGCACTGGATGGCGTCCTTCACCTGGCCGAGTATCTGGGGCTCACCCACCACCATGGACTCCAGGCTGGAGGTCACGCGGAACAGGTGCCTGGCCGCATCGATCCCCAGATGGTGATAGAATCCCTGGGGAAGGTCCCTTGCATCGAGTTTGTGGAAATCCAGAAGATACTCGCCGATCTCCCGGATTCCCGTTCCCTCCTTTTTTATCACCGCCACCACCTCGGTGCGGTTGCAGGTGGATATGATGAGGCATTCCCTGATGCTGGGAAGCCCGTGAATACCCTTGAGCGCCGCCGGAACCTGTTGTGGTGAAAAGGCGAGCCGCTCACGCACCTCGATGGGGGTGGTGTGGTGGCTTGCACCGACCAGACAGATTTCCATTGCTCCCCGGTTTCCCTATAAAAACGTGTGTAGCCCCTTCATGATGAGGCTCACACCCAGAAAGGTGAACAGGACGAAAATGAAACCGATGATCGCCAGGTATGCCGCCTTTTTCCCCCGCCATCCCACCGCCACCCGTGTATGGATCAGGGCGGCATAGATGAACCACGTGATGAGCGACCAAGTCTCCTTCGGGTCCCAGCTCCAGTAGGAGCCCCACGCGCTGCTCGCCCACATGGCCCCGGTGATTATGGCGATGGTCAGGCAGGGGAATCCGAAGGCGAGGACCTTGTGGCTCAGGAAATCGAGCACCTCCAAAGAGGGAAGGCGGTAGTAGAATGCCCCGGGCTTTTTCCGCTTGAGTTGGTGTTCCTGTATGAGATAGATGATGGCAAGACAGAATGCCACCGCAAAGGTTCCGTATCCCAGGAATGCCGATATGGTGTGGATCCCCCGCCAGGCGCTTTGCAGGGCGGGATTGAGGGGCTCTATGTGGGAGGGGAGCGCCAGGGAATACATCAGGGATACGGAGGCCAGGGGAAGGACGAAGGAGCCGAGTGAGGGGATATGCGACTTGTAATCACATATCAGGTACACCAGTATGGTGGCCCAGGTAAAGAACCACATGGACTCATACAAAGAGATGACCGGGAAGTGACCGGCCTCGACGTATCGGATGAGCATGGCCAGGGTGTGGAGGGCGAACCCCACAATGGTCAGTATCCTGCCTGCCTTTGCCATGCCCTCCCGCATGTTGAACAGGTACATAAGGTACATCACGGTGGCGATCAAATAGATGCTGAGGGCCAGCTTGAAAAGGTGAATGTTCACACCAGTTCCTCCAGGCGCCTTTGCGCCTCGTGCGTTTTCCCCTCTTTGAGGAGCTGCAGGAGATCGGAATCCACAATGCGGTAAAAGATCTCCCGTCTTTTTTCAGGGTCGGGAATGGCGGCAAGGACCCTTTCGCGCACCCCGTCGACGAGGTCCAGAAATTGCGCGTATTCGGGGCCGAATTCACCCTCCAGCCGTTCCCGTATCCTGCGGGCGAGGGCAGGGCTCTTGCCGTTGGTGGAGATGCTGATCTGAAGGTCGCCCCGCCTCAGGGTGGCGGGGACGATGAAATTGGAAAGAAGGGGCTGGTCCACCACATTGATCAGGCAGCGCCCCTCCTTGGCCTCCCGGGCAACCTCACGGTTGGTCTCATCCGAGTCGGTGGCCACAATGACCGTCCACATCCCCCGGCAGTCTCCCTTCGTATAGCAGCGCCTTTTAAGGGTAATCTCTCCTGTGCTCGCCATCTCGGCAATCCGGGGGGTCACCTCCGGACTGACCAGGGTTACCCGGGCGCCGCAGGATAGCAGCGTCTGCACCTTCCGCTCCGCCACGGCCCCGCCGCCGACCACCAGGCAATCGGCATTCTCCAGATCGATGCTAATGGGATAGTATCTCGGCATTTTTTCCCAGGATGTTAAAATTCATGCAACGGTCTTCGTAAGGATACCCCAAAAACGGGTATTCTGCAATAATGGCCATTGTTATAAGTGTAGCGTGGAGTCACATATTGACCCATTGAGTTTGAATTTTGGAGTGAACTCTTATGCCTTGGGCGTGGAAAGGTCTAACCCTTGTTTATTCTTTCCTCGATTTTCTCCTGCAGATAGGAGAATCCATTCTCAATGTAATATTTCCGAATATTGCTCTAAAGAATGGAGCCCAGCTTGACCTTGAAATCTTTCTCTTTAAACTGGACCACTTTTTTCTTAAATGTGATGAATGCTTCATGGCCCAATTCCGGAAGAGGAATGCCCCTCCGAAGCAAGAATTCTATATCAAAACAGTCCCTGATCTCTCTGCGGTCAAAAAAGGCCGCGCACTTATTTTTCATGGTTTGTTCCAGGGGGTGCGTTCTGAGTATGACCTGCCTGGTGCTGAATTTCGAAAACGCAATGCTGTCCTGAAAATCGCAATCCTTAACCCCTTTCCGTATCTCGATTTTTAACCGTTTCGGATACCGAGGGGAACGTATTTCAAACAAAAGGGTATGATGCCTTATCTCCGCATCGGTCAGTTCGTAATCCTGTTGAAGGATCTTCTGAAGTGCATCGAAAAAGGTTGTATCCTCGGTCCTTTTGAGGAACCAGAAGTCGAGGTCAACGGAATAACGGTTCAACTCGTGACATAGTCTAAGCATCGTTCCGCCGCCAAAGACCAGGGTATCCAACATCCTGGTGCTTTTCATCTTGTCCGGCACCTCTATTTCAAAGATTTCATGCCCTTCCAAGATATCCATGTCTTTCCAGCGCCTTTTGTGTTTTCAGAGGAAATTGCCGGCTCATTCTTTTCACATGATCCATGTTCAGCTTGCCGATATCCATGGACGAGAGATCCAAATCATAACGACCGAGCGACATGAGATAGATCGCATCAAGAAATGCCTTCTCGGCCGTTGCCATGAAGAAGCCCTTCTGTTTTACAAACCCGAAATACAAATCTGCGTTGATCCTCGTGTACCAAAAGACCGCCCTGTCAAAGCTGATCTCCTTTGTCCTTTTCACAGCCACCGATTCAAACAAATCCCGCTGCACCTGCGTGGTGATCTCGTGATAATCAAGAGCGGTCATGAGTGAGATATATGAAGGAACCTGTGCAAGATTGGCAATGATAAACCTTTCCTCTGTGCCGACGGTATCCCATTTCTCTTTCAACACATACATATTTTTTTTCACCCGCACCAGGAGGCCATGCCTGACATAACGGTTGGCTGTCACTTTAGCGGATGGCCGGCTGATGCCGAGGGCCTTGGCTATGGCCTCATAGCCAAAATAGAGTCTTTTTATTCTTTTAAGTTCCTGAGGTCTCATCAGATATAGATAGTTAACATTTTTGTTAATTATGTGTACTCCATAAAAACGATCTTGTCGAGCCGCAAGATATGCCAAAGATGCCGGCATTGTCACGTATAAGGCCTAGGGGGCAATGGGAATTCCACCTATGGAGACGGCCTTCCTTTTATATCCCTTCCGTTAAAGGTGCGGGCTGCCGCCTGTGCTTTTCGAATATATACGTGCGGGTGTCGTTTATGGGCGTCCGGCAGGAGGCACGCAGAGCTCCATCGCCCGAGACTCGAAACCGGTTTGTATATCATGTATATTGTTATCATAATAGTATCTTTCCTATAAAATCTGCCACTTATTCATTGCTGGAAGTAGTGCCCTGTGTTTAGGATGCTCGGTGGCCGCAGACTGGTTAGATTGCCGTAGACTGGTTTTATTTCGATTTTGTTGGAGGGAACGCTGACATTCTCCGGATCACAATTGCTCCTTTTCACCGTCCGCGGGCTGATGGTCGGAAGCGTCTATGCCCTCATCGCCCTCGGGTTTCAGATCATCTATAACACCACCGGGATCATCAACTTCGCCCAGGGGGAGTTTGTGATGCTCGCCGGGGTGGTGGCGGGATGGCTTCATGACGTCCACCACGTTCCCCTGTGGGTGGCTATTCTGGCTGCACTTGCCGGGGTGACCCTCGCGGGGGTGCTGATGGAATGGCTCACCATCAGACCTGCGGCCGACGCGAGCCTGCTCATCCTGATCATCATCACCCTGGGGGTCTCCATCATACTCAAGGCCCTGGCCTCGCTTTTCTGGGGCACGGACCCCTTTTTCCTCCCCGACCTTTCAAAAGGGGCGGTTTTCCGCCTGGCCGGCGTCCATGTGGAGGGACAGTACCTGGTGATCATGGGGAGCACCGTGCTGATCATGCTTCTCCTGGGGGCGTTCTTCCGATACACCCGCACCGGATTCGCCATGCGCGCCTGCTTCTTCAACCGCCCCGGCGCCCGGCTGGTGGGGATCAAAGTCCAGCGCGTTTCAACCATCTCCTTCGGCATGAGCGCCCTCCTCGGAGGGATATGCGGCATCCTGGTGACCCCGGTCCTCTCCATGAACTTCGCCCAGGGCACCATGCTCGGGTTGAAGGGATTCTGTGCGGCCATCCTCGGAGGCATGGGAAATCCCCTGGGCAGCGTGATCGGCGGGCTGAGCATCGGGCTCCTGGAGCAACTGAGCTGCTGGTTTTCCTCCGTCTATCGGGACACCCTGGCCCTCACCATCGTGGTGATCATGCTCATCCTTCGTCCGCAGGGGATACTCGGGGAGGGAGGGTGATGTATCCGAGGCCGGTATCGCGCCTGAAGCTCTACAGGGGACAGCTCTTCCTGACCCCGCTTGTTATCGCCGCGCCGCTCCTTGTACCCGGTTCGTACGTCTATCTCATCGATCTGTTCAGCCTATGCGGCATTTACGCCCTCATTGTGGGGGGGCTTACCCTGCTCATGGGATTCGCAGGGCAGATCTCCCTGGGGCATGCGGCGTTTTACGCCCTGGGCGCCTATTGCTCGGCGCTTTTTTCACTGCGCTGGGGATTCCCCCTCTGGCTTTCCGCCATCATCGCCCTCGTCGTCACCGGCATCTTTTCCCTGGTCATGGGCTATCCCCTCATGCGGCTGAAGAGCCACTACCTTGCCCTTGCCACCCTGTGTCTGGGGGTCATTGTGTACGAGGGGATAAACCGATCGGAATCGCTCACCGGGGGGGCGAACGGGCTCTTCAATGTCCCCCGGCTGATGATCGGGGGGTATGACCTGAGCAGACCGCTTCCCCGTTACTACCTGGTATGGGGGCTGGTCCTGCTGATGACCGTATGGCTCTGCAATATCTTCGATTCAGGACTGGGAAGGGGGCTTCGCGCCATCCATGCCGATGAATCCGCTGCCCAGGCCTTCGGCGTGGACGTGAACCGGTACAAGCTCGCCGTGTTCGTGGGCTCCGGTGTATTGGGCGCCCTGGGAGGCATCCTCTACGCCCACCTCTATAGCCCCTCCTATCTCGGGCCGGAGGAGTTCAACCTCATGGTCTCCATAAAGCTGGTGGTCATGGTGGTGATCGGGGGGCTGGGGAGCGTGTGGGGAGGGATCGCAGGGGCCATCATCCTGACCACCCTCCACGAGGTACTCTCCCTCATCGGGGAGACGTTCCGCATCGTGCTGATCGCGCGGATAGAGCCATTCTTGTATGGCTTGATCCTGGTGTTGATCATGATCTTCTTCCCCGAGGGGTTCATACCGGGGATGAAGCGGGGGATTGTTGAACTCTGGAAGAAACGGACGAAAAGGGATGCCCATCCTGGGAGCATATGACATAACCTGCCGCTTCGGTGGCCTGGTGGCGGTGGACGGTATCACCTTCGAGGTGGAGCAGGGGGAGATGGCGGCCATCATCGGCCCCAATGGTGCGGGAAAGACGACCATCTTCAACCTGTTGAGCGGATTTGTACCCCTCGCAGGGGGGGAGGTCCGCTTCAAGGGGAAGAGGATCAACCGCTGGCCGACCAATCGCCTGGCACACGCGAGGATGATCCGCACCTTTCAGGACGCCCGCCTTTTCCGGAACATGAGCGTCCTGGAAAACTGCCTGGTGGGGATGCATGCGCACGGCACCACCGGACTCGTGCGTACCTCTCTCAGGATGGGTTCGGTCGTGCGGGCGGAGGCGGCACTCATGAAACGTGCATACGGCATATTGGAGCGGATCGGGCTGGAGGGGCGAGCGCACGAGAGGGCAGGGGAGATCCCATTCGGGGAACAGCGGTTGCTCGAGCTTGCCAGGGCCGAGGCAGCGGAGCCCGAGCTTCTTCTCCTGGATGAGCCGGCTGCAGGGCTCAACGTCATGGAGACCTCCCACCTTGATCGGCAGATAAGACGGCTCAATCAATCGGGGATCACCATCGTGGTCATCGAGCATGACATGCGCCTGGTCATGAGCCTCGCCACCCGGATTATCGTGATAAACAGCGGCAGGAAGATCACCGAAGGGACGCCGGAGCAGGTGCAGAACGACCCTGCGGTGATCGAGGCATATCTCGGGGGTGCCTGATGCTGAAGACCATACACCTGTGTGCTGGCTACGAGGACATACCGATCCTCAACGGCATCTCCTTGCACGTGGACGAGGGGGAGGTGGTCACCCTCATAGGGGGGAACGGTGCGGGGAAGAGCACGGTGCTGAAGGCGATCACCGGTCAGATCCCGGTGCGGGAGGGCAGGATCTTCTTTTGCGACCGGCGCATCGACGGTCTTTCGCCGGAGCGGATCGTTCGTCTCGGCCTCTGCCTCGTGCCCGAGGACCGGGGGCTGTTCGGAGGCATGACCGTGGAGGAGAACCTCAGACTTGGCTCCTATCGGCTGCGATTGGGCGCGAGGGAACTGAGAAAGGCAATGGATGATGTCTGGGAGCTGTTTCCCCGGCTCAAGGAGCGGGTGCAGCAGAGGGCCCGGACACTAAGCGGCGGGGAACAGCAGATGCTCGCTATTGCCAAGGGATTGATGGCAAGCCCGCGGTTGATGCTCCTGGACGAGCCCTCCGTGGGGCTCGCCCCCCAGTTGGTCAGGGAGATCTTCTCCCGCATTATATTGCTGAAGCAGCGGGGGGTCACCCTCCTCCTGGTCGAGCAGAACGTGCGCCATGCCCTGGACTGTGCGGACCGCGGCTATGTGATGGAACGGGGGCGGATCGTGATCGAGGGAAGCGGCAGGGAGCTTCGGGAGAACGAGGAGGTCAGGAAGGCGTACCTGGGGGTTCAGGATTAGGGGAAAATAGATTATAATGTAATTGCTCAATATCTTGCGGGAAGGGGGGTGCGCCAACAAAGCTTCGTCAGGCGAAGCAAAGCGGAGCTACTCAGTTAGGCCTTGCAATTACCTTTATACCTTCCCGGTCAGCCACGATAATATTGAGCAGTTACATTATAATCATGCAGATAAGGAGGGATTGAACATTATGGACAGGCGGCGTACATCGTGATAAAGGAGATAATCTTCGGCATCATGGGGGGGCTGGGGCTCTTTGTCTATGGGATCCATCTCATGGGGGAAGGGTTGCAGCGGGCGGCGGGAAACCGGATCAGACAGATTCTGAGGTCGCTCACCATCAATCCTCTTATGGCCACGTTCGTAGGGGCCACAGTGACGGCGCTCATCCAGTCCAGTTCAGCCACCACCGTGCTTGCCGTCGGGTTCGTGAACGCCGGGCTTATGACGCTCGAACAGACCGTGGGGGTCATCTTCGGCGCCAATGTGGGCACCACGGTCACCGCCCAGATCATCGCCTTCAAATTGACCGACTATGCCCTCCCCATTCTGGGGATCGGATTCGGCATGCACTTTTTCTGCAATAAGAAATTCTGGAAGGATATGGGAACCTTCCTGCTCGGGTTCGGCATGCTCTTTCTCGGGCTCTCCATCATGACCTCAGTGGTGAAACCCCTGGCAGGAAACCCTGCAGTGAGGGACGCATTCATCAAATACAGCAGCAATGTCTTTCTCTCCCTGCTCATGGGGATCGTGGTCACCGCAATCGTGCAAAGCAGCAGCGTCACCACCGGGATCGTCCTGGCCCTCGCCGCAGTCAACCTCATCACCATTGAGGGGGCGATTCCCCTGATCCTGGGCTGCAACATCGGCACCTGCGTTACCGCACTTCTCGCCTCCATCGGCACGTCCCTGAATGCAAGGAGGACGGCATGGGCCCACGTGCTCTTCAACATCATCGGAAGCACGCTCTTCCTCATTCTCCTGCGTCCATTCACCTTCATCGTGGTGCATACCTCCACCGATCTGGTGAGGCAGTGCGCCAATGCCCACACCTTGTTCAATATCATCGGGACCGCCCTGTTTCTCCCCTTCACCACCCTCTATGTGGGTCTCATCAAGAGGCTGGTGGGCGGCAAGGAGGAGGGGGAGGTCGAATACATCCCCACCTACCTCGAGAACCATCTCCTGAATACACCGGCAATTGCCATCGATGCTGCAACAAAGGAGATCATCAGGACACTGAAGCTTGCCAAAAAGATGATCATGAGCGCCATGCAGGGTTTCTTCGAGGACGATCCCAAGTGCCTGCAGAAGATCGACGCGGAGGAGGATGCCGTTGATAACCGGCGCCTCGACATCACCAACTACCTGGTGGAGCTGATGCAGCATGAGTTGACCGAGGAGGTGTCGAGGAAGATCCCGGCCATGATCCACGTGATCAACGACATCGAGAGGATAGGGGACCATGCGGTCAATCTCAAGAAATTCGCCATGCAGAAAAAGGAGTTGAACCTCACCTTCACCGAAGTTGCGGTTGCCGAGATCAAGGCGGCGTATAACGAGCTGATACGGATGCTCGATACCACCATCAACGCACTGCGTACCAATGACGTGAGGAGGGCGGAGGTGGTGCTGAGAAGGGAAGGCAGGATCAACCGTATGAGGGATGAATTCAAGGCAAATCACATAAAACGCCTGGAGGATGGGAACTGCAATGTGCTGTCCGGTGTCGTGTTCATCGATATGCTTGCCAATTTCGAGAAGATAGGCGATCATTTGACTAATGTTGCGCAGGCCATCATGGAGAGCCTGCAGTGGAACGGTGCTAAGAGTCACCCACGAAAGGGGGAGATTGCCATGAGGTGAAGGGAAAACGGGTGTATGGCGCAATCCGGGGTGATTTCAACGAGGGAAGAAGGGGAGCGTCCCTGATCATTGAGAAAGGAGAATGATCATGTCCATCAGAAGGCTGTCGTGTTGTATCGTGATTGCAATCCTTGCGGTTGCATGCTGTATAACGCCGCTTGCCCGTGCCGAGGAAGGGCCGATCAAGATCGGTGGGCTCTTTGCACTCACCGGCCCTGCAAAACACATCGGGCTGCCCACCATGAATGTCGCCGAGATGATCGTGGAGCGGATCAACAACTCGGGGGGTATCAACGGCAGGAAGCTGGAGCTGATTGTCGCCGATACAGAGGGTGAACCCAGCAAGACGAATATTGCACTGAAGCGGTTGATAACGAAGGATAACGTCGTTGCGGTGATCGGACCTACCCGGACGGGCACCGGTATGGCCAGTCTCCAGACCATAGAGGAATCACGGATGCCGACGGTGATGTGCGTGGGCGGCGACCCGGTCATAGAGCCGGTGGAGCAGCGCAAGTGGGTCTTCAAGACACCCCAGCGCACCACCACTGCGGTGGAGAAGATCTATGCCTACTGTCAAAAAAAGGGGCTCAAAAAGATAGGGCTCCTCACCGCATCCGACGGCTTCGGCCAGGAGGGGGGGAAATCGCTGGTCAACTTGGCCGAAAAGTACGGCCTTACCATCGTTGCCCAGGAATCCTTCGATGTCAAGGATGTGGACATGACCGTGCAGATATCCAAGATCGCGGCCCAGAAACCCGATGCCATGGTGTGCTGGACAATCGGGCCAGCGGGCGCCGTGGTGGCGAAGAACGCCCATTCACTGGGAATAAAATTCCCCCTGTTCCAGTGTCACGGGCTTCCTGACCCCAATTACATAAAGGCGGCAGGGGAGGCTGCAAACGGGAACATCATGCCCTCGACCAAGCTGATGGTTGCGGATCAGCTCCCGGACAGCGACCCCCAGAAGGCGCTCCTTCTGGACTTCATCAATGAATATGAGAACGTGAAGAAGTACGGCAAGGTGAACACCCATTCCGGGTATGCGTGGGATGCCGTGCAGATCGTTGCCAAGGCCATCGAGAAGGCGGGAACGGAGCCGGAGAAGCTCCGGGACGCCATAGAGAACACCAAGGGGTACGTGGGGGTGAGCGGCATCTACACCATGTCCCCCACGGATCACAGCGGATTGGGACTCGATTCCATGGTGCTGGTGACCATTGAAAACGGACAATGGAAGTTGCTTGAATATTGATTGATATTCTCAAACGCGGGCATGGAAGGCACCCCCTTCCATGCCCCCCTATTTCGAGGCGGTAGATGATGGAACGGATGCTTTTATCAGGGAACGAGGCCCTGGCACGAGGGGCCTATGAGGCGGGAGTAACGGTCGGATGCGGTTATCCGGGAACACCAAGTACGGAGATCCTGGAGAGCCTGGTGCACTACCCGGGGGTATATACGCAGTGGTCACCCAACGAGAAGGTAGCACTGGAGGTGGCTGCAGGCGCATGCTGGACAGGGGCACGCTCGGTGGCGACCATGAAGCATGTGGGATTGAACGTGGCTGCCGATCCCTTTATGACCCTCTCCTACCTGGGGATAAAGGGAGGGCTTGCGGTCATGGTATGTGACGATCCAGGCATGCACTCCTCCCAGAACGAACAGGATACCAGGCACTATGCGCGCCTTGCCAAGGTCCCCCTGTTCGAGCCGAGTGACAGCCAGGAGGCAAAGGATTTTGTCGGAATTGCCATGGAGGTGTCCGAACAATTCTGCACCCCAGTGATCATCAGGGCCACCACCCGTATCTCCCATTCACGGGGCCTGGTGGAGTTGGGAGAGCGAATAGCGCCCACCCAGGAGATCTTCTTCGAGAAGAACCCGCAGCGCTTCGTCCCGGTTCCCATCTATGCACGGAAGATGAAGGTGCGTGTGGATGAAAGGCTGGAGGAGTTGGCCCGCTTCGCGTCAACCATCCCTATCAACAGGACCATCATCAGTGATTCCGGCCTGGGGATCATCACATCGAGCATCTCTTATCAATACGCCAGGGAGACCTTTCCCGAGGCATCCATCCTCAAGCTGGGCATGAGCTATCCCTTCCCCGATTCGTTGATCCTCGAGTTTGCCAAGGGCATGGGGAGGCTCCTGGTGGTCGAGGAACTCGATCCCTTCCTTGAGGAGCACTGCAAGGCACTGGGTCTGCCGGTGGAGGGCATCCGGCACCGGCCGCGGCAGGGTGAGCTCGATCTGGACACGCTGGAAGGGATGCGGCGGTCCTTTTTTGCGATGACGGAAGGACCGGCGGCCGCGGAGCAGGGGGACGAGGCGGCTGAAGCAAAGGGTGATGAAATGCCCGCGCTCCCGCCGAGGCCCCCGGTGCTTTGTCCCGGGTGCCCCCACCGGGGCATCTTCTTCGAACTGCGGAAGTTCAAGCCGGTCATCATCGGTGACATCGGCTGCTACAGCCTGGCGGTCTTCCCCCCGCTCGAGGCCATGGATACGATTCTCTGCATGGGATCGGGGGTGAGCAGCACCCTGGGTCTCCAGAAGGCCGGAACCAGCCAGAAGGTGGTGGGTGTGGTGGGGGATTCCACCTTCTTTCATTCGGGCATGACAGGTCTCTTGGATATCGCGTACAACAAGGGAAAGGTGACCATCCTGATCCTGGACAACCGAACCACCGCCATGACCGGACACCAGGAGCATCCGGGGACCGGCAGGACCCTCATGGGGGAAGAGACCAGGGTCGCGGATATCGGTGCGATCGCCCGGGCCTTCGGCATCAACCATGTGGCAACCGTCGATCCCTACGACCTTGAGGCGGTGCGGACCACCCTCAAGCAGGCGATCGAGGCGGATGAGCCCGCCGTGGTCATCTCCACACGGCCCTGTCTCCTCATTGGAAAGAAGGCGAGGGGGAAGCCGGTCCGGGTGATCGAGGATCTGTGCGCCGGGTGCGGAGCCTGCCTCAAGCTGGGGTGCCCAGGGCTCGAGATGGTGCCCGGGGAGGGAAAGGAATTCCGGGTGAGGGTGAACCAGGTCCTGTGCGTGGGGTGCGGCCTGTGCGTCCAGGTATGTCCCAAGGATGCCTTTGCCGGCCACAACGATACGAACGAAGGCGGGGTGTGACATGGCGGGAATAACGAATTGTCTTTTGGCAGGGGTCGGGGGACAGGGTATCCTGCTTGCGAGTTCCCTGGTTTCCGATGCGGCCCGGCGTGCCGGGATGGATATCAAGAACAACGAGGTGCACGGCATGGCACAGCGCGGGGGGAGCGTGGTCGCCCAGATCCGTTTCGGGGACGAGGTGCATTCCCCCCTCATAAAAAAGGGATCCGCCGATTTCCTGCTGACGCTCGAGATCGTGGAGGCGATCAGGTATGCGGAGTACCTGATCCCGGATGGCCTTGCCCTGGTGAGCACCCAGCGGATCATCCCCATCACTGTTTCCGCGGGTCCCTTTACCTACCCGGACGATCCGGAGGGGCTCATCAGAAAACGGTTCAAGCACTACATCCTCTGCCCTTGCCTGGATATCGCCAGGGACATGGGGGAGCCGAGGGCGGCCAACGTGGTCATGGTGGGGCTCCTTTCCCGCTTTCTCCCCTTCGAGGACCAGATCTGGGAGAAGGTGCTCGAGGAAAACATAAAACCGAGATACGTGGACATCAACCGCAGGGCCTTTCAGACAGGGAGGGAATTCCATGAGCCTGTACTGGAATGAGGAGATGGAGAGATCGTCTCTGGACGAGTTGCGCGCCTTTCAGCTCGAGCGGCTGAAGGAGCTTGTACAGTGGGCATACGGCCGCAGTGAGTATCATAAAAACCGGTTCAAGGAGGCAGGGGTTGACCCGAAGGGGATCGACAGCCTGGATGACCTCATTCACCTCCCCTTCATGAGCAAGGAGGATTTTCGGGTACATTACCCCCTGGGTATGCTCTGTGCGGACCGGGAGACCCTCAGGGAGATGCACATGAGCTCCGGTTCCACCGGCATGCCCGTGGTGATGGCTTACAACGAGCACGACCTCGATCAATGGGCGGAGTGCATGGCCAGGTGCTACCGGATGGCGGGAATCGCCCAGGGGGAGGTCATCCAGATCACCCCCTCATTCGGCCTCTTTAACGGGGGATTCGGATTCTACCACGGGGCGCGAAAGGCGGGGCTCTTTGTCATACCCACGGGCGCAGGGAACACCCCGAGGCAGATCAAGCTCATGAACGACTTCAAGGTCAAGGCAATCATGGGGGTGGTCTCCTACGGCATCCGGATCATGGAGGTCCTCGATGGGACCGGGCAGGCGATCCCCTCCCTTAAAATCGGGATGTTCGGGGCGGAGACCTTCTCCGATGCCATGCGGGAGAAGATCGAGAACGGCCTCGGGATTGAGGCGTTCGATATATACGGCATGACGGAGACCGGCGGGGTGGGGACCACGGGCATGGACTGCGAGACCCACAGCGGCATTCACGTGTGGGAGGACCAGTATATCATGGAGATCATCGACCCTGAGACGAAGAGACCCGTTCCGGACGGAACGGAGGGAGAGGTCGTGTTCACCTCCCTGAACAGGGAGGCGATACCGGTCATCCGCTTCCGCACCGGGGATATATCCCGGGTGATCTCGCGGGAGCGGTGCGAGTGCGGCAGGACCCATGTACGTATCGACCGGATCACCGGGCGCATCGATGACATGCTCATCGTGAAGGGGGTCAATTTTTTCCCTCGCCAGATAGAGCAGGCACTCATGGATATCCCCGGGGTGCGCAGCCACTACCAGATCATCATCGAGGACATGAACGGGATAAAGGATGTGCGGATCAATGTGGAGGCGGATGAGGGGGTGACCGGGTTCGTGGTGGAGAAGCACCTCAAGGAGGTCCTCGGGTTCAGCCCCAAGGGGGACGTGTTCAAGCCCGGGACCCTTCCCCGGCAAGAGGGAAAGGCGCAGCGGGTCTTTTTCCAGGAAAAGAAGAAGGATGGATGACAAAGCAGATCGTCGCCAACAAGAAGGCGTATCATGACTACTTCATCCTGGAGACCATCGAGGCGGGACTCGTGCTCCAGGGCACGGAGGTCAAGTCGCTCCGGGAGGGGCGCGCCAACCTCAAGGACAGCTATGCCCGCATAGAATCGGACGAGGCGTACCTTATCGGCTGTCACATCAGCCCCTATCCCTGCGGCGGGCATTTCAACCACGATCCCTTACGTCCCCGCAAGCTCCTCTTGAAGAAGGGGGAGATCAAGAGGCTCCTCGGTAAGATGACCGAAAAGGGAATAACCCTCATCCCCACCCGTCTCTACTTCAAGGAGGGCAAGGCCAAGGTGGAGATCGGCCTCGCCAAGGGGAAGAGGCAGTATGACAAGAGGGAGACCCTGAGGAAAAAGGAGGAGCGGCGGGAGATCGAGCGGGCGCTCAAGGGGCGATCCAGGGAGCGATAGGCATCTCGTCCTTGAGGCTTCGGGACATCAATTCCCTGACCGCGGCATCACAGGATTTACCCTCATAGAGGATTTCGTACACCTGCCTGCAAATGGGCATGTCTGCCTTTTCCCGCTCGGAAAGCTGATATGCTGATTTTGTGGTCTTGATCCCCTCGGCGACCATGCGCATGTCTGCGAGGATGTCCGGCAGACGCTTTCCCTTTCCAAGGCTGAACCCCACGGTGCGGTTGCGGCTTAGATCACCGGTGCAGGTAAGGACCAGGTCCCCCACGCCGGAGAGCCCGCTGAAGGTCGGGGGATCAGCCCCCATGCTGACCCCCAGGCGGGATATCTCGCTCAATCCCCTGGTGATGAGTGCCGCACGGGCGTTGTGCCCGAAGCCCAGTCCGTCGGAGATGCCCGCTGCGATGGCGATAACGTTTTTGAGCGCCCCGGCGAGCTCAACGCCGGTTTCATCGACGGAGCTGTATACCCGGAAATAATCGGTGGAGAAGATCCGTTGCACCATGCGTGCGGTTTCCAGATGCACGCAGGCTGCGGTGACTGCTGCGGGAAGCCCCCGGATGACCTCCCGGGCGAAGCTGGGGCCTGCAAGGGTCACCGTTTCCACAGGGAGGGGGGAGGGGAGGAGATCGCGCCAGATCCCGGACATGGTGAGCAGGGTGTCGTTTTCGATCCCTTTGGTGACGCTCACGATAGTGGCCCCCTCATCAAGGGATTCGATCACCCTTCGCGCGACATCCCGGTAGATGTGGGAGGGCACCGCCATGACCAGCAGGGTTTTGTCCCGAACCACGTCGCGCAGGGAATTGCTTGGATATACATGCGCCGAAAGTCTGAAGCCGGGAAGGTAATAGGTGTTTTCACCTTGACGGGCGATGATGTCTGCGAGTTCGGGCTCGTATACCCAAAGATCCACAGGAAATCCCTTTTCACCCAACAGGTGGGCAAGGGTGGTTCCCCAGCTTCCCGCACCCACCACGCCAATCCGTAGGGCCTCCGGGGTGCTCCCCTTTTCTTTGGTACGTTCTCCATCCTTTCCCCGCATGTGAACTCCTCGTGATATCCGGTACTATTTTTTCCCTTTTACCCCTGGAAGATATTTCTATCCTACCACATGGCCGTCAAAAAAATACAGGGCCGTGGGGTCATGAGGGTTCATATCGGCATGTGCGAGTATATCGGCAGGTAAGGAAAATTATGCAGCACAGGCATGCCACCGCGTGTGAACGGTGGTTGCGGCATGGGGGAACATTCGGAGAAGAAAAACTACCACGGGACACAGGTTGACTTCGGGCATACGGTGTTTCCGAATACCTTAGGGACGGCCCGGGGGGGTCGGCCATGAGCAACCTGTGCTCCGTGGTATTTTGAATACATCAACGTGGGGTGAATGATTCGATCCTATCATAATGCCTTTACCGGAGCAATTGCCATTTCAACCTGTGTTTGAAGCGAAACCCCATATGATATCTGAATGTGAGCCTGTTTTTTTCAGCGAGAAGCCCTGATTTCGAATCACCCCATTGTCCATCCATGGCGGTACCCTCATGGATGGTTTCAATAAGTCTATACTATATGGTTATGACTGCAATCGTGTCCTAATTTCCTTACCCCCTCCCTTCGCTGAAGGTAAGGATGAATGTCCGCCTGTATTTCGATCTGCCTGCCTACGGCCTTCACGGACCGAAATGAGACGGATATATATCTAACCTCGGATGATGAGTTCGTAAGATGAAAGAAGCACTGATGAAGAGAAACATTGATGTGAGGAAAAATCTTCCAGCAAAAATAATTATCTTACTCTTCAAATATACCTTATGAAGATATGTTTGTCAACAAACACTTTATTTTCATTGTCATAAAAATAGTGTATATTCGAGGGCAATGAAACCGGCATCCTTCATCTCGGACAGCAGCTCGCTCATCCTTCTTGCCAAGGCTGAGCTGCTGGGGTTGCTCTGCCAAAACGCACATCTGTATATCACCCCCGCAATACGGGCTGAGATCATCTTTGATTCCCCCGATTCCCGTGTGATCCGTGCCTTGATTTTCACAGGGGAAATAGCGGTGAGAAATCCTGAAGATGAATTGCGGCCTTCTTCGCTGGATTTGGGTGAAAAAACGGCCATCAGCCTGTTCAATTGCATGCGGGTCGACTATCTTCTCATTGATGACCGAAAGGCTGCCCTCTATTGCAGGAGGCATGCGATCCCCTATATCAACGCCCTCCTGGTGCCTTGTTACCTGAGGGGCTGCGGGGCAATGGACGGGGAGACGATGCGGGAGAAGATAGGGGTACTGACCGGGATCGGGCGGTATGCACAGTGGATCAAGGATTACGTCTCAGGTGTCGATCACGTCTTTTCGTAGTGGGTCCTCTTTGTTACTCCCCAGCGGAATCAACGTGATCGGGCTCCTCCTTCACGAAGATTCCGTCCTTTTCGATCCGGACGATCCTGACCCGGGTGTCTCGCTTGATGAAGATGCCATCTGCGATGATGTTCAGACGCCGGTCATCGAATTCCCCGATGCCCGAGGGACACAGGTCGGAGATAGTCATGCCCGTATCCCCCACTGCTGCCCCCCTTTTTTTTGCAAGGGATTTCGTGGAGAAGAACATGGCAAGGACTGCGCACGCCACAAGGAGGATATGGAAGAGGGCGACCAGAAATTCACCTGGCGTGGGATGCCTGCTGACAAGGCTCAGGGTGAATGCAAAGGCGATGATGCTCATGCCGAGTATCCCCGGAAGACCGAATCCGGGGACGTATGCCTCCAGGATGAGCAGGAATATCCCGATTCCAAGCAGGAGGATCTCCTCCCAGCCCACCAGTCCCATGGTCCAGTGGCCCCAGAAGAAGATGATCAGACAGATCACCCCGATGGTACCGGCGATTCCCCAGAAGGGGGTCCTGAACTCTATGATCAGGCCGAGGATGCCGAGGGCGAGGAGGAGGGAACTTATGAGGGTGCCTCTGGTGACGCGGAGCAACCGCGGGACATGCCCCAGATCGATTTCCCCCTTCGCCTCGACAAGGTTTACGGTCTTCCCCCTTCCGGGTCCTCCGTTGATGGCTGCACCGCACCATGGAGAAACAGCAAACACGATGAGCATGCAGAGGATCCCCGACAGTACCGGGGAGGTCTTTCCCATAGGCCCTCCATATTCCGGGGCCACTATAGCAGAGACCTCGGGATTGCGCAATTACTCTTCCACCTGTGCCCTCGCATGTATTGACATCACCGAGGACGTTGCGATATACTCATTTTAACTCAGAGGGTTATGCATATATCATTGATTCATCACCACAGGGGGCCTACGGTGAGCATATTGGATACAAAGAGATTTATTGCAGTACTCGTGCTCTTCTCTTTCGTATTTTTTCCTGTAGCAGGCCGGGCCTCGGAACAGGCGACCGTGCTTTTCGAATCCGGGATCGCATCCTTTGACCGTGGTGACTATGCTCAGGCCCTGGAGTCTTTTAGGAAGGCCGTTGAGGAGAAGCCCGATTTTGCTCAGGCCTATTACAACATAGGCATCATACACGACCAGCAGGAGCGGTTCAGTGATGCCATTGCGGCATACAAGAAGGTGCTTGAGATCGATCCCAGTACCGGTCTGGTGTTCGAGAATCTCGCCATGGACAGCTACCTGATGGGTAACGTTGAAGATGCCATGTACTATGCGAAGCTTGCGGAATCACGGGGCAAGCCAATCAACAGGATGCTGTATAACCAGATTTGGACCGAATACATGAAAAAGGCGAAGGGAACACTCGTTTGCCTCCCCGGCTCCGCCCCGGGCCCGCCCCAGGCGACAAAGGAGCAACTCGAGTCTGAAATCGCCGGTCTTGAGAAGACATTGCAGGCACAGGAGGCAACCCCCGATGTGTTTCTCGAACTCGGGGTAAAGTATCGCCAGGTGGGGCATATCGACAAGGCGATCGAGATCCTCAACAGGGCCCGGGAAATGAACGGGAACGACCCACGGATATATGCTGAGCTTGCCGCCTGCTATTTCCTGGACGACCAGCAATCCCTTTTCGTCACCAATATGGAGAAGGCCAGGAAGTTCGGGTACAGGCCCTCAGAGTCACTCCGGGACCTTCAGGCCCAGTCCCTTTCCAAGAAGTAATCCCCTTACCTCTTCCAGCGAGTCGCACACCATATCCGCATCCCGGAGGTGTTCCCGGGGAAGCGAGGTGGTGAGTGCAATGCAGAATATCCCCGCCTTCTTGGCGGATCGTATTCCGTACGGGGCGTTTTCGATGACCACCGCATCCGATGGTCTGATGTGCAAGCCTTCGATCGCCTTCAGGTAGGGGTCGGGGGCGGGTTTTCCGTGTTCCACGCTGTCCCCGGTCACCACCACGTCGAAGGAGTGGATAAGATTTCCAGGGAGCACGTAGTCGATTTCCCCCCTCGACGTGCCGGTCACCAGGCCGATGAGGTATCCCTCACCCCTGAGGTCGCGGACCAGGGATTCGACACCAGGAAAAAGGCGGTGGGCTGCCATTCCCTTGAAGATGGCCTCCTTTCTTTGAAGGAGCTGATCCATCTGCTCAGGGCTGAATTGTATTCCGTGCTCGGTAAGGATGGCGGCGATGCTCCGTATCCCCTGTTCGCCTTCCCGTTTGTATATCTCCATCTTATCGAGACCGATGCCCAGGGATCGAAACACCTCCTGCCAGGCACGGTAGTGGTAGGGCATGGAATCGACCACCACTCCATCCATGTCGAACAGGACCGCCTTATAAATGGATGTCTTAGACAAATGCGTCCCTCGGGTCATATGCCGGATGTTCGATGATTATTCATGGGTTGTTTGATTGCTGTTTTACCTTGATTGAGGATTATATACCCCGTGCAATCATATTTTGTTCAAACGACAAGTGGGTATTATAGGAAAGTTTCCAGGAAAAGTGTAGTGGGCGGACGCATTGCCGTTAACCGGACGCACATGATAATCTTACGTAATTCTCGAGGGACTGATTCCCTGAAGCATGTCGAGTTATCATATCAATGCCATGCCGTGATAGCCTGTCTGTATAGGGTGGGTTTATCATCGATTCGCTGCGGCGAATAGTATTAATCGAGCAGGGGTGAATCATTAATGGCGGATATATCATCAATTCGATAGGGGTGAATAGTATTAAAGAGGTTTGAGAAGGACGGTATGATCGCATGTGTTGATGTCCACTATAGGGGCGAGGATGCGGTTGCCGCGTGCATCCTGTTCAGGGACTGGCCGGATGCTGCGGGCATAGGGCATCGTATCGAATATGTTCGCGGTGTCAGGCAGTATGAGCCGGGCAGGTTTTACCTGCGCGAGCTTCCCTGTCTCCTTGCCGTCCTGCGGAAGATGACCGACCCTCTCGAGTGCATCGTGATCGACGGGTACGTGTGGCTCGGTGAAGAAGCCAGCCCCGGGCTGGGTGCTCATCTTTTCCAGACACTGGGATGTTCGGTGCCGGTGATAGGGGTGGCGAAGAGCAGGTTCAGGGCGGCAGGGACCGCGCGGGAGGTTTTCAGGGGCGGGAGCGGACGTCCTCTCTATGTCACCGCCGCAGGCATCGATCCGGATGACGCGGCCCGCTGCATCCGGAACATGCATGGGGGCCACCGCATTCCCACGCTCCTCAGGCAGGTGGACCGGTTGTGCCGCTCAGGGTCATAATAGAATCTGGCAATTATGGATCGTCAGTCCTTTCCTTCTCCCCCTTTTCTCGATCACGGGATATAATGATTCCATGCATATTCCAAAGCGTTTTGGCACGTTCGATATGCGCAACCGGGTACACATCCGTTACACCCGTCCAGGCCGCCCTGAAGTCATCGGTGGTACAATATCAGCGGGGCGAGACGATGATGCATGGATATCTTGTGCATGATGAGGCGATCCGGATCAAACGGCCTGGTGTTCTTGTCGTCCACGAATGGTGGGATTTGAACGATCATGCCCGGGCCGTGGCGGACGCCCTTGCAAAGGCAGGGTATGTAGCGCTGGCGGTTGACATGCACGGGGAGGGGAAAATACCGATCATCCCGAGAAGGCAGGTGAATGGTCCAGGTTTATACGAGAAAATGACCGGATCGGACAGGGGTGATTTATGGCGGCCTATAGGTGCTTGAGGTCCACCCCGCGGTCGATGCGAATAAGGCACCCCCTTTCAGCCCCGAAAGAATGCAGCCGGCAGGCCGTTTCTGTTTTCCCGGGTGACCAGGATCAGAGATACGTCGTTCCTTCCCTGTATCCTCTGGATGAACCGGTCTCCCTTGAGGCAGATCGATCCGATCACCTGGTTTGGGGCATTCAGGGCATCGAGGAGTGCCTTTTTAAAGAGGGGTGAGAGGCACTCCATCTTCCCGATCTCATCGATCACCACGATCTCATCGGGATCAGAAGGAAGCATGGAGGGCACGGCAACGCGGTTGATGTCCTCGATATTGACGCCGTATCTCCCCACGCTGATCGGGCCTTCAATGCGTATATGGGCGAGAATCCCCTCCCTGCCGTCCATCGTGGTTATGGCAAATCCGACCCTCGCGCCCTTCTCCCGTATCTCGCTCGTATAGAAACCGGTCATCGGCTTCTTCAGCCCCTGGGCGATTGTCCGGATGAGGGTGGATTTCCCGCACCCGGGCGGTCCGGTAAAGAGCGTATTGGACGTCTTACGGGCAGGCGAGGTCACGGTTCCAGGAGGTCTTTTCTATGAATTTCTTTATATTCGCCTCGATGATATCGGCGACCATCTCGTATGCCTGCACCCCCTCCCCGTAGGGATCGGGGATCTCCCATTGGATTGTATCTCCGTTGAAATAGTAAGGGATAATCCTTTCCAGGGGAAAGGATGCCATGCCGATGATATAATCCATCTCCGCAATGGGGATCTCCTCGAGCCCCTTTGAATACTGGTCGGAGATGTCGATTCCTCTCCTCGCCATGATCTCGTACACCCCATTGGCAACCATCCCCAGGGGGGCAATTCCTGCCGAATACGCCTTGTATAGTCCCTCACCGAGCACCTTTGAGAGACCCTCGGCGATCTGGCTGCGGCATGCATTGGCATAGCAAATAAAGGCAACCTTTTTCATTGTGCAATCCCTTTTTGGGGTTATGAATTGTTTGTACCAGGGAATGCGATATCACCATGGTCATGCACATCCCCTTGCACGGTCCCTCCGGTAGGGGGCAGGTGGAGGAAGCGTCATTATTTGTATATGTTTCAGTATGTTATAAAGAAAGAACGATATGAAAAAAGTTATTATAAAATAATTTTACAATAAAATAAAATTGTAAAGCATTAACCCTGCCTTCCGGAATGACCCCGGCAATCACCACAGGAATCCGGCTTTAACATGGTGCAGTGATTTGAAAATGTTGTGTTTTACGCCTGGTGCCTCCCGCTCCAGCTTTGCCAGGAACTCCTTGATGAATCGCCTTTTCGATCTGACCCTTTCCGGGCAGGGATGATCGAGTACAGGGAATGAATGCCTCCATGCGTATTGCTGCAGAAGCCTTTCCTCCACCAGGGCTAGGGGGCGTATAATGATGAATCTGCCGCCGAAGGTCTCCTGCCTGGGCAGCATGGTACTGATCTCCCGAGAGAAGAGGATATTCAGGAGAAGGGTTTCGATCACATCGTCCCTGTGGTGCCCCATGGCGATCTTTGCACATCCGAGCCTTGCGGCAATCTCATGCAGCCTCTTGCGGCGCATCCTGGCACACAGGAAGCATGGATTCTTGCCGTTTCCGGGCTGATGGGCCTTCTTGAAGATGGCGGTCTCCTCCACCCGGAGGGTGCTTCCGCATTCTTCAATATATCTGCGCGCCTTCTCGATTCCTTCACGCCAGGTAGGGGAGGGGAATCCCGGGTCGATGAGCACAGGGAAAAGGACCGGAGGGGGCTGAAGCGATAAACCACCGGGTATCACCTTCAGGAGGAGGTGCAGGAGGCCGAAGCTGTCCTTTCCTCCTGAAAAGGAAAGCAGGATACGGTCCCCCGGGGCGATGAGCCCGAAGCGATGGTTTGCCTCGGTAATGCATCGCATGATGCGGGCCTCCAGGGGCACGGTCATGGTCTCTTCCCCGATCCACCCGCACTTATTAATCGGACAGGGCTCAAACCGATTGCTTCATTGTACTGTTCCAATGATATTCCCTTATCCCATATTTTTAATTACGCTGCTATAATCAAAACCACTCGACATGATCGGCGTCATGGGCGGAAGTCGGTCCTGATTTTACACTCGAATACCCATCGCTATTCCCGGTGATGCATCCATTGCCTGTGGATTGAGAAACATGGAAAAGGTCGGCGATAAATGGGAACTCCCGCGTGAAAATGTCGTTTCAGAAAAAGGGATACAGAAATGAACCACCGCGTGATCCGACAGGGGCACACGTCTAGCATTGGACAGCCACTATTATATAGCAGTTATCAAAAATGTGGAATAGGTCCCAACAGACTTCTATGAAACGACACTGGACCGGTGCCGTGCGGATTGCAGCATCCCATCCAAAGCTGTTCGACTATCTGCATTTGCCGGATCGTTCGAGTCGTAACCATGGAGAAAACATTCCCGTCTCTTTTAAAGAATTGATTTGTGCATTATAATATGATTAGAAGATACATGTGTATTGTTAAAAAAATTATGATCATGCGGCGGAATGCCGGAATAATGATATTTAAATACAGTAACATGGAAACATGTGGTCATGGTATGATAATTGCTTGCTAATTATTATTAGAGGCATCCCTCTGGCGAAGAAAAAGATTACATCCCTGTTTTTTAACTTCATTCGTTTTCCAGGTACTATCATATATCGACGACAGTGAGAAAAGAGATGATATGATATGGCCTTGTATTTGGTTGTTATTTTTTTGATTATTGTCAACCTTTATCTTTTGTCTCTGCGTTTTGACACCATTTTTTATTCCCCTTCGGCAAATAGAGTTTATGAGTGCCTGTATGTTCCACAATGGTTTTTCTCGATTGCCATGGACCCCCGCGAACACTATGTGTATGATACCCGTAAATGGACATCCCTTTTCAAGATGGTTGCCGCTCTCCTCCTGTCCTGGGCCCCCCCTCTTCAATTGCCTGTTCGTTCCGTTTTTCCCCATGGTGCGATTTTTTATGCTTGCGGGTCATAGGCTTTAGACATATGAGCATAATTTTATATACTACATTGATTCAAGCAGTTTCTTGGATCATCCCTGAGAAGGGTACGTTTATCTTAATGCGAAGGGGGTGTTAATGGAGAACAAAAGACGCAGTACTGTTTGAGAATACCGATACATAGACAATCCTTTTTGAGGAGGTGGGTGATGATTTCAAAAAGGGCAAATCGACTGTTTTTTATTGGTATCACGGTTCTCATTGTATCACTCTCATTATGCCTGCCCAGTGCCCATGGGCAATGGGGGTACGGCTATCCCCAGTATGGGTACGGACCTCAGTATGGGTACGGACCTCAGTATGGGTACGGACCTCAGTATGGGTACGGACCTCAGTACGGGTACGGACCTCAGTACGGGTACGGACCTCAGTACGGGTACGGACCTCAGTACGGGTATGGACCTCAGTACGGGTACGGACCTCAGTATGGGTACGGACCTCAGTACGGGTACGGATATGGCTACCAGCGCCAGGGATATGGATACCCTCAGTATGGATACGGGCCTCAGTATGGATACGGTTACCAGTATCCCCAGTACGGATATCCCCAGTACGGATATCCCCAGTACGGATACCAAAACCCGTATCAGTATGGATACCAGTACCCATACACCACACCCCAGTATGAAGATGCCGATCTTGAGCTTGATTCGGCAGACAACGGAGACGACTTCACTGTGGATGTGGGGGACACCATCAGTATCATACTTTCGTCGAACCAGTCATCAGGCTATCAGTGGGTGCTCGATACCGGTGAGCTCGATGACGATATCGTCGACAAGGACAGTTCCCAATATTTTCCCGCGTATAATATGTACACAGCCGGAACCGAACAGTGGATCTTCGAGGCGCAGGAAGTTGGGGAAACCACCATACGACTGGAATATATGTATGGATTATATACGGTCCAGAGTACCTTCGAGGTGGAGATCACTGTTGAGGAATAGGGTATTGTTCACGAGATAGACTGACGGGGCGAGAGAAGCTGTAAGTGAGAAGGAGATCTCTTTTCCGGGAATGGGGCGCTCGATAATCGGGGTTATGCATTCCCTCCCTCTTTGAATACCGCTATGACCGGGGCATGATCGGAGGGGAGCTTGCCCTTGCGCTCCTCCCGGTCGATCTCTGCCAGGACCATGCGCTGTGCCATGGGTCCGGTGACGAGAAGGTGGTCGATGCGGAGGCCGTCGTTCTTGGGAAAGGCGAGCATCCGATAATCCCACCAGGAGAAGACCCCTCCCTTCGGGTGGGTTATGCGCACCAGATCCACCAGACCCCAGTCGCAAATCCTCCGCAACGCCCTCCGGCCGTCCTCGTGGCACAAAACGGTGTTGCGCCATGAATCCGGGTTCGCCACGTCCTTGTCATCGGGGGCGATATTGAAGTCCCCGCACAGCACAAGGTTTTCCGCAGGATCGGCGTGCGTGTCCAGGTAGGTGCGGAGCCGGCTCATCCACGTCAGCTTGTACTCCCACTTGTCTGAGCCCACTGTGCCCCCGTTGGGAACATAGACGGAGGCGACGCGCACATCCCCGATCCGGCATGCGATGAAGCGGGCCTGGGACTCGTCCCCCTCATCCTGGAAGCTGCGCTCCACATCACCAGGTTCATGGGGTGACAGAATGGCGACCCCGTTGTAGGTCTTCTGCCCCCTCACCACTGCCCGATATCCTGCCTCCTGGAGAGGCTCGAACGGGAATGCGTATTCCTCTGCCTTAAGCTCCTGGAGACACATGACATCCGGCTTGTTCTTATTCAGCCAGCCAAGAAGACGCTCCAGGCGGGAGCGAATGGAATTGACGTTCCATGTGGCGATCTTCATTGCAGGGACCTCCCCTTTAAAAATCGATGATGAGCGAGGTCAGGAAGGTGGCATCCGTATGTTTTTCTACGTCTTCGGGCTTGAGATTCTGATACGAGAGGGTGTAGCTGACCCCGAGGGAGATATGTTTGTTCACCTTGACGCTCAAGGAGGATTCGGAATCGATGAAGTATTTCTTGCTCTGTTCGGTTGAGACCAGGTACTCCAGGATCTGCTTGAACCTGAAATTCTCAGTGATCTGCCATTTATAGTCCATCTGCGCCTTGGGCGACACGTAGGAGTCGGTGTGCCCGGTGCTGTCATACCGATCGAAATGATAGAGGGAGGAAAGCAGGGACTTCAGTCGGTGCCTGTCCGTGGTGATGAGGTCATATCCTAATCCGGGTCCGCCGGATGCCCGGTAATCGTACCCGGAAAACTTGTCTTCCATATAGCTTCCTGACAGGAACCAGAAGAACCGCTTGGTGAATGTCCGCTCCCAACGGGCGTCCACGGCCCACTTGTTCTGCGTTTTCTCGTCGTTGTCCTCTCCGTACAGGACATTGCCCTTGATGAAGTATCGATTTGACTCCCCCTCCCTGGAAGCGTCTAACTTTGCAGAGAGGGATATGGTATCGGTGTTTCCCATGGTATTCACGTATGATAATTCCATATGCTTTTCCCACAGGGACTTCTCCCCTTCCCCCTCGGTTGCCATGACGGCGGGTGCGGCAACGAACATCCCAAGGCAGACAATGACTGCCGTCACCAGGGCAATGGTCTTCAATCCTTGCCCCCTGAGCGGTTTCAAACAGATTACCCATACGGTCATGGTCTATGGTCCCCCCTTGCTCGCGATGTGGGGCCGAGGCAACCCCTGTCACGTATACCTTCGCCCTATTCGATCCTTCTGAACATCCCTCCCTTTGCCCCGCACACCGGGCAGGAATCAGGGGCCTTCCTCTCGGCGGTATACCCGCACACCGGACAAATATAGTAGGGAAATTCTTCCTGGTTTTCCCCGAGCGTATCCAGAAGGCCTTGATAAAGCCCGGCGTGCACCTTCTCCACCTCAAAGGCGTACTGGAATGTTCTTTCCGCCTCCTTGTTTCCCTCGGCCTTTGCCGCTGCGATCATCCGCGGATACATACTGGAAAATTCGTGGGTCTCTCCGGCGATGGCCTCCTTGAGGTTTCCCTTGGTGTCCCCGATCCCCTTGCGCGCCTTTAGGTGGTTGAACGCGTGGATCGTCTCCGCATCAGCCGCCGCCTTGAAGAGCCTTGCTGCCTGGGTGTACCCTTCCTTTTGTGCCTTTTCAGCGAAGGCCAGATACCTTCGATTGGCCTGTGATTCGCCGGCGAACGCCTCCTTGAGGTATTCCTCCGTCTTGGACATGCATTTCCCTCCCCTTGTTTTTCATGTTCGATATGAGGTTTGTCAGGTATCGCTCTCCCTATCTTAACCATGAATCCCGGCTGCTGCAAGGGGGGTGGCCGATTCAACCCGGGGAGATTGAAAAATCCCTCCGTGCGTAGGCATCCGCATCGAATTTTCTCATGAGTCCCTTTGCATTCATATACCTGACGCTGCCGAAGATCTTCCGCTCTTGCCAAGGCCTGTCGTGTTTTCCGAGACACCATGCCACCCCGGCATATCCACTCGGGTCCCTTCCGTCGAGCTCGTATTTGTTGTTCAGGTAAACGGCCCGGTCAAAGGCCTCATCAGGGCTTCCACACCATTCAAGTATCTTTTTTCCCCAGTACATCCGCATATATCCGTGCATCTTCCCTGTGATCGTCATCTCCCGCTGGGCGGCGTTCCAGTAAGGGTCGTGAGTCCTTGCCGCCTCCAGCTCATCCAGGGTATAGGTGTACTCCCGCGGATCGTTCGCATGCCTCAGCAGTGTCATCTGCGCCCATTCGGGGAGCCCCTTGAAGGATGGGTAGCGATCGTTATACCGGACATAGTTGATGGCGAGCTCCCTCCTGATAATGAGCTCCTCCAGATAGGCCTCCCGTCCCGGGCCTTTGGCTTCGCGCACCTTGAGGGCGATATAAAGTGGGGATATCTGCCCGAAGTGCAGGTAAGGGCTCATCTGGGAAAGATAATCAACCGTGGGGTCATTCCTCAGATCGTGAAACCGGTCCAGCTTGGTGGCAATGAACTCGTCGAGGCGCCGTTGTGCCTCCCGTGTGCCGCCGTGGAAGGTATGCACCCTGGCCACGCTGTGATCAACATCGAGGCCGGCGAGCACAGCGTCAATGTCGGTGAGGTGGATGGACTCGACCTGCAGATCGAGCGAACCCCGCTTGGGGTCCTGTTCCTCCACGGGAAGGAGGAAGGATCCGAGGTATTTGGTGATCTTGGGCCGTATGGTGGATGCGGCATACTCCTCCTTTGGGGAGGCGACCTCCACGGGGACCACCACGTTTGATTCCACCTGAATGAAGGGACAGGTGACCCGATCCGCCACGTACCTTCGCCACTCCCGCTGGATCTTCAGGTACCCCCGGTCGCACACGACCAGGGATGCCCCCTTTGCCAGTTCCACGGCACCCTGCTCGGGAGAGATGTGCCGGATGACCATCATTATCCCCCGTTCCCTGAGGGATGCCTGCACCTCCCTGAGCCCCTCCAGCATGAAGGAGTAGTGCCGCTCGTTTGCATCGGGAAACCGGGGGGTGATCCCGAAGAAGACCAGCAGAGGCAGTCGCAGATCATTGGCCTGCCCTATGGCAAATGCAAGGGCATGATTTTGCTCGGCCCTTTGGGATGCCTGCATCCAGTAGAGCACATACTGGCCCTTGCGCACCCTCTGGGGATTCAGGTGCCGGACCCTTTCCTCATGGATCATGTTTTCCTCCTGCATCGGATGCCGCTCGGGGGATCCTCCCTTTGCCAAAAATTATCCGTAATGCCATCGTGAGGATGTTTAATCTCTGCGGGTTTGATTCTCCGTCACTCGGGGCTAATCAAAAAAAATTGCCTTAATGTGCGAAAGCTTTTCGCTTCGCATCGAGTGTATCAGATGATCCCGCACCCGTGCAAAAAGGAGGAGATGCCGCGCCAGAAGACGTCCCAGTCCGGCGGGCAGTCATTGTGGTTGCATTCGTAAGTGACCATGGTGGCGTCCTTGGCAGCGCGGTACAGGGAAATCCCGTGGCGATAGGGAACAATGGTGTCGCTGTTTCCGTGGATGATCAGGATGGGGCCGTTATAAGAAGATACCACGGAGAGGTTGTCGAACTCATCCCTCACCAGGAAGCCGGGGGCGAGGAATCGCCTGGCGAATGATCGCGCGCTGGTGAAGGCGGACATGAGGATGAGGGCCGCGGAGGGCCTTTTAGCGGCAAGCGCGCACACCGCCCCGCCCCCCAATGAGCGGCCGAGGAGGACGATTCTGGATGCATCGACATCCGGGCGCGCAGTAAGGGCATCGTAGGCCGCGATGAAGGTGTCCGTGATACTCTTCTGGTCGGGCACCCCTTGGGAGCGGCCGTACCCCGGATACTCCACGAGCAGGAGGCCGAGTCCCATACGGGTCAATTGATCGAGCGTCTGTGGCCAGAAGTCGATGAGTTCGGCATTGCCGTGGGCGAAAATCACTGCGGGTGCGGGTGTGCCGGGGCTTCCTTCGGCAGGCGGCAGATACCACGCCTCCACTTCTCCATGACGGGTTTGCAGCCAGATCGTATCGATCCCTGCCCGTCCCTTTTCTGTGTCTGTCGGTTGCGGGATCATGTAGCGGGGGTACATGATATGTCGCTGCAGGAAAAACAGGGTGCAGCAGTAGACAAGGTAGAAGATGGATATGACGATCGCGATGTTCAAAATCGCACTCAACAGGCGGCCTTTCCTTTTTGTTGGCGGTGTATGCCCGGTCTTCCTTTTTCGTGAGCGGATGTGCATCAAATCAAGAGGACATCCACCAGGAGAAGCTCTGTTTCCGCGTCCGCCTTTATATTAAGATCGAACTCCTCGTATATTCGGGCAGCGGCAAGGGGGGGGAGGTGGTGGCCGTTTACCCGCACCGCGCCTCCCTCCAGGACATACAGGTATACCCCATGCTGCTTCCCGATCCGGTGACGCACCATCTTTTCCGGCTCAAGAAAGGAGGAATACACCTGGGCAAAGGAGAGTATCGGAAGGGCGCCCTCGTGTTCGTTGGATACGAGGGGAAACAGTTGATTCGTGCGCTCCGACCGCTCGACAATCTTCTGCTGAACCGAAGGATCGTGGCCCGGCTCGGAGGGGAAGAACCACATCTGAATAAACCGCATAGGGATGTCCTGACGGTTATTGATCTCCGCGTGATGCATGCCCCTGCCCACCGTGGTATGTTGCACCCCTCCCTTGGTGAGTATTCCGCCCTTTCCATGTTCATCCTCATGGCGGAACTCCCCCTCCACGCAGTACGTGACCACCTCGATCTCTCGATGGGGGTGAAGGGGCCATACGGCGCCGGGGGAGAGGGTGTCGTCGTTGAATACGCGCAGCGTGCCGAAGTAAACATTTTCAGGATCGCGGTACTCGCCGAAGGAGAAGTGCCATCGCCCGGAAAAGGTGCCGTTTTTGATGTCACCCTTGGTCTGATATATCTCCTCAGGCATTCGTATGTGGATCATGGTCACACTATCCTGAAGGTTATGACGCGGTAATGGAAAACTAAACCAGGACCTCTTCCTGTTCCACGGGCAGCAGGCATTCCGTTGAAGATCCCAGACTTGCCAGCAGCGTTCGGGCGCGTTCAAGTTTCCTCTCCAGGTCCGTATCCGAATGATCGGGGTCCTGGTGAAAGAGGTAGAGCCTTCGAACCCCGGCGTCGTGGGCGAGTTTTGCCACCTGGCTTACGCAGGAATGCCCCCAGTTGACCTTCTTCGTGTATTCCTCGTCAAAATAGGTGGCGTCATGGATCAGAATGTCGGCATCCTTGATAAAATCGATCAATTGTTCACGCACGCTCTCAATATAATATTCCGAGTCAGGAAGATAAAGCTCGTTGTCGGTGACGTAGCAGAATGATCGTCCCTTATGGTCCACCCGATAGCCCAGACAGTTGCCGGGGTGGGTGAGCATCTTCGTCCTCACCTTGATCCCGTCGATGGTATAGGAACCCTCCCTCAAGTCCTTGTATTGCACGTGGGCCGCGAATTCCTTGACCCCCACCGGGAAGTAGACCCCGTACATCTGATCGGACACGATCTTGCTCATGGTGTAGTCGTCGCTCTGATAGGGGCCGAGCACCGTGATCTCGTTCCCCGGGACGAAGAGTGGAGCGAAAAAGGGGAAGGCGTTGATGTGGTCCCAGTGGGGATGAGAGATGAATATGTTCACCTTGATGCGCGAATGCCCCGATTTCATAAGGAGATTGGAGAATTCCCTGATCCCTGTGCCCGAATCGAAGACAAACCATCTATTCTGGGAAAACTGCAGCGTCACGCACGGGGTGTTGCCGCCGTACTTTATGGATCGCTGCCCGGTCACCGGGAGAGTTCCCCTGGTTCCCCAGAACTTCATGCTTATGGAGATGATGGAGTTGAACGCATCCAGGAATTTCTCCTTGTTGAAGGGCTTGGTGATATACCCGTCGGCCCCGAAGGAGAGCGCCCGCTCCTTGTCGAAATTGTATGCCTTGAGCGACACGATGATAATGTACACATCGTCGAGTTCCCTGTTTGTCCGTATCTTTCTGCACAGCTCAAGCCCGTCCATACCCGGCAGCATGATATCGAGCAGGATGCAGGTCGGCCTGTACCGCAGGATTTCGTCGTAGGCATCCTCTGCCGAGGTGCTTGATCTGATCTCCCACCCCAGTGACTTGAGGATGTGTTCCTCAAGTTTCAGCACTGGCAGGTCGTCTTCGACGATGTAAATCCTTTTTGCGTCCATGGCTCACTCTGTCCGAAAGACCGGTCGCAGTTTCCGGACCCTATGGTCAGGGGAGGGGCACCTTGCAGCCGCCCCGGACCAGGGCCCTTCAGCGAAAGCATCGTTCGGTTGGATATGTTCCTCTCCAGCGGGTAACTACCTATGGAAGAAGAACATCAGATTATTATTAACTATAAATATATCAGAGAGATCAAAAAAATAGCAAGCCCTGTATATTTATCGACATATTTGAATGCCTATACCTGTATTCGATATGGTTTCCCCACCCAGTATCGTCCCTGATGCCGCCGGCTGGGGCTGTGTGGTCGACGCCTTACGATCTCAAAGGCCATGTCCATCTTGAAAAATCAACCCCCATCACCCTCTCTCATCGGGGTATCCGGGAGCCTTTCCAGAAGATCGATGAATCGTTCATATCGTTCGGAAAGGGATCGATTCTCCCTGGGGGTGAAATGACGCCCCCGCCCCGGCATCGGCCAGCGTTGGGGAGCCCCAGCGGCAAGCCAGGCCGTTCCTCGGGCGGTGGCCTCTGTCTCCGCAGGCCGATACACGGGCCTGCCGGTGAGATCGGCAAGGCGGCCGCACATCCCGTCCAGCCGCGCAAGCCCCCCGCTTATCCGGATGCTGTGGATCTCCATCCCTGCCTTCTCCATGGCATCGATATTCACCCGGAGGAGAAACAGGATGCTCTCCGCCACTGCCACCATTCCTTGCCATGGCTCGCCATTCCCCACCAGTGAAGGCTCCGGCCCTGGTCGCCACCAGGGGGAGCCGAGCCCTCCGATGGTGTTGATGAACACTGGATGCGCTCCCTCCCGTGCAAGCCAGCCGGGGAGGTGCCGGATGTGGTCCTTCAGGCCCCACTGCCGGTAGGCCCATTCCATGGCTGCCCCTGCTCCGTTGACCGTTCCCTCCAGGGTATATTCCTCGCCGCATTCGTCGCTTCGCGCGAGCCCTGCCAGAAGCGTGGGGTGAGCCACCGGGTTCTCACCGGTCAGGAGGAGCAGGAATGCACCGGTGCCGATGTTCACAATGGCGGTGGTGCGCCCCGGGCTCCCCAGGCAGTAAATGGCCGAGGTCTGGTCCCCGTTTACCACGGAAAGGGGTATGTCCGTGTCCTTGAGAATGCCGTATGTATGGCATATGGGGCGGCATTGGGGAAGTCGGCCGGGGGGGATGCCGAACAGATCGAGCAGCCAGGGATCCCAGTCTCGCGTATGGATGTTCCACAGTTGGGTGCGGGATGCATTGGCATGGTCCACCAGCAGTGGACTCCCCTGAAGCAGGTGGTGGAGGAGATAGCTCGCCAATGGGCCGAAGGCCAGGTACCCTTCCCGGTGTGCCCGCTTCACTGCCGGGATGTGTTCGAGGCACCAGCGCAGCTTGCTTGCCCCGTAGTGCGGGGAGAGGGGCAATCCGGTGCACTGCTTTATCCGTCCGGCATACGGCCGAAGTGCGTCAAGCTGGGCCGCTGCGCGCCGGTCCTGCCAGCTCAGGACCGGGCAGAGTGGCTCACCGCTTCGTTTGTCCCATGCGATCACGCTCGAGCGCTGGGTGGCCAATCCCGCAGTGACGATTCCCCGGCTACGCACCGTTTCATCGGCACGTATTGCGGTGATGACCTGCCGCACGGATGCCAGGATCTGCCGAGGATCCTGCTCGACCATGGCGGGTCCCTGCCGGGTGAGGGTAACCGCCTGATAGGCTGTGGTTTGTGCCCTCCCCGATTCGTCGATCGCCAGGGCACGCGTGCCCTGGGTGCCCTGGTCAATTGCCAGGTAAAGGGGGGCGTGCATCCTTGTCCCCCTCCTTCATGCCCTGGTCGATGGCATCATGTATAATCTGCGCGATGTCAACGGCATATTCCCTGTTTTCAATGGCTGCCTGGTCGGCCGCGTTCTGCATTTCGCCGAGGACCGCCTGCAGTTCCGCAGTGGTGATGGAGGATTTGAGCCTCCGGTTTTCATTATCCCCCTGTTCGGAGATCATATCCATGATGGAATCAAAGGTCTCCTGGGAGATCCGGTCCTCGACCACACCATGGACGAAACGGGTGAGGGTGATGTGGGCGGCATCCTTTTCGGCATCCGGGAGCACGGAGGACCTTACGTACTGCGCCTCGAATCCCCGGACCAGGATGGCACCCACCAGCGATTTGTTGTCAAGTGCCTCAGCCACCCGCTTCCCCTGGGCAAGGCTCACCTCGCCGTCACGGATATCCTGGGTGAATGTGCGGATGGCGGCCATCGCCTCACCCCGTTCAGCCTGAGGCAGCTCGAGCTGTATGAAGACCGCCTCGGTGGAGACCTCGATCATCCGTGCAATGAGATCAGGGGCCTTTTTTTTGATGGTCTTGACCGCGAAATACCCGCCGGCGATAAGGGCTACGATACACAACGAAACGCAACACAACAAGAGCTTGAGCCAGGTGTTTCCTCGCTCCGACATATCCGCCTCCTTTCGTGTGAGGGCCTCCGGCGGGTTCTCAAAAGACCCCTTCGTGCCGTTCCCGCTTCCCTCCGTTTCCCCCTGTTAGAGGATGGGATTCCTGAGCAGGTCCTTCACCGAAACGAATCCCACCTGCCTCTCCTCGTCGGTGATGAGGAGGTGCCGGATGTGGTGGTTTGCCATGGTGCGGTAGATTTCGTATATCGGCCTCTTGATGTCCATGGAGATGACCGGGCTGCTCATCACCTCCTCCACCTTCACTGAGGAGGGATTCTTGTCGAACGCCACCACCTTGTAGACCACGTCCTCCTCGCTCAGGATTCCGACGGCTCGTGCGGCGTCACCCACCAGGACGCTGCTCGATGCCTGCCGTTTCATAACCTGGACGGCATCGGCAACGGAGGTGCCCAGCTTTACGATCGGGGGACCGCTTGTCATGCAGCGCCTCACCGGCTCCGCTGCGGATCGGCGCAGGTATACAAACCAGTAAATGCCCGAAACGAAGAGACTGCCCCCGATGATATTGCCGATGGTGACCGGAAGCAGGTTGCGGATGAAGAAACCCGACATGGTCAATCCGGAGAGGTTGATGCCCGTTCCCTGCGCAGCCGCGAGTGCCGGCTGGCTGTGCTTCAGCAGGAGACCTGCAGGGATGAAGTACATGTTGGCCACGGAGTGTTCGAAACCGAGCGCAACGAATGCGGTGATGGGGAAAAGGATGGAGAGGATCTTGTCGGTCACGGAACGTCCGCTGAAGCAGAGCCATACCGCCAGGCAGACCAGCATGTTGCAGAGGATGCCCCGGGAGATCGCCTGGGTGATCGTCAGGTTCACCTTCCCGTTGGCGATCATGAGCGTTTTAATCCCCACCGCGGCTCCCGCCGCATTCCACTGCCCGGTCAGGTAAATCAGAAATACGATGGCCAAAGATCCCACCAGGTTCCCTATGAACACGATGGACCAGTTGCGCAGCAACTGCTCCAGGGTGATCTTTCCGCTCACGTACGCCATGACGATGAGGTTGTTTCCCGTAAACAGCTCCGCCCCCGCCACGATGACCAGAACGAGGCCGAGGCAGAATACAACCCCTCCGATGAGTTTAGTCAACCCCATGCACAAGGTGGAGTCATGAATGACATAGATGTAGAGTACGCAGCCCAAGGCGATGAACACCCCTGCCATCACCCCAAGGACAAAGGTGGAGAAAAAATCGAGGTTTCCCTTCGTGATTCCGGCCTTTTCCACACGAGCGGCCATTTGTGAGGGTGCATAGGCATCGAAATCGATATGTTCCGTGCTCATCCTCCTTCTCCTTTCTTACTCCCCTGATGGTTGCTTCGTATTACGACGATTGCCTGCAGCAAAAATCCCGTCCCCGAATCCTCATGCAGCCTGCTGCAGGCCCCCCATTTTTCCTCTTTCTGCATCCGGGGCCGTGCAATCGCGAATCCGTCCTTGATCGCAGGCGTATCTCCTCACTGCAGCGTGCAAAATACACCTATTATTCGACAAAATCCCCGGCGTACATCCGTACGTTCATCAGGGGCCAGAAACGGGAGGTCGGGAAGAAAGGATATGCGAGAGAAGTAAAGGGCAGGGGTCAGTAACGGGTTGACAATTATTCCATTTTCCAGAAGAAAATTTGACATAAAACCGATTAAATAGGTATAATATTTCTGGAACCTAAAAAAAGGAGAAATGAGCCATTTCCTAACAGAGAACATACCGGATCATTCGGCAAAGCAAGTTCCATTGCGGCAAAAGAAGACAACTAGTTATACGCCAAAGCCCATAGAGGCCAATGGAGGCAATTATGAGCATCGGTGAACGTTTACGTTATGCACGGGAGCGGATAGGGCTCACGCTGTCCAAGGTGGCGGAAAAGGTGGACATCGGCGTTTCCTCCCTCTCGGAATTTGAAAATGGCAAGCGTGAGCCGAGCATGAGGCAGCTCCAGGCATTGTCCAAACTGTACAGAAGGCCGATCAGTTTCTTTTTCTCAGAAGGGGAGATAGCAAGTGAGATAGTGCTCTGGCGGCAGCAGCCGGAAAAATCGACTAGGCAGGAACTGGAGGATACATTCGTCACCCTGTGCGAGCAATATCATAATCTCGAATCATGGTGTGGGGATATCTTCCCCTGCCGTTTGCCTGCGATAAGGAGCGAGCATGAAGGATTTGGTTATCCGGATGCTGAAAATCTTGCCTATGAGGTACGCAAAACACTCCAGCTTGGCGACTACCCGGCACCTGCCCTGTTACGCATCCTTGAAGAGGTATGCGGGATCAAGGTCTTCCATCTGGCATTCGATCCTTCAGGGTGTGCTGCCTGCACGGTGAGCGGGACATTCGGGATGGCAATTCTATTGAACAAAAAGAATGTCCGATGGCGGCGGAATTTTGATCTGGCTCATGAACTTTTTCACTTGCTCACCTGGAAAATATTTAGAAAAACGATACCCAGCGACCTTACGTTACCTGGTGAAAAGGAAGAACAGCTTGCTAATATCTTTGCGAGCAATCTTCTCATGCCGGAAGAGGTTTTGAAAAATGCCTTTGATTTCCTCGTGCGCAATAATACCATTGCATTTTCATCTCTGTCTGATATTGCACGGCAATTCGACGTATCTATCGAGGCGCTCATCTGGCGTCTTACCAGTCTTCGGAGGCTTGATCGAAAACATGCCGAGGAGGTGATCGATCGGTACAAAACGCCTTACACCATCTATGAAAAAAGGAAGGATGAAGAGCCTCCGGAAAGGCCTGAGCGTTACGTTGCCCTTGCGCTAAAGGCACTTCGCACAGGTGAGATTTCCATCGGCCGTTTTGCTGAATATCTTGGAATTTCACGCCGTGAAGCAAGCAGCTATATTGAGCAAGAATTCAATGAAAATGAAGAAATTGCGGTTGTTGCTCCTTGATGCGAATGTGGTTATTAAGCTTTTTGAGTTAGATCTATGGGATGCTGTTGTTGAAAAATGCGAAATAATCCTTTCTCGTACGGTTGCTGAAAACGAGGTACAATTTTTTTATAAAAACGGATTGCAGGAGGAGATAGATCTTTCCTCATATGTAAATCAAGGCGTTGTTGCCATTGTTGATGTAACAACGAGTGATGTTATTGAATTCCGCAACCGGTTTGACCCGACGTATCTCGATAGACTCGATGTTGGTGAAACGGAATCGCTGGTTTATTTATTGGGAACGGAGGAAGATTATTTATTTTCCTCCGGCGATTCAATTGTATACGAGGTTCTTGGGCGATTGAATCGAGGCGAGCAAGGGATCTCCTTGGAGGAAATTTTACAAAGGATTGGATATGGTAGAAAATTGCCTAATGAATATACATATGCATTCAGGAAAAAATGGACCAATATGGGCCAACAAGAGTTCATTACCGGTATTGGACTGAAGAAATGCTGATTCATGCCAAGATTTTTGCGATAGGCAATGACAGGGCAGATGGATAATCAAAGCATTAATGGCTATATCGTCGCTAACAGCTTTCTTGAAAATCCACCCCAATTTTACAGCGGACTCTGTTTCATTGGACCCTACCTCACCCCTTCCCATAATCACAACCTCATCATATACAGCCACCGGAATATACACCTCAGAGAATAATTCCCTCAACAGATCAAGCTGTTCTATCCGAGATAATCCTATAGGACAGCTACTATCCGCTACCACTTGAAAGACCTTCATTTTTTAACTTTTTTCCGGTAGGCTGTTATTGCACGTTGATCTCTTTCAAAATCCTTTTCATTATACTCCCATGGCGAGATATTGTGTTCTTTCAGAAACTCCATAAATCTATTGCGACTCATTCCGGCCATTTCTGTTGCCTTTCCAAGTGAGATGGATCTTTCCTGAAACAAAAGGACAGCAAGAGATAATTTTAATCTCTAAGGGTTTAATTCCCCGAAGCTTGCTTCGTTAATATGATTAAGTTCATTTTTGATACCCCGCAGCTTGCTGCGGGGAGGCTTCATTTTCTTACTAATTTCCCCTGGCTTATCCGCACTCCTCATCACGAATAGTATGTCTTGCGGGAGCTCTATCTCTATCGTTTCAGTTTTTATTGTTTCCATTCTTTACCCCTCTTTTCCCTCGTGGAAAGCGTACATAAGATTTCTTCGGCCTCGGACACCGAAGCCATTTGAACCAATGTAAGAGTACGCAAAACCTGGCTTCATTATTATTCTGATTATAGTATATCTCTGTATAAACGACAAATAAATTTACCGCTCCCTTTTTTTCCGAATTGCAGGGATAATGACAGGGAGCGGCTGTTGGGGACCCATGATTGATGATCTCGCAACAAGTCTGAATCGTTGAAAATTATGCTGTATGGAGATGAATTTAATGCGCCTATTTTTAAGATATTGTCTTTTGGCTAGATTCAAAATGACCTTCTATGGCGACATCATGACCAAGAGCACCGAAGTCTTCGGTTGAAGTCTCGAAGATTGAATATGGTATACAGCCCATATTATCCGGCGGTCGTTATGAATATGGCATGGCCTTATGATCGCCACGGCCACCTTGTGATCCATTTAGAGGTCATTTTTCAAGAAGGAAGCGCCACCTGCAGAACATGTCCTTGGGATGGGGATCAGGGGGGGCGAACAGGCACTCCACGCGGATGCGCTCGTCGATAACCCGGGCGAAGCTTTCGAATTCGCCCCGGTGCATGTCCTTGCACGCATATTCACCCAATCCGCGCTTAAGTCGGGCCTCCTGGGTGGGGCAGGAGGGTACGGAGATGATCACCCCATCGTCCGTTTCCCGGATATCGTATCCCACCAGGATGCACCAGGGGAAGAGTCGCTGTGCCTCCACGAATCCCTTGAGCCCTCGTTCTCGGATATCGAAACGGGCGACCAGGTCCTTGGCCGCCATCCCCGATACCCTGGTCCATACCTGTTCATTGATCTCCTCGGCGGTCTTCTGGTCAAAACGCTCGGCGATATAGATAAACCAGAAGGCATCCACCACCCGGTAGTGCCAGAGGAGGAATTCGAGGTAACTCTTGAGTTTCGATGCGTCCATTCCCTCAAACACGGTCATATCCATAAATTTTCCTCCTTTGCATGATCACTGGTAGGGCTCGATATGCACCACAACGTCAAGGACATCCGGTCCCTTCTCCAGGAGCTCGTATTTCACCCTTTCCGAGATATCGTGCCCCTTTCTCACGGTCATGCTTCCGTCCACCAGGATGTGCAGGTCCACGAAGATACCGGCGCCGCTCCTTCTGGTACGGATGGCGTGCACGCCCTTCACACCTTCTATGCGGGAGGCGATGGCGTGGATGGTCTCGCAATAGTTCCTGGGTGCCCCGGCATCGGAGAGCTCGGACAGGGAGGGGGCGATGATGTCCCAGGAAATCTTTAGGATAAAGACGGATACGAGAAAGGCACCGATATTGTCGACAAAGGCGAGCCGGGGATCGATGAGGGCCACGCCGACCGCAATGAGGGCGGGCACGGAGCTTAGCGCATCCGACCGGTGGTGCCACGCATTGGCGAGCACCGCGGAGGACTGTGTCCTCTTCCCCACCGCCACCGTCCACCGGTACAGGGCCTCCTTTAATACGATCGACAGGAGCGCCCCGGTGATGGCGATCCATCGGGGCTGCTGAAGGGACATCCTCCCGAAGGGGATCAAGGCATTCAGGGCGATGCCGATGGCTGCGAACCCGAGAACAAGGCCGATGCTGGCGGTGATGATTGCCTCGATCCTCTTGTGCCCGTATGGATGATTTGCATCGGCGGGCGCAGACCAGACGCGTGCCCCAAGCAGCACGGCGCAATCGGTGCCCATATCGGAGAGGCTGTGAAAGGCGTCGGCCACCATCGCCCGGCTGTACCCCAGGATACCCACCGTGAATTTGAACAGGGAGAGGAATACATTGACCGCAAGGCCGATCCAGGTGATCCTGAGAATTCTTGAGGTATTCTGGAGATTGATATCAGGGTGTAATTCGCCCCGAAGACCATCCATGGTATTGTCTCCAATTTTACCCATATGCCACTATCATTGGTCATGATAGTAGATTTATACCATTCTTACAACCTCATCATGAGAACAGCACGTGGTTTTCGACCAGCGCCTCCTTGGTATACTGCGTTAATAGGAGATCCCTCCGCTGACCTTCGAACCCGTCCCTGTTGCGCTTCCATCCAATTGTGCCGATTTCCAGTCGGTCCCAATGTTTTTCTTTCAGAATATGTCCCACCTGCAAACGGGGAGTTCCTCAGAGAGCTGGCCTTTGGCAGCTCTACTCCAAGCTTATGGTCTTTTGAGTCTTTCATGTAAATTATCTGTGAATATTTGTCTTGACAAAATTTGAAATTATGCATATTTTTTAATCCAGGAAGGTGATCATATTAATGAGTATATTAATCATTTTAAGAGGTGTTTCACGATGCCGACAACAAAAGAATCTGTAATTTCTTTAGTAAAACGTCTACCCGATGATTCCACACTGGAAGATATCATGGAACATTTATATGTAAAACAGAAGATATTGAAGGGACAAAAAGAATTAGAGACGGGTCAATTCTATAGTCATGAGGAAGCAAAGGAAATAATGAAAGAATGGCTAAAGTAAGGTGGTCGAAAGGCGCCATCGAAGGTCTAAAAGACATTTGTAGATTTATTGCCTTAGATTCCCCTTTCTATGCCAAGATATTTAATGATAGAATATTTGAGATGGTGGAACATTTGGAGACATATATCCATGCCTCCTTCCTCTATTTGTCCAGCACTTCCCGAACCTTTTGCAGAAGCCCGAATGGAGAGATCGGCTTGTAGATAAAATCGATTCCCTCGTCTTCAATGATGCCTTGCTTGCGTATGAGGTTATAATCATACCCGCTTATGAAAAGTATCCTGATATCGGGTTTTAGTTTTTTTATCTCTTCATAGGCCTCCTTCCCATTCTTCTTGGGCATGATGACGTCAAAAAGGAGGAGCCGTATTTCATCCTTGTGTTCAAGGAACGCCTTGACTGCATCGTCGCCGTTTGTTGCATCGATTACCTGATATCCATGTTCTCCCAGTATGCTTTTGGCTATATTTCTGACCTTTTCATTGTCCTCCGCCAAGAGCACGGTCTCGGAGCCGTTATACGTTTGCAGCAATCCCTCTTTTTCATCCTCGACCTCGCATTCGGATAATGGAATAAATATCCTGAATTGTGTCCCTTTATCGGGTTCACTGCTCACCTCGATATATCCGCCATGCCGCGTAATGATTTCATATACCGTGGAAAGACCGAGGCCTGTGCCCTTTCCCACCTCCTTGGTCGTAAAGAACGGATCGAATATCCTTTCCCTTACGAAACCATCCATGCCGATACCGGTGTCACTGACGGTGATCAATGCATGCCGGCGTGGCCTTTCTTTGGCATGGTCGGAAAAGCGGCCTTCATCCGATTCCACGGACTCCGTAGTGATCGTAAAGGTCCCGCCGCCGGGCATGGCATCCCGTGCATTGGTTGCAAGGTTGAAGAGGACCTGATCGATTTGCCCGGCATCTCCCACAATCACCAGATCTTCCTCGGAGAGCATCACATTGAGCTCGATAGCCTCGCCGATCAGCCTTTCCAGAAGTATCCCGATATCGTCGATATGTCTATTCAGGTGCAACGGCTTGAGCGAAATCGGTTGTTTTCTGCTGTATATCAGGAGGTTCTTGGTCAGCCTTCCGGCCATGTCCGAGGAATCGAGTATCTCCTTTACATACGGCCTCAAGGGGTCCCTCTCATCCATTTTGAGGTACAAAAGCGCGCCGTTTCCCAATATTGTGGTAAGGATATTATTGAAGTCATGGGCCAGTCCACCTGCCAGTGTCCCCACTGCCTCCATCTTTTGCGCATGCCTGAGCCGTTCCCCCAGGTGCTCCTTTTCCTCATCCCTTCGCTGCAAGGATTCCGCCATATGGTTGACAGCCTGTGCCAGTTTCCCTATTTCGTCCCGTGTCTCCACAGGGACATGTGCGACAAAATCTCCCGTCCCCATCGTCTTTACGGCCGATGTCAGTCTCTTGAGCGGGCC
This sequence comes from bacterium, assembly GCA_049472315.1. Taxonomy (GTDB): domain Bacteria; phylum SZUA-182; class SZUA-182; order DTGQ01; family JAFGSM01; genus JBLIRM01. The sequence goes on from JBLIRN010000022.1 coordinate 44,656, forward strand.
GGTTATGCGGCGTGCAATGGCATACGACACGATCAATCCGATAATCAAAAAGAAGATCCCAATGAATATGCTCCTGATCAGGAGAACATTCAACCTGTCATCCAGTATGCCCTTGTCCATAGCTATATTCACAAAGCCTATGACAAGGGCCTTTTTTTGAGGGACCACCTCGGTAAAGAACAGGGCTTCCTGTGTGGAATAGCCGGAATCCGCAACCACCGGTGCCCAGAACTCCATTCCGCCCTTCTTGTCCAGAAAGATCGGGTCCTTTGACCTGGTGAGCCTTTCGAATATAACACTGAGATCTTTCCCCTCTTTGTACCGTTCCTTCGCATCGAGCTTTGCTTCTCCCCTTTGCTCCCTGCTGATGAGCCTCCCTTCCCGGTTGAACACCGATACCTCCATAACGCCCTTCTGCTGCAAGATCCCGTTCACAGGCTCCATGAGCATTTCCTCGCTCTCGGAAAAGACGCCGAGTTTGCAGTTATATGCAAGGAGCCTGGTAAGGATACTTCCTTCATTGACCAGGCCGTCTGTAAGGGATTTCATCTGATAGTTGATGAAAAAGACGGTGAAGGTGCATGAAATGAATAGTACGAACAGGGAGAAGAGTACAAAGAGCTTAATGCTGAATCGCTCATGAACCCGTTCGAGGCATTTCAAAATCCGGTTTGGCATCTCAGTGAACCTTTTTGGCTGTCTTGATGAGTTCTTTGTCCATCTCTATGCCCAGCTTTTTTGCCGTTCTCAGATTGATTGTCAATGCCGCGTCTCTTGCATCGGATGCGGGGATACTCCCTGCATCCGCTCCGAAAAGGATCTTTCCGGCCATCTCCCCGGCCTGCCTTCCCAGATCGAAGGCATCGATGTTTACCGATGCCAGGGCGCCCATGTCTATAAACTTCTCAGAAAAGGTAAGAAGGGGGATTCTGTTTTCAATGGAAAAAAGAAACATGAACTCAACCGTCTCACTCGTGACGACGGTTGTATCAGGCAGCATCCATAAGGCGTCTATGGCCTGGCTCATCCCCCCCAACAAAAGCGGCACGTTCTTTGATTGATGAACTTTCCGTATAATCAGGTTAATACCGGCTCGTTCTGCCGCCTGCGCCGCCTTTTCGACGAAGTATCCGGTTTCTTCAGGGTCGGACAGGATGCCGATGTTCTTCATATCTGGCATGAGTTTTGTATAAAAAGCCAACTGTACTTCCGGCGAGATATTCATACTCACCCCGGTGATGTTTTTTTCTCCGGAGAGTATGGAAAGGGGATTTGAAACCATCATATACACAACGGGGATGTCCCTGATCCCTTTAACCAGCAACAGCGCCTTCAGCCCTATGGCAAGGATGAGGTCGGGTCTTGATCGACGAATGCTTTCAAGGATATCCGGGCCTTGGCCTTCGGAGAGGATCCTTTTCTTAATGGTGCCGTTACACGCACCCTTGAAGCCTTCCAGGGCGTCCTCGTACGGCCTGACGCCAAGGCTCTGTACCACAAAGATGTCTTGAGAGGCGTGCACTGAACCGAAGCCGAGGATCAAACAGATGAATGATATAAGCAGTGTGTTTCTCATCTTCCAAAACGATCAGGGTGTTTAAACGTCATTTTGTGTAACGGAGTAAACAATAGAGAACATAGAGAACATGTATAAAAAATTCCAATGAATATCACTGAATTCAGAAAGACCTTGACAAATCATCGTATATGATCTAAGTAGTTCGGTACATCTTTTATACGACGGTTACCGACTAATTATCTGTGTATATAAACCTTATGCTTCGTTGTGATTACCGCATCGTGGTGGTCGGAAAGCAATAACACCGGCTTATAAGGGTAACCATGAAGACTCGTGTATCAAGGCACATGCCCCTTGTGGTATTGTGCATTATCC
>JBLIRN010000023.1:0-43911 GCA_049472315.1 bacterium
GTCCGGTGGCCTTTGTCCCCGCAAACGCCACCGCTGTCTTGTCTCCGGCGGTGATCCATGCACCCCCTTCCCATTCATCCGGGTCGCGATAGCCATCCATACGAAAATCGGTGGGATCATCAAGCATGCTCGAATATCTTAGCAGACTACTGAAGCTCAGGTGGGTGTTCGGATCCGGTGGGTTCCCATCAAGCCATGGCGCATAGGCATACAGCGAGGGGCCTGTCCCCGACAACCCCCCATCCCGGTATCTTCCGACCGCAAGGGTTGCACCGCCCGTATACATGTCGGCCCATGTCTGGGGGATGGTAAAGAGATATCCCGTGCTGTATTAGAGGGATTCGTTTCCGATGTACCAGCCTCCAGCCGTGTTCGATGCGGATAGATCGATCTCGCACCATCCGTGCGTCGGCAGAAGCCCTTCACCATGAAGGTGCTGTCCAAAGGCCAGGTAGAGCTTGGGCGATGCTTGATCACCCTGGGCAGGCATGTATTCCAAACCTATCCGGGGTATTTCGGTCCAGACCTCGAATATCCCGCCCCTGACATCATGGAAGTCCTGAATGGTTGCGGCGACATTCAGGTCCTCCACATTGCGCGATAGGCTGGGGGCCGGAATACCGATCTCGGAGACGTAGTTCCAGATACCGTTTCCCGTGCCGAAGAGGGACCCCGGATATCCGTCCGCATCCCCACCCGGATCACCATCCGGCCTGTAGGCCAGGGCCTCACCGCCATATTCCCAGGTTTCGGCATCATCCGCGTCCGGTTCCCTATCCGGGAGCCTGAAGGCGCCACGATATACCAGATCGCTCGGAGAAAGGAGGTTGCCGGGTAATTCGGGTGATATGGTCAGGTGCACGTTGACTGAACCCGGGCTGTTGGCTGCACCAGGGGCATTCACCGTGATGGTTCCATTGTAGGTGCCCACCTCCAGTCCGCTGATATTCACGGATACGGTGATGGTGTCGCCTTCGCCGAAGGATGCGCCGCCTGTGGGGGACACGCTCAGCCAGTCCGCATCGTCACCGATCGTATAGGTCATCTCACCGCCGCCGCTGTTTGTGACAATGAAACTCCCGTCTGCGGGATTCGTACCGCCATCCGTGGCTGAAAGGAAAAGGTGATCCGGATCGACTGAGAGACTCGGCTCGGCGCCTTCATTCGGGTCCCAACCCGCAACCCTGGCCAGCATGTACCAGAAGGCCCGCGCCTTGAGATCGCAGTTCAGGGATTGGGAATGGGCGCATGCACACGCGGAGCATTCCCCCGGATGGGCCGCGCACCATTCCACCGCCCAGTTACGAGGGCTGCTGCCGTCATAATAATCGCAGTTGTCATTCGCCTGCAGATCGAGGTAATAATTCCCATCCGGATCGTAGCTCTCGATATCCGCAAAGTCATAGAGGATCTTTCCATGCGCCTGACAGTACTCCCGAATCTGGTTATTGCGGATGTGGAGGTTGCCCCCTTCACCGGAGCCGTCCAGATGCCCGGTCATGTAAATAAAGGTCACCCCTGGGTATTCGGTCTCCAGTTGGTTCATCGCCTGGAGGTAGGTGGTGATCCCCGCCTCCGTATTATCGGATACCCCGCCGCACCAGGACCACATGACCAGATTCCGGTCGTTATCCGGATTGTTTAATTGATCAACGGTTAGATCCCGCCAGTAAAGATCGCCGTTGTGTCCGAGATCCGCATCGGTCCTTTCATCGTAGGAAAGGGAGCCTGGCCCGCTGTTATAACTGTACAGAGAATCCACCATGGCCGACATCCCGCTGGTGATCTGGCTGCCATGCGAGGTATGCCCGTACCAGATCCTCAGAGTGTTCCTGACAGCCTGGATCCGGTCTTCTGGCACATCGGAAATGTCCGTGCAGGTATGGTTGATAATCAGGCCTTCCCCAGCAGAATCCGTGATCGGGATGGAGGCATCATCAGTGCAGGTGCCCCCGTGGCCGTCATCCACAGTCAATCGCACAGTAACCGTCGCTCCTGACTCATCCACGTCCGGTGCCACAAAGGAGGCCGTCAGGGAGGCGGCATCCTGGATCGTTATGGAGGGACAGGAGACCTGGGTCCAGAGATAGGTCAAGGGATCGCCGTTCACATCCGAGGCCGTGCCTGCGAGATGGACCGTGGTCCCCTCCCTGTGGGAGGCATAGGTGCCGGCGTCACAGGTGGGGTTCACATTGGTTCCGTCACTCGTATAGGTGATAACGAGCCTGGGCCGCACAGTAGGTTCCGTATATTCATTGGACCGGAAATAGTGGACCGTCCATTCTCCGACGCCGTCACCTACCAGGATGATCCCATCATTGGGCGCCGTTTCATGATACCAGGCGCGAACCGCATCGGTGACGGTCCAACTGAACCATGCGCCGTCCGAGGATATGCCTGGACGGGCCGGAAGCATAACACTGTCCAGCAGGGTATCGTCATATTCGCCTCCCGACCATGTGGCGTAACCCGAATGGCCCCAATAGGCGCCGGTCTGATTGGGGGAGGGATCCTCGATGGTGTCCTTGGTGCCCGTTCCTTCGATCCATTCCGCGGTCATCCGGTATGCGGAGCGCTCCTGGACGGTGTCATCATACTCCCCGTCGAAATTATAAAGCTCCAGCCTGGCCTCCACGATGGTGATCCCCTCCGGAACAACGTCACTGAGACCGAAATAGACCAGTATTCGTCCGGCATCTGCGGTTCCCCCAATGTCGTCGAGCCCCTTATTGCATTCCAGATCCTCATACCCACCCAGATTGTCATCCGCGTCCCATAGCTGTGTGATAAAGGTGTCTCTACCCTGATCATAGCCATCCACGCCGTGCTGGAGGGTAATTTCCGCGGCAAGGGACCCGTGTGGAACCAGCATGAGAAATCCGAGTATGAGATACATCCCCACCGGAATGATCGTTCTTTTCATGACCTCAGCCTCCTCTCCCCACATTGAATACCAGGTGTTTAAAGGCCTTATGTCAAAGTCCGAGAATGATTTGCAATGATGTGAATAGTCGAACCCCAAAGGGGGTATATAATCGACGGATCAAAACCCTACATGATCGTGTGAGCAATCAATGCCGGTCTGGTGTGAAATGGACTTGTAATGACGGGAAATTGCTTGATCTTAATAAAGTATAGACAGAATCAAAATTTTTGTCAAAACAACTTTCAGCTATTCATTCAGCGTCTGATGCCCTTTTACAATTCTAATACGACCTTCGCCTTGCATGCTGCACCGTATCTCTTCCACTGCATTTATTGAATCCCCCTTGAATCGTGATATTATTTTGATACCGCTATTGCTCTCATCCAGAAAGCTTAGCATGCTGTCCAAAATCTGGGGGAAATCATAAGCATACTCCAAGGCAGTACGATGTCATGGAGCAGACTAATGTAATTTCAAGAAAGGCTTATGGCTATAATAAGATAATCATTACCTGAACGATACCAATCATAAAACCGAGAACACCGCCATACAGTTCAATCGCCTTTAATTCCCTTGAGGAGATTTCCAATATCATCTTTTCGAGTTCTCGAAGATCGAAGGAATTTACGCGTTTCGTTATCATCCCCTTTATATCGAGATTCTTCTCCATGGTACTTGCGAATTTCTCACCTATATTCGGTAATAATTCAACGAGTTCATTGCAGATAATGTTCTTGATCTTCGTTTTCCTATCTTTGGTAATAAGGGATAAGACAAACTGATTGAAGACAGATGTCTCTCCATTAATAAACTCATCCAGTTTTTCATCCAACATTGCCCTTAATGAATCCTGATCAACATTGTTCTTTATCGCATCCAGGATGTCCTTATGGGTAATTAAATGCCTTGAGATCGTATGGCCGATTCTTGTGGCAATCTCGTCTTTGCGTTTCGGAATCAAGCCCTGAATTCGTATGACGAATAGGTTCACAGGCATATAAGGCCGAAAGATCATTCTGACTGCAAGAAAGTTGGTAAACCATCCAATCAAGGCGCTGATTATGGGAATCAATAAAAGTTTATATTGAATCACTATGTATTCTCCCATTTTTCTGTCGTTCAACCATTCGCTTGGTGCCTTCGGAAATTCTGTTTCTTATCATGGAGAATATGTCAATCCCTATGGGGGGGAGGATCGGGCTTCCTTCAGCATGAATCAGGGCATCGCTGATGAGAACGCTGCACCCTGCAGCGAAAATATGGATACAGAATATATCATTAAATCCTGTCTCATACTATACATTGACCGAAGGATTCCTTCTGCAGAATCATCCGAGAATCCTCTGCCATATAGGGCCTTCATACCATCCGTCACCGGATCATCCAAGAATGATTCATACCGATAGCCTCGATGAATCGGTAGTGTGGCTTCACCCCTTCAGGGCAACGATATTTATCCTGACAAGGGTTTTTATGCCATGGGATCGGTTAATAGCAAAATGAAATGATGATAATAGATTTTTAGGGAATAAGAAATGGAATATGGGTTGAAATCCTTAGACTCAGATATGCCAGCGACATGCCAATGAGTGCACCGACAAAGACATCGGATGGATAGTGCAGACCGAGAATAATCCGGGAAAGGGCTATAAGAATGGTGAATGGAATGAGAATCAATGCCAGGGCCGGATAATAGAAAACTGCGATGATCGTAAATAGACTTGCTTGCAGGGTGTGTCCGGATGGAAAGCTGTACAGATCCAAGGGTGCTGTGCCCTGTTTTATTTCCTTCCAGGAGATATACGGGCGCTGACGCACCATATTGTTTTTGAGAATTTCGTAAATTAGAACTCCGATCAGGGCCGCAATACCCATATGGACTGAAGCCCTTAGGCCGAGATGGCGATCCAGGATAATCATGAATACCATCAGTGCATACCAAAAGATACCGTTGCCCAGGCGACTGATCATGGCAAAGAGTCTTTCAAAGGCCTTCCAGCGGCTGATCCCGTTGAAAAAGACACAAACGCACAACTCCAGCTCATCGATTGTCTGAAAGGCGATGCCGGATTTTAAGCCCGTCATATGTCTCCTTTCTTAATTGATATGCATTATTATTATCGACCTCATACATGAAAAACTTATGACAGTTCTATGAACTACAGGTGAACCTTGCATTAAAAAACTGTCGAATCGGAACTTTATTTAAGGAAATACAAAGGCCTTTGTCATTATGTGCGTCTGTCAGGGCAATTCAGAAAGATTCCTCTCTATGGCTACTTCAACGGGTTCTCATGGACTACGCGAGATCCTGGCAGTGGCTATTCGTCCAGTATTGAATAATACGCCCATGTGTATTCCTTCTGGAGACCTGGAACGATGGTGGAGGGAATTGATGCTGGTCTGCTTAAGGGTTCTCAATGATTCTAAATGCAGAAAATGACGAATGATTCTAGTAGAAGACCGCGTGGATGGTCATAGGCATCGAACCCTCAGGACCGGAAGGCGGGCATAACACATTGAGAGATGAACTTGCCTACAAGGCGAAGCTTCTGAGGATCACCAACCAGATTCATACCGCTGAGAATCTCGATGATATCTTTCTCCAGCTTCAGTTCCAAATCCTCGAGTTGTTCGACGCCGATCGAATCACGATCTATGCCGTGGATGCGAAAAACAATGAGCTCTTTTCAAAGTATAAGATCGGCGATTCGGTCAAGGAGATCAGGGTCAAGATCGACAAGAAGAGCATTTCGGGGTTCGTCGCCTTTACCCGGACATTCATCACCATAGCGGATGCCTACGATGAAGAGGAGCTCAAGCGGCACGATGCGGAGCTTGGCTTCAATAAGACATTCGACCAGAAGAGCGGATTCCGCACCCGGCAGGTGCTGGCCTCGGCAATCCTCTTCCAGCGGGAACTCCTCGGCGTGGTGCAGCTTATCAATAAAAAGAACGGCGGGGAATTCGGTCTTTTTGATATGTCCTCCCTCAAGGAAATCGCCAAGTCGCTTGCAATCGGCATTCGCAATCAGTCGTTTCGTCACAAGAAGGTCGTGCAGAGATTCAGATCACTGATTCAAAAAGGCCTTATCACCGAGGAGGGCCTGGAGGGGATTATCGAGAAGTCCTTGCATGGCAAGGAGGACATCATCGCGATCCTGAGGAGGGAACATCGGATTGAGAAGAAGGACATCCTGGAGTCCCTTTCCAGTTTCTACTATTGTCCCTTCAAGGACTATGACCCCGCTGTGGTGCTCGATCCGTCCCTGCTCGGTGGACAGCCTCCCGAATATTTTGCGGAAAGGCGGTGGATTCCGGTACGAAAGGACGCCGGGGGAATCGAGGTGTTTATCGACGATCCCGGCAACACTCAAAAGATCAACGAAATAAAGAAATTCCTCAATTGCCAGGAGGTGCATCTCATCGGGGTCCTGGCGGAGGACATCATCACCTATCTGCGTAGAATCGCAGCGAGACCGATCAGCGTCTCCTGAGGACCGGCAATCGGCCCCTTCGGTTGACGCTCTTGGTAAGCATGCGCTGTTGGTGGGAGGACTGGTAGCGGTTCCAGGACCTTTTCTGGCGCTCCAGATAGAGGGGTATCAGGGAGTGCCGCCACATTTCCCGGTATTGCGAGGCTGTCGGAAACTCCTGGCTGAACGCGGGGTATGCCTTTTCATCCGTTTCGATGGTGCCGCTGCAGTCGTTGTCCTTTCCCTGGTGGGTTCCCGGTGCTCCTGGATACACTTGTGCGTCGCTGTCATCACAGTCACCCGCACATATCATGAATCCATCGCCGTCTCCGTCCCTTTCTCCGGCAGGGACTGACCCGTCACAGTCGTTATCCCTTCCGTCGCAGATCTCGGAAGCGCCCGGATAGGTCATGGGATTTGTGTCATCGCAGTCCAGGGAGGCGATGAAACCATCCCCGTCCAGATCAACCTCCAGGAGGGCGGTTTGAACGGTTCTCAGGTATAGGGCGCCGTCGGCCGTTGCGATGATAGGATCGCCGGTAAAGGGACTAAGGTTTATCCAGCCGGCCTCATCGAGGGTGAAGAATACGCCGAAATCCTGCGAATCAGAATGTGCCTCTCCAGTGCTGTTCAGGAATTGGATGAATTTCACCTTTATCCGGTCCTCCGATGCGATGGTGACCTTGGTTATCACACCGCCGGGATTCCATCGGTGCGTATCCCAACCGCTCACGTCTTCGAAGGTGGCCAGTATGAAGAACGCGGTGAAGGAGAGTATTTCGACATTGTCGGCGGCATCCGTTCCGATGATATCATAGTCGGTTTTGTATGGACCGAAGACATCGGGGCCCAGGTAATAGACGAACGTGTTCTCGTCCACGACATCGAAGTCGCCATAGTTCCCGCCGGCGGCCAGCTTGATCTGCACCTGCGCTCCCCCTGCCTCGGTGACATGAAAGGTGATCTCGAAATGCGATTGGGCAAGGATCCCCATCTTAAAGAATTCATGGGTATGCGCAACACCCAGGTCGCGTTCCACCATGACGTTCAATTCGGCGGCATTGGTCCCGGATGCACGGAGACACAACGACAGAAGGGCAATTCCAATAAGAGGGATTGCGGCCTTTACAAAGGACGTATCGAACATGATAGACACCCTTGTATTCCGGTCATCATAAGGGGTACTCCTACCCTCTTTATCCGATCCATGTCTTTTCGATGCAACGATCCCTTAATGCACGATTGTGGAGTATGTGCAACCGATGGTGGGTAGATGATGCCGGAGCCTGGAGATTGTTCTGGTTCACGCCATATAGAACATATGCAGTATAAATATAATACCTTCCGACCCTTGTTGTCAATATTCCATGATGCTTGTTCCAAGCCATATCCGCTCACGGGTGTCCGTTTGAGTATATGTGTAGTATACAGATAATCGCCGGCCCGGCTGGGGAAGGTATGGTTTTGCGGAAGGCATTGATCGATGGTGAGGCATGTCGAGATAATCCTGTATAAAGAAATTATATTATTTCCGCTATGCTCGATATATATTGAGAATATAAGATATATATTTATTAAAATAAAAGAACGGGGCAAAAAAAGCAAGAAATAGAATATATTGACGATAAAATATAAGATATAACAATTATTGTCTTGCGTTTTCCCCGGTTTCGATGTACAGTATAGTAGCCCGTTCGATGTTTGAATAGATGTCAAATGACGGGTGATCTGTTGCGAATCGATGAGGAGGTGGTTACCTATCGAAGTGACTCATTGCGCATGCTAATGGCGCAACGGATTCTGTAACCTGTGATTAAGATGCCTTTTGGTATGTTGTAGGGAGAAGTAATATGTTTTCATATGGCACCCGGAAACACGTTCTGCTGATTCCCTTAATTGCGTTGATATTGATATGCCTTTATGCGCCGAGTATCTTGTGTCAGAACTGGACGGCGATTCCGCCCTATAATACACTCTGGCCGCTGTGGTCTCCCGCCTTATCCCCCATCGATCCGGTTTCAGGGGCACCCACCCCGATTGTCACCGGTTTGACTTCAACAACCCTATTGCCTGTTCAGCCGGGATTGACATGGGACCCTGCACAGCAGTTCCCATGGCTGCTGTACAATTCACCCTTCGGTTCGCTCATCTTTTTTGACGTGGTGTTTGGATTGAATCCCTGGCCGCCCGTGAACTACATCACACCTGTTCCCACGCTTGCCATCGGACCGGCTGGTGTTCCCGTGTCGATCAATCTGCCTGCGGGGTTTGAAGTCCTTCCGCCGACCGATCCCGCCTGGATCTTGAGCACGGTACCCCTGGCCAATGATTACTACGCTGCTGCATATCAATATTATTCGTATCTTGCCCCTCTCATCAATCCCTTGTTTTCTGCATTTTCAACAGGCTATACGCTTCCGCAGCTCCTTCCCGATTTCCTGGATACATTGGTAGCCACGAGCATTGCTCCTACTGTTATCGTTCCTCCTTTCCTGAGTGCGGCCGCGCTTCTCGGGACATAACTCCTGTGTACATAGTGCTTCATGAACCTTGCATGGGCAGGTCCTCAGGACCTGCCCACATATGTTCGGGCTCATTCGCCATTCCACTCAAGCACATGTGACCGATCCTGTCATGGCAGGACACGATATAACGCATCAAGTTCGGCCATTATACGTATAAATTGGTACACATGGAATGATCTGTGGCTGCACATAGGGGGCTTACGCTGCCTCTTTTGTCTTCTCCTTCGGTTCATCGTCGATAACCACAAGCTGCTGTTTCAATAAGGCCCCTGCCATCTTTTCCGGCGCTATCTCATACCGTTTGGAGATGTCCAGCAATTTGCGAAAGGTGCCCGAATCCAGGATCACCATAATCTTCCTCTTTTTTCTCTTACCCTTGCTCACTTCCTCCATACCTCCATTATCTGGAGGGGTAGTTCAATAACCGGCCATGCACTCAATGCATGATCCTGTTGTCATCCCTCCTCGATTATTCTCGAATCGCTTTTTGCATAAAACACCTATAGTAACGATTTAATATGTAACAGGCATCATGTCAAAGGGATTCATTGAAAGCGTTCATGTATCCGTGCCTAAGGAAGCGAGTAGTCTGGCTCGCTGCAACGGCAAATTTCGTGGAGAGGGAGAGGGGACTCAGAACGCCGGTGGTATTGTAACGGGCGAGGTATCCCACAGCAGGTATTGACAGGTGGTAGGGCATGTTTGCCTGGTTGACGGGCATGCACCGAGACTCGAGCTCATTGTATATGAGCAGTCCGCACCGGTCGGTTGCATGCCGCCGCCGGATCTGTTGCCGCATCCGTAAGGGATACACGTAATGAGCGTACTCCCGCATCCGGTCATGGCGCTGCACGTAAGATGGGTTTTAAGGCCCCCGTCACAGAAGAAGCCGCTGCTGCATGTGGATAGGGTTGAACGGCCGCAAAGCAGCCCCATGCTGCAGGTCATTATGGTCGAGCCCCCGGTATCGCAGAAGTCGCCGCTGGCGCATGTCATGAGGGTTGCACCACGACAGCCCATGGCGGAACTGCAGGTGCTGTAAGTAGCGCCCCAGCCGTAGGACGAACCTCCGGAACTGTTCAAGGCCGTTCTCCCCAAGCAGTTGGAAAAGGTGGGACCGCAATTCCATGTGCAGGTGGCGGCTGTTTCCCTGCTTCCCCAACAGGTCATGATGGTTTCAAAGAGATCTGCCGGGTGGCTGATTGCTGCATCCTGAAAGGAATAGATGGCATATACGGAAGCATAATCCCCAGGGGCATAGGATACGAGAGGAACGACATCCTGCGCCTGAGCATCAGGGACGCAGGTGGTTTGTCTTTGAAAGCCGGGGCGTGCCATGAAGAGGGTGCCCGTCGTCATAACAATGGCGATGAAAAACAGGAAGTGGTGTTTTTTGAAAGGATTCATGAGAGTCACCCCTTTCCTTTTGTTGTAAGGAATTTTTAGAAAAAGACCATTATTCGTGGGCCGCGGTGAAGGACTACTTTGAGCGGATCTGCATTACCAGACCATATACGAAAAAAGGTTTTTGAAGAAAGAGCACCATACCTATTTAAAATATACTATACGTAGTGAATAAATTCAATATAGTATACAATTGTTCCAAAATAAATATACTATACAAAAACCAAACAGAAGAGGGCGGCACACCACAGCGCGGAATCATATATGGGATGAACGTCATGGAAGGTGTTGGGATGTTGGAAGAAAAAAGGGGACGGCGTAATGTTACGCCGCCCCCTTTTTTGTCTGCCATTGCACCAATATCAGCGGAACCGTCATAATGTCTCGTCATTCGATTTCGTACAAACGTGATCCTGTCACCAATCGGTCGCTCGCAGTATCTCCACTGGAATGTTGCACGTCCCTGATTGAAAAGGCCCGCATGAGCAAGGCGTCACATGGACAGCAGACAGCGGTTTCTTATACATACAAAGACAGTGAGGTGCTGGTACTGATGCCGCAGTGTACTCCCAAAAGCAAGGCAACGCCATACTGGTACAATGGTAAACCGTATATATAAACGTCCATACAAGAGGACATTACGAAGGAAGCATAAAAAGGGTCGAGGGTTCTCGAAGGAGCTTACAACTCGCATCCATTTCCTCTTCAAACACCACAGGGACTGAGAACCCCCGAGCCCTTCCCATCATGGACCCTTGGGGGATTCTGCCAATCTGCTCCGATTTGCGTACGCCTAAAGAACCCATCCATTCCCCTATTGACGATGGCCTATGTTATTATTGCAAAGGGTTCTCGATAATGCCCTTTGTTTCCACAACGATGCACTAATAAAGCATGTTCAATATGCACGGCAATGACAATACCGGAAAGAGAAATGGGTAATCTGTTGACTATGGTTAATTCTGTGCCGTATATATATCTAAAAAGCAAATGATATGCCATGCGGTGGGAGGATGAAAAGAATTTATAAAATAAGTAGTTGCGTCCCTTTACAGAGAAGGGGTAGAAAAAGTGCCAAATCCGATTAGCACTTTTTGAGAGCAAAAGATGCCAACAGTGCACGTGCGGACCGCCCGATGCCCCGGGGGAATACCATTATGGAACGGTTTTTGATCTGCCACCGGGGTGCCCTGGGGGATTTCATCCTCACCTGGCCGGCTGTTCATGCGCTCAGGGAAGCCCTTACCGGGATTCATTGTATGGGTATCGGCCGTCCCGACTTAATGGGCCTGGCAGTCACCCTTGGCCTGGTCGATTCCTTTGTGGATGCCGAATCATCCCGCATGGCCGGATTCTTTGCGGGCACCTGCATACCCGAAGTATTAGGTACGCCGCTTGGTGGGGTGCTCTGGCTTTCGGGAGGGAAACCTACGGCAGAGTGCCTGCAAAGGACGGCCTCCCTGCCTGTTCTCCTCATCCCTCCCTTTCCCGTTTTACCGATACACGTCAGCCTCCACCACTATCGAGCGGTGCGGGCGTGTTTTCCTGAGGTACCGATCGATATGCCGTGTCCCTATTTTCCCCTCGGAACGAAAAAAGGGGGGTATGCGGTGATACATCCGGGAAGCGGCAGTCCAAGGAAAAACTATGCCCCTTGTTTTTACCTGGAGGTGGCCCGCCTGCTGCGTCAGAGGGGATATCCCGATGTGCGGTTCATCAAAGGACCGGCTGAAGAAGAGGATCTCGTAAGGGAATTGCAGGGCGAGCGGATCGAACGGCCTGAAAGCGCAAGCGCCTTGGCGTCCCTTCTTGCTGCTGCGTCTTTTTACTGTGGAAATGATTCGGGGGTGAGTCACCTTGCAGGCGTGCTGGGAATCCCCACCATCGCACTCTATAACACCACCGATCCAAAGGTGTGGGGCGTTTTGGGACGCAGGGTCAGAAACCTTCAGGCAGATGACGCGGATATGGCATTGCGCATGGTGAGTCGATTGCTTGAGGGGGCGGATGGAGACAATCCGTCAGAACCGTTTCCTGGGATAAAGAATCCCGAGAAGGTTGCGTAGATACTGCTCATTACTGATATTGTCCGCCGGAAACATGACAATCGATTTGAAATAATCGGCGAGTTCATTGTACAGCCTCACCCTGCGGTCAGGCAGGAGCCGATCCCTCCGGAGCAGTGCCTTGAGGAGCATGGCGGATTCGGCAGGGGTGATCTGCTGCCGGGCCCGGGAGATCAAATGGGGGTGGTGATAAAAGGAGTTGAATTTATCCGGGGCGATCTGCTCGATGCGGGGAGGGGTGAAATGGCGGTCGTAGATGACAACGGTTGCGGCAAGCATGTCGCCGATGCGCTGATATTTACGAGAGAATATGCACACGGCTCCTCCCAGGAGATAGAAGAAGGGGAGGGCATCGATGATGCGGAAAAGGTTGCGCAGGACAATCTGTGCGGGTTTGAGCTGAAATCCGTCCCTGTCCACCACCCGCAGCTTGAAGAGCCTCTTGCCCGGGGTCTGTCCGCGGAATTTCCATTCGAAGGCGATGAAGTAGCTCCATCCGGTCACCAACTCGGCGATCATGAGGAAGGCCGTGTGCAATTCAGGGTTGAACAGGGTGAGTATGCCGCTCACCCTGGTGAGGGCGCCCGCTATGACCGAGATGAAGAGGGTATCGATGAGAAGGGCGATGAACCGGGAACCGGGTCCGGCGAGCGCAAGGGAGATGCTTATCCCTTCCGGGGTGACGATGACAAATCGGTTTTCCCTGTCAGCCACGCTGTTCCTTTCCCCCTTCCCGCCTTCCCATGACGCCGAAATAGTACATCAGGAAAAGGATCTCGATGAGCCCGAAGAGGATCTTGAAGGAGTAGGGCACAATGGGCTGGTGGTATTGTGAAAAGAATGCCTCCACAATCCCTGCCCATACCAGAAGGGAGCTCAGGCCGAGGAACAGGGTGAGGATGTCCTTGCCTGCCATGGACAATCGGGCCATGCGGGAGTACTTCCCCCCCTTGAGCATTGATTGGGCAATGAGAAACCCTGCCTGGCCGGCGATGAGTATGGCCCATATCTCGAAGGCACCATGCGGCAGGAGCCAGCCTGCGGCAAAGGTGCCCACCCCGTATCTGAAATAGTCGATCACCACCGCCCCCAGTATGATCCCGTTGTAAAAGATAAGCACCAGGGTGCCGAGGCCGAAGGTGATACCAAGGGCCAGGGCGAGGAGGGACACCTGGATGTTATGGGTGACAAGGTACGAGGAAAAGGAGACCCTCTGATCGTCCAGGGCCTTGTTTCGTCCCTCTTCCTCCCGGAGCACCCGTTCGAATGGAGACCCCTTGAGATGGGGGAAGGAGATCAGGATATCCTTTGCCTGGGGGTCCAGCATGACCGCAGAGCCCCCCAGCATCCCCCCCACCAGCATCACGGCAAGGGCTAAATAGAAGAGTTTCAGATGCCTTCTGAACACGGCAGGGAAGGTGATCATGTAGAATTCCTTCACCCGCACGCGCCACGGCCTTCTCTGGGCGCTATAGATCTCCGCATATGCCCGGGAAACCAGTCCCTCCAGGTAGTCGGTGAGTTCGGATGCGGAGGAGAAGGTCTGGATGCGGTTGAGGTCCGAGGATGTCTGGTGGTAGAGGTAGTGAAACCGGTTTGTTTCATCGAAATCGAAGGCCTGAAAGCCCCTTTGATGGACCCGATCGAGCATCGCCTCCAGCTCTTCCCAACTCGCCTTGTTCTGGGCGATGAATCGTTCAACATCGAAGATCATAGCATCTGTCTCCGTTTGATGGTCAGATAGTGCTCGATCACCCCGGCTGCAAATCTGTTCTGCCTGAAGCGCAGCATGTCCACATTTTGTTTCTTCAGCCTGGAGGAGAATTTCTCCTGTTCGTTGTTTGAAAGCTGGGCAGCGAGTTTCCGGTAGATCTCCGTCACCCTGTTCACCGGCTCCCCGGTGAACAGGAGATCCTGTTCATAGCCGTTAAAGGTGCACACCGTGACCAGATGGGACCTCTTGATGATGCCGACATCATTGAAAAATGTGGCGGCAAGCCCGGGGTCTTCCAGATTGGTGAAGAGCAACACCAGCGCCCTTTTACGTATACGCTGCTTGATAAAGATGAACAGGTTTTCGAAGTCGGGGGTAACCAGCTTCGACCCAAGATCGTGGAGCTGGCTCCTGAGGGTGCCGAAATGGGCCTTCCCTTTGCCTGCAGGGCAGTATCGGGATATCTTGTCCGCGAAGGTGATCAGGCCGAGCATGTCACCCATGCGTTCACAGCATAGCTGCATGAGCAGGACGCCCTCGATGGACACATCCAGATTCGTCCGATCCCCGAAGGAGAGGTGCGAGCAACGGGAATGATCCAGTGCAATGTAGATCTGCTGGGTGCGCTCCATCTGGAACACCTTGGTAATGGGATACCCCTTTTTTGCGGTAGCCTTCCATGCGATGTCGGCAAAATTGTCATCGGGAAGATACTCCCTCAGTTGTTCGAATTCCCTTCCATGCCCGATGATGCGCTGCGAACGCACCCCTGATTCACGCCTGAGAAAAAGGCTCGCAGCAAGACGCTGGTTGTCCAGGAAGATATTGGGATACACGCGTATCCGTTGATGGAGTGGCATGTTCCTCCTGAGATGAAAGAATCCCAGGGTGGAGCAAGCCTCCACCCGGATTTCCTCAATCTCCCATGTACCCCTTTGCGGTGATTCGAGGCTCACGGGGATGCCCATTTCCGAGTCGGCCCCGATCCGTTCCCGGATCTCATCGGGGGTGATGGACAGGCCGGGGGTGGCGTCAATGCCGATGCGCACCCACAGGGGATGCCTGGATGCATTGGCGACCACCATAGTGATCCATTTGACCTTGTTCTGCACCAGGTATATATCGGCGGGGATCCCCACCTGCACCATATCGGGAAACCTTCGGCTCATCATCCAATCGATGCCTGCAACACAGCATATGAGGAGCAGCCAGTTTACGGCCAGGGGGATGATCCACGGATAGATCCCTGCAAGCAGGGTGAGCGGGGCGGGAAAGGCCGCCCACAGGATCATCCGCTTTGAGGCCACTATCCTCATCGCGGTATCTCACACTGCTTCACGATATCCTCGATCACCTCCTCGATCCTGAGCCCCTCGATTTCATATTCGGGACGAAGGATGAGGCGGTGGGACAGCACCGGCTTTATCATGTCCTTGATGTCGTCGGGGGTGACGAAGTCGCGTTCCCGCAGCACGGCGAGCACCCGTGAGGTGTGCAGCAGTGCCTGGCTCGCCCGCGGGCTTCCCCCGATCAACACGGGGGGATATTCCCTGGTCTTTCGTATCAGCCTTACGATGTACTGGATCAGTTCCTCCTCTATCGTGATCAGATTGAGGGAGGCCTTCACTGAGGAGAGTATCTCCTCATTCAGCACCTGTTCGGTCAGGACCCTGTCGAGGGCGTCCTCGGGCGCATCGTTGCTGGATATCCTGGTGATGAGGGTGATCTCATCCTGCTCCGAGGGATAATCGATGGATATCTTGATGAGGAACCGGTCCTTCATGGCCTCGGGAAGCGGATAGGTACCTTCGAACTCGATAGGATTCTGGGTGGCGAATACCGTGAAGTTGGGAGGGAGTTGGTAGGTGGTGCCGTCGATGCTCACCTGTTTTTCCTGCATCGCCTGAAGCAGGGCTGCCTGGGTCTTGGCAGGGGCGCGGTTCACCTCGTCGGCAAGGAGAAAGCAACTGAACAGCGGACCCTTGACCAGGGTGAACTCGGAGGTCTTCATGTTGAAGACGTTGCTGCCGGTGATATCCGAGGGCATCAAATCGGGGGTGAACTGGATCCGGTTGAAGCTCGTGGAGGTGATCCTGGCAATGGCCTTGACCATGAGGGTCTTGGCGATGCCCGGAACCCCCTCCAGGAGGGCATGCCCCCCTGAAAATACGGTAACCAGGGCAAGCTCGATCACCCGCTCCTGGCCTATGATGATCCTGGCAAGATGTTCCTTGGCCTTCCGGAGGCTTTCCGTGATGACTGCTGTTTTTTCGTCCATGGGATCTCCCTTCTTGCTCACGAAGACATGTTCACCTGAACCTTCTCTGTTCCTTGAGCCTTTGAGCAATATCGTTATATGCGGCAATCACCTCTTCATCCTTCTGAACATCCTTAAGCGGCAGGTGCTCCCTCAGCCCTTCTGCCGCCTTCCGGTTCCTCTCCCTGAAAAAACGATTCGTACTTCCTTTGAGCCACTGTTCCATAGCGATGTCGAGCAGTTGCCTCCTGGGGATGGTTTTGGTCAAAAGCTGCGTGTATCCGTCAAGTGATGAGCGGGTCCCAGTGTCAGGCGCCGATTCTCTGGGGACAGGCCGATGGAAGTGGGGAAGAAGGTGCCACAGGCCGAGCAGAAAGATGAGTGTGAGGTATCCAATGAACCAGTAGAGGTGATATTTTCTGAGGAGGAAGCTCACCCCCTTGTTGGAGAGCACGCCGTGGCGATACTCGTCCACCAGCACGTGCGTCCTTCCCCCCGTAACCCAGGAGAGAAATGCAGCCGGGGGATTTTTCGCCAGGGATTCATTGGAGATGACGTATGACTCCGATGAGATGATGATATCCCCTTTGCCGTGGCTCAGGAGGAGCACCACGTCATGTTCGCCGTTCCCCAGCACCGTCACTGCCCGCGGCCAGCCGGAGGTGAGGAATTCCTCACCGATGAGTGGGATCGAATCCGGGGAAAAATCAAATCCCGTGCCCGGGATCGCCTCACGAGTGCGAGGTTTTTCTTTTTCTTCTTTTTTTTCTTCTTCTTCCTCTGTCCCTTCGTCCTTCCCCTTATCATTTCCGGTGTTCTGTAAGCCGATGCCGGTGTGAAAGAAATCCATGAGGTAGTTGTCGTCATCCGTGGTCATAAGGACACGTCCCCCGCTCAGAATGAAACCCACAATCCGGTCTACGTCCCGGTTCGAGAAAAGGTCGAATGTCGGAAAGAGGATAAAGAGGATGGCGTTGTGCGGGTCCTTTACCTCGGGGAATTCGTCCTCGATGAGGACTTCGACCGTGCACCCGCTCTTCCTGAGCGAATCGAACAGGATGCTCGTACCCATGGGGTCATGGCGAAGGGATGAATAGCGCGGATACACATCACCCTTCTTCAGGCGCCCGTGCATGATTGAGGAGGCACTCACCAGAAAACAGAGTATGAGCAGAATCACGACGATGATGGAGATCGTGCGCCTCATGTCCCCTCCATGATTCCCCGCCGATGCCCCTCGAATCGTTCGAGGATATCAGGGGTGACCGGGTATTTGCCGTACCATGCGCGTTCGAAGATCTCTATGCAGGCGCGAAATCCCTCTGTCATCGATGCGTTGTTGCGGGTATTCCCGCCCAGTTCGCTCAGGTAGTTATAATTCGTCTTATATCTTTCAAATACGAGGTATCCGTTCCGGTGGAAGAAGGAGAGTACGGCCAGAAAGGCGCTGCGCAGGGCAAGGGTGAGTTCCCCCTTTTCCTTTAATTCATTGCCCAGCCGTATCCACTCGTCCTCCTCGAGTTCAGTGGCGTCGACCTCCTCCTTGGTGAGGTCGGGCACCCCTCTTTTTTTGCCCTGAATCACCGTCACCCTGTCCTTATGGTGCTGCCAGAAGAGGTAGATGATGCCGATCAGGAAGATGATCACCGTGATGATGATCACCAGCGCCGGCCACAGATCGGACCAGTAGGTGTCAGTCGGTTCATTGAACTCCCATTTTCGTGAAAACAGCAGTTTTCTCAAGAACTTTGCGACCTTTATCAGGACCTTTTCGATGAACCTGGCAACGGGCTTCAACCACCTGCCGAGAGTCCTGAGCAGATCCCAGATCATCCGGACTATGAAGCCCTCTTCCTTGTCCTGGGTGACCCTTTTCTCCCTGTACCGCCATCGATACCGCTCCTGCCGGGATACATCGGCTATCGTCCGGGAGAGTCGATCGATCCACGCATTGTCCCGCTGTATTCCCTTCTCGCGGTAGTGCCTGATGAAATCCAACCGTTCCCGCGCATACGCCACGTCATCCTTTCCGATGCCTTCCTTCTCGATCAGGTCGTCGAGCCAGGTATAATCCACGCTCGACCCTTCCTCCGCCCGTTTCAACTCCCTGAGTTGCTCACGCAGGGTTTCCGCCTCCGATTCCTGTTCCTGCGCCGCCTCCGTTTTTTCATGATTTTCGGCGGCATGCAGGGGAGGGGAGAGGGGGCATACGAGGCTCAGGACAAGGAGGGCGGCCACGATTCCTCGTTTGATCCCCCGTTTTTCGGAAAGCCGTCTTTTCTCTGCCAGGATGTCATCTCCGCTGGAGCGGGATTTCATATGAAAGAAGAGCGTTACATACACTCCCTTGAGCAGGGGATCGACAATGAGGTAGCTTGTGCATGCGACGATCATGAGAAAGGTGGTGTTCACCATGGAAAACGTGGCCCTGGTGAATACGGTTTCAATGCCTAAAAGGACCTTGAGCAGGTGTGGGAAAATAAAGAACGAAGCGAGCACGTTACCGATGATCACCACGTAGAGCCCCGCGAGGAAGAGGAGTACGAGATGCTGATAGAGCCCCTCCTGGAGTGCCGACCGATAGGCCCTCTTCATGGTCCGGTATATGCCGGCACCTCGTTCTCCTGAGGTCAGGTAGAGGTATTGCGAATACATTACCGCGTATCCCAGGGGCAGGATGAAGGGCAGGCAGACAAGGAGAAGAATCAGGGCAACGGGGTGGACAAAGATGGCATTCACCGCACTATTCGCCCCCTGTGTCAGGGATGTCCCCGTTGCCTCGTCCGTCAGGCGGGAGAGCAAAACCTTGCAGTAAAGGCCCTGCCCGGTCACCTTTATCCAGAACAACAGCGTCAGCAACAGGGCCCATCTGGACACCTCAAAGGGTCCGATCGCCTTGCCGCTCATGATACTCCAGAAGCGCATGAAGCCGACGACAAAGGGGATGGTGCACAGGTAGTATATCCAACCGCAGGCGGGAAGGCTGGTGCGGACAAGATACAGGGACTGCTCGATGAGTTCGGTGATCCTTACCTCGTCCCTCCAGGAATGGCTAGTCTTTTTCAATGCGGATACCTTGATGAAACGTGTCCGGGATCACGGAGAGGGCGGAGCCCAGGGAATAAAACAGCATGTAGCATATAATAAGGCCCACCAGGATGGCAAGCCCGGCCCGGATGAGGCGGGGCAGTCTTCGCCTCCTTGAGACGGCGCCTGTTTCCTTGGCCAGGCATACGGTGCATAGGACCCTCCCCTTGTGCTCGGTGACGCATTCCCTGCAGAAATAATGACCACAGGAAAGGCAGAGGGCGACCGCCTCCCGTTCGGGATGTATGAGGCAATGGGTGTCTTGTACTGAAAGCGAAGATCTCATGACCGTGCATACATCGAGTGATGTCCCTTCAGACTCATCACCGCCCCCAATACCACTATAAGAATTTCGAGGCCCACGTAAGTCACCTTCATGAGCATGAAACGGGGATCGGTCTGAATGAGCATCATAAACGGCGTCTCCGCCATAAGGCCCTTTTCAACGATGATGACGATCCCCAGCACAAAGCTTGCGAACATGGAGGAGAGTACTATGAGGAACGTTGACCAGGCAAGGATTTGAAGGGGAGGTCTGATGAGGAGGCCCCGCTGCTTGAAGAGCACCACCACATTAACGATGAGGAGCACGACGGAAAAGGTGCCGAGCAGGGCGGCAGTATTCCCCGGGAATTGTATCTGGTAGGCGCTTACGATCACCTTGAAGAAGAGGAGCACCAGAAAAAGGGAATACAGGGTATTGTATTTGGTGGTGGGGAGCCGTTTTTCCCCCTTTCGTTGATTCTTTCTGAGAGGGGTGCAGAACCGGGGAGCCGAGTATTCAAGGCTCTCTCCGGTAAGAAATGAGGCATCGAGTGCCCCCTGGTGCTCCTCGATGAGTGTCTGTATTGTGTTCATGACCCTTTTTGATTTCCGGTAGCGTTTTGCAAAAACGACATCCTCGGTGGAGGTGACGGTTCGGATCTGTCCCTTGGACGTAGGCCCGAAGGCAAGATCGATGATCGGGACCACCATGAAGAGGACAGGGAAAAAGGAGAGCGCCAGGGCCAGATCAAGGGAATTCTTTGCAAAAAGAGAGGAAACGAGAACAATGATCACTACAATGATGAGGACATCGACCAGTGCCCGGAATTTCCAGGAGGGACTTTTGTAGGTAATAAGGGAGATGATGTCGTCGTAAAAAAAACGGCGGTATTCGGCGGTGTATCCCCCTACCTTTTCCACGAGCAGATGGTCGCCCAGGCTGTAGAGGTTCGTCCATCTGAAAAACCCATTTCGCTTGCTCAGTCTTTTTATTGCTGTATGGCCCATTGCTATATCCCTGAAATAAAGCCTATGAACAGTATCGCCCATACAGCAAGCTGTGCCCCTGCAATCAGCCCCGCAAGATAGAACCGCCACCTTTTTCTGGGGATGATATACTGTTTCGGCTCCTTGAAATGCCGCCAGATGTAAAACAAGGTGAAGGGCGCTGTGACAAAGTAGATCGGCCAGAAAAAGGTCAACACCACCGCCACGTTGAGGGCAATCGCATCCCTGAAGGTAACCTCGTTGGTAAACGTGCTCACCCTTTTTTCCTGGTCGAGTTTTTCGAGGCAGGTGGGGCATACGATGCGATTCTGGATATCCAGTTCGCACAGGGAGCACAGGAACCTGCCGCACTCCGAACAGAGGGAGACCGCAAGCTTTTCAGGGTGATAATAGCAGCTTGATTCGCTGCCTGCGGTAACGTCGGCAGCGGTTTCCTGCATATCCTTTGTCTTGAAGAAACGGGGGTACAGCCTGCCTGTCATCACCAGCCCGCAGTGGGGGCAGGAGGCATCGGAGGGAGCGGCGAAGATTTGCGGGCTGAGCGGCGATGAACACCGGGGACAGGTTATGGTATGTTGTATCAGTTGGGTCATTTCTTTACCACCAGCGTTTCGCAGATCCTGTCATGCAGGGCCCGTTTTTCGCTGTCAAAGGCCGCCATGATATATCCGATGTTCAGAATGAGTCCGGAGAGCATTTCGGCGAAAAAGCGGGCAAATGCCTTTTTATACGATATGGGGGTGCCGTCGGTGTTGACGATCTTTGCGCCGATCAACATCTTGCCGGGTGTTGCGCCGTATCTCCCGTTGAAGAACACGTAATAGACAATAGTCATGATAAATAAGAAGGAAAAGGAAAGGGAGAGGATGGAGAAGAAATAAAGGGGATCGGAGATCGATTCTGCGGTGGGTATGGTAATGAAAAGGTTCATGGTCTGAAAGAGGATTCCCAGGAGAAATCCATCGAACCAGTCGGCAACGAACCGTATCCAGAAACCCTTGTAAACGAAACCGGTAACGCTCGTATCACCTTCCTGGATCTTTTTGAGAAAGAAGGGCTTACAGGTTCCGCAGACAGGGAGGCCCTTGATGGTCACTATATCAGACGCCTCGAACATCTCACCGCATTGGCTGCACGCCACCGGCATCCTCTCTCACCCCCTATCGGTAGGCAGAAATTATTCTATGCCCTACGTGCCAAATGTATTAGACAATTACATTCAACTGCTTATAGGCATATGCAATGCGAAAACTGCCTCAAGCATGGACCTGTTTTGATCGGGTCGCACATGTTATGATGCTAACATATTGTCTTTACATTTTTATCGGTATTTTGCATCGTTCAATCCATACAAAAGGATATCCATAAACCCCCGGTTTGTCAATCTGAAGAACCTTGAACGGTCCATGGATTCAGCGAATCGCAGGTTCCGTGGACGGGGATCACAGAGGGCAGGGGAGGGCGTATCGGATTGAAGGCCCTTCAATCGAATTCTGTACAATAGGGTTTGAGTCTGGTATATTCCATTGTGGAAATTGTGAGGGTTGGGCAGGTGCAATTTTGACATTTCGTCGTCTCAATAGGTATACGGGGAGGATTATGCGCTTCGGAAGGATCTTTCGTATTGCCGTTGCAACCGGTTGCATGCTTTGTTGCGCGGTTTCCGTTGCAGCCCTCGATGGGGATGAGATCCTGATGAGGGTTGACCGGAACCTGAATCCGGAATCCTACGAATCCTATAAGAAGCTCATCAACATAGAGCCCGACGGCAGGAAGAAGGAATTTGTGCTCTTCACCATCAAGAAGGGAAGGGATAAGGTGGCGGCGCTTTTTCTATCCCCTGCAAGTGAAAAGGGGAGGGCAACCCTTCGGCTCGATGAAAACATGTGGCTTTATATCCCCAATGTAGGAAAGCCCTTACGCATAACCAGTCTTCAGTCGGTGGTGGGAGGGGTCTTCAATAACGCCGACATCCTGCGCCTCGACTATGCGGAGGAATACGGGGTGGAAAAGGTTGAACCAATTGAAAAACAATACGTTTTACATCTCAAGGCGAAGTCATCGACTGTTGCCTATGACCGGCTGACGATGTGGGTGGAACAGGAGAGGCTCCTGCCAACCAGGATCGATTGTCTCACCCAGGATGGCATGCTCATAAAAACCCTTTATTTCAAAGAGATAAAGAAATTTGAGGGAGGCGTGGAGCGTCCGTCCGTGGTGGAGACGGAAAGCCCGCTGCATAAGGGCTACACATCCGTCATGATATTCGCACAGATACGCCCCCGGGAATTCAAGGATGAGGTTTTCACCCTCACGTATATGCCCAATCTGGACTCTCTTCGCTAACCTGGCCCTTGTGCCGCTTGTGTTGATCCTTTTCCTGCCATGCGCCGGCAAGGCCCAGGAAGAATACTCCTTCGACCTTTCGGAATTCGAAAAGAGGCCCTTTCACCTGGGCGGGTATGTCGAGGTGCAGCCCGTGCTCTTCGGGCTCGACCGCAACGCATCCCTTCACAAGCTTAGATTGTACCGGTATGACGAGGGAAGGACCCTGGAGGAATACAATACGGAGATCCAGGTGGATGGCAGTTATGAATGGGAAAGGACCAGGATAGTCGCGCGGGTCAATTCCGCCTCGACGAAATCCTACCTTGGATGGTCGGATAGAATCGACCTGTACGAGGGATATGTATCCTGCTCCCCGTCCGTATCCCTTGCCCTGGAGGCTGGGAAAAGGCAACTGAAATGGGGGAAGGGATATGCATGGAATCCGGTTGCGTTTCTGGACAGGCCCAAGAATCCCGATGATCCGGAGCAGAGCATGGAGGGATTCGTGATCGCCAAGGTGGACTACATCCGGAGCACTGAAGGACCGCTGAAGTCGTTTACCCTGACGCCGGTTCTGATACCGGTGTATCGTGATGTCAACGAGGAGTTCGGCGAGGCGGATCACCTGAATGCGGCGCTGAAGATCTACACCCTTTTGTATGACACGGACATCGATCTGATCCTCTTTGCCGGAGGGAGCAGAACCGACCGGTACGGGTTGGATTTTTCGCGAAACATCACCTCGAATTTCGAGGTACATGGCGAATGGGCATGCACGGAGGACGCGCGGATACGATATATCGACGCCAATGGAACGGCACTTCAAAGGACAGTGGATGCCCGGGATCTCCTGCTTGGGATACGATACCTCACCGAGGGTGACACGACCTATATTGCCGAGTACTACCATCAGGGGGCCGGATTCTCGGAGGAGGAGATGGAGCGTTACTATGACTTCATCGATAGGGCATACGAGGCGTATCGCACCACGGGCGATGAGTCACTGCTCAACAGGGCGTTAGGCCTCGGTGAAGGGGGCTTCGGCAGGCTCACTCCCATGAGGGATTATCTCTACCTTCGCATCAGCAAGAAAGAGCCCTTCGACATTCTCTACTTCACGCCTTCCATCACCGTGATTCACAACCTCTCCGACGGCAGCCTCTCGGTTTCTCCAGAGGTGCTCTATGAACCCATAACGAATCTCGAGCTGCGTTTAAAGGTCGGCATACTCTCTGGTTCGGATCGTACCGAGTATGGAGAGAAGCAAAACGATTATCGAGTTGAAATAAGAGGAAGATACTATTATTAATTAATGTAAATTATAGCTAAAATAAAAATATATCAATAAAAATAAGTAGTTATGCTGATATAATTGTTGACATCTTATATATAGGGCGCAATAAGGGTGCAAAAGGCGTGGATCCTGATTTTCAGGAGGAATGAAATTTTTTTGCCATTCTTTTCAATACATAGACATTATGTTCTCAACCGTTGGTCCGGACTCGCTCCCATGAAGGGCTTAGATCTTGATATACCTTGAATTTTTGGCCGGGTCGGCGATGCCGTAGAGATATTTGCCTTATCAAAATATCGAAACAATGCTGACGCGGAAGGGTATTGCTGCCGGGTTTTATATTCAGACAGATAAGCTGGAACCAGCACAAGGACGGCGAGGATTGTGTGCCTTGATGTCGCGTGAATGGCTGAAATGGTATAATCTTCGCGAGTATAACCATTCATCCCCCCTTTTTCGTGGCTTAGAGAGGCTCCTGAGCGGCCGTATTTTGGGAAGGGGGGGTACATATACAACGTCTGATAAGGTATATTATGTAAACTAAAATGTTCCTGTTCCGATTCCTTTCAGCTCCCAGATATCATGTTCCCTGTCATACCGTAAAAGGTACATCCTGCCGTCCTCGGCAAGGGTGTTGAAGAATTCGAACTCCGGAGTCCGCCACTGGTCGATGACCCTCTCCACCATACGGCGTTTGCCGTCAACAACAATATATCGCGGCCGCTCATGCGTCTTATACCCTTCATAACATTCAACGCGTAAGGAATGCATGTGAAATCAAATGGATATCACGCAGGAAAAGCCGAGATGATGCTTCTCCTGCGTGACCGAAAGGATTATATCCATGAATGCGGGTAAAGGGAGGGGGGCCGTACAATCCGATAAAGAAGAAAAAAGGATTGCTCCGGGCTACCCCCCCGTCCCCCGCAATGACAGGCACGTTGCATTTTGGATAACCGGGAATCATTATCATTCGAAATAGGCATCATATCGTTCTCACAATTCGTTTTCCCATCAAATGGCCGGCAGCGGAATCGGTATCGGTATGGTCCCGGTTGGCGCCGGTGTTGGTATGGGAAGAGTCGGCAGCGTTGGCACGGGGAATGTTGTGGGTGGCGTAGGAGCAGGGAGGAAAGTAGGCGGTGTCCACGGTGACGGGGCGGTCGGTGGTGTCGGTATGATCGGGGTTATCGGTGTGAGAGTGGTTACAGGGCTAGGAACAGGTATGGGTATGGTAACCGGTGAAGGAGGCAGCGGCGGCGGTGCCGGAAAGGTCGGCAAAAAGGGCAGCGTAAATGTTGGTGTTGTAGGCAGAGGAATCGTTATTGGCGCTATGGTAGCAATCGGTGGTGCGCCGATCACGGTTGCGGTAGCAAGCCCCGCCGGTGTTGGTAGTGCAACGGGTGCAATCGCCGTAATGGGGGCCACTGCAATCGGTGATGCTATGGGAGTAGTGGCCGCATTCATTACCCTGATAAGCGGCAGTGCTGAAAATTGTGACGCTAGAAATGGTGAGAGGATTGGCAATGTGCCGTATGCACCGAGAGAAATCCTGGAGGGTATCCAGGGCGTCAGGATGTTGCTCGCAAAAAAGGGATTGCTGAAGTTCCCGAGCAGTGAATAAAAAGGGAAAAGGCCCTGTGGAGCCAGCGGTGCGAAATAGGCCTCGGCGGGGAACACTGTGAGAATGGCAACAATACACAGAAAGAGCCCGAGTAGCAGGAACCATTGATTTTTTGTACATCCATTCATAGGATTACCTCCCGGAGGGATGCAATAGGACGCGGTTATAAAGATCGAGGCTCTGGTCTGCTGAAATGATGTAATACAACGGAAGGTCTGAAGCGCTCGCTTCCCACACCTAACCCCCCCTTTTTTTCAGGTGAAGAAGAGAAAGTGCCGATAATGAAAAAATGAATGTATATAGCGTTATTTTTTATATAATAAAATTTTATTGTATATTTGTCAAGGAGTGCGTGAGAAGCTGCGGATGATTGGCCGAGGGAGAGCAATGATGGTTATGCATAACACAAGAGGCAACGTACCGGATGGTGGGTCCCGGTGCGTTGCCTCTTTGTAATTACCCAGGGTTTCCTGAAGGTCTATTCAACAGTGACCGTTACCTCGAAGGTATCCTGCACGGTCGTTTCCCAGGTTCGTTTGTAATCCAGCTTAATTGTAGTGGTGCCGTCATCTTCGGCCTCGAAGATCCATTGCTCAAACCCACCTGCACCTACTATATAGCCTGTCGCATTTCCGGGGAAATACTGATTGCTCTTCTTGGAAACCACATCGGTATTGAGTTCGCCGGTATCGAGCACCCATTGATACCCTGTGGTTACGTTTGACTCGAGCACGATGCTGATGGTGTCTCCCACATCAACAGTGATTGTTGTTCCGTCGTCACCCGAGTCCAGGTCCACATCCGCATCCTGATATTGCAGTTGCTGCTGCCAGGGATTCTGCCAGGGATTTTGGTATGGATTCTGGTATGGATTCTGATAGGGGTTTTGCCATGTGCTCTGCCACGGACTTTGCCACGAGCTTTGCCATGGGCTTTGGAATGGGCTCTGCCACGAAGTCTGCCACGAGCTTTGCCATGGGCTTTGCCATTGACTCTGGAACGGGCTTTGCCATTGACTCTGGAACGGACTTTGCCATGAACTTTGCCACGGGCTTTGCCATTGACTTTGGACAGGGCTCTGCCACGGGCTTTGGAATGGGCTCAGGTAGGATTGAGGGTAAAAAGAGTTTGAAAAGCCAAAAAATTGGGCCGTTCCGGTTCCCGGTGCGGTCAAGGCAATCAACATTGTCATGAGAATGGTGGTGACTATACTGTAAGGCATTGCATGGTGCAGGTTGCGTGCGAGCATTAGGAACCTCCCCCCGTGTAATGGCGGCGCATAATGAATTGTGTAAACATAATGTAATTTCGGTTTACAATATTAAAGCATAATTTATACCATATCTTGATGCCCCCTGCCCTGTTCAACACCCGACTCAATATGTGCTAATTAGTTGTTTTAGAATAATTAATAGCTGCGAATGCATCATAAGAAAAATGATACGCAATCAAAATAGGTGAAATAAAATGCATATAGTGAAAAATAATATCTATAATCAGAAAAATAAGCAAAAAAATGCAGATAGCCGTTGGGCGATGCACCAAAGGGGATATAAATCATAAATTTCTTGCGTATTGTAAAAAATACCACTACAATATGATCGTTTGTGAGGGCATGACGTTCGACGCATATTTCGACGTATATGTATACAAGGATGCATATAAGGAAGTTACAGGAGTGTTCATGAAGAGGGTTTTTTTATGGTCGGCGCTTTTCGGCGTGATCATCCTCATGGGATGGTGGATGTCCCAGCGATTCATTTCTTCCCGGGACGATACACATACTGCCAGAAAGGTCCCCGCAGTTGCCGTTGAGGTCGCTCCGATCTTCAGGGGCACTATTCGGAATGTCCAGAGGTTCACCGGCACGCTCGTGCCAAAGGCGCATTTCGTCGTGGCACCCAAGATCGGAGGGAGACTGGAACGACTTATGGTCAATATCGGGGATACCGTGGAACGCGATCAATTGATCGCCGTGGTTGAGGATGCCGAATACGTCCAGGAGGTTGAGGAGGCCCGTGCAGAGCTTGCCGTTGCCAAGGCCTCCCTTGAGGAACAGACCAGCGCGCTCGACAGCATCCAGCGGGAGTTCAACCGGATTCTCGCCCTGCGTGAGAAGAAGATCGCCTCGGAGTCAGAGCTCGATGCGCTGCAGGCGGAGCTCGAGGTGGGCAAGGCCAAGCACAAGCTTGCCATGGCGCAGGTCTCTCAAAAGGAGGCAGCCTTGAAGGCTGCCCAGGTGCGCCTTTCCTATACCCGGATCCGGGCGTCATGGGAGGATGGTGATGGAAACCGCGTAGTGGGGGAGCGTTTTGTGGACGAAGGGGCCATGCTCTCGGCTAACGCTCCAATTGTCTCGATATACGACATAAGCTCCCTGACCGCCGTTATCTTCGTGATCGAGCGCGACTATCCCAAGGTGCAGGTCGGGCAGGACGCCCTCCTCACCACTGATGCGTATCCCCAGAGGACCTTTGCCGGAAGGATCATTCGTGTTGCTCCGGTGCTCAAGGAGGCATCCCGACAGGCACGTGTGGAGATCGAGGTGTCCAATCCGGCGTGGCTCCTCAAGCCGGGCATGTTTGCCCGGGTGGAACTCGAATTTGCCCATCACGAGGATGTTACCCTGGTGCCGGTGACCTCTATCGCCCGTCGTGGAGAGCAACAGGGGGTATTCCTCGTGGATGCGGAGGGGATGAAGGCGGTGTTCACCCCGGTGAGCCTGGGCATTGTGAACGGCGAGACAGCCGAAGTGCTGAGCCCTCCCCTTTCCGGTCGGGTTGTCACCATGGGGCAGCACCTTCTCGAGGACGGCTCTCCCCTCATCCTTCCCGAGAACACCCCGGATGAAAGGGAATAAGGGATACGTCCATGAGAATCGCCCGTAGTGCAATCGATCGTCCCATCCTTACGATCATGGTCACCCTGATCGTCATCCTCCTGGGAGTCGTCGCCCTGACCCGGCTCCCAATCGACCTGATGCCCGACATCACCTACCCTACCCTCAGTATCAGCACCACCTACACAAACGCAAGTCCTGAGGAGATCGAGGAGTTGATTACGCGGCCCGTCGAGGAGTCCATGAGCGCGGTGCCCGGGGTCGAAGAGGTCACCTCCATCTCCACGGAGGGTTCGAGCAATGTGCGGGTGACCTTTGTCTGGGGGACCAACCTGGATGTTGCGGCAAACGATATCCGCGACCGGCTGGACCGCATCCTTCCGCGCCTGCCCGAGGAGGCGGACAGGCCGGTATTGCGGAAGTTCGACCTCGCCGGGTTCCCGGTGCTCATCCTCGGCGCATCCGGGGACCTCGATCCCATCCAGATGCGCCGCATCATCGACAACCAGGTAAAGTATCGCATCGAACGTGTGCCGGGCGTGGCCTCGCTTGATGTGTGGGGAGGACTGGATCGGGAGATCCACGTAAGCCTGAAGCTGGAGAAGGTGAAGGCCCTGCAACTTCCCCTCGATTTGATCCTTGCCCGGATCAGGGCGGAGAACGTCAACGTGCCTGCAGGAACCCTGGAGCGGGGGAACCTGGAGGTGCTCGTGCGCACGCCGGGGGAATATACGAGCCTGGATGACCTGCGCAATAGCGTGATTGCCATGCGGGATGGCGCTCCAATCCGGGTGAGGGACATCGCCGAGGTTAAGGATGCCTGGGAGAAGGTGACCAGGCTGGTCAGGGTCAACGGCAGGCCAGGGATCAACCTCGCCCTGTTCAAACAATCGGGGAAGAATACGGTGGCCGTGGCGCGGGAGGCGCTGCGGGAGCTTGATCGGATCAACCGGGACATCCCGCAGCTCAACCTGATCCCCCTCATCGATACCTCCGATTACATCCGGCGCTCCATCAGGAATGTGGGATCTGCGGCGATTTACGGCGGCATCCTGGCCATTCTTGTCCTGCTCTTTTTCCTGGGTAGCTTCCGAAGCACCGCAATCATCGGCACCGCCATACCCATCTCCATCATCGCCACCTTTGTCCTCATCTACTTCGGCGGCTTCACCCTGAATCTCATGACCCTGGGCGGGCTTGCCCTCGGCGTGGGCATGCTGGTCGACAATGCCATCGTGGTCCTGGAAAACATCTACCGGCTGAGGCAATCCGGAATGGAACCCTATAGGTCCGCGGTGCAGGGGAGCGAGGAGGTTACCGCCGCGATCATCGCCAGCACCCTGACCACCATTGCCGTGTTCCTGCCCACCATCTTCATTCGGGGCATGTCGGGGATCATGTTCAAGCAAATGGCATACGTGGTGACCTTTTCCCTCCTTTGTTCCCTGGTGGTTGCACTCAGCCTCGTGCCCATGCTCTCCTCAAAGCTCCTCCACCTGGAAGAGGCGCCGGCCTCATCCTGGACGCACCCTGTGAACTGGATCTTTTTTCTGAGCAAGCAGTTCCTGACCCGCATTGATGAATGGTATCATCGACTGTTGCGATACGCCCTCGATCACCGGGGGGTTGTCGTGGGGGTGACGCTTCTGCTCCTTGCCGGGAGCATCAGCCTCATTCCCCTTATCGGCGTCGAGCTTATGCCCAGCGCCGACGAGGGTGAGGTCAGGGTGGATGCGGAGATGGAGATAGGCACCAGGCTCGAGGTGAGCGGCGAACGATTCAAGGCCATTGAGGATGTCGTCCAGGAGGCGGTCCCGGAGGCGGCGAACATCTCCGTGAGAATCGGCGGCGGGTGGCGGAGCGCCGGGGCACACACCGGGCAGATGAGGATCACCCTCAAGCCCATCTCCGAGCGGCAGCGATCGAGCGAGGAGATTGCAGCCGATCTGCGAGACAGGCTCCAGGGCATCCCCGGGATGAAGATCAGGACCCGGGCCGGTCAGGGGCTGTTCATCCTGCGGATGGGGACGAGCGAAGGGGACAAGATACAGGTGGAGGTGCGCGGTCACGATCTTTCCATTGCTGATGCGCTCGCCCAGCGGGTAAAGGCCCTTGTCGAACAGGTGGACGGTATCACCGACGTGCTGTTGAGCCGCGAGGCAGGGAGCCCCGAGGAGTTGATCATGATCGATCGAATGAAGGCATCGGACATGAAGCTGACGGTGACCCAGATCGCCGATGCCCTTCAGACGATGCTCTCCGGTACCAAGGCAGGAAATTTCCGGGAAGGCGGGGATGAATATGCGATCCTGGTAAAGGTGAAGGACGCAGAGCGCATGCGCGTGCCGGATCTCCTGGACCTCACCCTCATCAATGGAGAAGGCGAACCGGTGGTGCTGCGGAACGTGGTGGAGGTACGCCCGCGCTCCGGACCGGTGCGCATCGAACGGAAGAATCAGGAACGCATGGTCCTGGTAACCGCCAATATCAGCGGACGTGACATGGGATCGGTCATCGGGGATATCCGGGAAAGGCTCTCCCTCCTTCCGGTGCCGAATGATTTCAGCATCACCTTGGGGGGCGAATACGAGGAGCAGCAGAAGGCGTTCAGGGAACTGCTCCTGAGTTTCCTCCTCGCCCTTGTCCTCGTTTACATGGTCATGGCCTGTCAGTTCGAATCGCTGCGCGATCCCTTTGTGGTCATGTTCTCCGTTCCCCTTGCCGTGATCGGGGTTGTCCTTGCCCTGTTCCTGACCCATACCACCTTCAATATCCAGGCCTTTATCGGATGCATCATGCTCGGCGGCATCGTGGTGAACAACGCCATACTCCTGGTCGACCATACCAACCTCCTGCGGCGAAGGGACGGGATGCCCCTGCGCCAGGCAATCGAGAACGCCTGCAGTCATCGGCTCAGGCCGGTGTTGATGACCGCCCTGACCACCATCCTGGGCCTGGTACCGCTCGCCCTCGGTGTGGGAGAGGGCGGGGAGGCGCAGGCCCCCCTCGCCCGGGCCGTTATCGGTGGGCTTTTGAGTTCCACCCTCATTACCCTTATCCTTATACCGATCGTCTATTCCATTTTCGAGCGCAAGAAACGCGGGGGACAGGGGATGCATCCCCCTGCCCCGGAGGCGGTGCAGGAGGCATGATGGTGCCGAAACGACAGAACGCATTGAGGAGGCTCGGGTGCGGGATCGCCCTTGCCGGTCTGTTGGCAGTGATACCCTTCGCATCTGCAGGTGCGGGTGCAGAGAATACCGGTGTAGTCAGCAACGCATTGCAAAGGAACGGGATGTACGCCGCTGAGGAGCCACTGTCAATCCCCCCCTCCCCTTCCCAAAAGCGCGGCAATCCGACAGAGGAACAGGAAGCCTCGGACCCACAAACCCTCGCCATCGGCATCGGGGATGCGCTCCTCACCGCACTCGAAAACAATCACGCCCTGGCCATTGAGCGGCTGAACCCTGCCATACGTCGCACGTTCGAGGACCAGGAGGCGGCTTCCTTCGATCCCGTGCTCTCGGGTGATGCGTCCTATTCCCGCCAGGAGGCCGAGGGGGAGCAAGCGAACGGTTCAGATGCAGGTGTCGAGGTTTCAAAGCTGTTTTCCACCGGCACTCAGGCCGGAATCGAGATATCCAATGATCGAACATGGTCCGATCTGTACGGTGATCAGCATACCACCCGGGCGGGTTTGAATCTCAGGCAATCCCTGCTGAGGGGAGCCGGAAGAAAGGTCAACCTGGCGAGCCTCAGGCAGGCGAGGATCGATACATTTTCATCCCGTCACGAGTTCAGGGGATTCGTGGAATCCTTTATCGCGGATGTGGAGAAGACCTACTGGGAGTATGCGCTCAGCCTGCGAAGGATCGAGATCTTCACCGAGTCCCTGAACCTTGCCGAACACCAGATGAAGGAGACCGAGGAGCGGATCAGGATCGGGGTGCTTCCCGAAATCGAGCATGTGGCTGCTCAGGCGGAGGTGGCACTGCGCAAGGAGGACCTTATCAACGCCAGGAGCGAGTTGGCAAAGGTACGGTTGCGGCTCCTTCGTCTCCTCAACCCGTCCGGGTCCGGTCTCTGGGACCGGGAGATCGTGCTTCAGGACCAGCCTGCCGTGCCCGAGGTCAATCTTGAGGGGGTCGACGTACATGTGGACGTGGGATTGCGCATGCGATCCGACTTGAATCAGGCGCGGATGCAGCAGGAGCGGGGAGACCTGGAGGTGGTCAAGACCAGGAACGGACTCCTTCCGAGGATGGATTTCTTCATAACCCTCGGCATGTCCGGGTATGCCGATTCCTTCAGCGGATCGATCGAGGACATCGACGGAAGGAACTACGATGTCGGAGCGGGCATCAGCCTCGAATACCCCTTCTTTAACCGGGATGCAAAGGCCCGGCATGAGCGGGCGGTCTTTTCCAGCTCACAGGCGGATGAGTCGGTGAGGAACCTCGAACAGCTCGTTCAAATGGATGTCCGCTCGGCCTACATCGAGGTCAACCGGACACGGGAGCAGGTGTCCGCCACCGCCGCCACCCGCGCCCTGCAGGAAGAGAAGATGCGGGCCGAAACCGAGAAGTTCAGGGTGGGAAAGTCCACCTCCCTGCTCGTCGCCCAGACCCAGAGAGACCTGGTGGCAAGCAGAATCGCCGAGATTCAGGCCATCGTGGGGTATCTCACCTCGCTCATCGATCTCTACCGCCTGGAAGGCTCCCTCCTCGAGCGGCGCGGGATCACCCTGCCGTAACCTTTCGAGCAGAGATGATATTGTCATCGAAGGATCATGGATGCCATGTGGTAGGTGTCAGTGACTTTTTATATGTAACTATAATGGCTTATAGCATTTTATTTTGACAGGGCCTCGTGTTTTTGCTATTCTTGTGGTAGATCTCAAAGCCGCATCAAGGCCACACCATGAAATTCTCATTTCCAAGATACCTCACTAAGCATATACGTAACCTTAGAAGAGGGAGGGGAAAGAGGCTTGTATCCGATTGCATGTTTCTCGCAACAAAAAGGTGATCAATTTCCATGGAGACGAGAAGACAATGAAGACAAAATATATTACATATATTGTGATTTTATGCGGTTTTTTTACGGTCCTTGCCCTTCCGCTTGTTCCAGAAACCTGTTCTGCTCAATTATGGCAATCGTTACCGCCCTATAATGTACTGTGGCCCCTATGGTCACCCGTACTATCTCCACCGGATCCCCTCACCGGACTGCCTAAGCCGCTGGTTTCGGAGATCACGAAAAGCACCTTCCTGCCGGTACAACCAGCGCTCGTGTGGGACCCTCGTTTACCCTTTTTTCACCTTCTCTACAACTATGTTCCCGTCGGCGGCGGACTAAATGAATTGATCTATTTCGATCCGAGCCAGGGGATTGTGAATCCTGCGTATTCCTTCCGGGTGTGGCCCCCTTCCTCCTATCTGCAACTCGCCACTACCGCCATTACCCCGGCACCCATACCGTTGCCCGCCAATTACGCAAGCCTGATAAGTTTTGATCCCGCTCAATGGCTCAATATCATGGTACCCGTTGTAAATCAGGCATATCAATCCCTTTACGGGATTTATCCCAATCTTCTTACCGCAGGTGAACTTGTGCCGGCCAACTATGTGTTCACCGGGAGTTTCAGCGCCCCGTTAGCAACTCCGATTGTAGCCCCTGCGGTCACCCCTGTGGTTGCTCCCGTAGTGACGCCGGTGGTCCCTGCAGCACCTACGGTCGTGGCTGCTCCCGCAGTGACACCAGTGGCCCCCGCAGTGGTTCCCTTTGTGCCTGTTGTGTTGCCGCTGCCTCCCATTGTGCAGGCTCTTATTTGATGCAATTGGGTAGGATCGACCGATCGGACATGCTTCTGCACGAGTAAACCGTTTCCATGGATATCAGGACTCATGTATATCGTATGGCAGGGTGCATTACGTGGAAGGTGAACCGGCAGCATGCTGCCGGTCTGATCGGATAAGAGTATGCCACAAAAAATTCGGCAGGCATCCCTGTGAAAAGGATGCCTGCCTTAAATATACATAGGGCCCGAAATTACCGGAAGAACCGGAAGCCCTGGGAAGGCCTTTTGTTATATTCGATAATGCCCTATCAATCTTACACGGTTGCAATCAATCTATACATATTTTAAACCATGATTTTAAAAAGTCAAGGGATAAAAGTTGGCGTAAAGTGTAACTCTACGCCGATCAATTGAAATAGACTGTGTAGATCAACGAGTATGGCCATGTCACAGCGTAGTGACATCCCCAGATTGCAGGCATTTTTCAGTTGCTGCAATACGAAAGGTCGTAGCCGTGTCGGATGTAATGAGTAAAGGAAATATCGTCCTTATCGGGATGCCGGGTGTCGGCAAGAGCACCATCGGTGTTATCCTTGCAAAGGTCATGTCTCTGCACTTCATCGATACCGATGTGCTTATCCAGGTACAGGAAGGTCGCAGCCTTCAGGAGATCATTGATAATGAGGGGCTGGAGAAATTCCTCTCCATCGAGGAACGTATGGTATTATCACTTGTCTGCATGAAGACCGTCATCGCCACCGGAGGGAGTGTCGTCTACAGCGCAAGGGCAATGGAACATCTGGGCTCGAGCGGGACCATCATCCATCTCCATCTTCCTCTCGACGAGATCGAGAAGCGGTTGAACAACTTTGAGGACCGGGGAGTGGTTCGGAAGCCGGGTCAGGGCCTGAACGAGTTGTACAATGAAAGGCTTCCCCTGTACCGGAGATACGCAGAGATTGCTGTCGACTGCAGCGGTAAAAACCACGAGGAGGTCATTGCCGCAATACTCTCCGCACGTGCACGGTGCTGAATCGTTCGGATGGGATTACGATATGCCGTTATCCCGTTCCCATTTCCCTTTCGATGATCTCCTTGATCTCTGACTCCTCGTACATGCATTGTTCGAGGATTTGCCTGAGCACCCGGAAATCACGTCGTGATACCGCATCATCGAATTTATCGAAGAGCCCCACTGCAAAAAGCCGTTCATTTACCGACATCCCTTCAAACGAGGGTTTTGTGAGTAACGTCGTTAAGGCCGACCATATCTTGTGCAGGGCATCATATGCCGTTGCATCCTTGGGCCGCGAACGGTCAAAAAGGGGTTCCGCATTGATGATGTCCTCCTCACAGCTCTTTCCCTTTTCAGCCTTTGCCAATATGAGAGCAGCGTGGGTGAGATACATCCTATAGATCTTCCTGTCTTCCGCATCCTTCGTTTCCTGAGATAACTCATCAGCGAGCAGGATGAAGTCCGCAACGGAAGACTTAATCGAATCTGTTTTTTCCATCCTTGTGCTCCCGTTTACCATGTTTCCGCCTTCGAGGAATGCAATGCCTCAAAGGCGTGATCGGCGAAATGCCAGCCAATGCAATGTATATTGATTATATTTCTCATTATATTTTATGTCAATTATTTGAAAATAACAAAATTTCAAGATATTACAGCGTACTTGACCGAGGGAATATATTAACATATTGAAATACGGAAGCAAAATGATAGAATATTCATCATTGTTGCGGCGTTTTTTTCCTGAAGGAACGTTGCTCTCATCAGGCATCATCGAAGGAGAGGGAATATGAAGGCAATCGTGACCGTCATCGGAAAGGACAAGATAGGGATCATCGCCCAGGTGAGTGCCGTGCTCGCGGAGAACATGGTCAATATCCTGGATATCAGCCAGACCATACTCCAGGACTATTTTACCATGATCATGCTGGTTGATCTTTCGAAGATGAAGCTATCGTTTGCGGAACTCAGCAACAGGCTGTCAGACAAGGGGAAGACCATCGGGCTGCAGATCAAGATTCAGCGGGAGGAGGTCTTCAAGGCCATGCATCAGGTCTGATGCCCGGCAATGTGAATGCTGCATACAGGAGATTGTTGCAGCGGGGCGCACGTGCAGAGAATGAATAAGGGGTCATTATGATCAATCCGAGAGAGATAATCGAAACGATCCGCATGATCGAGGCGGAAAATCTGGACATCAGGACCATCACCATGGGGATTTCCTTGAAGGACTGTGCTGATTCGAGCGGGGATGCAGCACGCAAAAGGATCTACGACAAGATTACCTACTATGCGGAGAACCTGGTGCGGGTGGGTGACGATATCGCCCTGGAGTATGGCATTCCCATCATCAACAAGAGGATCTCCGTTACCCCGATGTCCATAGTCGCAGAGGCGAGCGATGACGAGGACTACATAGCCTTTGCTAAGATAATGGACGCAGCGGCCAAGGCAGTGGGGGTGAACTTCATCGGGGGATTCTCCGCATTGGTGCACAAGGGGTATACCAAGGGCGAGATGAAGCTCATCACCTCAATACCCGAGGCTCTGGCAGTAACGGAACGGGTATGCGCATCCGTGAACGTGGCTACCACCAAGACCGGCATCAATATGGACGCGGTCCGGCACATGGGGGGGATCATCACCGAGACCGCTCATCTTACCAGGGAAAGAGACAGCGTGGGATGCGCAAAGCTGGTGGTGTTCGCCAATGCGGTGGAGGACAACCCCTTTATGGCAGGGGCCTTCCACGGTGCGGGTGAGCCGGAGTGCAGCATCAATGTCGGGATCAGTGGCCCCGGGGTGGTGTTGGCGGCAATCGAAAAGCTCAAGGGGGCGAACTTCGATACCCTGGCGGAGACCATTAAGAAAACGGCATTCAAGATCACCCGGCTCGGACAGCTCGTTGCGCACGAGGCTGCAAAACGTCTGGACGTGCCCTTCGGTATTGTAGATATCTCCCTTGCACCAACCCCCGCCATAGGCGACAGCGTGGCACGTATCCTCGAGGAGATGGGGATCGAGGCGTGCGGAGGCCCGGGTACCACTGCCGCCCTTGCGCTTCTGAACGATGCGGTGAAGAAAGGGGGGGCCATGGCCTCCTCGCACGTGGGGGGATTGAGCGGCGCCTTCATCCCGGTGAGCGAGGATGAGGGCATGATGGAGGCGGTGGCAAAGGGCGCACTCACCATCGAGAAGCTCGAGGCGATGACCTGCGTGTGTTCCGTGGGACTCGACATGATCGCGGTCCCCGGCGACACCCCTGCCGAGACCATCGCTGCAGTTATCGCGGACGAGGCTGCCATCGGCGTGGTGAACAACAAGACCTCCGCCGTGCGCATCATACCGGTCATCGGGAAGAAGGTTGGAGAAATCGCCGAGTTCGGAGGGCTGCTGGGAAAGGCCCCCATCATGGCGGTGAGCAGGTTTTCGAGCAAGGCGTTCATCGCACGCGGGGGACGCATACCCGCCCCGATCAGCAGCCTCAAGAATTAATGCATCGTCACCCTTATTGTTCCATTCCCTCGATAACCACCTGGCGCACCCTCTCCCCAAGCACCTTTTGGTCCTCTCTGGAGAGCCCTTCGGTTTCAATGGGGGGGTGCACGATCACCTTCACCGTGCCGGGATGCAGGCGAAAGCTCCCCTTGGACATGATATTGTAACTGCCGTCAATGGTCACGGGCACCACCGGGATTCGTGAATCGGTGGCGATGAGGAGGCTCCCCTTTCTGAACGGTTTTACCGTACCATCGGGTGACCTGGTCCCCTCGGGAAAGACCGCAATCGATCTTCCGGTTTTGATCAGTTCACTCCCTTTTCGGATGCTTTCGATCCCCTTCCTGCGATTTTTTCTGTCCAGCTTGATCTGGTTTTCCATGATAAGACACAGGCCGAGGAGGGGGACCGAGAAGAGCTCCTTTTTTACCACAAAGCGGAACTGGAGAGGGATATAACCGTCGAGGAGGGCAATGTCGAAGAGGCTCTGGTGATTGGCACAGATGAGGCAGGGGCGATCCTGGGGGAGGTTTTCCAGCCCTCGAACCTGCACGTTGGCGCGGCCCGCCCACAGCAGGCTTCGACCGAAATAGCGGGACACGATGTGAATGAGGTCTCCCCTGCGCCGATACCAGCGGTCAAATGGGAAGGCCATGATCGAGATGAGGCTTCCCGCAATAAAGATGATCAGCCCTGCAACCCAGGAAACGATATTGGCAAGCATTTCATGTGTCCTCATCTTACGGAAAAGGGAGTCGAAAAACACAAGGCGCACCCCCTTTCCCCTCACAATATCCCGCGTCGCTCAAACTATAGTGAATTTCCGTGACATTTTCAATGTTTAAATGGGTTTTATTTTTGGAATTCACACGGATAGCCTGGTGTGCTATAATGATAATTTGATTTGTGTGCGGATATGGTATACATATGGAGGGTTCAAGTATTGCGTCCGATAATAGTGTATACATGCAGAAACGATTTAACACCATGAAGAACGACCGATACCCATTCATCAGCTCCATCCTTGCGGTGGCTGTTTCGTGCTGCATGTGTCCTGCAAGTCTTGCCGAGGCCTATATCGGACCCGGTGCCGGCATTGCCTTTTTCAGCTCCTTCCTTATATTCCTGGTCACCTTCCTGCTTGCCTTCGCCCTTTTTCTGTTCTGGCCGATCAGGATGGTCATTGCACGGTTCAGGAAACGCAAGATACAACAGCGGTTGATGCGACCAGGTACGGTGAGGACGCATCGGGCCATCGTCATCGGGCTGGACGGGATGGACCCGGAATTGACCAAGGAGTTCATGCAAAAGGGACTCCTTCCCAATTTCTGCAAGCTCATGGAGATGGGCACCTTCTCTCCCCTGCGTACCACCTGCCCTCCCATATCCCCTGTGGCCTGGTCCTCCTTTTCGACAGGTACCAATCCCGCACGGCACGGGATTTATGACTTTTTCACCAGGGATACGAATACCTATCTGCCGCGTCTTTCGTCCGTGTATATCGGAAAACCGCGCCGTGCAATCAATCTGGGAAAATATCGCATACCCTTGGGCAAGCCGGATGTCAGGTTTCTGCGCCGGGGGATTTCCTTCTGGAGGCTTTTGGGGGAGGCGGATGTCACCTCCTCCATCATCCGCGTGCCGGTCACCTTTCCCCCCGAGAAATTCACCGGCAGGCTCCTTTCCGCCATGTGCGTGCCCGATCTGAGGGGCACCCAGGGGAGCTTCACCTACTATACCACGGAAAACGGCGATCCACAGGCCCATACCGGAGGGACGCGCATATTCCTCAAAGAGGAAAGCCCCGGCATCTTTTCCTCCTTTATCCCCGGACCGGAAAACGCCTTTCTCAAAAGACCGAAGGAGACCAGACTCCCCTTCTCCCTGATTCTTGCCGGGGAAGGAGGGCCTGTCCTCGAGATAAAGGGTGAAAAGTTCAGGATTCGTCAGGGTGCATATACAAATTGGATAAAGCTTCCCTTCAGCCTCGGATTCGGAAGGAAGGCATACGGGATCGCACGCTTTTTCCCCATGTCCCTTGACCCAGATAACATCAAGCTTTATTGTTCACCCATCAACATCGATCCTGAGTCCCCTGCCCTTCCCATCTCCTCGCCGCTCATTTATTCCGTCTACCTATCCCGGCTCATCGGCCCCTATGCCACGCTCGGCCTTGCCGAGGACACCTGGGCGCTCAACGAGCGGGTGATCGACGAGGACGCGTTTCTCAAGCAGTGCTATTTGAACCACGAGGAGCGTGAGCAGATGTTCTTCAGTGAGCTCACCAAGCTGCGGCGGGGGGTATGCTGCTGCGTTTTCGATACCACGGACCGGATCCAGCACATGTTCTGGCGGTACAGGGATGGGGAAGCTCACCCCGCCATGAAGGGGTTCGATCCCACTACCTATGCCTGGGTCCTGGAGGACCTGTATAAACGAATGGATGCCATGGTGGGGAAGGTGCTTGATATGCTCGATTACAATACACTGCTCATGGTGATCTCCGATCATGGATTCAAGTCATTCCAGCGGGGGGTGAATCTGAACACCTGGCTCCACAAGAACGGATATCTTGCCGTCAAGAAGGGGACCTCCGGCAAGGAGGAGTGGCTTCAGGGGGTGGACTGGGCACGGACACGGGCGTTTACCCTGGGCCTGAGCGGCATCTTCCTGAACCTCAAAGGTAGGGAGGCGCAGGGC
The DNA here is from genome assembly GCA_049472315.1 of bacterium. Taxonomy (GTDB): domain Bacteria; phylum SZUA-182; class SZUA-182; order DTGQ01; family JAFGSM01; genus JBLIRM01. The sequence continues at coordinate 40,824 of JBLIRN010000023.1, forward strand.
ATCGTTTCTCCGGGTGCGGAGGCCGATGCGCTCAAGACCGAACTGATAACAAAACTCACCGGTCTCAAGGATAAGGAACGCGGCACAAGGGCGATCACCTCGGTGTACGACAGTACCACGGTCAATCATGGTCCGTACAGCCAGGACGGGCCCGAGCTGATCATCGGGTACGGACCCGGGTATCGTGCCTCATGGGAGGCTGCCACCGGAACGGTCACCGATTCGGTGTTCACGGATAATACCCGATGCTGGAGCGGAGACCACTGCATCGATTCCGAACATGTCCCCGGTGTCTTCTTTTGCAGCAGGCCGATAGACAAGGAAGGGCCGGCGCTCATCGATATCGGCCCGACCATCTTGTGGGAGTTCGGCCTCAAGATCCCTCCCTACATGGAGGGAAAGGCCCTCTTCGAATGAAGGACATACCTCGTATGACAACAACTCAACGCGTAAAGGGAATGCAAGAATGAATCGCACACAATACCGTATACTTCCTTTGATTATTCTTTTGGCCGCCGTGCTGCTGCCCTGGAATGCTCACGCCGCCCGGAAGACGAATCGAAAGGTTGTGATTTTGGGCTTCGACGGCATGGACCCTCAGTTGACCAAAAAATGGATTGACGAGGGACGGCTGCCCCATTTCAAGACATTGGCGGATCGGGGGGACTTCAGGCCCCTCAGGACCAGCATTCCTCCCCAGAGCCCCGTGGCGTGGTCGAATTTCGTCACCGGGCTGAATCCGGGCGGGCACAATATCTACGACTTCATCGCCCGGGATCCGAATACCTACCTCCCCTATCTTTCCACCTCGGAGGTCAAGGAGCCGAAGCGGAAGCTGAAACTGTTCGGATGGGTAACACCCATATCCAAGGTGGAGGTGATCGGATACCGCAAGGGTACCCCATTTTGGGAGGTGCTCGATGACCACGACGTGCCCGCAACCATCCTCAGGGTGCCCTCCAATTTTCCCCCGGCCACCGGGGGAGGCCGCTCCCTTTCGGGGATGGGAACCCCTGACGTGCTGGGGACCTACGGCACCTTTCTCTTCTACTCCACCGCGGTCGGCCGCGAGGGTGAACAGACAAGCGGGAGGATCTATCCGGTGGAGGTAAAGGAGAACGTCATCACCACGAAGATTGTGGGGCCGACCAATCCCTTCAAGGAGGAACGACCCAAAACGGAGATACCCTTCACCGTGCATGTGGACCCCAAAAACCCGGTGGCCAAGATCGTGATCCAGGACAAGGAGATCATCCTTTCCGAGGGAGGATGGAGCGACTGGGTGCGGATCGAGTTCAAGATGATGGCCTTCACCACGACATCCGCCATCTGCCGTTTCTACCTGAAATCGGTGAGGCCGGAGTTTCAGCTTTATGTCACCCCTCTGAATATCGACCCCTACAATCCCTCGCTCCCCATCTCGCATCCTGAAAAATACGCCCAGGAGATCGCTGAAAAGATCGGCCTTTTCTACACGCAGGGAATGCCCGAGGACACCTGGGCCCTCAACGGGGGGGTATTGAACGAGGATGAATTTCTCGCCCAGAGTGAGATACCACTCAAGGAGCGGATAGGGATGCTCGAGATGGAGCTCGATCGGTTCACCCACGGGGCGCTCTTCTGCTACTTTTCGATCACCGACTCCATCCAGCACATGTTCATGGAGCACATCGATCCGCAGCACCCGGCCTTTGACAAGGAAAAGGCAGAGAAATACGCCCACGTCATCCCCACCACCTACCAGAAGATGGACGAGGTCCTGGGAATGGTCATGGAGCGAACGGATGAGGATACCCTCATTATGGTCCTCTCCGACCACGGATTCGTTCCCTTCCGCAGGTATTTCAACCTCAACACCTGGCTACACCAGGAGGGATACCTGGGATTCATCAGGGAGTACAAGGGACGAGGCGGGGAATTTTTCGAGAATATCGACTGGAAAAAGACGAAGGCCTATGGCCTCGGTCTCAATGGGCTGTATATCAATCTCAAGGGAAGGGAGGGAATGGGGATCGTGAACCCCGGCGACAAGGATTCCCTTCTGGAGGAACTCATTCGTAAGCTCGAGGCATACCGCGATCCTGAGAACGGTGAGCAGGTTATCTCCCATGTATATAATCCTGCCACGGTGTATTCGGGGGCGTGGGTGAAAAACAGCCCCGACCTGATCGTCGGATACAACCGGAACTACCGGGCGTCATGGTGGACCGCCCAGGGGGCGACCCCACGGGAGATCATAGGGGACAATACGACCGAGTGGACCGGTGATCACTGTATCGACAGGGACGTCGTGCCGGGAATACTCTTTACCAGCCGTCCGATAAAAAAGGATAATCCCGCACTGGTTGATTGCGCCCCCACCATCCTCAAGGAGTTCGGTATCGAGCCCCTGCCTGATATGGTGGGTAAGCCGTTGTTCTGAAAGAGGTAATAGGGGAAAAATAGAGGTAACGGAGGGTAGCAGAAGACTGGTGTTATTCTTAATCGGTGTGAGGAGAGACAACCATGTTCGGTGGACGGAAGATCAAGCTTGAAAAAGGGCTGCTCGATCGAGCGGAGGCGTTTGCAGCAAAATCCGGGTATGCATCGGTGGAGGAATTCATCACCCATATCCTGGAGCGCGAGATCTCCAAGTTCGATTCGGGAGACGAGTCGGAGGAAGAGGTAAAAAAGCGCCTGGAAGGACTGGGCTACATCTCCTAGCAGGGTACAGGGACAATCATGGAAACATTTCTCTCAATTATCGGAGCGCTCTTCGATCTCCTGATCATGCCGTTCAGGGAGCTTCCTCCCTTTTTCGGCCTTGCCTTTGTCGCCCTCCTGACCGGGTTCCTGGCGGTGGTGATCTTTAAGTATGTCTCCGACCAGAAGGCGCTCAAGGAGTTCATGAACCAGATAAAGATCCGCTTTGCCGAGATCATCCTCTACCGGGACGACATGCGGCAGATCCTCATCGCGCAAAAGGAGATCCTCAAATACAACCTCTTTTACTTCCTGAAGACCATAAAACCGGCTGTTCCCATTGTGGCCATTGTCGTCCTCATACTTTCACAAATAAACATCCGCTACAGCTTCAGCCCCATTTCCC
>JBLIRN010000024.1:0-43869 GCA_049472315.1 bacterium
GGTTATCATCATGGAATTGATCAATAACATCGCCAAGATCCACGGGGGTTACTCCGTGTTCGCGGGTGTGGGTGAGCGGACCAGGGAGGGCACCGATCTGTGGCTCGAGATGAAGGAGGCGGGCGTCCTGGAGAAGACGGTGCTGGTGTACGGGCAGATGAACGAGCCGCCCGGGGCCCGGCTTCGGGTGGGCCTCTCCGCGGTCACTATGGCGGAATACTTCCGCGATCACCACCACGTGGATGTGCTCCTCTTCGTGGACAACATCTTCCGCTTCACCCAGGCGGGATCGGAGGTGTCTGCGCTGCTCTCCCGAATGCCGTCGGCCGCGGGGTATCAACCGACCCTGGCCACGGAGATGGGCGAACTCCAGGAACGGATCACCACCACGAAGTTCGGCTCCATCACCAGCATCCAGGCGGTGTACGTTCCTGCCGATGACATCACGGACCCTGCACCCGCCACCACCTTCTCCCACCTCGATGCGAACACCGTGCTTTCACGAAAGATCGCAGAGAAGGGGATCTACCCGGCGGTCGACCCGCTCGAATCCTTTTCCCGCGCCCTTACCCCGGAGGTGGTGGGACAGGAGCACTACGACATCGCCCGGGAAATCCAGCGGGTGTTGCAGCGCTACAAGGACCTCCAGGATATCATCGCCATACTCGGGATGGACGAGCTCTCGGAGGAGGACAAGACCCTGGTTTACAGGGCCCGAAAGATCGAGAAATTTCTCTCCCAGCCATTCTTCGTCGGGGAATCATTCACCGGCATGCCCGGCAGGTATGTCAAGCTCGAGGACACCATACGAAGCTTCAAGGGGCTCCTTTCCGGTGCCTACGATCACCTGCCGGACCAGGCCTTCTATATGGTGGGGGACATCGACGAGGCGGTGGAAAAGGCAAAAACACTCAAGTCGGAGTCATAACCATGGAAGGATCACGACCCATAACACTGAGGATTATCACCCCGGAGAAGGTGATCTACGACGAGGCGGTGAATCATGTCGTCCTTCCCGGTGTGGAGGGGGAGGCCGGTATCTTTCACCATCATGCCCCATTCATGACCTATCTGGTGCCCGGCAGTCTTCAGATACATCTTGAAAATCGTCGTATCATCCATATGAAGATTACGAACGGCCTCGTGGAATTCAAGGACAACCTCCTGACCCTCCTCACCACCAAGGAGATCTCCCAGGATGAGATCTCCGTGACCGCGGTGGAGGAAAACCTGCAGGAGGAGGAAATGCCTGCTGCGGGTGCAGGAATAGACAAGGAACAAAAAACAGAGGCATAACATCCCCACAAATACGCATGCAATACAAGACCCGCAGGATGTCTCCTGCGGGTCTTGTGCATTACCATGTTTCCTGCTGCCGTCTAAGTGCTGATGCCGGGAAATCCGTTCAAGCACAAAGATGACGTCTTGTTACAAAATCGATGACAACCACCAGGGCCCACCTACACCTGTTTGAAACCACCAGGGCCCGCCGACGCCCGTTTGAAACCATACGGGTCCGCCGACACCGCTCACAAACCAGGGGACGCCCGCGCCGAACCCCGCCGCTCCAAAGCCGGTAACCCCGGGTGCGGCAAACCCTCCCACCCCGGGAGCGCCCGCTGCCCCGAGGCCGGTCATGACCGCCGCTCCGAAGCCGCCCGCTGCACCGGGTGCGACTACACCGCCGACACCCGGTGCGCCGAATGCACCGGCGCCGCCGGCCATTAACGCAGCCGCAGCACCGGGACCGACGACACCGGCTCCGCCGAGACCTGCCATCAATGCCGCGCCAAACGCGCCAAGGCCTGGGGCACCGAAGGCCCCGGCACCGGGTGCGCCAAGTGCTCCTGTCACACCGGTTGCCCCGAATCCGGGCGTGCCAAAGCCGGGTGTACCAAAACCGGTCGTGAGGACGCCGAAGGCCCCGAACCCGGGTGTTCCGAATCCAGGTGTGCCTGTGCCTCCGGCGCCAATGGCGGCCATTAGACCGGCAAGGCCTCCGGCGCCTGGGGCACCCAGACCGCCGACACCCGGTGCCATAAAGCCGGCGGCACCCAGACCGCCGAATCCGCCTCCGACACCTGGTGCACCAACAACTGTTGTGCCGATACCGGGAGCCAGCATCTGGCTATGCCCGGCTGTGGCGACGATAAACACGGCCGAAACTATGATAACCGCGATTGTCAATACTCCCCTCGATACGTGTGAATCCATTTTCTTCCCCCCACCCTTGAGATTAGAGTTTGTACCATACAACCAAAGGAAACCATGTATAGTGATTTTACTCTATGGAACTCACCTCCCTTCCGATGATTGGATGGCTGTCCCCCCCCGTAAGTCCCACATCCCCCGGAGGCGCACGGCTCTAGAGTCAATGACTCTGCCGATGCCTTCAGGAAAAACAATGTATTCGGTTCTTCATCCGCAGTTTCTGGACGGCAATGAATTGCCTTGGGTCATTTCGAAAAATGGGACCATGCCATAGACTACCGAATCCCTGCTATAAGAGAGCTGATATATGTCTTCAAACAACTTTATGAATATTTTGGCATATTACTATATTCTTTTGTTTCGCAGCAGGGCAATTATTGAACCCAATGGTGAGATGAGAACGTTAACAATTGAATGGATAGATAGTGAGAGATTATAATCATTACACTGCCCTGGCTGCCTGTCATGCAAAACAGGAAGCAGAAAAATGCGCGAATCAATAATGATAATTGAACGATGCGTTACCGAAGACCTGACAGGGAAGATAGAAGATGAGACAAAGCAAACTAAAAAAACCAGCGGTGTTGTTTCGATCCAGTTAAGCGATGCCGGTATCATAGTGCCGCATTGACTTCACAGACCCTATTTGTAATTCTACCATCTTTTGTTTTTTTTGCAAGGAAAATTCTTGCACATCTGAAAAAGATTGCATAAATTCTCATTCAATTTCAAATGGTTTTCAGTTTTTCGGATAAGTGTTCCCACCAATCAGCATAGGAAAAAGACGGGTGCATGGCCTCCCTCGGTTGACAGGGATGCCGGCACACGATATGGTACAATGCGTAGTGCCGGAAGGTCTCCGTCGCCTCTCATGAGGCTGCTGAGGCATGAGACCGAAGGATCAATTCGAAGAACAGGAGGGAGGGGGATCAGCGCATTCCCTCACGGTGATTCCACATCCGGTCGCAGAGGCTCATGAGGCATGAAGAGGATCCAAACCAGGTTTGCCTACTATCAGTTTTTATCCCTTCAGGATCACGCCGGGGGATTACGTCACCTCGTAACCACCAGGATCGGGGGGTGCAGTAAGACGCCCTACAATACGCTGAATCTCGGTCTTCATGTGGGGGATGCCGCAGGGGATGTCATCGGCAACAGGGAACTGGTGTGCGCCGAAATCGGGTATCCGCTGGATGCGATGGTTGCCATGCAGCAGAGTCATGGGGCACGAGTGCGGGTTATCGACGCCCCGGACAAGGGGAGAGGTGCCAGGGAGTGGGGGGACGGTATAGAGGACACCGACGGCATGATTACCGGAACGCCCCACGTGATCCTTGCGGGGATGTCTGCAGACTGTGGGGTAAGCCTGCTCTACGATCCGAACGAGAGGGTGATCGGAGTGGTTCACAGCGGATGGAAGGGGATCGTCTCGGGTGTTTTGAGAAACGCGGTTGGTACCATGGTCGATGTATTTTGCTGCAGGCGCGATGACATCCTCGCCTGCATAGCGCCAACAGTCTGCGAGCGGTGCTACGAGGTGGGAGAGGATCTGGTGGCGGCATTCGAGGGGGCGTTTCCCGGACGCATTGATTCACTCCTTGCAAAAACGGAGAAGGGATCGCGATCAATCAACATGGTGCAGGCGATGCGGATGCAGTTCGGCGATGAGGGCATCCTTCAGGATCGCATCGAGGCCGCCCCTCTGTGCACCGCATGCCGAAGTGACGAGTTTTACTCTTATCGCAGAGAACATAAAGAAACGGGAAGGTTCGGGCTTTTCGCCGTTTTGGTATAGGGATGCGGCTGCAAGGAAGCAGCCGCTCATTTTTGCATGTAAGGCAGGCCCGTCATCCATATGTTCGGGATGCATTCAGATTCTTCCAATTCCTCGACCAAGGCCCTGTACTTCTCATGGATCATCTTGCGGTCAAACTCCCAAAACTCCTCCAGCATGGCTTGGTCCTCATCCTCGGTGACGTATGCCCTGGATGCCGGGAAGAATGCGCATCAACTAACTTGCCGGCAATGAAAAAGGATCGCGCGTTTCGTGCCAGCTAAGCAGGTCAGAGCGGATGCCTTTGCTGGTTCTTTACAGCCGAAATCAGTTTAGAAAAAAGATAATTTTCAATTTCTATGGTGTGCAATCCGGCATGCCTCAAGATCTCTTTCCAATTATAATTTAAAAATTGAGATATGTGACTGGATTCAAATATCCTTAAAAAAACTGAAAGTATACTATTTTTGAGCATCTTATCTTGCTTCTCATAATCAACAATATAAAAATGTCCTTTGCGTTTAAGGACACGGCGCATTTCCTGGATTGCCTTTATCATACAATCATAGGATAATCCATGAAGACCAAATGAAATCATAACAATGTCAAATTGTTCATCCCGAAAAGCAATTCGTGTTGCATCCATTTGATGAAATGAAATATTTTTTATCTTCCTTTTATGAACCTTTTTTTCTGCAATCTCAATCACATCCGATGATACATCTATGCCGGTTATTTCATTTTTAGGATTACGCTTGGCGAGAAGAAGCAAACCATTAGCAGTACCTGTACAAACATCCAAAATTCTTAAAGTATCATTTGGTATCTTGCAGGCTAAGGCATATCGCGGATTTGTATTTTTGTTACATGCAAATACCAATTCAAATAAATCATTTAATCCGGAAAGCAATTTGAATGTAATGTGGTTACGAGATCTTTTCATCACTTGAAGACCACGACCGGGCGTCACCGGCCTCATGTCCGATGTCCTAATGCGGGCATTCACGGAGAGTTCGCCGGGTCCGGGGCGGATCCATTTATTCGTCAGGACCTACCGCCTTTACAGCCCCGATCTCCAGCAATGGACCCAGCATATTGGCTGCACCGCCGTGCTCGACGATCAGACCCTCGACAACGCGGTCAACGTTCACACCGGTGAAGGCCACAGACTTGCCGGTGGGTTTCATGCCCAACCATGACCCCTTATGAGTTCCTCGTGCCGTTATACACGTGACCACCCATTCGCCTTCGGCAATTTGTCGTTCAATCGCAATATGGAGGTCGGGGTAAGTCCGGCGAACACCAAGGATATGTGCCTTGGCTCCCTCAATACCCAAGACGTGTCTCTTGCCGTCATGAACCTCGGTATACTCCGGGGCTATGAAGCTCTCGATTGAGTCCAGCTTCCCCGTATTCACAATCTCCTCGTAGTAACGACGAACAAGCCGTTTATTTTTCTCAGATGCCATGATACACCCCATAGCTTCTTGGCGAACGTGAAGATCGGCCGCCTCACGCCCACCTCTAAAATGCCCCCACAGTTTCACGGCGGCGGGTAGCTTCTGATTACCAACCACCGCTGGCCCCCCCTCCACCAAAACTTCCGCCGCCTCCGCAAAAACTCCCTCCAACACCAGCGATTCCATGGAATCCATCATAGAAGGTCCCATAGACACGGTATGCATGACGAAAATCGGTAAAGAAGGTCGACCATAGGTCTTCCATAGTATGATGCGCTAAAAGTATAATCCCCCCCAAAAATAGACTTCCTGCATAAAATATCATCGTCATAACAAAAATATCATCGTTTTGATTTGTCATCAATATCTTGAACGTTACAAAATGCATAACGGCCGCAACAGCGGGAAGTATAATATTAGGAAATAGAGGAAATTTTGAGTTATCCTCTTTGTTTTTGAATTGAAATATAAAAATAAAGCGCAAAGTCTTGAAAATCCCCACAGCCATCCAGAAAGCTAGTAAACCAGATAAGACGGATACAATAATAAGCCATGTGATAAAAGAATCCGTACTATCATCTGTAGTTACCCGAGATATATATTCATCTTTTGTCGCCTCTATAATTGCATTAAGACCATTTTTTATTCCAAAAAGATTATAGCCCCCTTTTAAAAAAGGTGCTATCGTATCTCGAGCAATAGATCCACAAAGTCCATCCGGCAAAGCACCCTCTAAACCATAACCCACCTCTATACGAACCTTTCTTTCTTGCTTAACAATCAATATAATGACACCATTATCTTTTCCCTTTTGGCCAATTTTCCATTTCTCGGCGATACGTATAGAGTAATCTTCTAAGGCATTACCCCCCAATGTATCCATGGTGACTACTACTATTTGATTTGATGAGGCCTTCTCATATTCTTCCAGTAAGCTTTCCATCTGAATTTCCTCGTGCGAAGTCAGCATGTCTGCAAAATCATTAACCCTTCCAATAAGTTCAGGAATGCTTTGATCTGCAAATGTCTTGATAAAAATAGTATTGAAAAGTAAGAGCATTAAAAAGAATATTATAAATAGGCGTGTTTTTTTCATTAAGGATTTATCTCAAGATTTAAATAAGTAGCCCAAATATTTAATCGGTAAGAACATTCATTTTTGTTCAAAGCACATTGAAAGTTATAAGGTTTTTATCATAATTATATTATCATCAAATTCGCTTTTTCCGAATTCTTTTTCTTGTTCTTCTTTATTTATTATTCTTACATATTTAAAACCGGCTTTTTTATATGCGACAATTGCTCGTTTATTTCTAGCAGAAGGGCTTATTATGAAATTTGTAATACCGTAGGTTTTATGTATATATTTACAAAATGTATCAAGTGCGTTGCTTCCATAACCATGACCGCAATATTTTTCATCACTCATCCATATATCTAATACAGCCCTGTTTTTATTTTTATCAAGTAAATCATAACCGATTGTACCAATTTCTTCATTGTTTACAACGATAATATAGTTTCTTCCTTTACCATCTCCCGACGCATTAAAAAAGGATAAAGTATAATCTTCACAAAATTCTTCCCAAGATGGAATGGGATGATCTGGATATTCTGGCGGTCCCATCATACAGGAGGTTATATTAGATTGAGTTAGCCAATCATATATTTTCTTGCGATCCGATTCTTGAGCGGGTCTTAATTCAATTGTATCTCCATAGATTTTCATTACTTATTTCTTATAACGTAACGCTTATACGTTCTGCCGTTACTTTAACTTGAGTTTTTTTACTACTTCATTAAGGGGTGTTGTAGGTAAATCTTTCGACCTTTCCTTTTCTTTTCTTAATTCTTTTAAATCTTCAAGATCTTCCAAAGATTCAAGAATTTTTAAAAACTCTTCGTAGGGCAAAATTACAAATTCTTTTTTGCCATCTTTTTCTATAATTTGGGGATGAATAGTCATAACAGCCTCCTATTTATAAGCTTCTTTTCTATGACGGATTCGATAAACGATTATTTTATTATCGTCCACTTCGAAAAGGACACGCCAATCTCCTACGCGCAGTCTGTATTCAGGCGTATAGTTTGTTAATCTTTTTACGTTACCCTGAAGGTCATCTTCAAGAAGGTTCAACTTCTCTATTATTCTTTTCCCTTCCGTTTTGGGTAAACCTTTTAAATCCTTAATAGCTTTTGGTTTTAGTTCAACATAGTATTTCATTTTTTATATGCAAAATGACCCAAGCTCACCGGCTTGTCGGCGCAATTGAAAAAGATCCGCACAACCACAGACCGGCCCGACAAGTCCGGTGCAGCGCGTGGTCCGCCATTTTGTTTTGTTTAGAAGAGTACCTCTTCTTTTAAAACCTTAGGTCCTATGCTAACTCCTATTTTATGTGCGACTTCAGTGAAGATATTTTGGCGGAAGCATTTTCCCGAGATTTTGCCGATTGGTGATGAATGGCAAGGCTTCCTTACGTGCCGTGTAGAAAATCCTCTCCTTGTTTTCCCTCGTTACTTTGAACAAGATATAAATTTATCACAGTGGTTATGGTTATCAACAAAAAATTATCAGGTCGGAATAAGAATGTCAAGGCAGGTTTGTTATTTTAATAACAATTGGTTAGATATGGAGACATCGCAGAATGGGAGGCCTTTCTATGGTATGATAGGAATCAGGGTGCTCGTGCATGGCCGAGGAGTTACGAGGTGAGGGACGGGGGAAGGCAAGAACGGGCTCCAGGACTGTGCAGGGTTGGAGGAGGTCCTGGGAATTGGATATAAAAAAGGGCGGCGGTTTCCCGCCGCCCTTTTTATTCGATCGTATTGATCAGTATGACCACCAGGGTTTCACTTCCACAAAGAGCCTCATTATCGCATAACCGCCCCGGATGTCGTAGAAGATGACCTCCAGGTTGTAAGTCCCCGGGAAGTTGCTCTGGAATGTCCACATGAAACCGCCGTCCGCGGTCTGACCAACGGAGCCGATATTGCACGATGCATAGAGCTGATCCCCGTCAGGGTCCGTGACAATGAAGTCGGGTGATCCGATCATGACCTCTTCACCCACCTTGACCACAACCGGTCTGGTCGGGCACCCCTCGATGAAGGGTGGATGGTTGAGCCACGTGCCGCGGGTCACGATCAGCAGCGGGAAGTCCTCGAACCCGATCGCCCCGCGGGAGTCGGTGCAGGTGATCAGGGCGGTATAGCGGCCCTCGAATTTCGGCGTGAATCTGATCAGCCCGCTGCACGGGTCGATCATGTCTTCGATCCAGGGCCCGTATTGATACGATGGCATACCGTTGAGGTTCATCCGGTACACGAGGGTGTCCTGATCGTTCCGAATCTGGCTCCAGTCGTTCACCGGGAAGCCGGGCAGATGGGTGGTCGCGGGTGTACCGCCCTGGAACTGCGCCATGGAGAAGACGAAGCAGTCCGGATCGATGAACTTGATCAGGTACTCGCTTGGCTCACCCACATAGAAGATCTTCGGTGACGCATAGATCTGCACGATCGGGCCATAGTTCTCGACCGGGTAGTTGACCACGGACATGGGGATGGTCCGCACATCCGACCGTCTGCCGTCCGTCACCTCGATGGTGAGGATCAGATCCTCGAAATACTGCGGGGTGTAATCCATGTAGGCGACGTTGGGCCACAGGGTTACCCCTGAGTTCCAGAGCGCCGACTCCAGCATCCAGCAGAGGACCGGGCCGTAGTGGGGTTTGCCATGTGCCTTTATTGCGGCGATGCCCGAATAGTAGGAGGGTATGTAGGTGGGAACCCCGTCGAAGGGATTGACCGGCAACGGCTGTACCAGGAATGCCTGAATGGCGTTTGCACCGTATCCGTTCACGGTCACGTTCCATCCAAGTGTGCCCTGGCCCTTCAGATCATCCACCTTGTCTCCCCCGATCCTCAGCACCGGATCGGAGAACACGGGCAGGGTGGCGTCGATGGAGAAGCCCTCCCGTATGTACTGTTCCGCAACGGGATCGGCGGTGCCGTAATCGGGATCTCCGGGAAACCACCGGTCGAAGTAGTTCGGGTCATACGCAGGGTGATTGGCGTCGATCACGTGATAGTTCGGGTCGAGTGCGAGGAGATCGGCGACCCAGGCATCCCGTATCTCGTTCGGATCGAGTATGAAATTGTCGACGTCGAGCATGAAATCGGTGATGATCTGGCGTTTTCCCAGGTGGGGGATGTCGGTCTTTGCCTGGTAATCCGCCATGAACAGGTACCGGTAGGGCTCGAAGATCTGTGCGAACAGGGGGCCGATTTCAAAGAAATCAGGCTGATCGATCCTTGTGTAGTCCGTTTTCCTGAACATGATGTCGTCCAGACGGAACATCTGGCCCCCGGTCATGACCATGGTGGCGGAGCCGAACTCCCACCCTGCTGGGACCGAGCCGCTATGGGCCTTTTCGTTGATCTCGTTGAGGTCCAGCCAGATGGTGTGCCATGAGCCGTCAAGGAAATTGCGGCCGATGTCCACCTGGATCACCATGGGTGAGTTCGACGATCCGTCCTGGAGCATGCGGGCCTCATAGGTGCCCATGTTCGCCGTTGAATTGCCCGCGGCTCGGCTTCCTGCGCTAGGCTCTACAGGCCGTATCTGGATGAGGAAGGCCCTGTCGTCGTCCGTCCCTCCGCTGCCATCCGCACCCAGCGTGGTTCCGTGCACCTGGAATTCGAAGATGTCCCAGGGTTCGATGCCCAGGGGCGCCCTGAATTTCATGCTCAACACCCCATATGCGGTCCCGTCGTTGGGGTCCAGGTTGATCCCTGCGCTGCCTTGGGTATTTTCAGCGGTAGGGGGGGTGAAGAGAAACAGGGAGATGTAGTGCTTCTCGTAGGGTGTGCCGAGCAGGAATATGGAGGCAGGACGATATACGTCAAGCACACGGCTCCCCTCTTGCAGGTCCAGCACCGTGTTGAAGATGGTCGCATACCCCATGCCGAATCCATACACCGGGTAGGCGGGTTCTGATTGCCGCCACCCATGGTTGTACGGGCTGTCCCAGTATTCGAAGTTGTCAACCAGGATGTCCCCGGTGGTGATACTGGTGGTGGGCACCTGGAGGGGTTGGCTTAAAAAGGCCGGGAACTGCCACACTGCACCGGTTCCGGGGAATTGAGCCGTGGCTGTGTACGGCATAACTGCCAGGTATACGATTGCAACAATACATATAATAAGGACTCTTTTGTATAACTTCATCATTGCAACACCTCGCTTCCGATAACAATCCAGTTTCTGGTTACTGCAACAATACCCAACTCAGATAGAACGCCGGGTCGCCGTATGCATAGGTTGGATAATCGAACCGCGCATAGGGGATCGGGGTGCCCGGCAGGGTGGTGTACGGGAATGTGGTCTGATAGGGTGAACCGAAATACGGGTAGGTGGGTATCCCGAGGGATGTATATGCAAGGGCCGCATCAGGGGTCAGGAACGGGCTGAACGGTGCATATCCGAGCAGGTACCCGTTGATGGTGTTGAAATAGCCATAGCCTGAATAGAAGAGCGGATTCGTATAGTAATACGATGTTGGGAAAACCTGGGCCGTGGCCGTCGCCCCGGCAAGCAGCACTCCTGCCATGAACATCGTGATACATATCCATACTATCAAAAACCTGTTATCCTTCATTGTCGTCCTCCAAACCTTATTGCAAATAATAAAGGCTTTCATCTGACAATCGGTTTTCATCCAAGGAATCGGGTTTCATCAACATAAACAGGATTCATTCAAAACCTCCACTTATTGAATTCGTCGGCCCCTCGCTCTATATGGCCCGATCCATTCCAAGAGAGAGCCCTCGGTCAGTGTGACAGGCCCTCATGGAGGATAAATAGGCGGTAGTAAACGATAGAGCCCTTAATGTGGGATCACCTCCTTCTGCAATGGGTATGGATGCATCCTCATGCACCGTATGTACGATATCGGTACCTTCTGGAATCACCTCCTCGTGTATCTGAAATGGATTAATTGGACATAAAAGGGACGAAGAAATCCTGTGACAGTAAAGGAACCCCTACGCCTCGAAGGGCGCGCAGGGGGATTATTTCCGGGGATGACGGGAACGGGATCGAGACGCCGTTCAGTCGCCACACACGTGCGGCCACAAATACCCGAAAGGGGGCCAAAAGAGAGACGAACCAGTTGATCATAAAGGTGTCCTCTTTTCCGCATCATCACTGGGAGGGAGTACCTTCCTCACTTCGTGGATGCGGTTTTCATCATACGCTCTATAACCTCTGTGCCTTCCCCCCCAACAGTTTTTTTAATACAAACAATTATGTATCCGTATTATTCCTGTTAAACAAATTTATTATCTATTTTAACACATAGATTTTATAATTGAAAGAGGAATATGAAGAATGCCTTGTATAATAAGCAGATTCCCTATGCCACAGAAACCTCAGGGGAGCCTTATCAATGCCGGTGAATATTGCATCAGGAAATAAACATGCCTGCGTGTGGCATGGCTTGGAGGTTTACAATCGGAATTGCTTCAGTGAGGGCTTGAGTAAAGGAAGGGGATACGTATAGAATGAAAAGGGAGGGATCAGTGTGACCATACACCGGAGGAAGGGACCAATGACCGCACATATCCATCATATAGGCATCATGACCGACAATCCCGAAAAGATGGTGGCATTCTATACCGAGAAGCTCGGCTTTCAGGCGGGACCGACCATGCTGGTTCCTGAAAACTTGATTGCAAGGATCTTTGAATTCTCCAGCCCATGTTCCTTGACCAAACTTTCCTACGGGAGGGTTATCGTGGAGATCATTTCGCCGGAAGGCACTGTCTTGGGGGGTCACGAGGTGCCCGCCGCCGGATACAATCACTGGGGATTCGGGGTGGAGGATGCAGAGGGTTTCTGCCGGCAACTCACCACGAAGGGGGTGGAGGTTATAAGGGCCGCGAAAAACGGCCGTTTTGTCAATTTTGTCAGGGATCCCGACGGTAACCTTATCGAGATTTACCAAGCTCGGGAAGAGGGGTGAGCCATGCTCAAGGAGGCCATGTTTTATAAAGCCCTTTCCGAAGGGGTGGTGGAATGTCATCTGTGTAGCCACCGGTGTCGTATCGCGCCTTCCAAATTCGGATTCTGCGGGGTACGGCAAAACAGGGAGGGAAAGCTGGTCACCCATGTATACGGAGGGGTTATCGCGGCACATATCGATCCCATAGAGAAAAAACCGCTGTACCATTATCTGCCGGGCACCGTCACCTTCTCCATTGCCACCATAGGGTGCAATTTTCACTGTACCTTTTGCCAGAACTGGCAGATTTCGCAGACATCCGCCCGGGATGGACGGGATCTGGCCGGACATCCGCTCTCACCTCAGGATGCGGTTGATCAGGCAACCGCACACGACTGCCGGAGCATCTCCTACACCTATACAGAGCCGACCATATTTTTCGAGTATGCCTTTGACATTGCACAGATCGCCCATGACAAGGGGCTGGGAAACATATTCGTGACCAACGGGTATATGGGCCCTGAGGCGCTCGAGACCATAAGCCCCTTCCTTGATGCATGTAACGTTGACCTCAAATCATTTCGCGATGAATACTACGTCGACCTGTGCAAGGCACACCTGCAGCCTGTACTGGACTCGATCCGCCTGATGAAGATGCTTCATATCTGGGTGGAGGTAACCACCCTGGTCGTTCCCGGGGAGAATGACTCGGACGATGAGCTCAATGGTCTTGCCGATTTCATCGCCTCGGTGGACCGCGATATTCCCTGGCACATAAGCCGCTTCCATCCGGACTATCAGTTGACCGACAGGGGGCCCACACCACTGGAGACCCTCCAGCGGGCGGTCGATGCCGGGAAAAGGGCGGGCCTGCATTACATTTACATGGGTAATGTCGCGGGGATCTCGGACGATACCCTTTGCCCGCATTGCCGGGAACCCCTCATTCACCGGCGTGGGTTCGCGGTGCTGGAAAACAGGGTGGCGGGTTCCTCCTGCCCCTACTGCGGAAAGGAGATTCCGGGCATTTTCTCATAACGACCGCATTGTGCCATCATCGGCCGAGGGTGCCGTGCAGGGGATCCATTTCCGTTCGAATGGGGGTTGATTGCCGATATATATGTATTAATGGATACCTCTCGCGAATGATTGACAAGACAGCTCATTTATAATTAAATCAATGGTGACCCGGAAAATTCATCCATAACCATCATGGAAAGGAGGGGGGATGATGAAGAGGGTTCTTTTCGTGCTGTTGGTCCTTGCCGTAACGGCATCGATGCTGCTGTGCCATACCCCGGCGCTCCGGGCCCTGGAGTCCGAAATGGGGGACGAGCCTGCCACCTTTGAGGAGCCTGTCCTGGAAGAGGAGGCCGAGGAAGAGGCCGCTCCGTTGGAGCAGACCGCATCACTGACCGAACCTGCCCCGATGAAGGCCCCTGCGGTGGAGGTTTCCCGCATGGCGATCTGTACGAATATCGTTGACCGTGAGCCGGTTGAGGAAGGCGAGCGCTTCCAGGTGTCCGTGGGAAGGCTCTATGCCTTTACCCAGGTCCTGGGTGCAAAGGATTTCGTGGAGATCGGGCATGTATGGTACTTCAATGATGTGGAGCGCGCACGGATTACGCTGCCGGTGCGTTCCGCCAGTTGGCGTACCTATAGCTCGAAGATAATTCAGCCCTTTGAGATCGGTGACTGGAGGGTGGACGTGGTCGATCCCCAGGGTGAGGTTTTGAAGTCGGTGTCGTTCCAGGTGATCAAGTAGTACTCCCTGCCTGCCGTTGGCTCCTTGGGCCACTGCAGGAAAAAAGAGGGAGATTGTTCACGGAGGGTCGTTCCCTGAGCCTTCTCAGGGTGCGACCCTTTTTTGGTTTCCAGGGGTTCGAATGCCTGAAGCGAATCCATTAAAAAATATTTTACAGGAGATATCCCGCAGGTTGCCGGGGTGAGGTGTGTGTGCCTGAAAAGAGAGTCGCTTGGGCCTGCGATCCCTATTCGATATACCCCAGTTGGGTGAGCTGCTCGCGGAGCACGTCGTGTCCTTCGGATGCCTCGAACACCTTGTATTCCTTGAAATGTATATATGTTTCCTGACGTTCCTGCCACTGTTTCCTCAGAAACGCGCCCTTGTTTTCAATGGCCCGTATACTGACACCGTCCAGATCGACGTATATCTCGTAGAAGCCCCCCCGGAAGTGAATGCGTTTGATAATGCCCGGGAAGGCGTTTCCCTCCCCAGGTTGATCCATGAGGATCACATCCTCGGGACGCACCAGCAGGACGGTGTCGCCGTCGTTGAGGGTTTCCTCGCCGGCTGCGGATAATCGATAATCGGTCCCCTTGATGAACAGGTTGTTCTGCCTGATGATCGCGTTGATGATGTTGACGTTCCCGATAAAGCTCGCCACAAACCGGCTCTTGGGATATTCGTACACCTCCTGGGCGCTCCCCACCTGCTCGACCCTTCCCCGGTTGATGACCACGATTTTATCGGAGATCTCGATGGCCTCGTTCTGATCGTGGGTGACAAATATGCTTGTAATATTTAGCTTTTCGTGGAGATCCTTCAACCATTGTGCCAGGTTACCCCTGACCTTTGCATCCAGTGCCCCGAAGGGTTCGTCCAGGAGGAGCACCCTCGGCTCGGTGGCGAGGGTCCGGGCGAGGGCGACCCGCTGGCGCTGGCCCCCGGATAGCTGAGAGGGATAGTGCCGTTCATACCCGTTGAGCCTGACCAGGTGGATGAGCTCCCGCACCCGCTCCCGTATCTCCTTTCTTTTCCTGCGCTGTATTTCGAGGCCGAAGGCGATGTTCTTCTCAACGGTCATGTGTTTGAACAGTGCGTAGTGCTGGAATACGAACCCGATCTTTCTCTTTTGCGTGGATACGTGGGTCACATTGTCGCCGGTAAGGTAGATGATGCCCGAATCGGGCTTTTCAAGACCCGCAATGATCCTCAGAATGGTGCTTTTGCCGGAGCCGCTCGGCCCGAGCAGGGCGACCAGTTCCCCCTCCTTGATCTCAAAACTCACATTGTCCACGGCAACGAAATCCCCGAACTTCTTGTATAGGTTTTTGATGACGATGCCCATTGCTACCTCGATTCCTTCCGTGAATAGATGAGTTTCATGGTGATTAGCAGGGAAAACGAGAGGAACGCCAGGACGATCGCGGCAGAAAACGCCCCTGCATAATTGAAATCGGTAAATTGCTGATGGATGAGTAAGGTGGCTGTTTGCGTCCTGTTGATGATGCTCCCGCTCACCACGAGCACGGCGCCGAATTCACCGATGGAGCGCGCCATGGTGAGGGTGGTCCCGTAGATAAGTCCCCACTTTATCGACGGGAGGGTGACCTTCCAGAAGGTTTGCCATTTGGACGCCCCGAGGATGCTGGCCGCCTCCTCCTGATCCAGGCCGAATTCCTTCAGCACGGGGATGACCTCCCTCGCCACGAAGGGAAGGGTGACGAAGAGGGTGGCGATGATCATGCCGGGGAGCGCATAGATGATCTTGATGTTGCGGGCCTCGAACCATCTCCCGATCCAGCCGTGGGGCCCGAAGAGGATGACAAACATGAAGCCTGCAACCACCGGCGAGACGGCGAACGGCAGGTCGAGGAGGCCTTCCACGCAGAGCTTCCCCCTGAAATCCTGTTTTACCAATACCAGTGCCAGGATTATCCCGAGCAGCGTATTGATGACGATGGCGGAGACCGTGATGATGCTGGTCAACCAGAAGGCGTGGCGTGCCTCCGGGGTGGTGATGGAGGAGAAAAACACGGAGAATCCATTGACGACAACCTGCTTCAAGATCCCGGAGATGGGGACGATGATCATCACCAGGAACCAGGAGATCACCGCGAGGATCAGGAAATTTTTCCCGAGCCTTCCGGATTTGCGGTCCAGCCTGAGAACCATGTCACGCTGTTTTTTCATACCGTCTGCTCCAGTTTTGTAACAGATGCAAGAGGACGAGAATGAGGAAGGAGGAAAGGAGCAAGATGACCGAAACCCCCAATGCCCCCTGTATATTGTAGCTTTCGATCTCACCGTATATGTATACGGACGCAACCTGGGTCTTGAAGGGGATGTTGCCGGCAACGATGACGATGGAGCCGAATTCACCGAGCGCCCTGCTGAAGGAGAGGGCCGCCCCGGTCAGGATCGCGGGTATCAGGGCGGGGAGAACGATCCTGAAGAATATGGTAAGGGGGGATGCCCCGAGGGTTTGTGCCGCCTCTTCCATGTCTTTATCCATCTCCAGGAGCACCGGCTGCACGGAGCGTACCACGAAGGGGAAGGAGACGAAGAGAAGCGCCAGTATGATCCCGGGCGTGTTGAAGATGATCTCGATGCCGTATTTCCCCAGCAGGTTCCCGATGATGCTTTTCGGTCCGTAGAGCACCACGAGCATGATGCCGGTAACCACCGTGGGTATTGCGAACGGGAGGTCGATCAGGGAGTCCATGATGTTCTTGAACGGAAAGTCATACCGCACCAGCACCCAGGCGGTGGCCGTGCCGGTGACGATGTTGATGAGCACCATGACGATGGCCATCCCAAAGGTGATCTTGAGTGAATGAAGGGCCTGCGGGAGGGTGATGTTCGCCCACAGGTTGGCAAGCCCCCCGCGAAATGATGCCGCGGTGATGGCCACGATGGGCAGGAACACGAGCAGCCCTATGTAGCTGAAGGCAAGCCCTCTCAGGATGGCGTCACCCGGGTCGATCTTCTTGGAATTCGTTCTAACGGTTCCTGGCGATCTCCTCAACAATCTTCCCCCACACCCCTTCCTGGCTGAAAAGATTCTTCTCTACCTCGTCCCATCCGCCGAGGTACTGAATGTCGAAAAGGTGCGGGGGCACCGGATACTCTGCTGCGTATCTCTCCTCCACGTCCTCCCTGAGCGGCCTGAAGCCATACTGGGCAAATGCGGATTGGGCCCGCTCCGACCAAAGAAATTCAACGAATGCCTCCGCCGCCCTTCGGTTGTTGTGCTTGTCCACGTTTACATCAATGAGTGCTGCCGGGTTTTCGATGAGGATGGTCTCATCGGGGATGATGAAGGGGAATTCCTTTCCCTCCTTCTGGCGTAATTTCGCCTCGTTTTCATAGGTTACCAGGGCATCACCCACCCCGTTTTCGAAGGTGGTGACCGAGGCGCGTCCCGATTTGTCCATTACCTTCACCTGCTTCTGAATGGATTTCAGGAGCCAGCGGGCATAGTCCGCATCCGGGTTCCCGGTATCCTTTTCCGTGAGCTTCAATCCTGCCCCGTAGATCGCATTGACGCACCACATGGCGCCGCCCGAGGTCTTCGGGCTCGGGTAGAGGACCTCCACCTCCCTGCGCGTCAAATCGATCCAGTTTCGTATCTTTTTGGGATTCCCCGGACGATGGGCAATCACCACGACCGACCGGGTGACAAATCCCTGGTAAGGGTTTGCCTTCCAGTCATGGGTGATAAGCCCGGCCTCCTTGAGACGGTTGACATCCTTCGCCAGGGAGAGGGCGGCAACATCCGCCTCGAATCCGCCGGCTATTGCCCGCGATTGTGCGCCGGAGGCGATATAGGACTCTTCGAACCGTACCTCTTCGCCGGTCTTCTTTTTCCAATACTCCTTGAAGGAGGGGATGATTTCCCGCTGATATACCTCCTTGACCACTGTATATGCCCCCAGGGTCAGGGTGGCCTCCTTGGAGACCGTACCGGATCTTTGATTGCTGCATCCCGGGGTCATCACGAGGAAAAGCATGAGAACGGCGAAGGTCTTTTTCATAGTCATTCCTCCTACCTTGTTAGCACTCCGAGTTTATACATGCCAAAGACTTCGTGAAAATATCCGTACCTCATTGATCGCACAGGTGATTGTGCGTCAATGTTCCATGCATCACGCGGATGGATTTCATGACCATCCATACAACGTGAAGCCTTTTAAAATAACAGCGCAGCATGTGCAGGAATAATGATAAGCAAGATTCATAATATCAATAAATTACATAAAAATTACTAATGTATCGTCAAAAAAACTGCCGTCCGTTGCATGCCTCCATGGATCTTACGGGAATATACTCATTGAAATTACGTATTAAATAGTACATTTCTTAAGGTAAATTCTCGTATTGGAGTATCCCTCCGCTGAATAGGGAGCATGCGCATGCACATGTGTCCGATATGCACCTGTTACCGGGCGCCATGGTCGCTCTGCCGCACTCGCACCCGTTCGTACACGTCACCGGGACCTCGCTGATAGGCGGTGCTCCGAATATAAAAAAGTCGACAAGGCCGCTGTATTCAGGTCAAGGTTATGTACTAACATTGTATTACACTTATATCAATCAGTCGGATTTGTCAAGGAATCGTCTGCCCTATTTGTATCACATTTTTGCCGATGTCTCACCACCCCGATGTGCCCTCTTGGGGTGTGCCTTGCGCACGGTGTGGCGGCTGAGGAGGGGCTTTTGGTGAGATCGCGGAGCCTTTGGGTAAATGCAAGGGTGGCATAGGGCTTCGCTTCGCTCCGCCCTGACAAAGTTCGGTTTGAGGCTTCGCTGCGCTTTGCCCTGACAACGGTTGGTTTGCGCCTTGCACCAGGGCGGGATCTTGTATATACTGCCTTTTTTGTCAAAAAGGGGTGAGCAACCGGGCGCAATCCCTTGTGCTGTGAAGCCGAAAGGCATGGCGGGTCGCGATTTTCCCGGCGCGATGCGCAAAACGATCATGTATCGTGGTTGAACCAGGTAATAATGCAATGGTAAAGAGGATGTATATGGATAGTATGTCATTGAGAAGGCTCAGGCGGCTCTGTGCGAGTGTCGCCGTACTGGTCGCTCTCTCGTTTATCGTATGTGTGCGTGCGGGCCTTGCTGCCGGGATCGCCGATCTTGAATCCCGTGTGATCCGCAAACGCCTTGCCAATGGGATGACGGTGCTCATGATGGAACGGCATCAGACCCCGGTGTGCTCCTTCTCTATCAGATACAAGGTGGGGATGGTTGACGAGCCGGATGGACGGACCGGCACCGCACATTTGCTCGAGCATCTTATGTTTAAAGGGACCACCACCATCGGCACCCGGGACTATGGCAGGGAATCCGTGCTGCTTGAGGAAATCAAGGAGGTGGGACAGACCCTGGACCACGAGGTGATGAAGGGGGAGGAGGGCGATCCGAACCGGGTCTGCCGCCTTTCGGCACGCCTTGCCGACCTTCAGCGTGCCCACAAGGAGTTTGTGGTGAAGGATGAGATGGACCGGCTCTATTCCCAAAACGGTGCGGTCGGCTTCAATGCCTCCACGGGTGCCGACGTGACCACCTATACCGTGAGCCTTCCCAGCAACCGGGTGGAGCTGTGGGCGAGGATCGAATCCGACCGGATGAAGAACCCCGTTTTTCGCGAGTTCTATACGGAGCGAAGCGTGGTCATGGAGGAGCGACGCCAAAGCTACGAGTCACAGCCCTTCAGGAAGCTCATGGAGCGATTTCTCGCCACGGCATTCATCGCTCATCCTTACCGGAATCCCATCATCGGCTGGGAATCGGAGCTCAGGTTTCTGGACCCCGACGACACCATGACATTTTTTCGCCGGCACTATGCACCCAACAATGTTGTGGTGGCCGTGGTCGGAGATATCGATCCCGATCGGTTTATGGCGCTTATGGAGACCTACTTCGGCGGCATCCCCAGGCAGCCCCCGGTATCCCCCCTTGTCACCAAGGAGCCGGATCAGGATGGTGAGCGCCGGATCGAGGTGATATTCGATGCGGAGCCGCGTTTGATCGAGGGATATCACAAACCCACGGTTCCTGACCGGGCGGATTACGTCTTCGATATTATTAGCTCCATCCTCACGGACGGAAGGACATCCAGGCTGTACCAGAGGATGGTGGTGGAGGAGAAGGTGGCGGTGAGTGTGGATGCGGCCAACGGTTGGCCGGGCGCCCGGTACGACAATCTCTTCACCCTGTTTGCCACACCGCGTTACCCGCACACCACCGATGATCTCGAACGGATCATCGATGAGGAGCTCGATCGAATCAAGGGTGAACCGGTCTCGGAGTGGGAGCTTGGAAGAATCAAGAACCAGATACGCGCCGAACTGATCAGGGGCCTTACCTCCAATTCTGGAATGGCCAACAAGTTATCCTATTTCGAATCGATTTCCGGCGACTGGCGCTATCTGAGCACCTACCTCGACGTGCTTGAAACCATAACCACTCAGGAGATCCAGGAGGCTGCCAGGACCTATCTCACCACGACCAATAAAACGGTGGGCGTCCTGGTCAGGGGAGAGGAGGGGGAACCCAAACCATGAAACCCGCATCGCCGCAAAGAGGCAGGGTAGGGGCCTTCCTTGCTATTGCCGTAAGCATCGCCATCGCAGGCATGCTTGTGCACGGCTGCACACCCATGCATACCGCAGGCCTTTACAGGGATCCATCCCGTCTTTCCTTTCCCTCCATCACGTTTTCACCCCCCGAACCCGAGCGGGTGGTGCTCCCCAACGGTATGGTGCTCTACCTCATGGAGGATCATGAGGTACCGCTGATCACCATTCATGCCATCATTCGCACCGGGGGGATATTCGAGCCGGCGGATAAGGTGGGGCTTGCCCAGATCACGGGGGAGGTGATGCGGACAGGCGGGACTGCGGCCATGGGTCCGGAGGAGCTTGACAGGACATTGGAGTATATGGGGGCCATCCTGGAGACCAGTATCGGCACGGAATCGGGGGGCGCCAGCCTCTCGGTGCTGACCAAGGACCTGGAGCAGGGGCTCGACCTCTTTTCCCAGGTGCTCCGCAGCCCTGCATTTGCTCCGGAGAAGGTCGATCTGGCAAGGCTTGCGATGATCGAGTCCATTCGGCGCCAGAACGACGATCCCCTTGCGATTGCCTCCCGGGAATTCAAGCGACAGGTATACACCGATGATCCCAGGGGGAGAGTGAAGACCATCGAAGGGGTCGAGCGCATGACCAGGGAGGACCTGATCGCGTTCCACCGGTCCTTCTTTTTTCCGGAGAATATCCTTATGGGCGTCGCAGGGGACTTTGAACGGGATCGGATGCTGGAGGCGATATCGAAGATTTTCGGGGATTGGGAGCAAGGGTCTCGCCCCATCCCCCCGTACCCTGTTCCGAAAAATGATACGGAGCGGGCGGTGGTGTATGCCCCGCGCCCCCTCCCGCAGTCAACCATACTGATGGGGCACCTGTGCTGCCCGAAGAATGACCCCGATTTTTTCCCCATGGTGGTGCTCAACGATATCCTGGGGGAAGGGTTTAATTCCCGGCTCATGAGGGAGATCCGATCAAACCAGGGGCTCGCTTACAGTGTGGGGAGTTTCTATCGCGGGGACATCGACTACGGGGTCTTCGGCGCCTATGCCATGACGAAATCCGAGACCACCGGGAAGGTCATCGGCTTGATGCGGGACGAGATCGGCCGGCTCGTCGAGGAGGGGGTCACCCCGGAGGAACTCGACCTGGCGAAGGATTCCATCATCAATAATCATATCTTCTCATTCTCCTCGACCGCCGGATTGGTGAAGCAGGCAATGGCACTGGAATATGATCACCTGTCCGGGGATTACTTCGAGGGATACCCCGAACGGATTGCCGCGGTAAGCATGGAAGACATCCGCAGGGTTGCCCTGCGCTACCTGAAGCCTGCGGATGCGGTCATCGTGGTGGTAGGGAACCGGGAGGGATTTGACATCCCGATCGAGCAATTCGGCCCGGTGAAGGAGGCCGATCTCACCATCCGTTAGGCTGCGTTTGCCCTGCGTGAACACTCAAATTTTCCCTATGAAAATGCCCAATGTTGTGATCAAGGATCATGGGGTACAGCAAAAATCCCCTTGTCCTCTGTGCGCCTTGTGGCAAATCCATAATGCCTCCGCCACAGTGACCATCCGGCAGATGGTGACGCCGATCCTTCGCTGTGGGCGAAAGACCAAGGGTGTTGTTTCTATGGAGCATACCGGTGACATGTCTGCCATGCTGCTGCCTAATCATGCACAATGAGAATTGCCGCCGTGATCTTGACACCTATATCCCTTTTATCTATAATTCAATAGTGAAAGTATTGTTCAGGAAGGACGAGTGTTGATTCAGTTTAACCTGCTTGAAAGGAGGGGTAAGGGTTGAAGAAGTCCTTTTGGATTGTCGTAATGGTTCTCATCCTCATCTGCGTTGGTTCGATGGTTCTTCAGGCTGGCGGACCGAAGGTTGCCGATGATTTCAAGATCAATTCCGATGCCAAATTCTTCGGCGGTGCGAAGAAGAAGGCTCCACCGGCATTCGAGGCGGTTCCCCTCAGCCATAAGAAACACGCGGATATGTATGGCTGCAAGATATGTCATCATAAGGAGATGGCGAGCGATGAACCCGCTGAGCAGGCCAAGGCCAAGAAGTGCAGCAGTGAAGGCTGCCACGGAGCAGAGGCCAATGGCGAGGCCCTGGATCTTGAGAATGCCATGCATAAGCAGTGCTACAAGGATTGTCACAAGAACGATGCAAAGGCCAAGGAAGCCAAAGCCCCGTTTAAGTGCGGAGACTGTCATAAGAAGGCCGACAAGTAAAGGATCTTTGTAAGAGAGTCGTTTCTTCATAAACGTGAGACAATGCAAAGGGGGCAGCCTCAAGCTGCCCCCTTTTTCTATCAATGGAAGCCATGACGAGGATCTTTGACCGCTACATACTGCGGGAATTCATCCCTCCGTTTTTCGGCGGGCTGCTTGTATTCTGCTTCATCCTTATGATGGATAAGGTGCTGAGGCTGACGGACCTCATCGTAATGAAGGGGATGAGCCTGCGCGCCGTCGGCATACTCCTTATGTACCTCATTCCGCCCCTGATTGCATTCACCCTTCCGATAGCAATCCTCTTTGCCTCCCTGATGAGCTTCGGCCGAATGGCGTCGGACAACGAGATCACCGCACTTCGCAGTTGCGGCAAGCATCCCGTCCGGATCATCATCCCCGCCATCGTGTTCGGTGTGCTCGCCACGGGATTGTGCCTCTGGCTGGAGATTGCGGTCATCCCTTTCGTCAACCGGTCCGTTAAGGATACGATGACGGGATTGCAGGAACAGAAGGCATTCCTCTCCATTACCGAGCGGAGCTTTCAGAACATCGGCAAAGACATGGTGATGTATGTCCACAAGGGAAAGGGGAGGGATGGGCAGGTCTACCAGGGGATACTGATCACCGACCATTCGATGCACGGCCATTCCCGGGTCATCGCGGCCAGGGAGGGCGATATCGTAATGGATGAATCCGCCGGCACCGCGGTCTTTTCACTTAGCGACGGGAGCATCCACCGGCTGGAGAGGGAAGGGGAGGGTGGCTACCAGGTGCTGCGTTTCGGCACCTACGAGAACGTCCTCAGCCTCGAGGGGCCCTCGGTGCTCCGCAGGGGGAAGAAAAAAAGCAAGGAGCTTTCGCTCCGGGAGATCGGCGAGATGCTCGGATCGGATTCGCTTGATTTTAAGGAGGAGATCGGACTGATGCTCGAATGGCACAGAAGATTTGCGTTCCCCCTTGCCTGTATTATCTTCGCGTTCATTGGCTCGCTCATAGGGATGGAGAGTCGATGGTCCGGCAGAAGCTCGAGCTTCGCCGTGTCCATCGTGGTGATCATTGCATACTACCTGCTTCTGACCGCCGGCTCAAGGCTTAGTACCGCCGGGTATCTTCCCCCCTGGATCGCCGCATGGCTCCCCAATATCACCTTCGCGGCAACAGGGGTGGGACTGTTCAGGGGGGTATTCTGATGGGATACCGGCCCCTGTGCCCCGGAATACTGACTGCATACGTGGGAAAAAGGTTCGCTTCCCGGCTCTCGCTCTGCCTGGCGGGTTTGACCTCCATTTATATGCTGGTGGAGTTCTTCGAACGGGTGGACAATCTCATGGCCCAGCAGCTTTCCTTCTGGATTATGGCCCGGTATCTTGCGCTTCGTCTTCCCCAGATCCTTTTTCAGATCCTGCCTGTGGCGGTGTTGATGGCCATCCTCCTGACCCTGGGCGGAATGGCTCGGGATGGGGAATTGACCGCCATGCTGTCGGGAGGGATCAACCTGTTTCAAATCATCCTCCCGCTCCTCTGCCTCTGCCTGGGGCTCAGCCTCTGTACCGGGGTGTACCAGGAGTATCTGTCGCCGATGCTGGTCCAGGAATCCTCGGCGTTACTCGACCAGATCAAGGGTGAGAAGCCCAGGACAAAACTCCTCCAGGGGAGGATCTGGCTTGCCGGTAAACAGGGGCGCTTTTTCCACCTTCAGGTCGTGGATGAGGAACAACAATGCCTTGCAGGGGTAACCGTTTTCGAGGTGGACGAGGGCTTTCATCTGACCCGGCGATGGGATCTGGAGGAGTGCTGTTACCACAACGGCTTCTGGCACCTGCGCAACGGCGAGGTATGGAGCTTTGACCAGGGAATACCGGAGGTGCAAACGATCTCACAGAAGGTGGTGGCATGGCCGGAGGAATTCGAGGATTTTTCCCGGCTCAAAAAGGACCCCGCCGAAATGGGGTATGGCGAATTGAAGCAGTACATCATGAGACTCCGGGAATGGGGGTATGACACCGCAGTCCAAATGACCGATCTATATTTTAAATGGGCCTTTCCCCTGGCCTGTTTCATCTTCGGGCTTCTTGGCGTCCCCTTTGCAACCCGGTTACACCGGGGGGTACGGTACATCAGCCTGGGCCTCGCCCTGGGGGTGGCCTTTGTGTACTGGATAATCATGTATATCGGTGTTTCCATGGCCCATGCAGGGATCATCCCCCCCCTTGCCGGGGCCTGGGCAGGGAATGCCCTCTTCGGCTTCCTGGGGATGGTCCTTCTTTCGAGGGTCAGGACATGATGTATCGTGGTTAAAGTCAACTCCTTGAAATGACGATAAGAACAATAGACGGTGCAGACCGTTTATGCGATCTCCTTGGGCACTCCCTTTTCTTGACAACGAATGGGGAGGGTGTTAATATCCAAACACAAATCAGTGCAAAAGGGGAATTTTAATCGAAAGGGGGTCGAAACCGTGGGCCGTTTCAAATCAGTTGCAGTTCTTTGTGTATGTGGTGTTGCCATGTGTGTGATGTTCCTTTCCTATGGCTGTACACCTCCGCCTACAAAGGAGATTGCCGATGCAGAGGCCGCCCTTGCGGCTGCGAGGGAGGCAGGGGCTGAAAGATACGCAGCCCAGGAGTATGAAAGCGCCGAGTCGAAGCTTGAGGAGGCACGTCAAAAGAATGAGGCGAGGTGCTACGGGGATGCAAAAAACCTGGCCATCGAGGCAAGGGATAGGGCGCTTATTGCCAAGAGCATTGCAGAAGAGGAACTGATGAAACTACGGGAACAGGCCTCCGCTGCGCTTAAAAATGCAAAGGACGCGCTTATGGCGGCAAAGATGGCAGGGGCGGAGACCCATGATCCCCAGGGGTATCGCAATGTGGAGGCATTATACGGAGAGGCGGATACCGCATATATCGGGGGCCAGTATCCTATCGCCATTGAGAAGGCAGATGAGGTGGCGAAGAGGGCCCGCAGGCTCGAGCTTGCAGCCAAACGCGCAGCAGAGATCGAACCGCCAAAGGTGGTGGAGCAACCCAGGGTGCCTGAAAAAACCGACGGGAGCCATATCGTCCAAAAAGGGGAATGCCTCTGGATCATTTCGGATTACGATGTCGTGTATGCAGACCCCTTTAAATGGCCGTTGATTTACCGTGCAAATCGCTCACAGATCAAGGACCCTGATTTGATCTATCCCGGCCAGAGCTTCAAAATACCGAGAAACTATAGCCCCGGAGAGGCTGAAGATGCCGTTTATACGGCCAAACACCGGGGGCCATGGTCTCTCTTTGACGGTAAATAGGCCCGTCCCCTGGTGGCATGGAGAAATTGGCCACAACATCGATTTCGCACAGAAAAGACAAGAAGCATTTGTTAAAGACCCCTGTTCCTCTTCGAGAAATCAGGGGTCTTTTTTTGATGGGCACATGATGCCCGGCATGCGGGTTTGACTGCTGGATGTAACCGGCGGCAGGCGCCGTGGACGGGCAATCAATTATTCACCGAAGGGTATAGAGTATGCGTTCACCGGAGAGTCGTAAGCAGTCATTTTATGTTTAGGAAAAACAGCGATTTCTGGATCAAAGGACATAGCGAATAACCGATCCTGCACGTTCGACCTTGCGGCAATCGAGAGCATCCCTGCGTTTCTGGGCCATCAGGACAGGAATATCAGGGTGATCGAGGGATTGTACCATGTCAGGATATCCACCCGGGGGAACGAACTCCATGTGCAGGGCCCGTCCGCCAACGTGGAGAGGGCGGCACTGGTGGTGGAGAAGCTGCTTTCACTGGCCAATCTTGGGTATGTGGTCAGGGAGGAGGATATCAGATTCGTCGATAGGCTGGTCAAGCAGGATCCGGCGGTGGATCTGAAGGAGATTTTCCTGGATCGTATTGAAGTACCCGGGCATAAGAGGATCATCAGGCCGAAGAGCAAGGTGCAAAAGCTCTATATTGACGCCATGCGTACCTTCGACATCGTATTCGGCATAGGCCCGGCCGGAACGGGTAAGACCTATCTTGCAATGGCCATGGCGGTGTCCGCCTACATCGAAAAGCAGGTCACCAGAATCGTCCTGACCAGACCCGCGGTTGAGGCGGGTGAGCGCCTGGGATACCTGCCGGGTGATCTGTACGAGAAGGTGAATCCCTATCTTCGCCCCTTGTACGATGCGCTCTATGACATGATGGATCCGGACAGGGCAAAGCGATTGATAGAGCGGGATACCATAGAGATCGCCCCGCTCGCCTATATGCGCGGCCGGACACTCAACGATGCATTTGTCATACTGGATGAGGCACAGAATACCACGTCCGAGCAGATGATGATGTTCCTGACCCGGCTGGGATTCGGCTCCAAGGCGGTGGTCACCGGCGATATCACCCAGATCGATCTTCCTCCTGAGCGGGTATCGGGACTGGTAGAGGTCCAGTCAATCCTGGGGAGGATCGAGGGAATCAAGTTCGTGTATTTCTCGGAGCTGGATGTGGTGCGCCATAATCTTGTCCAGCAGATAGTGAAGGCCTATGAGGAATATCACAAGTCCCAGCCTTCCAAAGGATGAAGGAGATGGCTGACAAACCCAAAAAGGTAAAAATCAAGGAACTTTCCCCTCAAAAAAAGGGAACCGGCACGGGTGCCCTGCAAAAGGGGAAGAAGACCCCCGTCTATCAGGAGTACCGTTTCCAGTTATACATGCTTTGGATCGCCCTCACCCTGCTTCTCGCCCTCTTTATCGTTCCCAGTCTCAGGTTCAAGATCTCCTCCGTGGAGGTCGGCGATATAAGCGCTAAAAACATCAAGGCCCCCTGGGACCTCTCGGTCGAGGATCATGAGACCACGATACAGCGGCAAAATGATGCGGAGAGGGCGGTGCTCCCCGTATATGATTACAACAACAGCCTCCGTTCGGAGTTGGTGGAGCGCATCCAGGGGCTGTTCGAACATATGCGCGCATTCTATCTGATGAAGAATCCCCAGTCTCTCGAGGATGCAAATGCGCCGGTACAGGAGGAGACAAAAAAGAAGGGGGCCGCCCCCTCCGGTGCCGCACCTTCACCGGATACGGAAAAGGATTGGGAGCAGGAGTGGACGAAATTCACCCAGACAGGTGGTATCGGTCTTGAGTATAAGACCTACCTCATGTTCGAAAAACGCAATTTTGATACCGATATCGAGAGGGGGATGATCCAGGCGCTCAATGAGGTGATGAAGAAGGGGATCATTCCGAGCTATTCATTCAATTTCAACGAACGGGAGCGGGGGCTCATCTGGAGGAATGTGAGCACGCAAAGCGAGTTCAAGGTGGAAGACATCTCCCAGATACTGGACCTGGAAGGCGCCAAGAAACTCGTGGAGACGAAACAGCAATCCCTGCTGCCCGATGATCAGAAATTGCAGGAGAAGGTGATCGCCATACTCCACGGCATCATATCCCCCAACCTGACATTCAACCTCAGCGAGACGCGCGCCCGTATGGAGCGCGCCCGGCAGGCGGTCAAGCCCGCCTTTTTTCATATAAAAAAGGGGGAGATGATCATCCGGGAGGGGGAACGGGCGAAGCTCGATCAGGTGGAGAAATTGAATGCGTTGATGGATGTGAAGAAGAGCGAACAGGTGGTTCAGACCATCATTGGCTTGATTCTTATTGTCGGGCTCAGCCTGATGATCCTGTTCATCCTTCTGAAGCGATTTCATCTGAAACCGGTGTCGAGCCTGAAAAATCTCCTGCTCATATCCCTGAGCATCATCATAACCATATTCCTGATGCGTGTCGGGGTATTCATCGCCCAGGGGCTCCACTCAACGATACAGATCATCCCTGTTTCGAGCTATTACTATGCCTTTCCCTTTGCAGCAGCCGCATTCATCGTGGCCATCCTCCTCGATGCCCAAATAGCGGTGGTGGTCGCCGCCATTGTGGCTATACTATCGGGGATACTCCTGAACCGCGACCTGGGTTTCTTCATACTTGCGTTTCTGGGAAGCCTGGGAGGCATCTACCTCCTCTCGCTGAAGAAGAACCGGGCATCCATCGTACAATCCGGCCTTATCGTCGGCCTGGTGAACGTGGGGATCGTTATTCCCCTGGACCTGATACAGGGAACGCTTTTCTCCCTGACAGGGCTCTTTGACATATTTTTCGGTTTCCTGGGAGGCATCTCGGTCATGGCCCTCGTTCTTGCCCTCATGCCCCTCATGGAGTGGCTCTTCCAGGTGACGACCGATGTGAGGCTGCTGGAATTGCTCAATCTGAATCAACCGCTCCTGCGTCGTCTCGCCATCGAGGCCCCGGGCACCTATCACCATTGCATCGTGGTGGCCAATCTTGCGGAGGCCGCCTGCGAGGCCATCAATGCCAATTCCCTCCTCGCCCGCGTCGCCGCCTACTACCATGATATCGGGAAGGTCAAGATGCCCCGGTACTATATCGAGAACCAGATGAACTACCGTAACGAACATGAAAACCTCTCGCCGAGCATGAGTGGCCTCATCCTCAGTTCGCACGTCAAGGACGGCATGGAACTGGGAAGGAAATACAAACTGAACAAGCCGATCATCGACATCATACAACAGCATCACGGGACCGCACTTATCAAGTACTTTTATGCCAAGGCGAAGGAGATGAAGGCAAAGGACGGCCAGGAGGTCAAGGAGGAGGATTACCGCTATCCCGGCCCGAAGCCTCAGACCAAGGAGGCGGGGATCGTCATGCTCGCCGACGCGGTCGAGGCAACATCGAGGACACTGACCGATCCACGTCCCTCCCGGATTCAGGGCATGATTCAAAACACCATCAACAACATCTTCCGGGACGGGCAGTTGGATGAGTGTGAGCTTACCCTCAAGGATCTCCATCAGATCGCCAGTTCCTTCAACCTCATCCTCACCGGAATATTCCATCCCCGGATTGTATATCCCGGTTCGCAGGTCCAGGAAGAACAGAGAAAGGAAAAGGGTGGAGATATCTATCCAAAACCGGCAAAGGAAGGTAAGTCTGGAAATCCCGCTGATGAGGAGGGTGGTGGAGAGGATATTCGGCGTCTTGGGCTTACAAACCCAGGAGGTGAGCATCCTATTCGTAAGTGATCGATACGTGAGAAGGCTGAACAAATGCTACCGGGGGATCGACCAGCCGACCGATGTACTCGCGTTTTCGATGAGGGAAGGGGAATGGACGGACATCCAGCCCCAGCTCCTCGGGGATGTGGTAATCTCCGTGGAAACGGCCGCCCGGCAGGCCAAAGAAGTGGGACACGGTCTGGACCGCGAGCTGACGATTCTCCTTGTTCATGGGATATTGCATCTGCTCGGATACGACCATATGGAAAAACGTGATGCTGAAAGGATGCAGGCGCAGGAGAGGGTCGTCCTTTCAGAAATCGAATCACCCTAAAGGGCCTTGTGCCCTGCCAACAGGAAAGGGACCACACCATGCGATCGGATGATGCCCCGGAGAATTCCTCCGGCGCACCCTCAAAGAAGCCGTTGTTCCATACATGGCTGCGGAGAATAGGCCTGGGCAGGCTCATACGCCGGGGAATCGCGACCGAAGAGGAGTTTCACCGGCTCATCGACGAGGGGGAAGAGGAGGGTATCATCGAAGAGGAGGAGCATGAGCTCATCCACAGCGTGTTTACCTTCATGGACACCATCGTCCGCGAGGTGATGGTGCCTCGCGTTGAAATCGCCGCCTGTCCCCTCAATGCAGGTCTGAATGATGTACTGGATATAATCCTCGCCAAGGGACATTCGCGCATTCCCGTCTATGACGGGAAGATAGACAATATCGCGGGGATCGTCTATGCCAAGGACCTGTTGAAGGTCTTCAGATCCAACAAAAGGGATGTAAAGATCGGCGAAATCATGCGGCCGTCATACTTCGTTCCGGAAACCAAGAAGATCATCGACCTGCTCAAGGAATTTCAATTGCTGAAGGTTCATATGGCCATTGTGGTGGACGAGTACGGAGGCACCGCGGGACTGGTGACCATAGAGGATCTCCTGGAGGAATTGGTCGGGGAGATCCACGATGAATACGATATTGAAAGGGAACGTCTCATCAAGCTCGATGAGAGCACCATCTCGGTGGATGCCCATATCGACATCGAGGAGATCGAGGAATTCTTCGGCCTGGAAATCCCCAAGGGCGACTATGAAACAGTGGGCGGGCTCCTCTTCCACCTGTTTGAACGCATACCCAAGGAGAAGGAGGAGGTCGTGTTTCAAGGACTGCGCTTTATCGTCAGGAAGGCGGATGAGCGCAGGCTGTGGCGTGTGGAGATCACCAGGATTGGAAACATACCACCGGCAAACGCTGAAACGGCTTGACCAGTGCGTTTATTCTTCCTCCGTGATCGCTCATTTTGCGATAGAAGGTCGATAAAATTAGTATGACAGACGACAGTCCCTATCAAGGTAAAGAGTTTGATCTCAAAGCGGTTCCCAAGAGGATTCTCGTTGTCGTTCCCCATTGGGATACCGGACATGTCATCTGTAATTCCCTCAAGTCGGCCGGATATACCGTCCATCATGTCAAGAGTGCGGACGAAGGCCTTGCCTTTCTGGCGGAAACCGTACCCGACCTCATCCTCTCCGACGTGGACATGCCCGGTTTGAGCGGGATAGAGTTCTGCATCAGGGTGCGCCAGAATATCCAGACCGCGGCGGTGCCGTTGATCCTTCTTGCCGATAATCAACAGGTGTGTGATCGGATCGGCGGCCTCAAGATGGGGGCGGACGATTATATCCCGAAGCCGCTGGACCCCCTCGAGCTCATCGTGAGGATCGAGGCGAAGCTGGAGCGGTTCAGGGACCTCAGGAGGCTCATCAATCTGGATGCATTCACGAATCTGTACAATCGGGAGTACTTCGACCGGAACCTCAACAAGATCCTCAAGATGTCATCCCGGTACCGCCATCGGGTCTCCCTGGTCCTGTTCGATATCGATTTCTTCAAGACGTTCAACGATACCTATGGACATCAGGTGGGTGATTACGTGCTCAAGGAGGTGGCCATGATGATCCGGGGCGGCCTCAGGGAGGTGGACATCGTGGCCAGGTACGGCGGGGACGAATTCGTGGCGATCCTGCCGGAGACACCCAAGAAGAATGCCCTGATTGCGGTGGAGAGGATCAAGAAGGCATTGGAGAAGCGGGGGTTCTCCTACAATGGAATTTCGGAAGGGCTTCATATCTCCATCAGTGCAGGGGTCGCCACCTACCCTGAAGACGCGCAAACCGACTATGAGCTCATCAACAAGGCGGATTCCGCCCTCTACGCAGACAAGAAAAGGAAGTAATGATCATTCCCTCCAGGATTGAAGGCCTGAGGGGCCTTGTCACTGAATCATCCCTGCTTGCATCCCCTGAATCGCTCCTGGTGTACCGCACCGATGCCAGCAATATACCCGGCTCGCCCGATCTTGTCGTTGTTCCGGCCAATCGGGATGAGGTGGTGGAGACCATGCGATGGGCCCACAGGGAACGGGTCCCCGTCGTTCCCCGGGGGGCTGGTACCGGGGTAACCGGCGGGGCCGTACCGATCCAGGGGGGAGTGGTGATCGCCCTGTCCAGGATGCATCGCATCCTGGACATCGACCGCGCGAACATGCTCGCCGAGGTGGAGCCCGGGGTCATCACCGGCGACCTCCGGGATGCGGTCGACCGGGAGGGGCTGCTGTATCCCCCGGACCCCGCCAGTTTGAAGTCCTGTACCATCGGCGGGAATATCGCCGAGAATGCCGGGGGCCCGAAGGCGGTCAAGTACGGCGTGACCAGGGATTACTGCCTGGGGTTGGAGGCGGTGCTCCCGGGAGGCGACATCCTGACGACCGGTGCACGGACCCTGAAGTCCGTGGTGGGATACGATCTGACCAGGCTTCTGGTCGGCTCCGAGGGCACCCTGGGGGTCATCACCAGGGTCTTTCTCAGATTGACCCGAAAGCCGGAGGCGGTGCGGGCCATGCGCCTTTTTCTCCCTTCCGCACAGGAGGCTGTTTCCGGTGTCATGGCAATCCTTCGCACGGGGATCATCCCTTCCACGTTGGAGATAATGGACAAATCGAGCATTCAGTGCGTGTGCGCGGGCCTTGACATGGATCTGCCTTCGGGAGGCAATGCCATGCTCCTCATGGAGGTGGATGGTGAATCGGGAGAGGTGAGACGGCAGGTTGAGCGGATACAGGCCCTCTTTCCAGGGCAGGGGCTTGATGTGGCCCGCACGGAGGAGGAGCGCGAGGAGCTCTTCCGGTTCAGACGCTCCATCTCTCCTGCCATCTATCGCCTTGGTGCCCGGAAGATCAACGAGGATATCTGTGTTCCGCGCGACCGGCTGGCGGAGTGTTTTCTCCGGCTCGACCGGATCGCCTCGCGTTACGGCCTGACCATGGCGAATTTCGGACACGCAGGGGACGGCAATATCCATGTGAATATCCTGGTGCAGGATGAAAAGGGGGAAGGGGAAACCTTACAGGCGGCAGTCAGGGAAATCTTTCGCATGACCCTGGAACTGGGAGGAAGCATCTCCGGGGAGCACGGAATCGGCGTAACCAAGGCCCCTTACCTGGCCATGGAGATTAATGAACAGGGAATGGACGTGATGAGGCGGATAAAGGCCCTCTTTGACCCTCGCGGAATCCTGAATCCGGGAAAGATCTTCGGGATGTAATACCATTAGCTGGATTGGATGACGTGACGGAACAAGGGGTTTCGAGTGACGTTTCAACCAGGACGGATCTATTGGCTCGCCTTCGCCTGGCGTGCATTGCCCTTTTTCTGCTTCTTCAATTCCGCAATCCGTTGCTTGATCCGTTTCGCCCGTCTTCTCCGTCTTCTCTCCATCTCCTTGATGCGTATAATCTTCTTATGCCTGGACATTACAGAGATCCTCGGTGCACTCATCATGCCGTGCTGGTAGAACAATGGTTTCACGGTGACAATTACTTCTCAAAAGGCGGGTTGATTGTAGCATAACCATGCACAAGGGTCAATATCGTCAAGGGGAACGGCGGGGCGGAGGGCCCCGCAGATTACCGTATCGCGCCATCAGGCATACG
This sequence comes from bacterium, assembly GCA_049472315.1. Lineage (GTDB taxonomy): Bacteria > SZUA-182 > SZUA-182 > DTGQ01 > JAFGSM01 > JBLIRM01. The sequence goes on from JBLIRN010000024.1 coordinate 34,082, forward strand.
GTGCCGGTCAGTTCTGGTGGAGCACCTTCGATATCATGAGCCTGAGGATGGGGATGTTGATCGGTTTTATGATGTAGTCGAAGGCCCCTTCCTCTTTTGCCTCCAGATAGGTTTCAGCCTCCCCGAGTCCGGTCATGATGATGATTTCAAGATAGGGACGATCCTGCTTCACCCTCCTGAGCAGTTCGAGTCCGCTTATGTCGGGGAGCTTCAAATCGGAGATGACGAGATCAGGGGGGTCCTTTTCTATTTCCGCCAAACCACTCAGTGCATTCAATGCGGTGCGCACCACATAGCCGTCCTCCTGGAGGATGTCCTGCAATGTCTCGCATACCATGTGCTCATCATCGATAACGAGGATCTTCTTTTGACAGGTTGCAACATTCGAGTATTCGGAGCTGCGCTGTTTTTCCTGTTTGGCTTTCATGTGTTCACCATCCATCCTTGTTCTGGTTGGCATTATGGTTTATGCGACCGTGCAACCGCCGTTCTGATCGCTGGACACATAGTATCCCCGACACTTATTTATCGGCACATGGGGACACAAAGTTCAGTCCTATATATTTGCCCAGTATCAAACTGGAAGGCGGGAAACCAAGCTTGGCAGGGCGAAGCGAAGCGGAGCCACAAACCAAGCTTGCCAGGGCGAAGCGAAGCGGAGCCACTATGCTGCCCCTTCTGGCCACCAAAAGGGTTCCCAACTCTGCAAGCAGACTTTGCTAGGCTGAAGCGGAGCCTCTACGCTGCCCCTTTCGGCCGCCAAAAGGGTTCGCTACTTGCCAACCAGACTTGTCAGGCGAGCGCCTTATGGTATTCATCTTGCAGTAATCAACAGGTGCGAGCGCATATGCCCATGACCGGCAATGGGCTCGCTCCATGATCTACTGATGCGGGAAGGCACTCATACTGCGGGGGGAAAGGGATGTACATCATCAAGCGGCGACTCATTCAACGGGTGGCCGCATCAATCATGCCCGTGTTCATTGTCCTTTTTTTGAGCGCAGGCCGGATTTATGCCCAACTTTCGATCACCAATCCCTCCCAGAATCCCTTTGTCATCGAGCTTGCAATCCTTGCCTCAATGCTCAGGACACTGTCGAGTCCCTTCAGCGGCTACACGGAGAATCAATACAGCTCATACGACCCGTTTTCCATGCCCTATACGACAATCCCCGCCGATCCCGACTACAACGTGCTTCCCTACCCGCTGCGCCTGAACAACATCCAGACCATATCGCCCCTCCTTGCACCCTATGATGTGTATAATCCCGTGTCATTTCTCCGATCGGGATACCCCGATCTTTCCCGGATCACCTCCGCTGCCTTTTCACCGTCTTACTCCGCACTTCCGTGGACTGCACCCGTTCCCTTTATCCCTTCGATGTTCACCTACCCGTTCCCCCTTTTTTAATGGCGCCTTGGCGTAAATCCCTTGCTTGACAGCGGTCAAAACGAAATGGTACAGTATAGGCGTATGTTGAATAACTATTGAAAAACATTATCCTTTTTGCCTTGCAGAAAACGGACGCCGTTTTGTATGGAATTTCGTACCCTGTTTACTCCGGTCTTCGATAGCCTCACGTTGCACGCGGATGGAACACGTTCATGAGTAGGGAAGGATTCCCCCACAGTCTGCCTCCATTGCCTGTTAAAAGCGCATGCCGCGAGATCGTCGGGTTTCTGCGGCGCTTCACCCGTGCATCGAGGCCCAGATGTGTCCTCGGCCTCTCCGGGGGGCTGGACTCGGCCGTCACGGCATTTCTCCTGGTGCGGAGCTTGGAGAGGGACGCCATAAAGGTGGTCATCATGCCCTATCACGCAGGAAACATCGAGGATGCGCTTCTGGTGGTGGAGGCGCTGGGGATCGATCATGTCATCATGGATATAGGACCATGTATCGATACCTATTATGCACAATGCCCCGACGCCGACCGATTTCGCAAGGGGAATAAGATGGCCCGGGAAAGAATGGCGGTGCTCTACGACATCGCGGCGGAACGCCGAGCCATTGTGGTGGGCACCGGGAACCGGTCGGAGATACTGCTCGGATACTTTACCAAATACGGAGACGGCGGCGTCGATGTGGAACCCCTGGGGGGGTTGTATAAGACCCATGTCTATGAGCTGGCCCGGTATCTGAAGGTCCCCGACTCCATTCTCACCAAACCCCCCTCGGCGGATCTGTGGCCCGGCCAGCGGGATGATGAGGAATTGGGAGTCGGGTATGAGGAGGCCGACGCGATCCTGTACAGTATGATTGACAGGGGGAAGGATCGTGATGAATTACTGCACCTGGGGTTCGACCCCGGCAGGGTGGATAGGATTATCGAACTGGTCGAATATTCTCAGCACAAACGGTGCATGCCACCCATCCCCGACATGCTTGGGATTTTCCCATAGTTCCATGAAGAGCACCCACCTGTTGTCACCGCTGCACGCATCGGATGTATCGCAGCCGAGGGGTATATGCCCCTGCGGCATTCCTGAAAGGAACATGGCAATATGACCGCACATCCGCCGAACGGTGCTACTGAAAAAGGTCATAACCGTCTCGTGCGCGAGCAGAGCCCCTACCTTCTCCAGCACGCCGGCAACCCTGTGGATTGGTTTCCCTGGGGTGAGGAGGCGTTTGAAAAGGCCGCGCGGGAGCATAAACCCATCTTTCTCTCCATCGGCTATTCCACCTGCCATTGGTGCCATGTAATGGCCAGGGAATCATTCGAGGACCCGGAGATCGCCTCCATGCTGAATGATGCCTTCGTGTGCATCAAGGTGGACAGGGAGGAGCGTCCCGACATCGACAAGGTATACATGGCGGTGTGCCAAATGATGACAGGGAGCGGGGGCTGGCCGCTCACCGTCATCCTGACGCCGGATAAGACCCCCTTCTTCGCAGGCACCTATATTCCCAAGGAGAGCCGGTTTGGCATGGCAGGATTGCGTGAGCTTATCCCGCAGATCACCACGTTGTGGAATAGGAACCACGATCGGGTGATTGCATATGCGGGCCAGGTTGCAGAGGTGCTCCGGAAGGGAGAGGAATACCCCATGCCTGCGGAACCGGATGAATCGATGCTTGATGCAGCCTATGAATCGCTTGTGCTGAATTTTGATTCCCGGTTCGGGGGATTCGGCAGGGCGCCCAAGTTTCCCTCTCCACACACCATCCTTTTTCTGCTCCGCTATTGGAAGCGAAAGGGGGTCGCTGCCTCCCTGGGCATGGCGGAAAAGACCCTGCAGGCAATGCGGCGAGGGGGTATATACGACCAGGTGGGGTTCGGTATTCACCGCTATTCCACCGATTCCCAGTGGTTCGTGCCGCATTTCGAGAAGATGCTTTACGATCAGGCCCTGGTGGCAATGGCCTACACGGAGGCATACCAGGCAACCGGGAATGAAGGGTATGCGAGCACCGCCTGGGAGATCTTCACCTATGTGCTCCGCGATATGGCCGCACCCGGAGGGGGATTCTACGCAGCCGAGGATGCGGAGAGCGAGGGGGAGGAGGGTAAATTCTATCTCTGGACAACAGGGGAGGTGCAGCGACTCCTCCCGCAGGATGATGCAGAGCTTGTCATCAGGGTATTCAACCTCTCCGAGGGGGGGAATTTCAATCCCTCCCGTACACGCACAAACATCCTCCGCATGAGGGAATCCCTGCATGACATCGCCGGTGAATTGAACGCCCCCGTATCGGAGATTGCGAGGCGCATGGAAAAGGCCCGGGAGGTGCTGTTTCACGCCAGGCAGACCCGGGTGCGTCCTGCAAGGGACGACACCGTGCTCACCGACTGGAACGGGCTCATGATCGCCGCACTCGCAAAGGGGGGCCGGGTATTCGACGAACCGGCATATACGGATGCCGCCCGGAGTGCTGCGGATTTCATCCTCGGCCGGATGCGCACACCGGAGGGACGGCTTCTGCACCGCTACCGGGACGACAGTGCCCGCATAACGGGATACCTCGATGACTATGCCTTCCTGATATGGGGGATGCTGGAGCTCTTCGAGACCACCTTTACGGGTTCATACCTTCAATCAGCCCTGCACCTGTACCAGGATCTGGAGAGGCACTACTGGGATAGCGCAGCGGGGGGGTTCTATTTCACCCCCGATGACGGTGAGGGTCTCATGGTTCGCCAGAAGGAGATCTACGACGGGGCGGTGCCGTCGGGAAATGCGGCCTCCATGATGAATTTGCTGAGGCTTGCCCGCATTACCGGTGATTCCCGCTTTGAAGAGAAGGCCGCCGCCATAGGACGCGCATTTTCCCAACGGGTCGGCGAGGTGCCCCAGGCATACCCCTATTTCATGGTCGCCGCGGATTTCGGGCTGGGGCCCTCCTGCGAGGTGGTCGTTGCCGGCCGCTCGGATGCCCCCGATACCCAGGAGATGCTGGGCCCACTCAGGCGGCATTTCATTCCCCACGCAACGGTCCTTTTCCGGCCCACGGATCAGGAATCACCCGAAATCGATACCCTGTCGCCCTTTGCAGCCTCGTGCACCCCCGTCGCGGGAAAGGCAGCCGCCTATGTGTGCATCAACCGCTCCTGCATGCGGCCGGTGACCGATGCGAATGAAATGCTGGAACTGCTCAATATGAAAACGCCATGACCCGGCATGCGTGCCTGGTATTCGAATCGATCCCTATAGATAAGAAAAGCCAATGAATATATGCAAATCTAAATGTGACTGATAGCAAAAAAGACATTGATTATTCGATAGTTGCGTACAAAACGGGCAATGTTGATGAGACTTGTGCGGGAAAACTCCATGCATTAATATGTGATGGTACCATCGGCTAACTGATCATCTTGCCTCCATGCCTGTTAAGAAAAACCCGAATTCTGATATACTATGCCCATGAAATTGGACGACATGTTACGGGATATTCATGACCGTACCAGGCACGCTGTAGCCCATTACTGGAAGACCCGGGCAGGACAGAGGAATAAGCAGGAGCAGACCGGGAGAGTAGACCAGGGACTCCGCAGTGCAGTGACCGGCGGTGCACAGATGAATGGCTTCATCGATCTCTTTACGGAACTTATTATGAATTCCGGTATTCCAGAACGATGTATATTCCGAGAAAGGGCGGTTGAGCTTCCGGGATTCTTCCGCCCCACTAAAAAATGGGATCTGTTGGTCGTGCGTAAGGATACGCTCCTCGTTGCCATTGAGGCGAAGTCACAGGTCGGCCCCTCTTTCGGAAACAACTTAAACAATCGGACCGAAGAGGCCGTTGGAAGTGCTATGGATCTGTGGACTGCTTATCGTGAAGGTGCCTTTCTGATAAGTCCCCAGCCATTTTTAGGTTACTTCTTCATGTTGGAAGACTGCGAGGCATCCAACCGACCGGTTAAAGTACAGGAGCCGCACTTCAAGGTATTCCCGGAATTCGTGGGTGCTTCATATCTGCGACGTTACGAGATATTCTGCCGCAAGATTGTGCTTGAGCGACACTATACTTCATCCGCGTTCATTGCATCAAAGGCTGATAGCGGAATCCGAGGACATTTTTCGACACCGGCGGAAGACCTTTCTCTTGAACGATTTGCCAGAGTGCTTATAGCCCATCTGGGAGGGCTTGGGTAGCTGCATGGAAAAGACCGTTCACAGATTGATCAACGGCGATTCGCGTGACCTCTCCTTCCTCAGCGAAGCTTCGGTTCACCTCGTTGTAACTTCACCACCCTATTGGAATCTCAAACAATATAATGAGAATCCTGACCAACTTGGCCATATCCAGGACTACGAAACATTCCTTTTTGAGTTGGAGAAGGTCTGGCGACACGTATACCGAATCCTTGTCCCTGGTGGCCGTCTGGTATGCGTTGTCGGGGATGTCTGCGTTGCCAGGCGCAATTTCGGACGTCACTTGGTTTTCCCACTGCACGCGGACATCTGCGTTATTTGCAGGCGTATCGGGTTCGATAACCTGAACCCGATAATCTGGCACAAAATCGCTAATGCCTCCTATGAGGTCAAGAACGGATCCAAGTTCCTTGGCAAACCCTACGAGCCAAACGCTATAATTAAGAATGATATAGAATTCATACTGATGCAACGGAAGCCAGGCGGGTACAGAAAGCCGACAAAAGCACAGCGAGATGCAAGCCGAATGGAAAAAGACGACTTTGACCGATGGTTTCGGCAGATATGGAATATCACGGGTGCCTCTACCAAGCAGCATCCTGCCCCCTTTCCATTGGAACTCGCCATACGTCTTGTTCGCATGTTTTCATTCACTGGTGATACCGTGTTGGACCCCTTTTGCGGGTCCGGTACGACAATGGTTGCCGCACTGCGGACAAGACGAAACAGCATCGGCGTTGAGATCGATCCGGAATATTGCCGCATGGGGGCTCGCTACCTTAAGGCCGAAACCGCCAATCTTTTTTCAACCGAGAAGCTCTTGTTTGAAAAAGTGGCTGTTGAAGCGGCAGGCATTGTAAAGGAGGATCATGGCCTCTATGAAGTTCGACCGGCAAGGAGGAAACTCGCATAATCCGGGCTTAGTCTACACTCAAGCGATTTATTGGAGTTGGGTGTATTGTCATATAAAATGAATAAATCAACATGGTTTGATAAATTCTGATGTATTTTGAGATAATAAAAAAGATAAAAAGGACTTGAAACGATCGCCATTGATGGAGCATTCGAGCTATCATTAGATCTATGGAACAGAAGACGACAGAACAACGATTTGTGCTTTGCATCGAAAATAGTGACTGTGAGGATTTGGAGAAGCGGAAGGTTTACCAAGTTCTTCCTGACGATAAGGCTGAAAAGGAGGGATACCTTAGAGTCATTGATGAATCAGGTGAGGATTATCTTTATCCCCAATCCTATTTCGTTTTTGTTCAATTGCCCCTCAAGGCACAAAAAGCACTACAATCAGCAAAATAGGCGGATTTCTTTGCTCAATTAAAAGGCAGGGTATGGATGGTTTTTGCCCAATGACCCCAACTGTTATTTATGGATAAAGGAGACATCATGGAGCCGGAAAAAATTATGGATAGTCTATTTAAGGAATTGACCGCTGAATTAAAGGCAATGTCGAAGGCCCAGACAATAGATGAAAAAATGAAATACAGTCAAATAATACATAATTTATGTGAATCGTTGGGCGTTTTTCTGAATCTGGCAAGCGATATGATGGGTCTTGACCTTGAAGAATAAAACAGTAATTGTGAATTTAGAATATATCCCTAATCAAATTCTCGTTCTGTAAAAAACAATCATTAAAATTGGATATGGAAATTATAATGTCGAATTATGTCATGATTTTCCCATGAATAATTTTGTATTATTGATTAATCGGGAAGAATAATAATCTATGATTGAAAACTTTCGAATCTATATTTCTCGAATATTTGGTGTATCATTAATAGTAATAATATTAGTTACCACAAGTGCATGGGAAGATAAGGCTTCTTTTGTGAGCATGTTTTTATTTTTAGTTGGTGCGGTTTTAGTAGGTATCGCTTCTTTGGGCAGATTATGGTGCTCTCTTTATATTGCAGGCTATAAAACAGATACATTAATTACTGAAGGGCCATATTCCATGTGCAGAAATCCCCTTTATTTTTTTAGCCTTTTAGGAGCGCTTGGGGTAGGATTTGCATCCGAGACTTTTTTAATTCCACTTATTATATTAATTGCCTTTGCAATATATTATCCGATTGTTATCAAAAGTGAGGAAGTAAAATTAGAAAAAATACATAAAAAGGAATTTGAAGCATATATCGATAAAGTACCAAGCTTTTTGCCAAAACTATCATATTTGAAAGAACCGGAAGATTATGTCGTAAAGCCACTGGTATTCAAAAAGCACATATTCGATGCCCTTTGGTTTGTATGGTTTATCGGGATCATCGAGATAATCGAAGGGCTTCATGAATTAAAGGTTCTTCCCACACTATTCAAAATTTATTAGGTGTTGAATAATCGCATGAAGACGGACGTGAAAAAGCCGGCACTTTTAGGACTCTGTTGGCCGAAGTGTTATAGGGTGTAAGCTACGTATGCGGATGCCGAAGGGCATTGTCGCAATGATGGAGGAAAAATGACACAGGGTGTTTCACGGGAGGTCCCTTTCTGCACGGCGGATATCATCATTGAGGTGGACGGGGGTATCGTCTTGATACGGCGGAAAAACCCGCCCCCCGGCTGGGCGATCCCCGGTGGATTCGTGGACTATGGGGAGTCCCTGGAGGAGACTGCGGTACGGGAGGCACGGGAGGAGACCGGGCTCGAGGTCACCCTGGTCCGGCAGTTCCACACCTACTCCGAACCGGGTCGCGATCCCCGCCACCACACCGTCTCCACCGTGTTCATCGCCACTGCCGAGGGGGATCCGGTGGGGGGTGATGATGCGGCAGAGGCGCGGGTATACAAGGGCATGGAGGATCTTCCGCAGGATATTGCCTTTGACCATCGTCGAATCCTGGAGGATTATTTCCAGCGCAGGTATTAGATGATGCTGCTTCATAAGGTCAGTGCCTTTATCAGGGAGCACGGGCTCCTGGATCGCAAGGACCGCGTGCTGGTCGCCTGCTCGGGCGGGCCTGATTCAACCGCCCTCTTTCATCTCCTTCGGGCGATTGCACCGTCATTTGACCTGGATCTTGTCATTGCCCACCTCAATCATGGGATACGAACGGATGCAGGCGAGGACGAGGCGTTTGTCCGCGCTCTCGCCGAGGATGCAGGGGTGTCGCTGGTGGCGGAGGCGGCGGACTGCCCGGCGCTCAGCAGGGAATGGAGGGTATCCCTGGAGGGTGCGGCCCGAAGGGCCCGGTATGCATTCCTCGATCGGCAGGCACACGCCCTGGGCATCACAAAGGTCGCCCTGGGCCACACCGCGGACGATCAGGCTGAGACCATCCTGATGAGGCTCCTGCGCGGCTCGGGCCTGCGGGGGCTGGCAGGGATATCACCTGTTCGCCGGGCACGGGGTATCCAGTACATCCGGCCCCTTCTCGTCATCCCGAAGGGGGACATCCTGGCCTTTCTCGCGTCGCAATCGATCCCCTACAGAACGGACACCACAAACACCATGCGTTGCTGCACCAGGAATCGCATACGCCTGGACCTGATGCCCTGCCTGGAGAAGGAATTCAATCCCTCCCTTGTTCAAACCCTCTCCCGCACCGCCGAGCTGCTCAGGGAGGATGATCTGGCACTGTCACATTTCGCCTCCTTGTTGCTTGACCGGGTTGCCGTTGAAAGGGGGACGAGTGGATGGAAATCATTCCTCTCACCCGATACCGCCGGCACCGGGGACCTGGAGGTGAGGTGCGCGCACCTTACAGAACAACCGGTGGGGCTTCAAAGACGGCTCCTGCAGGAGGCCCTCGCCCGGTATACGGGTGTGCCCCAGGGTGCACACTTTGAGCACGTGGCGTCCATCCTCAGGATGATCAATGCACCGCAGGGTGGAGGACAGGTGGATGTCCCCGGGGGAGTCACGGTGTGCAGGGATGGAGACTCCCTTCGCTTCACGAGACGCGCCCGGAGGAAGGAGGGGGCACAGGGAGGGGATGAAAATGGCAGGGCGGGGGTTTCATCCCCGATCCCCCTGAAGATTCCGGGCACCACCTGCATTCCAGCCCTGGACTGCACCCTCGACGCATCCGTCCTTCCCAGGGGGGAGATCGCGGGGATCCCGCCACCGCCGGGCGTGGCGTTCCTCGATTATGATACCCTCCCCAAACCGCTTATGATCCGCACGCGGCACCCTGGTGATCGCTTCCATCCCCTGGGCGTGAAAGGGGAAAAGAGGC